>NZ_BAAANJ010000016.1:0-150390 GCF_039529735.1 Agromyces neolithicus
GATTAACAGGAGTTCCCCTCGTTAGCAGCAGCCACGCCGGACAACAGTCACAGACGCCCCGACTTTAGAAGGCCCTGCAAATCGACGCGCCCGGGTCATCCGCAGCGGTCAGGCGAACACCGAGAGCGCGCCGGGAACCACCTCGATCTCGATCGGAAGTGAGCCGATGCGCTCGCCGTCGGCGTAGGCGACGGCGTCGTCGGCCTCGATCACGATGTGCCTGCCGGTGAGGAACTCGACCGCGGGGTGGTCGACATGCGTGCCGGCGAACACCTTCGGGAACACGGCGATGAGGCCCGCCCGCGACAGCGGGTGCACGATGAACACGTCGAGCAGCCCGTCGGCGAGGTCGGCCTGCGGCACGATGCGCATGCCGCCGCCGAGCGACGAGTTGTTGGCGACGGACACGAGCATCGCCCGCTGCTCACGACGCCGGCCGTCGACCGTGAGCGTGTACCGCCGGGGGCGGAAGGTCGCGAGTTCGCGGAGCATCGCGATGGTGTAGCGGCTGCTCCCACGCGGCCGCGACATGCGATTCGCGCGCTCGTTGACGACCGCGTCGAAGCCGGCCGACACCACGCACGCGAACCACGTCGAGAGGACGCCGTGGCGGATGAGTCCCGCATCGATGCGGCGCGGCGGCCGCCGAAGACGATCGACGAGCGCGTCGATGGCCGCCGCAGGGTCGTCGAACGGCAGCCCGAGGCCCCGCGCGAGGTCGTTGCCGGTGCCGGTCGCGACAAGACCGAGCGGAAGGTCGGTCTGGGCGACGATGTTGACGCCGAGTGACGCCATGCCATCGCCACCGACGACCACGAGGCCGTCGGTGCCCCGCGCGACCGCCGACTCGACCTCGCGACGCAGGAGTTCGATGTTCGCCTCGCGAAGCATCGAGACCTCGAAGCCCTCTGCCAGAAGGCGCTCGACGACGGCAGCGCCGACCCACCGGTTGCGCCCGAACGAGGCCGTGGGGTTCACGGCGACGACGAGACGCTTGGGCGAGTGCGACATGCTGCGATTCTGGCAGGCGCGGCAGGCGCCGCGGCGCAACGGGTTGCGCCGCGTCACGCGCCGGGTGTTGGCTCAAGACATGCGCCTCACGAAACTCGAGCATGCCGCCCTCGTGATCGAGGACTCCGGTGACCGGCTCTTCGTCGACCCGGGCAAGTTCACGACGCCCATCACCGAGGCGGCCGGCGCCGTTGCCGTCGTGATCACCCACCAGCACGACGACCACTGGACACCCGACCAACTGCGACGCATCACTGAAGCGAACACCGACGTTCGGCTCTTCGGTCCGGCCGGTGTCGCGGCCGCCGCAGCCGACTTCGACATCGAAGTGGTCGCCGCCGGTGATGAGGTCGAGGCCGGCCCGTTCCGGTTGCGCTTCTTCGGGGGGCAGCACGCGATCATCCACCGCTCGATCCCCGTCATCGACAACGTCGGCGTGCTCGTCAACGACGCACTGTACTACGCGGGCGACTCGTTCACCGTGCCCGAGGGGGTCGCGGTCGAGGTGCTCGCGGCGCCGGCGGCCGCACCGTGGATGAAGATCAGCGAGGCCATGGACTACGTCGAGGCGGTCGCGCCACGCCGCGCCTTCCCCACGCACGAGATGCTGCTCTCACGATTCGGCAAGACACTTTCGAACGCGCGACTCGCCTGGGCGACCGAACAGGGCGGCGGCGAGTTCCTTCCCCTCGAGCCGGGCGACACGATCGACTTCTGACCCGCGAGTCGCCACGGGCGGTCGCGTCGCACGCGCCCGCGCACCGTCCCTGTCGCCGATCGACAAGGAATGGCATGCCTGACCGGCGATCGTTTGGAGTTCCGCACACATCTTCAGGGGCATCCGCTGTGACATCCTCCTGCACTGTTACATTCAACGAACCCTCAGGGACTTCGGTACCGGGCGGCGCCAACGAAGGTGTCGCCCGATCCGTATGTCGGCCCTCCTGACGGATCGCATCCCGCCGATCGCGTGATGCGCACCCGATGACCCGCACCGTCATCGTCTTGCACCCACCCTCCGGACGATGACGCGCGCCGTCACGCCCGAGCGACCACAGGAGCCCTCAATGACGAGAATCGATTCCACTGCGCACGAGCACGGTGCGGGGGTGAAGATCACCGCGGTGATCCTCGCGATCGCACTGATCGCACTCGCGGCCTTCTTCCTGCTCACCACCGGCAAGCTCGACGGCGGAGCCGAGCGGCTCGCCTCGGGCGCCAGTCAGGTCGACGACGGCGCAGCGCAGCTCTCAGACGGCGCCACGCAGCTCTCTTCGGGCGCCGTCGACCTCGAAGACGGCGCAGCAAAAGCCGACAGCGGGGCAGACAAGGTCGCCGCCGGTGCGACGACGGCCGCCGCCGGCGCCGCGAAGCTCAAGGCCGGGGCCGACAAATCCGCAGCGGGCGCATACTCCCTCGCCGACGGAGCCGCGACGAGTGCGAACGGCGCATCCGAGGTCAGCGACGGCGCCGGCAGGCTCGTCACCGGCGCTGGCGACCTGAACAGTGGGGCACAGCGACTGAACACCGGCATCGGCACCGCGAGATCGGGGGCCGGGCAGTTGTGGGCCGGCATCGGCACCGCGAACGCCGGCGCGGGCCTGCTGTGGGCCGGCATCGGAACCGCGAACACCGGCGCCAAGCAACTCTCCGCCGGCATCGGCACCGCCAACACCGGCGCGGGCCTCATCGCGGCCGGCAGCGCCGAAATCGCCACGTCGACCGGATCGGTGGCCGCCGGAACGACGGCGCTCGCATCGGGTGCTGCGGATCTTTCGGCTGGTGTGGCCCAGATCGCCACCGGTGCGGCCCAGGCCAGGGCGGGCTCCGGCGCGCTCGCGAGCGGTCTCACCTCGCTCAAGTCCGGCGCGGAAACACTGCAGACCGGCGCCTCGGCGCTCTCGACAGGCGCAGTGGCGGTGCAGGACGGGGCCCAGCAGGTGGAAGCAGCGAACACGAAGCTCGCCGCAGGCCTTTCGACCCTGCACGACGCACTCGTCGCCTCGGGTGCCGATGCAGCGTTCGTCGCCCAGGTCGCGGCGTTGCGCGACGGATCGATCGCCGCCCGGAACGGCGCGTCCGGTGTCGCCGACGGCGCCGAGGGCGTCGCGTCAGGTGTGGGGCAGCTGAGTGAAGGCATCGCGGCGACGAAGGGTGCCGTCGACTCCCTGGAAACGGGCGCGGCGACACTGGCGGGCGCGCTCGGACGTCTCTCGGCCGGCAGCGACACCGTGGCGACGGGGTCTGCTGAGCTCGCCGAGAAGGCCGGTCTGCTCGCAGATGGCACCGGCCGACTCGCCGCGGGGGCGCAGTTGCTCGGCACGAAGGCCGGCGAACTCGCCGCCGGCACCAACACCCTCTTCACCAAGTCAGGCGAACTCGCCGCCGGCACCAACACCCTCTTCACCAAGTCAGGCGAACTCGCCGCCGGCACCAACACCCTCTTCACCAAGTCAGGCGAACTCGCCGCCGGCACCGGGCGCCTCGTGACGAAGTCGGGCGAGCTCGCAGCCGGCGCCGGGCGACTCGCCGACGGCACGCAGCGGCTCTCGACCGGGGCGGGAGACCTGTCGGTCGGCGTGAGCGCGCTGAGCGCGGGTGCGGGCAACCTGGCTGCCGGCACGAGCACGCTCTCGAGCGGCGCAGCCGAGCTCGCCGACGGCACGCAACAGCTCGCCGACGGAAGCGCGACCCTCGCAACGGGCGCCGACGAGCTCGCCGAAGGCGCCGCGGCCGTCAGCGACGGCAACGGCCAGCTGTCGACCGGCACCGAGACCCTGGCAGCCGGCACGTCGACGGTGTCTCCGACGACGTTGCTCCCCTGGCTGCTCGTGCTGTTCGGTGCGGCGGCCGCCGCGGTTGCCGCGTGGATCGTGCACCGGGTGCGATTCCGCAATGCGGAAGCCGCGACGACGTAGCCGCGAGTGAGGAATGGGGCGGTCGATGATCATCGACCGCCCCATTGCGTGCGTCACCCGTCAGTCGTCTCCGCCGGGGCCGCCACCGCCGGGGCCATTGCCATTGCCATTGCCGTTGCCGTTGTTCCCGGGTCCATCGCCGGCGCTGTCGTCACCGCCGTCTGCGTCGTCGCCGCCGGTCGATCCGACCGGTCCGGGCGCTGCCTCGGTGAAGGCGCCGCCGCCGTACTTCGCCGCCGCGACCGACATCACGATCGGCCACATGCGGTGCCGGGCGGTCGCAGCCTCGCCGCTGTCGAACGAGGTGTTGCGCTGATTCTGTTCCCCCGTGACGCTCACGACGGCGGCCACCGTGGCGACCTTCGTGCTCGCGCCCGCCATCCAGGTGTCCTTCGCGAAGTCGGTCGTTCCCGTCTTGCCGATGAGCGGCACCTGCGGCACCGTGTTCTGGTTCGACTGCTGGGCCGTGCCGTTCGTCATGACCCGGCGCAGCGCATAATGCATGCCGGCGGCGACCTCGGGCGAGACCGACTGGGTGCAGGTCGACTTCGGTGGTGCGACCTCTTCGCCATCGCGGCCGACGATGCGGTCGATCGCGATGGGGCTGCACGTCACGCCGTTGTTGGCGATGCCCGCGAACGCGACCGCGAGGCTCAGCGGCGCGATCTCGTTCGTGCCGATCACGGTCGAGGGACTCTGCTCGAGTTGGTTGCCGTCGGCACGGTGCATGTCGAACGCCTCGGCGGTCTTTCGGATGCCGCAGAGATCGAGCCTCTTCGCCATGCCGACGAACCCGGTGTTGATCGAGCCGATCGTCGATTCGAGGGCCGAGTAGTTTCCGCCGGACTCGTTCGCATCGTTCCTGGGGTTCCACCCCTCGGCGTTGGTGTTCCAGTCGCCGAGACAGCTGTCTCGGAAGGTTCCCCAGTTCGACTTCACTGCCGAGTCGACTCGTTCATTGAGGGAATGCCCCTCCTTCAGCCACTGGGCGAGGGTGAAGACCTTGTACGTCGAACCCGGCTGGAACCCGCTCGACCCCCCGTTCACGTAATCGGTGTTGTAGTTGATGCTCGTGTACTGCGGACCCTTCTGCAGCACGAGCGGATCTTGGCTGTAGACCTTGTTCTGCACCATGGCGAGCACACGTCCGGTGCCGACCTGCACGCTCGAGATCACTCCCCCGACGTCCCAGCCGGGGTAGGTCATCGGCACGTTCTGCTTCATCGCCGAGTCGGCAGCGGCCTGCAGGTCGACGTCGAGGGTCGTGTACACGTCATAGCCGCCGCGGCGGAAGTTCAGCATGCGCGTCTCGGCATCTTCGCCGAAGATCGGGTCGGTCTGCAGGATGTTCTTCACGTAGTCGCAGAAGTACGCGCTCGGGCCTGCGGTGTGGCATCCGGTACTCGGCTCGACGATCTTCGGCTCGACCGGCGTGGCGACGGCCTCGTCGTACTGGGCTCGGGTGACCTTGCCGAGGGCGAGCATGCGCCCGAGGATGTAGTTGCGTCGGCCGAGGTTCTGCGCGTAGCCGTTCGCCGCACCGTTCGTCTCGCTGTTCGGCTTGTCGAGCTGGAACTTCACGGGATTGTTCACGATCGCCACGAGCGACGCCGCCTGCGCGAGCGTGAGGTTCGACGCCGACGCACCGTAGTAGTAGTTCGCGGCCGCCTCGATGCCGTAGACCGTGCCGCCGAAGCCCGCGATGTTGAGGTAGCCGAGCAGGATCTCGTCTTTGCTGTAGCGCTTCTCGACGCCGATCGCGAGCCGCATCTCTTTGATCTTGCGGTCGATGGTCGTCTCGGTGACCGCGTCGTAGCAGTCGGCCTGCACGGCCTCATCGGGGTTCAGCTCGCACTCCTGCACGCGCACGTTCTTCACATACTGCTGCGCGAGCGACGAACCGCCCTGCGTCTCGCGCCCGCTCGCGGTCGTGACCGCCGCGCGCAGGGTGCCCTGGATGTCGACGCCGCCATGGTCGTAGAACCGCGGGTCTTCACTCGCGATCGTGGCGTCTTTCACATCTTGGTCGATCTGGTTCCATGCGACCTCGACGCGGTTCTGGTCGTAGAACGAGGCGAGCAGCACCGGCTTTCCGTCTTTACCGGTGGCGTAGATGTTGCTCTTCTCAGACAGTTCGTCGATCTCGAGGTAGCCCGGCAGGTTGTCGAACATTCCGATCGTTCCGGATGCCGCGAGCCCGACCATCGCGATCGCCGGCGTCGCGGCGGCCACGACGAGGGCCGCAAGCGCCGTGCTCGCGGCGATGAGACCGACGATCCCTCCGACGACGCCCACCGGGGTCCTCGTCTCGGCGAAATCCCGGTTGCGTTTGCTTCGTTCGACCATGGGCAGGGTCCCCCGCGGTGAGTGTTCGTTCTCTGTGCGCTTCAATCGAACCTCAGCACGGGCTCGCTGTCCAGCAGCGATCGACGCGAGTCGCCGCCGATACACCGGCAGAGTCGCTTCACCGCTGCGCCGCCGGCGGCTTCTGCGCCGGAGGTCGCTGCGGCTGAGGCATCCGTCGCACCGTACCGAACCGCTCGGCGACCGGCACCAGCAGCAGCGGCCGCGCGAGCACCCACCCGCCGACCATCGCGACGATCGACACCGCGAAGATCACGAACCCCACCCAGTCGTCGCCTTCGCGCGATGCGTACATGTGATTGAGGTTGCGCAGTGCACTCGTCGTGAGCACGAGCACGACGTGCACGAACGTGAACAGCAGGAAGAACAGCATCACCGGGTAATGCAGGGCGCGCGCGAATCGCTCGGGCGGCGCCTTCGAGAGTGCGCCGCGCATCGGCCAGCCCGGCGAGAGTCGCAGCCCGGTGATGATCGCGAGGGGTGAGGCGATGAACACGACCGCGAAGTACGACAGCACCTGCGCGTCGTTGTACGAGACCCACGAGTTCTCGACGGGCCACGCGAGCGACGCGTACTGCAGCACGACCGAGATCGAGTTGGGAACGACCGACCAGTCGGTCGGCACGATGCGCACCCACTGGCCTGTGGCGAAGAGCAGCACGACGTAGACGACGCCGTTCAGCACCCAGAACGCGTCGACCACGAGGTGCAGCCACACCGAGATGCCGAGACGCCGCGGGGCGCCGTCGGTGCGCGGCCAGCGGGTGTTGTCGCGGGTCCAGAACGCGGGCGGGCGGGTCTTCGAACGCACGATGAGCCCGGTTCGCACGATCATCACGAGCAGGAACGCGTTGAAGAAGTGCTGCCATGCCAGCCAGGCCGGAATGCCGACCGGCGCGCCCTCGGGCAGGTCGCTGTGCCCCGGGTACTCGGCGATGAACGCCTGCACCTCGGGAAGCGTGCGCAGCCCGCGCGCGACGAGCACCGCGATGCCGAGCAGCAGCACGGCGCCGCCCGCGACCAGGAGGAGGCGCTTCACGGAGAGGCCCGCGAAGAACGCGGAGCGCGAGGATGACGGCACGCCTCACAGCGTGACAAACGCGGCTGCGCGATGCAAACCCGGATGTCACGGAAACTCGCATGCTCAGCGAAGGGCATCGCGGGGTGCTGCTTCGGCTCAGCCCTCGGGAGCCACGTCCTGCCACCCGGCGCCCACGGGCGAGTCGAGGAACGTCGTGACGACGTCGCGGACGAGGTCGGTGCGGGCGAGCCCGAAGAAGTGCGTCGTCCCCGGGAACACCGCGAGTTGCGAGGCGGGCACGCCCTCGAGGTCGCCGTTCACGTCTCCCCCGCGCAACTGCAGGAACCTCACGGCGTGGTCGAGCCTGACCATGTCGCAGTCGCCGACCGTGATGAGGGTGGGCGCGGCGATTCCGCGGATCTCGTCGTCGGTCCATCCGCTCTCGCCCGCGCCGTACCGTGAGATCTTGTCGAGCAGGCCCTGCAGGTGCTCGAGGTCGGGGTGCGGCGAGACAGCGAGGTAGCGCTGTTGCATGGGCGTGCCGGCGATCATGTCGACGGTCATCTCGGCGACGGCCTCGGCGTTGCCGCCGCGGTCGCCGTCGGGCCGGAACGACACCGACGACACGATCAGCTTGCGCACGAGCTCGGGATGATGCACCGCGAGGTGCAGGGCGACGGCACCGCCGACGCTGAATCCGAACACGTCGACCCGGTCGACACCGAGATGCTCGAGCAACGCGACGACATCGGACGCCAGCGCGGCGGTGCCCAACGGCCGATCGATATCGTTGGTGCGGCCATGCCCTTGGAAGTCGGTGGCGATCACCCGGCGGCCGGCCGACAGGCTCGGGATCAGGGCGCCGAACTGCTGTTCGATGTCGAAGAGCCCGCCATGCAGCAGCACCAGCGGGGTGCCGCCGTCGCCGTGCAACTCGTAGTACATCTGCAGCCCGTTGACCGGCGCGTATCCGGTCTCGGGTGCCGCGGCGTTCGTGTTCAGCATCGGCACATCCTCGTCTCGTCGTCGATGGACTCACTCCACCCTGACACCGCACGAGCCGACGCCTCAACCCCAGGAGCCGCTCGACCCGCACCGCCGGACCGGCTCATGCGACGGCCGCGCCGACGAACCGCCGAAACGACAAAACCCCCGGATGACCGGGGGTTTCTCAGTGCTGGGGTACCTGGACTCGAACCAAGAACAACGGTAAGCGATCTTGGCCACGGCGCCCGCACCTTGGAGGGGCAGAATTCCGCGGATTTCCGCGGTGTTCATGGGTTCATTGTACCTACTGTTACGGACGCGGGCGGGCTGATTCGGGGCCGCGAAACCGCAATCTGGCGTCGTTTCTGGTCACGCCGAAGGGCGCCTACCGCGTCGGCGCTCTTCCGCCCATCGAACATCGGGCGTGGCACGGCCGGCCGCCATACGGCGACCGGCCGGTCTCGTTGCTGAGCAAGGGACGTCGCGGATCACTCCGTCTCAGGAGTCGCGGCGCTCTCGTCGATGCCGTACTCCTTCAGGATCTCGGCGAGCCTTCCGCTCGAGCGGATCTCTTCGAGGAAGGTGTCGAGGGCCTCGCCGAGCTCCGCGTTGTCCTTCGTGAACGGCAGGTTCGTCACCGACGGGTAGAGGGTTGCGGGAACCTCTTCGAACGGCTCGATGGTCACGTACGTGAGGTCGGTGCCGGGGTTCTGGTCGAGCCGGTACGCGGCCTCGTTGACGGCCATGAGCGCAACGTCGATGCGGCCGTTGAGCAGGTCCTGGAAGACGGCATCGGGCGACTGGTAGAGCTTCACGTTGTCGCCGCCCCAGCGCTGCAGGTCGTCAGACCAGAGGTAGCCCTGGGTGGTGCCGATGAGCTTGCCCTCGTAGTCCTCGATGCTGTTCGTCGGGTCGACGCCGACGAGCACCGCCGGGTCGCCGTAGGCGGGCACGGTCTGGCCGATGACCTCGGCACGTTCGTCGGTGGGGTACCAACCACCGGCTGCGACATCCGCCTGGCCACCCTTGATCGCCTCGATGACGCTCGCCGCAGGCAGCACCGTCACGGCGGGGCTGAGGCAGTTCGCCTCGGCGAAGTCGGCGATGATCGCGCCGTCGACGCCCGACATCTCGTCGCCGTCGTACATGAACAGGGGCGGGTAGTCGGGGCCGACGACGAGCAGTTCGCCGTCGGAGATCGTCGAGAACTCACTCTGCGGCGTGCAGTCGGGATCGGCTGCTGCGCCGGCGCCGGCGCCGGTGCCGGTGCTGCAGCCGACGAGCGCCATGCTCGCGCCGACGGCGAGGAGGACGAGAGCGGTACGTGCTGGGGCGTGGTGCTTCATGGTTCTCTCCAATGGGTTGGGTTGGGGATGGAGGTGCGGTTTGGGGTGTGGAGCTGGAGGCGCCGGTCAGGTCGCGGGTCGGCTGCGGCGATTGGCGAGGTAGTCGGCGAAGAGCGAGGCCGGGATCGAGATCGCTGCGTAGATCACGGCGGCCATCGAGAGGATCGTGAAGTACTGGAAGTTCTGCGTGGCGAGCGTGTAGGCGCGGCTGAGTAGTTCGGGAACAGCGATCGCGAAGGCGAGCGACGTCGCCTGGAAGTAGATGATGGCCCAGCCCAGGAGCGGCGGCGTCACGATCTTCATTGCCTGCGGGAGCACGACCCGGAAGAACTCGTCACCGTGCCGGAGGCCGAGCGCTCGTGAGGCTTCGCGCTGGCCGGGGTGCACGGCGTCGATGCCGGATCGGATCGCCGCGGACGAGTACGCGCCGAAGCTGAGGCCGAGCGCGACCGAAGCCGAGAAGAAGGCGTCAAGTGAGAGGCTAACCTGCGGCAGTCCGAAGTACACGATGTAGAGCAGCACCAGCGCCGGAATACCGCGGGAGATCTCGACGACCGTCACCGTCACGTAGCGGATGGCGCGGTTGCGGCTTCCCAGTCCGGTGGCGAAGACCGTGCCGAGTGGCAGGCCGATGACGAGGAGCACTGCGGTGAGCTGCAGGCTCAGCAGAAGGCCGGGCATCAGGTCTGCGAACCAGATGAGCCAGGTGTCAGCGGGCATGGCGTGCTCCCCACTTCTGTGCGATGCGATTTCCGAGCCAGCTGCCGAAGATCGCGATCGGAATGCTGATGAGCAGGTAGACCGCGCCGGCAGCGAGGAAGATGGTGAGGCTGTCGAGCGAGCGCTTGCTGAGGCTCACCGCGATCGTGGTGATGTCCTGCACGCCGATTACCGAGGCGACCGCGCTGTCCTTGAGCAGGCCGATGAAGAACGCGATGGCGAGCGGGAGCACGGTGATGATCGCCTGCGGCGCGACGACCGAGCTGAAGGTCGTCCGCGAGGAGAGCGAGAGGGCCGAGGCCGCCTCGTGCTGCCCGGCGGGCACGGCGTTGAAGCCGGCGCGATAGATCTCCGCGAGGTACCCAGCCGAGATGATCGCGAGGCCGATCACCGCAGCGGTGAAGCTGTTCAGCCGGATCCCGAACTGGTTGAGGCCGAAAAACAGGACGAACAGCCATGCGATCGGCGGGATGCCGCGCACGAGCTCGATGTATCCGCCGGCCAGCAGGCGCAGGCTGCGGAACCGCGAGCTTCGCGCCATGGCGACGGGAAGGGCGAACACGGCGCCGAACGCGAAGCTCAGCGCGGTCAACGCGAGCGTCGTGGCGATACCCGACGCAAGTGTGGGGATGTACTCGAGGAAGTTCATCGGTCGATGACCGCCGAGAGGAATTTGCGGGTGCGGGCGTGCTCCGGGTTCCGGATCACCTTTTTCGGAGTGCCCTCTTCGACGATGTTGCCGTCGGCCATGAAGATGACACGGTCGGCGACATCCTCGGCGAAGTGCATCTCGTGCGTGACGATGATCATCGTCATGCCCTCATCCGCGAGCTCGCGCATCACCGCGAGCACCTCGACGCCGAGCTCGGGGTCGAGCGCCGAAGTCGGCTCGTCGAAGAGCATGATCTCGGGGTCGAGCGCGAGGGCGCGAGCGATGGCGACGCGCTGCTGCTGCCCGCCCGACAGTTGTGACGGCTTCATGTCGGCGCGGTCGCTCAATCCGACCCGGTCGAGCAGCTGCATGCCGCGGGTGCGCGCGTCGCGCTTCGAGCGGCCGAGTGCGCGCACCTGGGCCAGCACCACGTTCTCGAGGGCGGTGAGGTGCGGGAAGAGGTTGAACGACTGGAAGCACATGCCCACCTTGCGGCGTAGGAGCAGCAGGTCGCGGCTGCGGATGTTCGAGGACGAGCCCGAGAACACCTCGGTGTCGCCGATGGTGAGGTGACCCGCGCTCGGCGACTGCAGCAGGTTGAAGCAGCGCAGGAACGTGCTCTTCCCCGACCCGCTCGGGCCGATGATCGCGATCACCTCGCCGCGGTTGACCGCGAGCGAGACGCCGTTGAGCACCTGGTGGCCCGAGAAGTCGACCTTGATGTCGCGTGCCTCGAGGATCTGAGCGCCCTCGGGGATGCTGCGAATGGCCGCGGTCGGCGTCAGCGGGTCGGGGACGGCCGAGCGGTCGTCGTCTGTCGCCATTGGAGACTCCTTGCACAGCTGATCGGGAAGTGATTGTGCAGGACACTACGGGCGTCATCCCCCTGCGGGCGATGGGAACATGTCTGAAGCATTCGCGCGGCGATTGGTGTTCTGCCGAAATCGGGGCGTTCTGAGCGGCGATACGTTCGAGGCACGCTCAAATACCCGGAGGTGCGCGTGCTGGTCGTGCTCGGAGATGTCGACGCCGCAGGAGTGCTGTACTTCGCGACTGTGTACCGCTGGCACGAGTCGACCTTCACGAACTGGCTCGCGGAGCACGGGATTCCGCTCGAGCAGATCCTGTCTTCGGGGCGGGGGCTGCCGGTGCGCACGAGTTGGGCGGACTATCCGTCGGCCGCGCGCCTCGGAGACGACGTCAGGGTGACTCGAAGCATCGCCGAACTGACCGAGACCGATTTCGTCTTCGAGACGACCTGGCGGGACGCCGCGAGCGGTCGCGTGGTCGCGACGGTCTCGACCAAGCACGTCGCCTGCGAGCGCGATGCCGGCTCGGGCCTGTTCTGGCGCACGCCGATCTGGGAGTCGCTGCGATCGGCGCTGCTCGCGCTCACGAACGAGGGGTGAGACCGCACCGCGGCGCCACCCTCGAGTCGTCGCCGAGCTCGCCTACCGCTCCTGCAGGAGTACGTGCTTGAACCGCGAGTAGTCGTCGATCGACATCGGCGAGAGCTCCTTGCCGTAGCCTGATCCGTCGAAGCCGCCGAACGGCGTCTCGGGGAACGTCCAGAGGTGCGTGTTGATCCAGACCGTGCCGAAGTTCAGGGCGCGGGTGACCCGCTGCGAGGCGTTGAGGTCGTCGGTCCAGACGCCCGCCGACAGGCCGTACCGGGTGTCGTTCGCCCACTCGACCATGGCCGCTTCCGAGGCGCCGCGCTGGATGGTGGTGACCGGGCCGAACACCTCGCTCTGGATGATCTCCGAGCCCTGCTCGGCGCCGAGGATGACCGTGGGGTTCACGAATGATCCGGGCTGCGACGGCGCATCGCCGCCGACGGCAACCTGCGCGCCGGCCGACCGGGCGCGGTCGATGAAGCCCAGCACCCGCTCGCGCTGACGCTCGGAGACCAAGGGCCCCATCGTCGTCGCCTCGTCCAGGCCGATCCCCGGGACGACGGCAGCGGCCGCGGCGACGTACCGGTCGACGAACTCGTCGTAAATCGCATCGTGCACGATGACTCGGCACGCGGCGGTGCAGTCCTGGCCGCTGTTGACCAGTCCCGCCGAAACGAGGAACTCGACGGTCGTCGACAGGTCGGTGTCGGGCAGGACCAGCACCGGGGCCTTCCCTCCGAGCTCGAGGTGCACGCGCTTCAACGTCTGCGCGGCCGACGCGGCCACCGCCTTGCCCGTGCCAACGTCGCCCGTGATCGAGATCATGCTGACTTCGGTATGCGCGACCAGCTCGCGGCCGGTCGATGCGTCGCCGAGCACCACATTGACGACCCCGGTCGGCAGGATCCCCGACGCGAGTTCGAACAGCCGAACCGTCGTGAGCGGCGTCAGTTCCGACGGCTTCAGCACGAGCGTGTTGCCGGCGGCGAGGGCCGGGGCGATCTTCCAGACAGCTTCGAGCAGCGGGTAGTTCCACGGCGTGATCAGGCCGACCACGCCGACCGGCTCGCGTTCGACCCGCGAGTGCATGCCCGACGCGTACGAACCCGACGAGGTGCCGTGCGGCACGCGTGCGGCGCCCGCGTAGTAGCGGAGCGTGTCAGAGATACCCGGAAGCTCCGCCCTGGCTGTGCTGATCGGCTTGCCGACGTCGAGCGACTCGAGCGCGGAGAACTCCTCGGCCGACGCGTCGATCGCGTCGGCGAGTGAGAGAAGGTATCCGGAACGCTCGGCCGCAGTGGTGCGACGCCATGACACGAACGCGCCCTTCGCCGCCGCGACGGCGGCATCGACCTCGGCCGATGTGGCGACCGGCTGCACCGCGATCTGGGCGCCGGTGCTCGGGTCGACCACGGCGTACTCACCGCTTCCGGCGACCGACTCACCGGCGATCAGATGCCGCAGCGCCGGGATGGTTGGAGTGCTGACGGTGCTCATCGGTGGTCCTCCTTGATGAGATCGGCAGCCTTCGCGCCGATCATGATGATGGTCATGTTGGGGTTGACGCGCACGATCTCGGGCATGACCGAACCGTCGACGACCCGCAGGTTCTCCACGCCCTTGACCCGCAGACGCGGGTCGACCACCGTCATCGGGTCGGCCGGGTCGCCCATCTTCGCGGTGCACATCGGGTGGTAGACGGTGTTCGAGTAGCGCCTGGCGTATTCGCCGAGTTCCTCATCGGTCTGCAGCGACGGGCCCGGGGTGATCTCGCGGACGATCCAATCACGAAGCGCGTCGGTCTTCGCGAACTCCCGGGCCAGCCGGATCCCGGCCACGAGCTTGGCCTCGTCCTCGTTCCCCGCGTCCGTGAAGTATCGCGGGTCGAGCAAGGGCTTGTCGCGCCAGTCGGACGACGCGAGCCGAATCCTACCCTTCGACGCGGGGCGAGCGACGTTCGGTGCGAAGGTGAACGCGAGTTCGGTGTGCTCGAGCTCGTCGAACGGCGGCGCATCCAGCCAGTAGTTGAAGTGCCCGATCGTCACCTGGGTGTCGAAGTCCTCGTCGCTGTGACCGAGCGCCGCATACAGGCCGAGGTCGAGCCCGTTTATGCTTGCCCCAGCAGGCCTACTCGATTCCCACGTCACGGGGGACTCGATGTGGTCCTGCAGATTCGAGCCGACGCCCGGCAGGTCCACGACGACGTCGATGCCGTGCTCCTGCAGGTGATCGGACGGGCCCACACCCGAGAGCATGAGCAACTTGGGCGTGTCGACCGCGCCGGCGCTGACGATGACCTCGCGGTCGGCGAAGAACGTGCCCCGATCGGTCTCGACGCCCACGGCGCGCGTTCCGTCGAAGATGATTCGGGTCGCGAGGGTCTCCAGCTGCAGCGTGAGGTTCTCAGGCAGGTCGGCGAGCGGGAACAGGTAGGCCATCGCGGTGGAGTACCGCAACCCCTCGTGCTCATTCAGGGAGACCCACGAGATGCCCTCACCGTACTCTCCCTTCGTGTTGTCGATTTCGGGCATGCTGAGTTCAGCCGACGCAGCGATCCACGCCTGCGAGAGCTCGGCTTCCTTGGTGACTGGGTGAACCTTCATCTCCCGCAGAATCGCGTCGAAGTATGGGGCTGTGCCCTTGGCGCTCCATCCCACGGCACCCTGCTGCTGCCAGCGGTCCATGTCGGCGTCGGGAGCGCGCAAGGCCCACGAGTCGTTGTGGGCGCTGCAGCCGCCGAGCATCTTCGCACGGCTGATGCGGAGCAGGGAGTTCCCCCGCTCCTGTTCGACCAACGGGTAGTCGTAGTCGTACCGAGCGTCACCAACGAGCCCCAGCGACTCCTTCAGGTACCGCACTTTCGGGTCGTCCTCGTAGGCAGGTCCGCCCTCGATGAGGAGCACGCGCACCTCGGGGTCGTCGGCGAGGCGCCTGGCCAGCGTGGCGCCGGCACTCCCTCCGCCGATGATCACGTAGTTGTAGCGGTCATTGGGCATGGTGGTTCTCTCCTGGGTGGTTCTTACTGTCGGCCGATGCGTGCGTACTTCGCCGGCGAGCGGCGTCTGAGGACCTCGGCGACCATGATGCCGACGATGAAGGTCACGTAGGAGCAGATGATCATGACGGTGTTCAGCAGCGGGTCGCCGCCGGTGATGTCACCGAAGTTGAGCTGCACGAGCACCGCCACGATGCCGAGGCCGATGACCGAGAGGATCGGCGCGAGTGTGGTGCTGAACGTCTTGCGCTGATTCCGGCCCGTGCCGAAGAAGTAGTATGCGACCGCGCTGATGCTCACGAGCACCATGGCAAGGATCAAGGTGAATGAGGCGAGCCCGGCGAACCACGCGTAGATCTCGAGCGCGGTGAGGCCGATGATGGTGAGTGCGCCGGTGAGGATCAGGTACGTGAGGCTCACCGTGACCGATGCACGGGCGGGCGATCCGAACCGCTTGTGTGCGACGCCGAGGGCACGGGGCAGGATGCCGTCGATCGACAGCGAGTAGACGTAGCGGGTCGACACATTCTGGATCGCAAGGTGCGCCGCGAACACGCTCGAGATGAGCAGCACCGAGGCGACGTCGACGAGGATCTGCCCGCCGTACTGCGATGCGACGACGAAGAACACACCGGCGGGGTCGGCTGCCGCCTGTTCGACCGCGGTCTCGGCGCCGAGACCCGTGATGAACGCCCACGAGGTGATCGAGTAGAAGAGGCCGATGACGAGCACCACGATGATGGTGGCCCGCGGGATGGTCTTGTTCGGGCGAACCGTCTCCTCGCGGTAGATCGCAGTCGACTCGAAGCCGGTGAACAGGGCGACGGCGAATGCCAGCGCGAAGCCGACGTTGCCCACGAAGAACTCGGTTGGATTGAACGGCTCGAGCGAGATGCCGGTGGCACCGCCCGCGAAGGAGACGATGTCGAACACGACGACGACGATGACTTCGAGGATGAGCAGCGCCCCGAGGACCTTCGCGGAGATGTCGACGCGGAAGTAGGCGAGCGTCCCGACCAGCGCCCAGAACGCCAGCGCGTACACCCACCACACGATGTCCGGTCCGCCGGCGCGGACGACAAACTCCTGCATCGAGAGGCCGGCGAATCCGTAGAATCCGATGCCGATCGTTATGTACGAGGCGAGGATCAGGAAGGAAGAGCCGAGGCCGACGTGCCGACCTAGGCCGGCCGTGATGTACGAGTAGAACGCACCGGGCCGGTCGACGTGACGCGTCATCGCGCCGTAGGTCAGGCCGAAAACGAGCAGGATGCCCATCACCAGAAGGAACATCATCGGGGTGCCGAGCCCGTTGCCGTAGCCGATGAGCAGGGAGATGTATCCAATCGTTGCGGCGAGCGGGCCCGCGAAGGCGAGCGCGGCCAGCACGAGATCGTAGGTGTGCAGCCGGCCGACGAGCTTGGTGCCGCCCTCGGTCGTGACGACGGCTCCGGTCTCGGGGACGTAGGCGAGCTGATTTGGCGGTACGACTTCTTCACGCTGGGTGGTCATTGGTTCATCCTTGAACTCGGGGGGTCGAACAGGGAACTCGTGGTGGAACAGGGAAGTGCTCACGGATTCGGCCGTGCTCATTGCTGCAGACGACTGTAGGTTCTGTGCATCTCGGGTCGCCATTGGTAGCACTCACGTAGGAGGGAGTCATCTATTGGCGAAGTTCCAATTGGTGAGCCCCGGCGAGCGGGGGAAGGTTGACGGCACGCGGGTAGACCGCGATTGCTCCACCGGCTTTCCACGAGAGGACTGACCATGCCCGACGGGACCGCGCTCTACTTCGATGACTTCGAGGTCGACCAGCGATGGACGACTCCAGCCCGCACGATCACCGAGGCCGACGTCTCGCTGTTCGCCGGCCTCTCCGGCGACTACAACCCGCTCCACACCGACGAGGAGTTCGCGAAGACCACGGCGTTCGGCGGCCGGATCTTCCACGGCCCGGGCGTGTTCGCCATCGCGACCGGCCTCGAGTCGCGGCTCGGCCTCAAGGAGGGCACCGCGATCGCCTTTCTCGGCATGACCTGGAATCTCAAGGCGCCGGTCAAGATCGGTGACACCATCCACGTCGAGCAGCAGGTCGCCGCAGTCAAGGCCTCGTCTTCGAAGCCTGATCGTGGCATCGTCACCTTCGACGTGCAGGTGCTCAACCAAGAGGGCGTCGTGTGCCAGGACGGCCAGTGGCTGGTCATGTTCCAGCGTTCGAACTGAACGGAGCGAGGAAAATGACGGATGTCTTCTCGGACGCCCTTCGGCGACGCGCGACGGAGAGCCCCGAGGGGGTCGCCGTCGTCGACGAGACCGGCGTGACGACGAACGCAGAGCTCGACCTCGCCGCCGACGCCGTCGCCCACGAGGTAGCAGAGTCGGGCGCCGCTCGCGTGGCGGTCATCGCGAGCAACTCGACGAGCTTCCTCGCGCACGCGTTCGGCATCTGGCGTGCCGGCCGTTCCCTCGTCACCATCTACCCATCGTCCCCGACCGCCGAGATCGAGTACGCGCTCGCGCACGCCGAGGTCGGGCTGGTGTTCGCCGACGATGAGTCGGCCGCACGGGTGCCTGAGGGCTGGAGCGTTCGACCGCTCGAGCGAGCGCTGGCCCCGAGCGGCGAGTACCGAATCGAGGTGGCGGCCGACGCCGAAGCGCTCATCTGCTACACGTCGGGTTCGACGCAGCGCCCCAAGGCGGTCGTGCACAGCCACCGCAGCGTCCTCGGCGGCGCTCGGGCCTACGCCGGTGTCTGGCACCTCGGCCCAGACGACACCACGCTGGTGGCCCTGCCGATGGCTTGGGCGTTCGGGCTCGTCACCACGTCGATGGCGGCGCTGCTCAGCGGCGGCCGGGTGCGTTCGGTGCGCCGTGCGCGCGCCGACGTCCTACTGCCCGCGATCCGCGACGACCAGGTCACGTTCGTGGCCGGCGTGACCACGATCTTCGCCAAGATGGTCGAAGGGCTCCGCGCCGGGACATCCGTCGACGGCCACCGCATCCGCCTCTGCATCTCGGGTGGCGAGCCCCGCAACGAGCTCGTGTTCGACGAGTGGCGCGCGCGTACCGGCATCCCGGTGCACGACGTCTACGCCGCGTCCGAGTGCTTCCCGGTCGTCACGTACGATCCCGTCCGCGATCCGGAACCGACCGCGGGATTCGCGGGGCGCGTCGCGCCCGGCTCCCAGCTGCGCCTCTGGGACGACGCGACCGAGTCGTGGATCGACGGGCCCGGCACCGGCGAGGCGTTCGTCCGCGGGGCGGCGTTCTTCAGCGGCTACCTCGGCGATGCCGAGACGACGAGCGCCGCGCTCACCGCCGACGGCTGGTACCGCACCGGTGACCTCGTCGAGTTGCGACCCGACGGCCTCGTGCGCGTGCTCGGGCGCCTGTCGGGCATGATCATCCGCGGCGGCGCCAACGTGGCGCCCGCCGAGATCGAGCGCGTCGTGCGCGACGCCGAAGACGTCGAGGATGCCGCGGCCATCGGCCTGCCCGACCCCGAGTACGGTCAGCGCATCGTCGTCACTCCTCGCTCTCGCCCGGGTGCGACTCAACATGGGCTACATCGGGGCGGTCGACCGCGACGTACGCGCGATTCGACTCACGGCCGCGGGTCATCGCAACATAGAGGTTCTCGCGCGTCATACCCGGGGCGACGACGACGTGCGCGGTATCGGTCGTAAGGCCCTGCGCGCGATGCGAGGTCACGGCGTAGCCGAGCTCGACGTGCTGCTTCACATACTCGTGCGGCAGCACGACGGCGGTTCCTCGTCGTTGACCGTGCCGTCGCACCTCGAGCTTTCCGCTGTGGTGCACCGCGATCACGGTCCAGCGGTCGCCGTTGCGCACCCAGGAGCGGGCCGAGCGCAGTCGGCGATCGTTCCGCCGCGTGATGATCGTGTCGCCGACTGCGGCCGCCGTGCCGTCGTGCAGCCCGGCCTCGTGAATTGCGTCCACGCGCCCGTCGAGGATCCCGTCCATGCGGGCGCGCATGTTCAGCGTCGCGACTGCCTCGTTCGAGTCGCTGATCAGTACGGTCGACCGGCCGGCTCTGGCATCCGCGCGCCAGGCGCGGTACGCGGCATCCGCCATTTCATCGGTACTGCCGTCGCGCACGCGATCGTGAGCCAAGTAGCGATCAATCGCGTCTGGCTTGCCGTCGCGGAGTTCGAGCGAGGCGCGCTTCTCCCACTCCTCGCTGAAGCGGTGCACGTCGCCGAGCTCGGGCGCGTCGCTCCGATTGTGCACGAGCAGAGCGAACGCGCCGCCAGCGTCGACGGATTGGAGTTGCGCGTAGTCGCCGACGAGCAGCACCTTTGCTCCCACGCTCGCGGCGAGCGCGGTGACGCGATCGAGCTGCAGGGTGCCCGCGAGCGATGCCTCGTCGATGATCACGAGTTGCCCGTGACGAAACGCGGTGCCGTGCACCGTGTGGTCCTGCCACCACTTGGCGAGGTTCTCGGTCGCGATGCCGAGATCCTCGGCGAGCACGTGCGCGGCCGCCGCCGACGGCGCGAGCCCGACAACCGAGTCGGCGCCATACTCCGCCTCCCATGCGCGGCGCAGCGCGCTCATCGCGGTGGTCTTGCCAGCTCCGGCTGGTCCGACGAGAACGTCGACGACTCGGCCCGACGTCACGATCGCCGTCAACGCGGCGATCTGGTCATCAGTGAGCGGATGCCTCGGGCGAGTGTTGACCGCCACGCGCCGAAGCTTCGCGGTCCTGAGCTGTGGGCCGCTCCTGTCGCCGGCCCGCTCAAGGAGTCGAGCCTCGGCGTCGATGAGGTCGGTCGAGGTGTACACCACCGTGTGTCGCGGACGGAACACCGATGCCCCATCGGACCGCCGAAATGTGATCGGGCTCGAGGCGAGCTCGGGCGGTGTGAGTCGCAGCGATGCATGTTCGGCTGCGTCCACCACGCGGCCGACGACGGCCTCACGGTCGAATGCCGCAGCAAAGCGGTACTCCATCGTCTGCCGCGCCGCCTCGGCGACGAGATTCCAGTGCCGCCAAGTTGCACGCCGCTCACCGACCGCACGCACCACGCTCGCGGCGAGTGCAGCGATCGTCTCAAGCGACACGTCTTCTGCGTGCAGCGGGGTTGCACGCCCTCGTGCAACGGCCTTGCGCGACCACGTCGTTGCATCCTCACCGAGTACGCGCTGCGCACGATTGCGCCAGCTTGCCGTGAGCTCCGCGAGCGAGTGCACCTCCTTCGCCGGCCGCGTCGCCAGTGTTGCCTGCGCTCGCAGCTTCATAATCGTGACGGCGCTCGGGCGACGGCCGTGCGCCGCGATGAACTCTGCAATCAGGCGGTCTGTCTCGACGTCAATGTGCCGTGCACGCGTCGAGAACTCGGCGACGAGGCTGTCCGGCACGCCGACTATCGCCCACGCCGGGTTGCGATCACTCCCCCGAGTGCGTGGCTCCCAAGAGCAGCCGAGGTAGCGAGTCAGCTGATCCGCGAACAGCGTCTCGTGCAGCTCGGACAGCGCAACGACCGCGGCGTGCATCGGCCGCCCGTCGAGTGACCGCCACTTGCCGTCGAGCACGGTCTGCACCTTGTTGCTGATCACGACGTGGGTGTGCAGATGCGGATCACCCGCACGCGAGTCGAAGTGATCGAAGGCCATCGCGATGAGGCCAGCGACATCGACCTGCGCAACTGCACCGTCGACCGCTGTTGCACCCGTGCGCGTGGCTGCGACCTCTCGCTCCATGAACGCGAGCACCACTGCGATCGCCGTGTGGTGAGCGCGCGCGATGATCGCCTGGGTGCGCGCATCCGAGATCCCCCACAGCACGCTCGCCGATTTCGGGATCGAGAAGGTGAAGTCGTAGCCTGCGACGGCTCGGCGCCGGGAAGTGTCGGCGCCGTCAACTACTCCGTGGCTCGCGGGCACCCGCTCTTCTCGCCCGCCATCGCTTGCCGCATCCATAGATGTCGCGTCAGTACCCCCGTAGGTCGGATACGCCCGGCCAAGCGGCGCACCGTTCACGGGATCGCGTCCCATGCCGATCAGCAGCTGGAGCTGCGGCTCAGTCACCTCGTCGCCTGCGGCTATGCGACCGTTACCGAGCTCTCGGACCCCGCTGCCAATCCACCGCCCCGGCGGCGTTCCCTTCGCCGCGTAGTAGCGGGTCAGGGGCGTCGACAGCGACCGCTCGCCATCCGCCGCGGCGATCGACCGCAGGAAGTACTTGTACCCGTCTCCCGCACTCATCACCCGCATCGAAACCGTCACCCGGGCACCTCACCTCATCGCGAGGAAGGTGCACCGCCTCGATCTGCAAGAGGCGTGGTGGCAATGCCCGGGCGGCGGGACGAGCCATCTTGAAGTCGTCCGGGGCGGGATTCCCGCAGGTTCTCAATGGGGGTCTGCGGCTCCCTCGGCGGGCAGGCTTTGCACCAGGCGCTCAGGAGCGCCTCGCTCAGCAGGTCCGCGGCACCGTGTCGCTCGCCCGGTGCGCCTCCGCGGAGGAGTCACTCCTTTCGGTGATGATGTCGAGGTGACCTCGATCTCGGCCGGGCCCTCTCTGGTCATCGCGCATTGGGTGCCGGGGCTGCCGGAATCAGGTGCCCAGATGGCGGCGATGATGGCCCTGGCAAAGAAGCACAAGCAGACGCTGGGTTTCCTGCCCGACGCGGCGTTCACCGGCGCCGCGGAGGCCGGGAACCTGGTCCTTGCCCAGCAGGATGCCGTCCTCATCGGGTACTCGCTGTATCGAGTGACGAGGTCGACGATCAAGCTGACGCACGTGTGCGTGGATACCGCGGCGCGCGGGCAGAAGCTCGGGCAGGCACTGATTTCGCATGTGATCGCTGCCCATCCTGGCGCGCGGGCCATCTCCGCGCGATGCCGTCGGGACTACGGTCTGAATTCGTTCTGGACCGCGGCGGGGTTGTCTCCATCTGCCGAGATCGCCGGCCGCAACGCGAAGGGGCTGCCGCTCACCCTCTGGCGGCGCGAGCTTGGGACTCCGGATCTGCTGTCATTCGCTGTCCTCGATTCCAACCTGCCGTTGGCTGTCTTGGACTCGAACGTGGTCATAGACCTGAACGCATCACCGAAGGTGCACCGGCCGAACCGGGTGGAATCACAGGCGCTAATGGCTGACTGGCTCGCCGACGAGGTGACATTCGCCGTGTCGATTCAACTCAACCACGAGCTCGACGACAACGATGATGCCACCGAGCGAGTATTGCAGGTGCAAGGGTCGCAGGATCTTCCCCGGCTACCGACCAGTTGGCCCGAGGACCAGCGCCTCGAACAGAAACTACTGACCCGGTTCGGGACGCAGGCGGAAGCGCGCGACCGGAGCCTGCGAAAGGATGTGCGGCACCTGGCGGACGCGATCCGTGCGAACGCACGTTACTTCGTGACCAACGACGCTGGTGTACTCGCAGCCAACTCGTGGCTTCGCGAGGAGCACAGCCTCACGGTTGTTCGACCGAACGAGCTCATCCGTGACGTCCTCGACGAGTCGGGCGCGTATCAGCCGTATGCAGCAGGCGTGTTCGAGCGGATCAACCTTCGATGGTCACCTGCGAGCGAACTGCGGGAGGCAGACCTCGAACGGGCGTTCATGAACTATGACGACCATGAGCAGGGCCGGGCGTTTCGAGCCACGTTGCGCGCGGCGCGCGCTCACGGCACGGCCCGAGTACTTCTCGATGACCGGAACACCCCACTCGCTCTCAGCGTCACAGACCTCGACAGCAAGGCCGACCTCCGGGTACCGCTTCTCCGTGTAGCGAAAGACCCGAACGCGACCTCGATTGCCCTGCAACTGGCGCGCCAGCTCCGGGTCGACGTGCTCCAAGGCGGCCACCGCAGCGTCATCGTCTCGGATCCGTGGCTGCATCGCCGACTCCTCGGTGCACTCCGCGAGGACGGGTTCGCTCGTCTTCGAGACGGCGAGCTCACTGCGACGCCGTTGGATGTGGCCACCACCATCACCACCGCAGCGGACCTGTCCACCGTTCTCGGCGAGCACGCTCCCGAGTCGGCTGAGCCGAGCCCGGCATTGTCGCGCGACCTCGAGTGGAGGTTCTGGCCGTTGAAGCTGTGGGATGACTCCCCCTGCTACGTCGTGCCAATCAGACCGAACTTCGCGATGGACCTGTTCGGTTATCCATTCAACCTTTTTCCCCAGCGGCGAGCCCTCGGTCTGTCGCGGCGTCACGTGTACTTCCGAAGCGGTCACAGCAACCCGTTCCGTGAGCTTCCGGCCCGGATCCTTTGGTACGCGTCCACGCACAAGGACCACGACGTGCAGGAGTTCTTCGCCCTGTCGCTCGGCGTGGAAAGTCGTTTGCTTCCCGCTGAGGAAGCGCACGAGCGGTTCAGCTCGCTCGGCGTGTACCGTCGGAAGAACGTCAATGCGGCAGCCAAGCAGGGCAACGTCAACGTGCTGGTAGTGGAGGACACCGAGATTCTTACCCGACCGATCACGCTCGACGCTTTCCGCGCTCGGGCGGCACCGCACGGCGTGCGGGCTGAGTTCCAAGCGCCGCGAACGATCCCGCCCGCCTTCTTCCGGGAGCTCATGGAGGAGTTCAACAAGGCAGGTCGCGTGCGATGACCTACGTACTCATGTCGATTCAGCCTCGATTCGCCGAGGCCATCCTCCGCGGCGAGAAGACCCATGAGCTGAGACGCAGGTTCCCTGGATCGCTCACCGGAGCGACCGTCTACGTGTACGCCTCCACGCCGACGCGAGCAGTCATCGGCTCGTTCCGCATCGCCTCGGTGGAACGACGACCACGGTGGTTGGTCGCTCGCACACGACGACTAGCGACAACACTGACCTCCGAGGAGATCCACACCTATCTGGCGGGGCTTCAGCATGGGGTTCTTATCGAGGTGGCCGAACAGCGCAGGTTCACGCACACGGTCCCCCTGGCTGATCTCCGCCAATTCGACGTTGAACCGCCTCAGAGCTATCGGTTCCTTTCCACCGACGTGCGCGACGAGCTCGAGGCGGTTGGTGGCATGGTGCCGCGGTCAACCCTATGTGCAGTTCGCCCGCCACGACGGCGGGAAGGCCCGGCGGGAGAACATCGCGTCATGGCCGCGGCCGTGTGATAAGGGCGACCAGTACGTCGTCGATGACGGGATCAATCCAAGCGCGCCGCGACAAGAGCTTGATCGGATCACGAGAAGGCCAGTCCGAGATGGAAATCTCGGCAGCGCCGACGGGCTGAGGGACCGAACAGCAGAAGCACACTTGCGTGCTCAGGGGAGCACGTGCGCACCTGCTAATCATGAATCGCCCCAGTGCTCATGCTTTGAAGAATGCCGCGACGACGCACGGCCCGACAGGGGTCAGCAAAGCACGAACCACTTGACACCGCCGGTGCCGCACCCGGTGCGGCACCGGATGACCGGCTGTACAATGTTGCGCTTCGTGCTTTGCTCATCCACTCCCGGTGTCGGGCGCGAGCCGCTGCAACACCTCCGCCGACTTCGGCCTCACTGACTTGTCGGGCTCCGCATAGTGCTTCTTCGTCGTCGACGTCGAAGCGTGCCCGAGCACGTCAGCCGCTGCCTGCATATCGAGCTCGTTGGCCAACAGGGTCGCGCCGGTGCGGCGGAACGCGTGCGGCGAGATGTTCATGCCTTCAAGTCCCGCGTCCTTGAGGATCTCGCGAAACGTGCGCCGGGCATTGTGCGGTGCGAGCGGAGTTCCGTGCTTCGTGAAGTAGAGCAGGTGCTCGGCGCCCGCTCCCGCGATTAGGGCGAGCCGGCGCCTGATGACCTCGGCGGCAAACGCGGGTACGGCAACCGTGCGAACTGATTCGTGCGTTTTCGGGTGCTCCTGCCGGAACGCGCCGAGGCCCGTTCGGACGACAATGGTCCCGGTGATGCTCACCCGGGGCGGATCGGCGGTCATGTCGACGTCGCACTTGCGTAGAGCCAGCGTCTCCCCGATCCGGGTGGCCGTTCCGAGCATGACTTCGATAAGGTCTCGCACCTGGCCGTCGGGTTTGGGTCCCTTGACGTCATCCCCCGTACGCCAGTCGCGTGCGGCGATACGAATCGCAGCGATCTGCTCGGGAGTGAGAGCCTTCGGAGTGTGCTTGGGCGCCCTCATCCGCGAAGCGTCCTTGACCGGGTTGCGCTGGATGATCTCCTGCCGCACGGCGAACGCCATGATCATGCCAAGGAGGGTGCGGGAGTGCTTCGCTCGTGCGAACGACTTGTCGCGCTGATCCTTGAGATACCGATCGACGCGGCTGACCGTGACCTCTCGCACGGTGAAGTGCCCGAAGTGGGGCAGGATGAGCGTCCGTAGTTCGCGGGCGTAGGTCTCCTTCGTTCCGTCGGAACGATCGACGTCGCGCCGGACATCCTCGATCCATGCGTCGGCGAGCGCCGTGAACGGGGAATCGGCCGTCAGCGCGTCACCGTCACCGAGTCGCATCCGTGTCGCGAGCTGGGCCTTGAGTGCGGACTGCGCGGCACCCCGACTCGCACCGGTCGCTGAGACCTGTCGCGTCTCGCCGTCCCAGTCGCGGAACCGAGCGTACGCCCGGAACCGTCCGGGAGCGACTTGGTTCGTCTTGATGTCGCCGAACGTGCCAATGGGCAGCCGCGGCCGGCCGGCCATCAGCGCTCACCGCCCGCGACCGGCAGGAATGGGATCGTGCAACTCGTCCATCCAGCTGAGCACCTCGGAGACTCGATAGCGAATCTCGCGCCCGACATGGATGCCGGCAGGGCCCCTGCCTGCCGCGCGCAGGTCGTAGATCGCCTGCACATGCACGCCGAGGTAGTCGGCGAGCTCGCTCGTCGTGAGAATTGGCTCGAGGCCGAGCCCGGAGAATCGCTCAGTGTCCATGCACTGAGGTGTTCCAGGCCGTTCCAGAACACCCGGGACGGGTCGAACACCTGCTCCGTGAAGGCCCACAAAACGCGGGCGCCGACGGAAAAGCGTTGAATAAACGTTGAACTCATCGAGTCCTGTCCTTTATCTAGGACAAGAAACCCCTGGTCAACCGATGATTTCCAGTAGCGAGGGCGGGACTCGAACCCGCGACACCACGTCGACAATTCCGATCACCGCCACAGCGGCTACTCGCTCCGGCGAGGCTTCTCCTCGATCAGTCTCGGGAGGGTCGTCTTCGCCGCCACCCATTCCCTCGCCGCGTCGGATATCCATCCCGCGAGATCGAGCGCCGACCCGAGGTCCCGGGCGAGGTCACGCTGATGAATCGGCTCGTGGTGGGCAGCTCGGTTGCGGACGAAGTTCAGCTGTTGCAGTTGAAAGGCGACTTCCTTCTGCCTCGTCCGCAAGTCACGCGCGCCGTTGGGGAAAGCGGCCTGTGTCGCCGGTATCCACAACGCTGTCAGATACCGGGACTCCACGAGGTAGCGCCAGAATCCGAGCGGCAACTCGGCGATGACCCGCCCGTGAACCTCTGCCCGCTTGCCGCGCCGGGTTGCCCGGGCGCGAGCCTTCCGGATGTCCTCGCGACCGTGCTGGTCGAGGGGCGCCGCATCGAGCCAGGATGCTCCGCCGCGGCGGGCGTGCGCCCATTCTCGGAGCTCATGATCGAGCGCGTTGCGCACGAGAACCTCGACCATGGATGTCAGCTCCATGACGCTGGCAGAGGTATGCATGTTCCACTCGTAGAGGTGAAAGGCATCGACCACGCCACCGCCACTGGCGCGCAGATACGAACCGAGGCGCTCGCCCGTGACGAGCGGAAGGAGTTCGTCGTACTTTCGAGGATCGAATTCACTCGATTCGGTTGACACTCAGGCACCCTGTCGTAGGCTGTTTGATGAAGACCCCGGAACGATCACTGGCTCTGCCAAATCGCCGGGGTTTCGTCTTGGATGCGAGGCTCAGGAACGCGGCCAAGGTCGAGCCGATCCGCGCCCGCCAATTGCAAGATCTCTCTGATGGCCCGGCGCACATTGTGTGGCACGAGCGGTGTGCCGTTCCTAGTCACGAACAACAGCCGCTCGACATCGTCTCCCCCGCCTTCCGTGCGCCGCGCAACCGCCTGTGCCGCGAAACCCGAAAGCTGCTCTCGCTTGGCCCGCGGATCGACCCCAGTGTAAGGCTTACGAACGACACCGACCCCCGTGCGAACGAGGATCCGTCCAGCCACTCTGATGGTGAGTGACTCGACGTTTGCGTCCACATCGCAGACGCGCAATGCGAGCACCTCACCAATAGTCATCGACGTACCCAGCAACACGTCGATCAGGTCGCGCACTTGACCGTCGGGCCGCGGTCCCCGCACGCCCTGCGCGGTTCGCCAATCGCGGGCGGCTGCGCGAATCGCGTCGATTTCCGCAGCCCGCGGTGGGCTCCATGCCGGCAATGGCAGCGCCTCAGGCACCGGGCTCGCGGCCGCCACTCCCCTCCTGACGGCGAAACCCATGACCATGGTGAGGATGGTGTGGGCTGCCCTAGCCTGACCGGAGGACGCGGTCTGCCGCAGTGCGAGGAACCGCTCGATGCGGCGCACCGTCACCTCCCGGACGACCAGTGTCCTGAAGGTCGGCAGAACGAGCGTGCGCAGCATCCGCTCGTAGTCCGCCCTGGTGGCCTCCGATGTGTTCGCGTCCGCCATGAGCTCGTCCAGCCAGGCATCGGCCAGATCACCGAAACGCGACGTGGAGCCGAGCTCTCCCAACGCTTGAGGAGCCCGGAGAAGCGGGGTCATCCGCTCCTTGAGTTCGCTGCGGGCTGAGGCTGCTGTCCGGCCTGTGGCCGTGACCCGATGCAGCTGCCCGTCCCTGCTGCGGAAGCGCGCCGACGCTCGGAACCCTCCGTTATCGAGCTTCCTGATCGCAATGTTGCCGACGGTTCCGAGCGGAAGCGGGGGTCGCCCGGCCATCAGCGCCGCCCTCCAATCGACAGGATGCGATTCCGCGTGTAGCTCACCCACATGTTCACGACCCCAGCACCTCGTCGAGGATCTCCGCGGTAATGGGATCGACCTGCTCGGCCGTGACGACGTAGCTGGTACGCGTGATCTGTTCGTTCGCATGCCCCAAGAGCCTCGACGCGAGCGTGATGCCTGCAGCTCGTTCGATCAGCGTCGCGGCTGTCCGCCGATAGATGTGCGTCGAGTACTCCTCCACATCCACTCCGAGCGCCGTGAGCGCATCGCGCTCGTCTGCCACGAAGGTGCGCAGGAGCCGCTCGTAGTTGCTGACGCTCAGAGAGTGGCCAGTCTTCGTCGGAAACAGGAAGGCATCGGGGTCAGTATTTGCGATCGCGAGTCGGTCACGCACTGCCGCCGCGGCCATCGACGGGAGCGCGATGGTCCGCCGCTGCCGGGAGCGTTTCGGCGAGTTCTTTCGGTGAGTGCCCTCGGTCTTGTTGCTGACAATCGTGCCGTTCACACTCAGCGCCGGTGGCAGAGTCGTGATGTCGACGTCGCAACGCCGAAGGCCGAGGCACTCCCCGACGCGGATCGACGTGCCCAACATGATGTCCATGCCGTCGATCAGGGCGCGGTAGTCGGGCCTCGGACCAAATCCCGCGTCGGCCCGCCACCGCTGCATGAGCTCGCGGATGCCGTTGATCTGCGTGGGAGTGAGCACCGACTCCTTCTTGGGTGAGGTGGGCAGCCGTTGCACGTCGCGCACCGGATTCCGTGGAATCGCGTCGTCGCGCACGGCGTAACCACACACGAGGCTGAGCACAGCCCGAGCACGTCGGGCCTTCGAGATGGTCTCCTCGTCGAGGATCCGTTGGATGATCCGATCGCAGCGTCCGACGGTCAATTGATCGAGTCGGACTCCCCCGCACCGCGGGATGATAATCACTCGCGCGGTCGTCTCGTACGACTCGTAGGTCGAGAACGCAAGGCTGCCCGCCTTCGCACGCGTGCGGATCTGCTCCAGCCAGAGGTCGACGGCTATTGCGATCGTGCTCGAAGGTGAGAGCGCTCCGCCGCCGCCGGTGCCGATCTTCATCGCCTGCCGGTGAAGCTCCGACCGCGCACCCTCCTCAGTCGCGGCAGTCGCGGCGAGGCGATGCAGGGCGCCGCTGTCATCGCGGGCGTTGGCGCGGGCTCGATAGCGGCCACTCGGGAGGGGCTTGACGTCGATCGTGCCCAGCTCGCCGGCTGGGATCTGCGGCCTAGCCATGCCGGTGCTCCCTGGCCCAGACGAGCACGTCGTCGACGTCGTAGCGCACATGCCGGCCGAGCTTCAGGTACGGCGGGCCCGAGCGCGTGAGGCGCCAGTCCTCCAGGGTCCGCTCCGGAACCCTGAGCAGCTCGGCGAGCTCATGCTGCGTGAGGAACGGCACCGCAGTCTGGATTGTCTCGTCCATACACGGCAGGTGCACGGCCGATGTCGTGGTCAGCCCGACTCGCTCGTGACCGGCCCGTATTGCACCGTGCAGCGGAAGGACCAGAGCGCCGCTGAGCGAGTTTCTGGTGTCGTTTCTGGTAGATGCGCCCGGAAAACAGTGAAGGCACAGGATGGGCAATGGGTGATATTGCCGCGGAATCCTGCGCCGGTCAGTGCTGGGGTACCTGGACTCGAACCAAGAACAACGGTACCAGAAACCGCCGTGTTGCCAATTACACCATACCCCAATGGCCTGAAACCGAAGCCCCGGGCCGACATGTAACTCTAGCCTACAGAGCAGCCCCGTCAAAACTGAGCACGGCTCGGCCCAGCTGACGCATTCGGATGCCTCGGGGCCGGACCCCGGGGCATCCGAATCGTTCGCTCAACCGATGAGGGCCGCGAGCCGGTCGATGCGCGCCAGCGAATCGACCTTGCCGAGGATCTGCATCGACTCGAACAGCGGCGGCGACACGCGCCTGCCCGAGACCGCAGTGCGCACCGGGCCGAAGGCCACACGCGGCTTGAGCCCGAGGCCGTCGATGAGGGCGCCGCGCAGGGCCTCTTCGATCTCAGTGTGGGTCCACGACTCGGCGGGCAGCCGGTCGAGCGCATCGCGGGCCGCGGCGAGCACGGCACCGGCGTCTGCCGGGAGCGCACCGACCGCGGCCTCTTCGAACTCGAGCGATGCGGCATCCGTGAACAGAAAACCGAGCATGCCAGGAGCCTCGCCGAGCAGGCCGATGCGCTCCTGCACGAGGGGTGCGGCCTCAGCGAGGATCGCCTCTTCGCCGGGCGTGATCGGCGACGACACCGAGCCGGCCGACTGCAGGTAGGGCACGGTGCGCGCGGCGAAGTCGCCGACCTCGAGCTGACGTAGGTGGTCGCCGTTGATCGCCTCGGCCTTCTTCAGGTCGAAGCGGGCCGGGTTCGGGTTGACGTTCACGACGTCGAAGGCGGCGACGAGCTCGTCGCGGCTGAACACGTCGCGGTCGGCCGAGTAACCCCAGCCGAGCAGGGCGAGGTAGTTGAGCAGGCCCTCGGGGATGAAGCCGCGGTCGCGGTGGTGGAACAGGTTCGACTCGGGGTCGCGCTTCGAGAGCTTCTTGTTGCCCTCGCCCATGACGTAGGGCAGGTGCCCGAAGCGGGGGATGAACGAGGTCACGCCGATGTCGATGAGCGCGTGGTACAGCGCGATCTGGCGCGGCGTCGACGAGAGCAGGTCTTCGCCGCGCAGCACGTGCGTGATGCCCATGAGCGCGTCGTCGACGGGGTTCACGAACGTGTACAGCGGCACGCCGTTGGGGCGCACGGCCACGAAGTCGGTCGTCGATCCGGCCGGGAAGTCGATGCGGCCGCGCACGAGGTCGTCGAACGCGAGCTCGACGTCGGGTACGCGCATGCGAAGCGCAGGCTCGCGCCCTTCGGCGCGGAACGCCGCCCGCTGCTCGTCGGTGAGGTCGCGGTCGAAGTTGTCGTAGCCGTGCTGTTTGGGCCGGCCGGCAGCCTCATTGCGGGCGTCGATCTCTTCGGCGGTCGAGTAGCTCTCGTAGAGGTGGCCGGCCGCCTTCAGCCGCTCGATGATGTCGGCGTAGATCTCGCCGCGCTGCGACTGCCGGTAGGGGCCGTGGGGACCGCCAACGCCGATGCCCTCGTCCCAGTTGAGGCCGAGCCAGGTGAGCGCGTCGAGGATCTGCTCGTAGCTCTCTTCGCTGTCGCGCGCGGCATCGGTGTCTTCGATGCGGAACACGAATGTGCCACCGGTGTGACGTGCGTAGGCCCAGTTGAAGAGGGCGGTGCGCACCAGGCCGACGTGCGGCGTGCCGGTGGGTGAGGGGCAGAAACGCACACGGATGTCGCTACCGGTGGCCTGGGTGAAGGGGTGGGCTGTCTCAGACATACCCCTCAATGCTATCGACCGGCGAGGCTCTCGAGCGCGGCGATCGCGACGCCCACGGCCGGCACCCGTTCGGCGCCCTTCGCGGTGACGAGATGCAGCGACCGCACGTCGGCACGCGCCGTGGGCCTCACGACGACTTCGGGATGGCGCGGCGAGGCTGCGAGGGCGAGGGCCGGCAGCAGCGCGACCCCGAGTCCCTGAGCGACCATGCCCTCGACGGCGACGAAGTTGTCGGTCTCGAACGCGATGCGCGGAGCGAAACCCGCAGCGCCGGCCAGCTCGAGCAGGTGGCCGCGGCAGCGCGGACAGCCGGCGATCCAGGGTTCGCCACGCAGTCGCTCGAGGTCGACGACCTCGTCGCCGGCGGCCGGGTGGCCCGCCGATAGCACCAGCCGCATCGGCTCATCGCCGAAGGGGCGCACCTCGAGGCCGCGGGCGCTCGCGCGATGGGGATCGTCGCGGTCGCCCGGGTAGCTGAACGTGATCGCGAGGTCGGCACGGTCGGACCGCACGGCCGCGACCGCCTCGGGCGGCTCGGCCTCGACATAGGTGAGATCGAGGCCGGGATGCGAGGCCGCGAGCGTCGCGATCAGGCGCGGCACGAGCGTCGCCGACGCCGACGGGAACGCGACGAGCCGCACCCGCCCGGTGCGCAGGCCCCGGATCTCGTCGAGTTCGCCGGCCGCCGCTTCGAGTGCGGTCGCGACGGCGTTCGCGTGTCGCGCGAGCACGCGTCCTGATTCAGTGAGACGGATGCCCCGGCCCACGCGTTCGACGAGCGCGATGCCCGTGCGCTCCTCGAAGCGCCGCAGCTGCTGGCTCACTGCCGGCTGGCTGTAGCCGAGCGCCTCGGCGGCACCGGTGAGCGAGCCGTGCTCGGCGATCTGCCGCACGACGCGCACCGTCTGCAGGTCGAGCGTCGCGGCGAGCGCTTCGGACGAGGCATCCGTCATGGCCTGAATCATAACTCAGCAGCATGCGTGTGATCGAACACTGGTGGTTGTCGAATGAATCCCGCACGCGAAGACTGGACGCCATGCACCCTTCACGTGATCGTTTCGCCGCCGGTCGCGGCTATCTCGCGGCATGCACCCTCGGTCTGCCCGCCGACGTCACTCGCGACGCCGTGCGCCGCGACCTCGAGCGATGGTCGGTCGGCGACGCGACAGCCGCCGACTACTCGGCGGCACTCGAACGCGCCCGTGGTCATGCAGCTGCGCTGCTCGGCACGGGTGCCGATCGCATCGCGACCGGTTCGCAGGTGTCGGTCTTCGCCGGCCTCGCGGCTGCGTCAGCCCCGGCCGGCGCCGAGGTGCTCTGCGTCGACGGCGACTTCTCGTCGGTCGTCGCGCCGTTCCTCGCCCGCCGCGACCTGCGCGTGCGGCACGTGCCGCTCGACGCCCTCGCCGATGCGATTACCCCGTCGACCTGGCTCGTCTCGTTTTCGCTCGTGCAATCCGCCACGGGCGAGCTCGCCGACGCGTCATCCGTCACCGCGGCCGCCCGCGAGGCCGGCGCGCTCATCATGCTCGACACCACGCAGGCGACCGGGTGGATGCCGACGACCGACCTCGACGCCGACCTCACGGTCTGCCACGCCTACAAGTGGCTCGGCGCACCACGTGGCGCAGCGTTCGCCGCCGTCAGCGACCGTGCCGTCGCGGAGTTCGTACCGCACACCGCAGGATGGTACTCGGGCGACGACCCGTGGGCGTCGTGCTACGGCCCAGAGCTGCACCTCGCCGAAGGCGCGCGCCGCTTCGAGGTCTCCCCCGCATGGCACGCCTGGGCCGGAGCCGAGGCAGCGCTCGGGTTCGCGGCATCGCTCGACATGGCAGTGGTGCAGCGGCACGATGTCGGGCTCGCGAACGCGTTCCGCGCGCGGCTCGGGCTCGAGGCATCCGACAGTGCGATCGTGACCTGGCCCGACGCCGACGGCAGCGACCTCGCCGCGCTCACCGCCTCGGGCGTCGTCGCATCGGGACGCGCGGGCCGCGCGCGCGTCGCGTTCCACCTGTGGAACGACGGTCACGACGTCGAACTCGCGGTCGGCGCTCTCGGGCGTGCGCTCGTCTCGTAGGCCCCCGCTCTCGGCGAGCCCCTCCGCGCCGATTCGGCCGCTTCTGCGCCCGTTCAACTGGCGCAGCGCACGTCGAAGTGGCGCAGGGCGAGCCCGCCCGGTGCGGCTCAGGCGGAGCGCACGGGGTTCGACAGCGTGCCGAGCCCCGAGACCGTGACCTCGACCGTGTCGCCATCGACGATGGGGCCGACGCCGGCCGGGGTTCCCGTGAGGATCACGTCGCCCGGAAGCAGGGTGAACACGCTCGAGGCGTAGGCGACGATCGCCGGCACCGAGTGCACCAGGTCGGCGAGCCTGCCGTCTTGCTTGCGCACGCCGTTGACGCTCGTCTCGATCGTGCCGTCGACGAAGTCGACCTCGGTGTCGATCACCGGGCCGAGCGGGCAGAACGAGTCGAAGCCCTTCGCCCGGGTCCACTGCCCGTCGCTGCGCTGCAGGTCGCGGGCGGTGATGTCGTTGGCGATCGTGTAGCCGAAGATCACCTGGTCGGCGTCGGCCTCGCTCACGTTCTTCGCGATGCGCCCGATGACGACGGCGAGCTCGCCCTCATGCTCGACCCGCTCGCTCTGCTTCGGCAGCACGATGGCGTCGTCGGGACCGATCACCGAGGTGTTCGGCTTCAGGAACAGCAGCGGCTCGTCGGGCGCCTCGCCGCCCATCTCGGCGGCGTGCTCGTGATAGTTCTTGCCCACCGCGACGACCTTCGACCGTGGGATCACAGGCGCGAGCAGCTTCACGTCGCCGAGCGCCACCCGCTCGCCCGTGGGTTCGAAGCCCGCGAACATCGGGTCGGCCTTCAGTACGACGAGCTCGTCTTCTTCTTCGTCGACGATGCCGAACGAGATGGTCTCACCGTGGCTGAACCGCGCGATCTTCATGGGCTCAAGCCTAGGGGTGGGCGCGCACGCACGTCGCTTCGCGATGTCGCGCGAACTGCTCGTCGGGCGTGGAATGCAAGCAGTTTGCGCGACATGGCGGCGCAATGCGTCGGCGATCAGCCGATCACCGCGGCCTGCATCACGCGTCGAGGCGCGTCAGCCACCCGTGGCGGTCTTCGACGCGACCGTACTGGATGCCCGTGAGCTCCTCGCGCAGCGAGAGCGCGAGCTCGGACGCAGCCTCGCCGGCGTGCACGATCTCGAAGTCTTCGGCGAGCAGGCGCCCGATCGGCGTGATCACGGCGGCCGTTCCGCACGCGAACGCGCCGACGATGTCGCCGGATGCCGCGCTCTCGCGCCACTCGTCGAGCGTGACCTTGCGGCTCTCGACCGCGTGTCCACGGTCTTTCGCGAGCTGCAGCACCGAGTCGCGGGTGATGCCCTCGAGGATCGAGTCCGACTCGGGGGTCACGAGCGTGCCGTCTTTGTACACCAGCACGAGGTTCATGCCGCCGAGCTCTTCGAGATACGTGCCCTCGTCGAGGAACAGCACCTGCTGGCAGCCGTGCTCGGCCGCCTCGGCCTGCGGCAACAGCGAAGACGCGTAGTTGCCGCCGGTCTTCGCCGCGCCCGTGCCGCCCTTGCCGGCCCGCGCGTACTTGGTCGACAACCAGATCGACACCGGCTGCACGCCGCCGTGGAAGTACGCGCCGGCCGGGCTCGCGATCACGTAGTAGGCGACCTTCTTCGCGGGCCGCACGCCGAGGAACGCCTCTTTCGCGAACATGAACGGGCGCAGGTACAGGCTCGTCTCGGGCGCGCTGGGGACCCAGTCGGCGTCGACCGCGATGAGCTGCTGCAGCGACTCGATGAAGATCTCGCTCGGCAGCTCGGGCAGCGCGAGCCGCGCCGCCGAGCGCTGCATGCGGGCCGCGTTCTCGTATGGCCGGAACGTCCAGATCGATCCGTCGGCGTGACGGTAGGCCTTCATGCCCTCGAAGATCTCTTGGGCATAGTGCAGCACCGCGGCCGACGGCTCGAGCGCGATCGGGCCATACGGCGACACGCGCGGACGGTGCCATCCGCCCTTCTCGCTCCAGCAGACGTCGACCATGTGGTCGGTGAAGTGGTTGCCGAAGCCCGGGTCGGCGAGGATCGCGTCGCGCTCGGCAGGCGTCTTCGCCTGCTCGTTGCGGGTGACCTGCCAGATGAGGCCTGCGGCCGACGGAGCCTGGAGCGGGAGGTTGATCGTCATGATGGTCTTCTTTCGTGCGCTGGTCAGTCGAGTGCGCCGATTCGGGCGACGATCGCGTCGCCCACCTCGGAGGTCGATCGTTTCGCGTCGCCACGTTCGGCGACATCGGCGGCGACCGCGTCGCGGACCTTCGCCGCGTCGCCTGCCCGGCCGAGGTGGTCGAGCAGGAGTGCGATCGAGAGGATCGCAGCGGTGGGGTCGGCGATGCCCTTGCCGGCGATGTCGGGAGCCGAGCCGTGTACCGGCTCGAACATGCTGGGGAATCGGCCGTCGGGGTTGATGTTGCCCGAGGCTGCGAGGCCGATGCCGCCGCTGATCGCGCCGGCCAGATCGGTGAGGATGTCGCCGAAGAGGTTGTCTGTGACGATGACATCGAATCTAGCAGGATCGGTCACGAGGAAGATCGTCGCGGCGTCGACGTGCAGGTAATCGACCGTCACATCGGGATATTCGGCACCCACGGCGTCGACGGTGCGCTTCCAGAGCGAGCCGGCGAAAACGAGCACGTTGGTCTTGTGCACGAGGGTGAGCCGCTTGCGCGGCCGAGCGGATGCCGCAGCGAAGGCATATCGCACGACACGCTCGACCCCGTAGCCGGTGTTGACCGAGACCTCGTTGGCGACCTCATGCGGTGTGCCCGCGCGGATCGTGCCCCCGTTGCCGACATAGGGCCCCTCTGTTCCCTCGCGGACGACGACGAAGTCGACGTGGCCAGGGTTCGCGAGCGGGCTCGCGACACCCGGGTACAGCACCGACGGCCGTAAGTTGACGTAGTGGTCGAGCTCGAAGCGAAGCTTGAGCAGCAGCCCGCGCTCGATGTTGGCGCCCGCGAGGCGGGGGTCGCCGGGCACGCCGCCGACGGCGCCGAGCAGGATCGCGTCGTGGCCCTTGATGGCGACGAGGTCGTCGTCGGTGAGCACGTCACCGGTGTCGAGGTACCGCTGGGCGCCGAGTGAGAAGCGAGTCTGCTCGAATTCCAGATCGGTGCCGTCTGAGACCGCGGCGAGCACCCGGAGTGCCTCGTCGACGACCTCTGGACCGATGCCGTCGCCGGGAATCACCGCGAGCCGAACAGCTTCACCCATGAATGCTCCTTCGAAAGTCAACCCCTCCAGCGTACTGTCCACGAGCTCCGGCACATCGACACACTCGGCCCTCAGGACAACGAATCCGCTACTTCGAACTGCGCCACGTGCGCGGTCAGTCGGCGCGCGCGGAGGCGGGGTTGCGCAGCGTGACCGCGCCGATGATCGCGGCTGCGAGCATGAGCGCGACCCCGATGAGCGAGGTCACGACGACGCCTTCGTCGAAGGCGAGCGCTGCGGATGTCGCGAGCTGGTCAGCGATCGAAGCGGGAAGCTGCTCGGCGACGGTGACCGCCCCGGCGAGGGTCTCGCGCGCCGTGTCGGCCTGGGCTGCGGTCAATGCGGCCGGCAGTTCGATCGCCGCCCGATAGTGCGCTGCGAGGATCGACCCGAGGGCGGCGGTGCCGAGCACCGCGCCGAGCTCGTACGCCGTCTCGGAGACTGCTGACGCGGCGCCCGCCTTCGCCGGTGGGGCGCTCGAGAGGATGAGCTCGTTCGAGACGGTCTCTGCCGCGCCGATGCCGACCCCGAGCAGCACGAACGCGACGACGACTGGGGCGATCGAATCGGCCGTCGCATTGACGGCGATGACGACATACCCCGCGGCCGACAATGCCAGAGCGACGGGAACGAGCACGCGGGGTCGCACCCGCCGGGCGATCGGCACGACGACGAGCCCCGCGATGATCATCGCCACGAGCCCGGGCAGCAGCGCGATGCCCGCGGCGACGGGCGTGAGTCCGGCGATCAGCTGCAGGTGCTGCGACACGAAGAAGAGGAATCCGACGAGCGCGATGACGCTGAACAGGTTGATGAGCACCGCACCGCCGAACGAGCCCTGGCGGAACAGCCGCACGTCGAGCATCGGCGAGCTGCTGCGCAGCTGACGGCGCACGAACCATGCGCCAGCCGCCACGCCGAGCGCGATCATGACGACGCCGCCACCGCCGAAGCCCTCGGTCGCGAGCGACTTGATGCCGTAGACGACCGGGCCCATCGCCGCGAGCGAGAGCAGCGTGCTCACGAGGTCGATGCGCCCTGGTGCCGGATCGCGGCTCTCGGGGATGAGCAGCGGCACGAGGATGAGCATCGGCACCAGCACGGGCACGGCGAGCAGGAACACCGAACCCCAGTGGAAGTGCTCGAGGAGGACGCCACCGACGATCGGGCCGAGCGCCGATCCCGCGGCGAAACCCGATGCCCAGATGGCGATCGCGAGTCGACGCTGCTCACGGTCGGTGAAGACGGTGCGCAGCAGCGAGAGGGTCGACGGCATCAGCATCGCGCCGAAGAAGCCGAGCGCCGCCCGGGCCGCGATGAGCGCCTCGGCGGTCGGCGCGAACGCCGCGGCGACCGAGACCACGGTGAAGCCGATCGATCCGATCAGCAGCATGCGACGGCGGCCGTAGCGGTCCCCCGCGCTGCCCATCGCGACGAGCAATCCGGCGAGCACGAGCGGGTAGGCATCGATGATCCAGAGCTGCTGCGCGGCCGTCGGCGCCAGGTCGCGCGAGATCGCGGGCAGCGCGAAGCTCAGCACCGTGTTGTCGACCGAGACGAGCAGGGTCGGCAGCATGAGCACCGCGAGGGCGAGCCAGGCTCGGCGGGGTGCTCGGGTTCGCGCTGCGGCGTGCGGTGCCGGCTCGGTGGCGGGGCGAGTCGTCTGGGTGAGGTCTGTCATGTTCTGCTCGTTCATCGTGGATCGATTACTGTACCGTCCGGTTGGTATAGTAACAGGATGAGTACCGCGACGTCGACCACAATGGGGTCATGAGCCGCCCCCCAGCCGCCCGCGAGGCGGTGCTCGACGCATTCGAGCGCATCATCATCGCCGAGGGCGAGCGGGCCGCTACCCTCGACGCCACGGCCAAAGCCGCCGGTGTCTCGAAGGGCGGCCTGCTCTACCATTTCGGTTCACGGCACGCGCTCATCGCCGGGCTCATCGAGCGGCTGCATCGGCTGGTCGACGCAGACGTCGACCTCATCCACTCGGCTCAAGACGGGCCCATCTCGTACTTCGTGCGGTCATCGGTCGACCTGGAGTCGGCGCTCGATCACAGCTTCGTCGCGACGGTTCGGCTCGCCCAGGGCGGCGACCGCCAGGCGGCCGAGGCGATCGGTGCCGTGCGGTCGCGTTGGCTCGTCGAGATCGGACGCCATGTCGACGACCCGTCGCTGGCCCTGGCGATCACGCTCATCGGCGACGGGCTCTACTACCACTCGGCACTACGCGCCGAGGTCGACCTCGGGGCCGACGAGGCGAGCGACGACATCGGCCGTCCCGAGATGGATGCCCTCGTCGCGCTGCTCGAGCGCATCGCCGGCGAATCGCCGGTCGAGTAACGCGAAGCGCCCCGCCGGTCGAGTAGCGCGAAGCGCCCCGCCGGTCGAGTAGCGCGAAGCGCGTATCGAGACCTCCTCGGCACGGGTCTCGATACGGCGCTGGCGCGCCTACTCGACCGGCGGAGGTTATTCGGTGATGTCGACCTCGACGAACAGGTCGGCGTCGATCGCCTCGCGCACGCGGTCGAGTACGTCGGTCGGCACGGGCGAGTCGACCGTGAGCACGCTCAGCGCCGAGCCGCCGGCCGCGCGGCGCGCGATCTGCATGCCGGCGATGTTGATGCCGGCGTCGCCGAACTCCTGGCCGTAGACGGCGACGATGCCAGGGCGGTCGGTGTACTCCATGATGATGTGCGTCGTCGCGATCGGCACCTCGATCTCGAAGCCGTTGACCCCGACGAGCTTCTCGATCTGCTTCGGCCCGGTGAGCGTGCCGGCGACCGAGACCTGCGTGCCCTCGGCGAGCGCGCCGGTCAGGGTGATGACGTTGCGGTACTCGGGTGAATCGGGCGAGGTGATCAGGCGCACCTCGATTCCGCGCTGTTCGGCGAGCAGGGGTGCGTTCACGTACGACACCGTCTCGCTCACGATGTTCGTGAACAGGCCCTTGAGGGCGGCCAGCTTGAGCACGCTCACGTCGTAGTCGACCAGCTCGCCGCGCACCTCGATGTCGATGCTCGTGAGGCGGCCGTGCGCGAGCCCCGCGAACAGCTGCCCGAGCTTCTCGACGAGCGGTATGCCCGGTCGCACGTAGGGGTCGATGACGCCGCCCGCGACGTTGACGGCATCGGGGACGAGCTCGCCCGCCAGGGCGAGGCGCACCGACTTCGCGACCGATACACCGGCCTTCTCTTGCGCCTCGTCGGTCGAGGCACCGAGGTGCGGAGTGACGATGACGTTCGGCAGCCCGAGCAGCGGCGACTCGCGCGGCGGCTCCGAGACGAAGACGTCGAGGCCGGCGCCGCCGATGGTCTTCGCGACGAGCGCGTCGTGCAGGGCGTCTTCATCGATGAGGCCGCCGCGAGCGACGTTGACGATGAACGCCGTGGGCTTCATCTTCGCGAGCTGCTCGGTCGAGATCATGCCCGTGGTCTCGGGGGTCTTCGGCATGTGGATCGTGATGAAGTCACTGCGCTCGAGCAGCTCGTCGAGGCTCACGGTCTGCACGCCGAGCTGCTGCGCCCGCGCCGCCGTGATGTAGGGGTCGTAGGCGATGATCTCGGTGCCGAACGCCTGCAGGCGCGCGGCGATGAGCGCGCCGATGCGGCCGAGGCCGATGATGCCGATGGTCTTCTCGTAGAGCTCGGTGCCCGTGTAGTGCGACCGCTTCCACTCGCCCTGCGCAAGCGCCGCATGCGCCGCGGGGATGTGGCGGGCGAGGCTCAGGATGTGCCCGACGGTGAGCTCGGCCGCCGAGATGATGTTCGAGGTCGGCGCGTTCACGACCATGACGCCCGCGGTCGTCGCGGCCTTGATGTCGACGTTGTCGAGCCCGACGCCCGCACGCGCGATGACCTGCAGCTTCGGTGCCGCCGCGATCGCCTCGGCGTCGACCTTCGTCGCCGAGCGCACGAGAATGGCGTTCGCGTCGGACAGCGCGGCGAGCAGCGCCGGGCGGTCGGTGCCGTCGACGTTGCGGATCTCGAAGTCGGGCCCCAGGGCGTCGACGGTGGCGGGCGAGAGTTCTTCGGCGATCAGCACGACCGGCTTTGACACGAACGGTTCCTTCGGGACGGTGCGCGACTCACGCGCCAACGAGAGCGCCCCCGCCTTTGGCGGCGCCGATACCGGCACCACTTTACGGGAGACGCCGCCCGGAGCCGACTTCGTGACGTCAGGGGACGACGATACCTCCGGTGACGCCGAGCAGCACCGTGAGCGTCAGGAACAACGCCGCCGAGACGGCGAGGCCCGCGAGGTACAGCGCCGCCTTCGCGACGACGCCGCGCCGGCGGCCGAGCGCGAATGCCGCGACGAACGACGCGATCGGCGCGAGCAGGGCCGCGACGAGCAGCACCCAGCCGATGGCCGAGAAGGCGAGCCCGAGGCCGGTGAGCTGCACGATCGAACCCACGACCTCCCACACGTCGTAGGCGAAGAAGAGCCCGAACAGCACGGCGAGCGCGACGTCGAGCCAGAGTGGCGTGCGCGCTGCTGCAGCCGTCGGCACGGTGGCCTCGGCAGATTCAGCGGATTCGGCGCTCACGCGGTCACCCCCAGCACGAACGGCACGGGAACGAGCACGATCGCCCCGCCGATGAGCCACAGCAACCGCGACCGCCGGCTGCCCGGGAGCCAGAACGACAGCCCCAGCCAGAGCGCCGGCGCGAGCACCGCGAGCCACAGCCCGAGCGAGTACATCGCATCGTCGACGATGCCGAGGCCGGGAGCCGTCGTGCGCAGCGCGGTGATGAACCACCCGATCGTGTACAGCAGGTAGATGCCGCCGAGGATGCCGAGCACGACGAGTTCGACCGAACCGGTCTGCGCTCTGCTGCCTTCGTCGGCATCGGATGTCGCGACACCGGTATCTTCGTCGACCACCCCGGTTGCGGCATCCGTCGTCTCATCGGACGCACCCGCGAGGGGTACCGGCTTGCCGACCGTCTTCCAGCCGGGAGCGAGCGTGGGGTCGTCGTCGCCGTCCCAGCGCAGTGCGTCGTCGTCGGGATCGGGGGCCATGCGAACAGCCTAGCCAGTCGCATGACCCCCGAGTCCGCATCGCCGTCACCGGCGGTCGCCCTTCGGCAGTGGCCGCACCGTCGGCTGCGGTACCTCGGATGAGACGAGAGGGGGACGATCCTCTTCGGTCATCTGCGGCGCCGGCGTGTGCGACGGTCTGGGAGCCACGATGGGGGGACGGTCCTCCTCCGTCAACTGCGGTGCCGGTTCGCCGAACGGTCGGGTCGACACCCCGGCTGCGCGGTCTTCCTCCATCAACTGCCGCAGCGTCTTGTCCGCCGGGCGGACCAGCACCGCGGGAACGCGGTCGGCCTCCACCAACTGACGCAGCGTCTTGTCCGCCGGGCGGACCAGCACCGCGGGAACGCGGTCGGCCTCCACCAACTGCCGTAGGTTCTCGGTCGCCGCGAGCACGATGTCGGGCCCGGTCGGCACCATCGCCGGCGTGGCGCCGGCCTGGGTTGCGTGAGCGGTGACCGGCGTAACGGCGATGGCGAACCCGAGCAGGATCGCGGTGGCGGCGCCGGTCGGGCGGGTGTGCTTCGTGGTGTTCATGTCTGCACGCTCGCGCACACGGGTATGGTTCCGTCGACGGAGCGGTATGGGATGGGTATGGACCGACGCGGGTCTTCGTTGACAGCCCGTCCGCCCGGGCCGACAATGCAGGTGTGGAGATCCGAGTACTCGGTGACCTCACGATCGACGGCGGTCGGCTCAGCCCCAAGGAGCGTTCGCTGCTCGCCGCCCTCGTCCTTCGAACCGGGAATGTCGTCGCACCCTCCGAGCTGGCCGACGCGGTGTGGGGCGACGCCGTGCCCGAGACCTGGCGCAAGCAGCTCCAGGCCTTCGTGGGGCACGTGCGAAGGACGCTGGGATCCACGTCCGTCGCGACGGTGCACACGGGGTACCGGCTTCGCGTCGATCCAGACTCGATCGACGCCGCTCGCTTCGAACGCCTCCTCGACGACGCAGCGATGCACCGGGCCGGCGGCGACCCCGTCCGCGCGGTCGACCTGATCGAGCGTGCCCTCTCGCTCTGGAGTGGGCCGCCGTACGCGGACCTCGGGGAATGGCCGCCGGCCCTTGCCGAGGCCGAGCGACTCCAGGAGATCCGCGCCACCGCCGAGGAGGACCGGCTCATGGCGCGGCTCGAGAGCGGCGAACACCGGGCGGTGGTCGCCGACGCGGAGCGCTTGGTTCGGAACGACCCCCTGCGGGAGCGCCGATGGGCGATCCTCGCGACCGCGCTGTACCGCAGCGGGCGCCAAGCCGACGCGCTCGCCGCCTTGCGGGCCGCCCGCGAGCGGCTGGCGGACGAGCTCGGTATCTCGCCCGGTGCGGAGCTGACGGCGCTCGAGTCCGCGATCCTCCGGCAGGACGCCGCGCTCGACGCGCCTGGGAAGCCACCCCTCGGAAGCGCCGATTGCCCGTATCGCGGCCTCCAGCCGTTCGGCACCGAGGACGCGGACGAGTTCTTCGGACGCGATGCCGACGTCCGCGCGGCGCTGGACCGCCTCGCCGTCTCGCAGTTCCTGGCCATCTCGGGCGCATCGGGGAGCGGCAAGTCGTCGCTCCTGCTGGCCGGCATCGTTCCCGCGCTCCGGGCGCGAGGCGAGCAGGTCGTGGTGGTAGCCACTGGGGCGACGTCACTCCCACGGCTTCGCGAGGCGCTCGCCGGGCACTCCGACGGCGTTGTGGTCATCGACCAGTTCGAGGAACTCTTCCACTCCGGCCTGTCAGACGCGCACGTCGAGGAGGCGGGCCGGCTCATCGCCGCCGCGGTCGCGGGTGGGCGGCATGTCATCGTCGCGGTCCGCGCCGACTTCCTGAGCACGTGCGCCGGGGAACCGGGCATCGGTGCGCTGTTCGCGGCGGGGGTGCACCTCGTCGGGCCTCTGACGCCCGCCGGCCTCCGGGAGGCGATCGAGCAGCCCGCCGCCCTTGCAGGCCTGCGCCTCGAACCCGGGCTGGTCGAGCTGATCCTCCGGGATGCCGCGGGCGCGCCGGGAGTCCTTCCGCACGTCTCGCACGCTCTCGTCGAAACCTGGTCGCGCCGTGAGGGCTCGACCCTGACGGTCGGGGGCTACGAGGACTCCGGCGGCATCTCGGGCGCCATCGCCAAGTCGGCCGACCACATCTACCTGTCGCTCGACCCCGAGGCCCGATCGACCTGCCGCTCCACCTTCCTGCGGCTCGTGGAGATCGGGGCCGACGGGGTGCCAATGCGGCGACGCATCCCGATCCGCCCGATGCGGCAGGATGCCGCCCACGAGCGAGTGCTGGCGAGCCTCGCGAGCGCGCGCCTGGTGAGCGCCGAGGAGGACTCGCTCGTCGTCGCCCACGAGTCGCTCGCCACCGCATGGCCGAGGCTCCGGAACTGGCTCGAGGACGACGCCGAGGGCCTGCGCACCATGCGGGCGCTCGCGACCGCCGCCGACACGTGGGACGCCGATGGGCGGCCCGACGAGGACCTCTACCGCGGTGCGCGCCTCGCTGCGGCACTCGCCTGGCGCGATGCAGCCTCACCGGAGCTCACGCCCGCGGAATCGGCGTTCCTCCAGGCATCCGATGCGCAAGAGCAGGCGGCCCGGGCCGACCTCGAGCGCCGTGCCGCGCGAGACCGCACGCAGAACCGCCGACTGCGGGTGGCGCTCGGCACCTCGGTCGCGCTTTTCGCCGTGGCCGTCACGGCGGGAGGACTCGTCGCTGCCGGCTCGATCGAAACGGAGCGCCAGCGGGAGACCGCCCGCATCGAGGCGCTCACGAGCACCTCGCTCTCACTGCGGGCGACCCAGCCGGATGTTGCGAACCTGCTCGCCGCCGAGGCGTACGATCGTTGGCCCGACGATTCGCGCTCCCGTTCCGCCCTGCTCGGGGCGATGACGGGTTCACTCGGGCGGCTCGCCACGATCCACGTCGCGGACGTGGGAGAGATCTCGGGCGTCCTCGTCCCCGGCACGCGCACCGCAGTGGTGGCTACCGACATTCCCGACCTCCGCGTCGTCGACGTCGACTCGGGCGAGACGCTCCGCACGCTCGAAATCCCTCGGGCGAGCGCGTTCCTGGACAGCCGGCTCGGGCCGACGCTGAGTGGGGACGGGACGAGGGTCGCCACCGTCGAGCAGGACCTCACCGACTTCCTCGAACGGTCGGGCGGGCGTCTCAGCGTCGCCGACGTGGCATCCGGGGCGGCCGTGCTCGAACCCTTGGACCTCGACTTCCTGGTGAGCACGCTTGCACTCAGCGCCGACGGCAGCATCGTCGCGACCGTCGACGAGGTGGGGAGCCTCCGAATCGTCGATGTGGCGACGGGCGGCGTACGCATCGTCTCCGGCGTCCCGACGCACGAACCGGAGGGGAGCACGGATCGCGGCGGGGTCATCCGCTTCACTCCCGACGGGCGACTGCTCTACGGCACCCTCGAGGGTCCGCTGCTCGTCGTCGACCCGGTGACCGCCGCCATCGAGGCGGAGATCGCCATGCCCGCCGCGGCGGCGAACATCTCGATGGCCGTCGTATCGGACTCGCAGGTCGTGACCACGGGCGACCGCGGCATCGCGCTCGTGGATCCCGGCACGGGCGTGGTCGTTTGGTCGCAGGAGTTCGTGGCGGAGCGGAATGAGTCCTGCTTGTGGGTGGCCACCTCGGCCGAGCTCGAGACCGTCTACTGCGGCGGGCTCGCGGCCACCATCGAGGAGCGCAGCCTGCGCACCGGCGCCCCGACCGGCGTCGTGCTGGCACCGCGGCTCGGGTTCGTCGGACCGATCGCCGTGACCTCCGCGGGGCGCGAGCTGGTCGCCGTCGGCCGCGGAGCCCCGGCGATCACACGCTGGATGCTCGACGGCTCGGGGCTCGCGTCCGAGCTCCTCCTGCCGGGCTGGTCGGTGATCGGGCCGTACTCTCGCACGGACCCGCAGGTCATCGTCGCCCGCCGGCCGGAGGCCGCGAGCCCGGACGCCGGCTACACCGAGTTCGCGGTGCTCGACACGTCCTCGGGAGAGATCGTCACCCGACTCCCGATCCCGTCGTACCGCGTGTCATGGGCTGGCGGCGGCATGCTCTACGGGGAGTTCGGCGGCGAGGGCGCCGGACACGACGGGTACTACGACACCCGCTCGGGCACCCTCGTCTCGGGCTCCGAGCTCCCCGACGACCTCGCCGGCACGTTCCCCGACGCGTCGGGCGACAGGATGTTCGCGGTCCGGGAGGGCGGCGAGATCTGGACGATCGACGCCGCGACCGGCGAGCGCATCGACCCGACGTTCGACGCCGACGGCTTCGCGCTCAATGTGTCGACGACGACAGATGGCGGCGAGGTGCTCGTCACCGTCTGGCAGGAGGGTGAAGACGGTGAGCCCGACGAGTACTGGAGTGTGGTCTTCGACGGAGCCAGTGGCGAGCAGCTGCGCAAGGGCCTCCACCGCGCCTCCGGGACCATGTTCACGTCGCCGGGCGAGATCCTCACCCGGTGGGACGACAACCGCCTCGTGCGTCACGACAGCGCGACCTTCGACCGGATCGACGTGCTGCCGGCGGTTCCCGGCCGCCTCACCGCCGTGAGCATCGACGCCGACGGACGGCTCCTCAGCGCGTTCTCGCCCGACGGCACGGTTTCGATCTACGACCTCGAGGAGGGGCTCCGACTCGGCGACCCGATCCCCGTGGCGACCCCGTTCGCGGCGGCCTCCGGCATGTTCCGAGCGGACGGCGAGGAGATCGCGGTGAACGCCGCCGGCGGGGTCGCGGTCTGGGACCTGCGGCCAGAGACCCACGCAGATGCCGCGTGCCGCATGGCCGGCCGCGACCTGACGCGCGAGGAGTGGGCCTCGTACCTCGCGGACCTCGGGCCGTACCGCTCGACCTGCGGGTTCGGCAACGGCTGACGCGGAACGGCAGATCCGAATCAGCGGCTGAGCCGGGCCGCAGCGACCGCGGCACGAACGAGCCCAGGGTCGGTCACGTCGAATCCCGCGACTCCCCCGCCGGGACCACTCGGGCCGCCGCGGGTCGTCGTGCCGCGCGCCGAGAGGTGCACGGCATCGACACCCGCTGCCGCGAGGTCGGCGATGTCAGGAATGCGCACGCCGCCGCCGGCCATGACCTCGAGCATGCCGGATGCCTCGACCATCGTCTGAAGTGTCGAAAGGCCGGCGCGGCAGTCGGCGGCTCCGCCCGAAGTGAGCACCCGCCGCACGCCGAGCGCCGCGAGCGCGGCGACGGCCTCGACCGGCCCAGCCGACGCGTCGACCGCGCGGTGGACCGTGACATCGGCATCGCCCGCCGCATCGATGAACCGTGCGATCGCCTCGAGGTCAAGGGCACCCTCGTCGGTCAGGGCACCGACGACCACGCCGTCGGCGCCCAGCGCCACCGCTGCGCGGATGTCGCGCGTGATCGTGTCGAGCTCGTCGGCCGCGTAGACGAATCCGCCGCCTCGCGGCCGCACCAGTACGTGCACGAAGCCGGCTGCTCCCGCCTCAGCGGCCGCGCCGACGGTCGTCTCGATGAGGCCCGTCGATGGGGTGAGCCCGCCGAGCCCGAGCGCCTGGCACAGCTCGACGCGCGCGGCGCCGGCATCGAGCGCGATGCGTGCGCCCGCGACATCCTGAACGGCGATCTCGACGGAAAGTGCTGCTGCGGTCATTCCCAGAACGCTACCGGCATCGTTCGGCCAATGCGGTGTACGGCACTCTCGGCCGCTCGGGTACCGATGGCAGGCGAGAGGCCGCCTCCCGAGCTGGAGGCAGAGCGAGGACCCGGCGCATCAACCGATCACCGCCGCCTTGCGCGACGTGAGGAGCATCATGCAGGCAGTCCGGTACAGGGCGTTCGGGCACCGGCCCGAACTGTCGAGATCGAGAAGCCCGCCCCTGGCCCCGGCGAGGTGCTGCTGAAGATCTCCGCGTCGGGCCTGTGCCACTCGGATGAGGTGGTGATGTCGTTCCCCGAAGAGGGTTACCCGTACCCGATGCCGATGACACCCGGCCACGAGCCGGCCGGCGTCGTCGACGAGCTCGGCGAAGCGGCGACGGGCGTCGAGGTCGGCGACAGCGTCATCGTCTACGGGTGCTGGGGCTGCGTCGTGTGCACGATGTGCGCCGACGGCCGCGAGCAACTGTGCCTGCGAGGCATGGTCTCACCGGGCCTGGGCCGCGACGGCGCCATGGCCGAGTACATGGTCGTCGATACACCGCGCCACCTCGCGCCGATCGGCGACCTCGACCCCGTTCGGGCAGCGTCGCTGACCGATGCGGCGCTCACGCCCTACGAGGCCATCAAGCAGGTGCTGCCGCACCTCACCGGCGGCTCGACCGCCGTCGTCATCGGCGCCGGCGGCCATGGCCATGTCGCCATACAGCTCCTGCGCGTGCTCATGTCAGCGCGCATCATCGCGCTCGACGTCGGCGAAGAGAAGCTCGCCTTCGCCAAGCAGATGGGCGCGCACGAAACGCTCGAGTCGAACGCCGATGCTGCCGGAAAGATCAAGGAACTCACGGGCGACGTCGGCGCTGACGTCGTGTTCGACTTCGTCGGCATCGACCCGACCGGGCGACCGCGACGAGTGCCGTGAAGGTCGCGGGCGCCGTCGTGGTCGTGGGCGCCGGGGGCGGTGTCGCGAAGGTCGGGCTGCCGCCGCGCCCTACGACATCGAGGTGCGCACCTCGCTGTGGGGGACGCGCCCGTCGCTGCTCGAACTGGTCGAGATGGCCCACCGCGGCGAAATCAGGATCGAGACGAAGATCTACCCGATCACCGATGCCCTGCAGGCCTACGCCGATCTGCACGACAGCAAGATCCCGGTCGGGACTGCGACCCGAGTCACGGTCGCGGGGAGCGGAAGTTGCTCCCTGCAGCAGCGCCGCTTCGCCGGACCGAGGAGATCGGCGGCGACGCCGGGCTAAAGGTGGGCAAAAGGGCGGGTGACTCGAGGTGACGAGCGGAGGCGTTCAGCGGCTCACCGCATCCACAGACGACGCTCAGCGACATCCGTGAATCCGGTGCTCGGCGATGGCTCTACCTCGCCGACGAGCAGGCGGCGTTCGACCGCATCCGCGGGAAGGTCCGGTTCGTCGGCAACGCTCTTCGGCGCTACCGTGCGCATCCAGAGACGACGCTCCGCGACATCCGTGAATCCGGTGCTTGCTTTCTGGGGTGGGTCGGCCACGTCGGCCGTGCCGGCACAGCCGGCGAGCGAGGCGATGAGCGCGGCGGCCGCGAACGCGGCGGTGAGGCGAGGGGGTGTGGTTGTGGTGTTCATGGTTCCACGCTGCGCCGACCGGGTATGCGACCGCCCGCGGACGGTATGCAGCTGGTATGCGCGGTATGCGCGAGCCATTGACGGGGGGCGCGGAACGGCGAACAATGCGGAGCATGAGCGTGGTGGTGTTCGGCCCGCTCACTCTCACGGGGGTGACGCTCAGCCCGAGAGAGCGTTCAGTGCTGTCGGCGCTGGTGCTTCGCGCGGATCGACCGGTAACTATCGACGAACTCGCCGATGCACTCTGGGGCGACGAGCCGCCCGCCACTTGGCACAAACAACTGCAAGCGTCGATCGGCCGGGTGCGGGCTGCGATCGGACATAACGCGATCGCGACGTCGCCGAGCGCGTACACCCTCCGCATCGACCCCGAATCCGTCGACGTCGAGAGCTTCGAGCGGCTCGCGGCATCCGCTCGCAGTCACCTCGACGATGACCCTGCACGCGCGCTCGATGCAGCGGAACGCGCGCTGGAGCTCTGGCGCGGCGCACCCTATGCCGACCTCGCGTCATGGACGCCTGCCGTCGTCGAGGCGGAGCGCCTCGACGAGGTGCGGATGGAGCTCGAGGAGGCGCGGGTCGACGCGCACCTCAGGCTCGGCGAGGATGCGGCGTTCGTCGCCGATGCGGAGCGACTGGTGCGCGTGGCACCGCTGCGGGAGCGACGGTGGGTGCTGCTCGCCACCGCGCTCTATCGAAGCGGCCGCCAGGCCGACGCGCTCGCGGCCATCCGCGCTGCCCGCGAGCGACTCGCCGACGAGCTCGGCGCGGAACCGGGCGCCCAGCTGGCGGAACTCGAGCTGCGCATCCTCCGCCACGACGTGGCCCTCGACCTGGGCGACGCGCCCGCGAGTCCGAGCGCCGCCTGCCCCTATCGCGGGCTGCAGCCGTTCGGCGTCGAGAACGAGGACGACTTCTTCGGACGTGGCGCCGACATCGAGGCCGCGCTGACCCGACTCGGCACGTCGCGCTTCCTCGCCGTGTCGGGTGCCTCGGGCAGTGGCAAGTCCTCGCTCGTATGCGCCGGCGTGGTTCCCGCCCTGCAACGCCGCGGCGACCGCGTCGTGATCCTGACGCCCGAGCACGACCTCGACGCGCGCATCCGCGAGGCCGTGTGGTCGGGGCGAGCCGACGTGGTGATCGTGGACCAGTTCGAGGAGGTGTTCCACGCCGGTGAGGCCGACGTCGACGCGGCCACCCGCGCGATCGCCGAGGCGACGGTGACGGGCGCCACCGTCGTTCTCGTCGTGCGCGCCGACTACCTCGGTGACTGCGCCGCGCACCCTGATCTGGCGCCCCTCGTCGCCGAGGGCGTGCATCTCGTCAGCCCGATGGCGCCCGCCGCACTGCGCGAGGCCATCGAGGAGCCCGCCCGGCGCGCAGGCCTGCGCCTCGAGCCGGGGCTCGTCGAGATCATCCTTCGGGATGCCGCGGGTGAGGCCGGCGCACTCCCCCACCTGTCGCACGCGCTCGTCGAGACGTGGCTGCGACGAGAGGGCGCGACGCTGACGGTCGCCGGCTATGAGGCATCCGGCGGCATCTCGGGCGCGATCGCCCAGTCGGCCGACCGCCTCTACCAGTCGATGGACCCCGCCCAGCGGGTGACATGCCGCTGGCTCCTCCTGCGACTGGTGGCCCTCGGGCCCGACGGCAGCCCCGTGCGCCGCAGGGTGCCCTCCAAGCCCCTGCGAACGGAGGCCTCGCGGGAGCAGGTGCTCTCGATGCTGGCGCGAGCGAGGCTCGTCACTGCGGAGGCCGACTCGGTCGAGGTTGCCCACGAGTCGCTTGCGTCGGCGTGGCCGCGCCTCAAGGCGTGGCTCGAGGAGGACGCCGAGGGTGCGCGCATCCTCACGGCCATAGCCGCGACTGCGGAAGCGTGGAGCGCCGCGGGTCGTCCCGAAGACGACCTCCTGCGCGGCCCACGCCTGCAGTCCGCCATCGAATGGCGCGACGCGGCGCCCCGGGACCTGACAGACGTCGAGCGGGCCTTCCTCGACGCGTCCGCCGCCCGCGCCACCGTGGAGAGGGAACAGCTCGAGGAGCGTACGCGGCAGGACCGGCGACAGAACCGGCGCCTGCGCGTACTGCTCGGGGTCGCGGCCGGCCTGATCGTGCTGCTCGCCGGCGCCGGATCGGTGGCGGTGGTGTCCTCCCAGGAGGCGAACGCGCAGCGGGACAGTGCCACGCTCGAGGCGCTCGTCGCCACGTCGCTGACGCTGCGGACGTCGGAGCGCGACGTCTCCGCCCTCCTCGCCGCCGAGGCGTACCGACGGTGGCCCGACGACCCGCGCACGCGCTCGGGACTCATGAGTGTGCTCCAAGGGACGGACGGCTTCCTCGGTACGGCTGTCCTGGCGTCGAGCGGGCACGCGTACGGAAGCATCATCCCAGGCACAGACGACGTCCTCATCGTCACGACCGCCGGGGATGCCGGTATCCGGGATGCCGGGACCGGAGACGTGATCCAGGAGTTGGACCTCGGGTTCGATACCGGTCCGGCCAGTCCCTCTCCGCTCGTCGAGGTGAGCGGCGATGGCCGGGTCGGCGCTGTGCTGTGGTCCGTTGACACACAGCTTGACAGGCCCTCGTCAGGAACATCCACGCAGTCCGAGCTCGTGGTGTTCGATCTCGAACGCGCCGAGCGCATCGGAGGTCCGACCCGGATCGATGTGGGAACGGGTGCGCTCGCGGTGAATGCCGACGGCTCGACCATCGCGGTCGCCGATTTCCGCGATGGCGCCGTAACGCTCGTGTCGACTTCGGACTGGCAGATGCGCGGCGTCGCCAATGAGGCTCCCCTGGCGCACCCCGATCGAGGGTCTGCCGCTGACCCGCCCGTCGCCGCCCTCGCGTTCGACGGACGGGGCCGGCTCCTCGTCGGACGCGCCGACCACCGTTTGAACGTGATCGATCCGGCATCGGCGACGATCTCGGCGAGCACGGCAGTGCCCCAATGGTCTGCGCATTCCGCCGTGGCGGTCGGCGATTCCGGAATCGTGATCGCGTCGGGCATCTTCGAGCTGATCGCCCTCGAACCCGACAATCACCAGGTGCGTTGGTCGACAGACCTCAGCCCCTCACCGGATCAGTGCAATTGGATTGCCATGTCGGAGTCGATGGAACGCGTGTATTGCGCAAGCAGATTCGGGCGGATCAGCGTCTTCGATCTCGCCGACGGTGCGCCGATTCCCGCCGAGGAGATCGCTCCGCTGTACGAGGACATCGGGACGATCGATGTGAGTGCCGACGGCGCCACCCTCACGGTCATCAGTGTCGGTCAGCCGATCATCTCCCGATGGCACCTCGAGGGGATCGGCCTCGGCCGCCGGCTCGTCGCTCCCGGCCACTTGCTGGCGGGACCGTACTCGTACGAGGGCTCCTCCGTCGCTACGGCACCCCAGGTCGACGCCCCGACCCCCGGCGTCGAGATCGGACGGATCGTCGAGGGTGTCCTCGAGGGTGCCGTCGTCGTGGACACCGCGACCGGCGACGTGACGTATCGGTTCGACGGGGCGGTGAGCGATGTCGGCTGGGCACGGGACGGACGGCTGTATGCGCGTTCGGAAGCGGACGGGTTGTTCCGCATCATCGAGGCGGACACGGGAGAAGAGGTGCGGACGACGTTCGACCTGTTTATCGAAACGTTCTGGTCTTCTACAGACGGCACGAGACTCCATGGAGCTCGGGGAGGGCTCATCCAGGAGCGCGATCCGCGGACCGGTGACATGGTAGGCGAGCCGTGGCGAGTCAAGGGGTACCCGCTTTGGATCTCGGTTGCACCCGAGGGTGACCGGATCGCCGTGACGTACTCGATCGATGGCTCACCGCGGGAGACCGTAGACACGTCGAAGATCCGGCTGGCGATACTCTCCGCACAAGATCATCGCATCCTCTACGACGAGCCTGCGGAGATCGAAGCCCACGTCATGCTCGCGGACGGCGAGCTCCTCGGCATGGAGGGCACGCGCATGGGTCGGTACGATACGGATCCGCTCGCTCGGTTGGGGTCGGTCCCCGGCGCAGCCGGTGGACTCGAGCTGCCGTCGCTGAGTCGTGACTCTCGGACCCTGCTCGTGACGACTGACGATGGAACCGCGTTGCTCTACGACACGGCGACGGGAATCCGGATCGGCGAGCCGCTCCGGACCGACGACCGGGCCGTCGCTCCGGGCATCTTTCGTGATTCCGACGCCACCATCGAGCTGGACCTCCCGATGCCCGACGGTATCGTCCGCCCCGATGGCCTCGAAGTAGCTCTCTCGACGCCCGAGGGCGTCATGGTCTGGGACATCGATCCCGAGCATCAGTTCGAATTCGCCTGCCGGATCGCCGGCCGCGATCTCAGCGAGAACGAGTGGCGAACCTACCTCGCGGCGCTCGGGGAGCCGCAGAGCACGTGCGGCTTCGGCGAGCAGTGAGCCGACGAAGCGGCCACGCGCGACGCCGAACGGCCCGCCCCGGAGCATCCGGAGCGGGCCGTTCTGGTCTCGAGACGAACCTAGCGCGCCACTTCGCCGTCGACATAGTCGTCATCGTTCGACGCGTTCCACGCGAAGAGCTTGCGCAGCTCGCGGCCGGTGGCCTCGATGGGGTGCGCCTCGCCCTTGGCGCGCAGCTCGAGGAACTCCTTCGCCCCGTTGTCCTGGTCGTCGATGAAGCGCTTCGCGAACGCACCGCTCTGGATATCGCCGAGCACGGCCTGCATGTTCTCTTTGACGCGCGGGTCGATGACGCGCGGACCCGAGACGTAGTCGCCGTACTCAGCGGTGTCGGAGACCGACCAGCGCTGCTTGGCGATGCCGCCCTCCCACATGAGGTCGACGATGAGCTTCAGCTCGTGCAGCACCTCGAAGTACGCGACCTGCGGCTGGTAGCCCGCCTCGGTGAGGGTCTCGAAGCCGTACTGCACGAGCTGCGAGACTCCGCCGCAGAGCACCGCCTGCTCGCCGAACAGGTCGGTCTCGGTCTCTTCGGTGAACGTGGTCTTGATGCCGCCGGCGCGCAGTCCGCCGATCGCCTTCGCGTACGACAGCGTGAGCGGCCACGCGTTGCCCGAGGCGTCCTTCTCGACGGCGACGATCACAGGTACGCCGCGTCCGGCCTCGTACTCGCGGCGCACGGTGTGGCCCGGGCCCTTGGGGGCGACCATCACGACGTCGACGCCCTCGGGCGCCTCGATGTAGCCGAACCGGATGTTGAAGCCGTGCCCGAAGACGAGGGTCTTTCCCGCGGTCAAGTTGTCTTTGATCGACTCGGCGTAGATGTGGCGCTGGTACTGGTCGGGCGCGAGGATGACGATGACGTCGGCGCCGGCGGCCGCGTCGGCGACGCTCAGCACCTGGAAGCCGGCCTCTTCGGCCTTCGGCTTCGACTTCGAGTCGTCTTTGAGGCCGATGACGACCTCGACGCCCGAGTCGCGCAGGTTCTGCGCGTGTGCGTGGCCCTGCGAGCCGTAGCCGATGACGGCGACCTTCTTGCCCTGGATGAGGGCGAGGTCGGCATCCTTGTCGTAGTAGATCTCAGCCATGTGCTGTTCTTTCTCCTCGTTGTGGTTCAGATGACGGATGCCGCGACGCCGTGCCGCGGCATCCGTCGGGTCAGTTCTTGAAGACGCGTTCGGTGATGGACTTGCCGCCGCGGCCGATCGCGAGCAGGCCCGACTGGGCGATCTCTTTGATGCCGTAGGGCTCGAGCACCTTGAGGAACGCGGTGGTCTTGCCCGAGTCGCCCGTGACCTCGATCACGAGTGCCTCGGTCGACACGTCGACCACTCTGGCGCGGAAGAGGGTCACGGCCTCGAGCACCTGCGAACGCGTGGTGTTGTCGACCCGCACCTTGATGAGCATGTGCTCGCGGTGCACCGACTGGTTGGGGTCGAGCTCGACGATCTTGATCACGTTCACGAGCTTGTTGAGCTGCTTCGTGACCTGCTCGAGGGGCAGGTCTTCGACATCGACGACGACCGTGATGCGCGAAAGCCCCTCGAGCTCGGAGTGGCCCACTGCAAGTGACTCGATGTTGAACCCGCGACGGGCGAAGAGCCCGGCGACGCGGGTGAGCAGGCCCGGCTTGTCTTCGACGAGGAGCGAGAGCACGTGTGTCGACATGGTCAGTCCTCCTCGCTGAATGCCGGCGAATGATCGCGGGCGTACTGGATGTAGCTGTTCGACACGCCCTGCGGCACCATCGGCCACACCATGGCGTCGGCCGAGACCACGAAGTCGATGACCACGGGCCGGTCGTTCGTCTCGAGCGCGAGCTTGATCGCCGCGTCGACCTCTTCTTTCTTGGTGACGCGGATGCCGAGAGCTCCATATGCCTCGGCGAGCGTCACGAAGTCGGGGATGCGCACCGTGTCGTGGCCCGTGTTGAGGTCGGTGTTCGAGTAGCGGCCGTCGTAGAACAGGGTCTGCCACTGGCGCACCATGCCGAGCGACGAGTTGTTGATGACCGCGACCTTGATGGGGATCTTGTTCAGCGTGCAGGTCGCGAGCTCTTGGTTCGTCATCTGGAAGCAGCCGTCGCCGTCGATCGCCCAGACCACACGGTCGGGTTGGGCGACCTTGGCGCCCATGGCCGCGGGCACGGCGTAGCCCATGGTGCCGGCTCCGCCGGAGTTCAGCCAGGAGTTGGGACGCTCGTACTTGATGAACTGCGCGGCCCACATCTGGTGCTGCCCGACGCCCGCGGCGTACACGCCCTCGGGGCCGGTGAGCTCGCCGATGCGCTCGATGACGTACTGCGGTGCGAGCAGCCCGTCGCTGGGCTCGGAGTAGCCGAGCGGGAACTCGCTGCGCAGCCCGTCGAGCGTGGCCCACCACTCGTCGAGGTCGGGCTTCTCGCCCGCGGTCGCGTCGCGGTAGGCGGCGGCGAGGTCGACGAGCACGTCTTTCAGGTCGCCGACGATCGGCACGTCGGCCGTGCGGATCTTCGAGATCTCGGCGGGGTCGATGTCGACGTGCACGACCTTCGAGTTCGGCGCGAACAGCGCGGCCTTGCCGGTCACGCGGTCGTCGAAGCGGGCGCCGAGCACGACCAGCAGGTCGGCCTCCTGCAGGGCCAGCACGGCGGGAACGGTGCCGTGCATGCCGGGCATGCCGAGGTGCTGCTGATGCGAGTCGGGGAACGCACCACGAGCCATGAGCGTGGTGACCACGGGTGCGTTCGTCAGTTCGGCGAGCGCGAGCAATTCGTCTGACGCGTGCGATCGGATGACCCCACCGCCCACGTAGAGCACGGGACGCTTGGCCTCGGCGAACAGCTGTGCGGCCGCGGCGACCTGCTTGCCGTGCGCCTTCGTGATCGGCCGGTAGCCCGGCAGGTCGACCTTCGGCGGCCAGCGGAAGATGAACTTGGCCTGCTGCGCGTCTTTGGTGATGTCGACGAGCACGGGCCCCGGGCGACCGGTGGTGGCGATGTGCGCCGCCGCAGCGATGGTCGCCGGGATCTCGTCGGCACGCTTCACGAGGAAGGAGTGCTTGGTGACGGGCATCGTGATGCCGACGATGTCGGCCTCTTGGAACGCATCGGTGCCCATGAGGTTCGAGAACACCTGGCCGGTGATGGCGAGCATCGGCACCGAGTCCATGTGGGCGTCGGCGATGGCGGTGACGAGGTTGGTGGCACCGGGGCCCGACGTGGCGATCGCGACGCCGAGCTTGCCGCTCGACGACGCGTACCCCTCAGCGGCGTGGCCCGCGCCCTGCTCGTGACGCACGAGGATGTGGCGCAGCTTGCGACTGTCGAGCAGCGGGTCGTAGACCGGGAGGATCGCGCCGCCCGGAAGACCGAAGACGTCGGTGATGCCGAGCATCTCGAGCGAGCGGACGACGCCTTCGGCACCCGTCATTTCCACGGGCGTGCCTGGTGGCAGTGCAGCGGGCGATGGCACGGGGCTGGATTCCGTGGTCATTCGATTCCTGTTCTGGTGGACGGTGTGTGTGCGGGAAGCGCAGCACTCAGCCCGTCGTGGCGCCTTCGGCGGCGGAACGCACGAGCTTGGAGTACTTCGCGAGAACGCCTCGGGTATAGCGCGGAGGAAGCGGAGCCCAGCCGTCACGGCGGGCTGCCAGCTCGGCCTCGTCGACCAGTAGGTCGATGGACCGGGCCGCGATATCGACCCGAATCAGATCACCATCGCGCACCAAGGCAATAGGACCTGCGTCTACTGCTTCGGGTGCCAGATGGCCGATGCACAGGCCGGTTGTGCCGCCTGAGAATCGACCGTCAGTCAACAGTAGTACATCTTTTCCGAGGCCAGCGCCCTTGATGGCGGCGGTGATCGCGAGCATCTCACGCATGCCGGGACCGCCCTTGGGTCCTTCGTAGCGGATCACGACGACGTCGCCGTGCTTGATCTCACCTGCCGTGAGCGCGTCCATCGCGGCACGCTCGCGCTCGAACACGCGAGCGGGGCCCTCGAACGTGGCGGCGTCGAAGCCGGCCGTCTTGACGACCGCGCCCTCGGGGGCCAGCGAGCCGTGCAGGATCGTGAGGCCACCGGTCTCGTGGATGGGGTTGTCGAGCGTGCGCAGCACCTCGCCGTCGAGCGGGGCGATCTGCATCTCGGCGAGGTTCTCGGCGAGCGTCTTGCCGGTGACCGTGAGCGCGTCGCCGTGCATGAGCCCGGCGTCGAGCAGCGCCTTCATGAGCACCGGCAGGCCGCCGCGACGGTCGACATCGTTCATGACGTACTTGCCGAAGGGCTTGAGGTCGCCGATGTGCGGCACCTTCGCGCCGATGCGGTTGAAGTCGTCGAGGGTGAGTTCGACCTCGGCCTCGCGGGCGATGGCGAGCAGGTGCAGCACGATGTTCGTGGAGCCGCCGAGTGCCATGCCGACGGCGATGGCGTTCTCGAACGCCTGCTTGGTGAGGATCTGCCGTGCGGTGATGCCGTGATTCAGCAGGTTGACGACCGCCTCGCCCGACCGGTGCGCGTAATAGTCGCGGCGGCGATCGGCCGAGGCCGGCGACGCCGAGCCGGGCAGCGAGAGCCCGAGCGCCTCGGCGACCGAGGCCATGGTGTTGGCGGTGTACATGCCGCCGCACGCGCCCTCGCCGGGTGCGAACGCGCACTCGATGGCCTTGGCATCGGCCTCGCTCATGGTGCCGGCCTTGACGGCGCCGACCGCCTCGAACGAGTCGATGATCGTGATGTCTTTCTCGGTGCCGTCGCTCAGGCGCACCCAGCCGGGCGCGATCGAGCCGGCGTAGAGGAATACGCTCGCCAGGTCGAGTCGGGCCGCCGCCATGAGCATGCCGGGGATCGACTTATCGCAGCCCGCGAGCAGCACCGAGCCGTCGAGGCGCTCGGCCTGCATGACGACCTCGACGGAGTCGGCGATGACCTCGCGCGAGACCAGGGAGAAGTGCATGCCCTCGTGGCCCATCGAGATGCCGTCTGAGACTGAGACCGTGCCGAACTGCAGCGGGTAGCCGCCGCCGCCGTGCACGCCCTCTTTCGCGGCCTGCGCGAGGCGGCCCAGCGAGAGGTTGCACGGCGTGATCTCGTTCCACGAGCTCGCGATGCCGATCTGGGGCTTCTGCCAATCGGCATCGCCCATGCCGACGGCGCGGAGCATGCCCCGGCTCGTCATGGCTTCGATGCCGTCGGTGACGGTGCGACTACGAGGCTTGGGATCGAACTCGGGCATGGGTCGAGTCTATGGCCAGCGCGACGACCCGCCGCCTTCTGTGTCACGCGCTGCCGCGAGGCGCTCGAGCAGAATCGCGACATCTTCGGGACTTCGCAGCCGGTAGGCCGCGACCGACTTGCCCTGGCCCACCTTGACGCCGATGTCGTCGGTCTCGAGGGCGGCGAACGCGTCTTCGTCGGTGACGTCGTCGCCCACGTAGATGACCGCGCTCGCGCCCGCGTGCTGCCGCAGGCGGGTGAGCGCCTCGCCCTTGTCGGTCGACCGCACGGCGAACTCGAGCACGCCCTTGCCGGTGCGGATCGCGAGCTCGGGCACCTCGCGTTCGACGCGCTCGCGGGCGACGCGCGCCACCTCGGTGGCGACCTTCGCCGCGACCTTGCGGGTGTGCAGTGCCCGCCCGGCGGGCTTGTGCTCGACCCAGGCACCGTCGGCCCCCGCGACGACCTCGTCGAGGATGCGGGTGAGCCGTTCGAGTGCGTCGAGCTCACCGTCGCGCAGGTCGATCGTGACCTCACCCCCGTCGAGCCGCAGCTCGACCCCGTGCGATCCGCTGAGCAGCGTGCCGTGCGGCGGATCGGCCACGTCGCGCAGGCTCTCGAGCGCGCGACCCGACACGATGGCGACGCGGGTGTCGTCGGCCGCCGTGAGCCGCTCGATCGCGGCGCGCGCCCGCTTGGTCGCGCGTGCGTCTTCGGGACGGTCGACGAGGGGCGCGAGCGTGCCGTCGAAGTCGAGGGCGACGAGCAGGCGCTCGGTCGTCGCGATCATCGACACGGCGGCGTCGAGTGCGTCGGGGACGCCCGGGGCGATGATGCCCGCGCCGGTGAGCGTCTTCAGGAAGCTCGCCGACCAACGGGCGACGTCGTTCTCGCCCACCCGCTTGCGCAGTGCTCGCATGCGTCGTGCCCGCTCGCGTTCGGGCATCTCGACGGCCTCGACCATCGCGTCTTTCAGGCCCTCGATGTCGTGCGGGTTGACGAGCACGGCCTGCCGCAGCTCGTCGGATGCGCCGGTGAACTCGCTGAGCACGAGCACGCCGTCGTGGTCGAACCGGCACGCGACGTACTCCTTCGCCACGAGGTTCATGCCGTCGCGAAGTGCGGTGACGAGCATGACGTCGGCGGCGAGGTAGAGCGCCACCATCTCTTCGCGCGGGTAGCCGTGGTGCAGGTAGGCGATCGCCTGGTGCCCGAGGGTCGAGTAGTCGCCGTTGAGCCGCCCGACCATGAGCTCGATCTCGTCGCGCAGTTGCCGATAGGTCGCGACGCGTTCGCGCGACGGGCTCGCGACCTGCACGAGCGTGGCGCGCTCGACCGACAGCCGGTCGTCGCGCAGCAGTTCGCCGAACGCCTTGAGCCGGTGCCGGATGCCCTTCGTATAGTCGAGCCGGTCGACGCCGAGCATGATCACCTCGGGGTCGCCGAGGCTCGAACGGATCTCGCGGGCCCGCGCCTGCACCTCGGGCCGGCGAGCGATCTCCTCGAACCCGGCCGCGTCTATCGAGATCGGGAAGTGGCGGGCGACGACGCGTCGCACGTCGCCGTCGCCGGTCGGCACCTCGATGAGCGAGCCGCGCGTCGTGTACCCGTACAAGCGGCGAACGGCTCGAGAGAAGTTGCCGGCGTCGGCGGCGCGCTGGAACCCGATGACGTCTGCCCCGAGCAGCCCGTCGATGACCTGCCGCCGCCACGGCAACTGCGAGTAGATGCCGTATGCCGGGAACGGAATGTGGTTGAAGAACCCGATGACGAGGTCGGGCCGGTTCTCGCGCAGCATCTTCGGGACGAGCTGCAATTGGTAGTCCTGCACCCAGACCACCGCACCTGGCGATGCGGCTCGGGCCGCCGCCTCGGCGAATCGGCGGTTGACGCGCACATACGCGTCCCACCATTCCCGGTGGAACGAGGGCGGCGCGATCACGTCGTGGTAGAGCGGCCAGAGAGTGTCGTTCGAGAAGCCCTCGTAGTAGTCCTCGAGCTCTTGCGCCGAAAGCGGCACGGGGATGATCGAGATGCCGTCGTGCTCGAACGGGTCGAAGTCGCGATCGGCGACTCCGGCCCACCCGATCCACGCACCGTCGGCGGCGCGCATCACCGGCTCGAGCGCGGTGACGAGCCCGCCGGGCGAGCTCTTCCACTGCGTCTCGCCCTCAGGCCCCTCTTGGTAGTCGACGGGCAGCCGGTTCGAGACCACGATCATGTCGTATGCGGCGTCGACGTACAGGTCGCCGCGTGACGGTTCAGGGGCGTTCATGAAGCGGATGTCCCTCCTCGCGCTTCGATCAGGCTAACAGTCGGCCCTCACGCTCGGGCCTGACGGGTGGGAGCATGGAGGCGCGGTGGCGAACACAAGGGGGCGGTGCCATGGACTGGGTGATCCTGATCGCGTCGGGTGTGCTCGAGGCGGTGTGGGCGACGGCGCTCGGCGCGTCGAACAACTTCCGGCGAGTGTGGCCGTCGGTGATCTTCGTGGTCGCCCTCGCGCTCAGCATGGCCGGGCTCGCCTACGCGATGACCACGATCCCTGTGGGCACCGCGTATGCCGTCTGGGTGGGCATCGGCGCCGTGCTGACCGTCGCCTACGCGATGATCTTCGGCGGCGAGAAGGCGAGCATCGTGAAGATCCTGCTCCTGCTCGGCATCATCGGATGCGTCATCGGCTTGAAGATCGTCGGGGAGGCGTGAGATGTACTGGCCGATCCTGATCGTGAGCGCGGTGCTCGAGGCGGTGTGGGCGACGGCGCTGGGGTACTCCGAGGGCTTCTCGCTGGTCGTGCCGACGGTCGTGTTCTTCCTCGCGCTCGCCGGGAGCATGGCCGGGCTCGCCTACGCGATGCGCGGCATCCCGATCGGCACGGCCTACGCCGTCTGGACCGGCCTCGGCGCAGCACTCACGGTGACCTACGCGATCACCTTCGGCGGCGAGTCGTCGAGCGTGCTCAAGGTGCTGTTCCTCGCCGGCATCATCGCGTGCGTGATCGGCCTCAAGCTCGTGCACAGCCACGAGGAGCGGGTGGCCGTCGAGGTCGGCGCGATGCCGCCCCCCGACGAGCCACCCGGCTCCTGATCCGACCCGGCGGCCGCCGGGAGCGGTCAGCCGAGCGCGGCGGCCGCGAATCCGATCGAGCGGATGCCGCGACGACGGCTCACGACGAAGAGCGTGCCGACGACGCCGATGAGCCCGAAGATCACGATCACACCGGCAGCGGCGGCGACGGCTCCCCCAGCGGCGCCCGCGACGATCAGTTGCATGCCCTGCACGGCCCAGGTGAGCGGGAGGAACGGGCTGATCACCTGGAACGGACCGCTCAGGATCTCGATCGGGTAGAGCCCGCCCGAGGCCGCGAGTTGCAGGGCGACGAGCACGAGCGAGACGAGCAGTCCGGCCCGGCCGAGCCACACCGTGAGGAACGCGTGCAACGCCGTGAACGTGAGCGCGAGCAGTGCGGCGAACCCGAGGGTCTGCGGCAGCAGGCTCCAGTCGACGCCGAGGGCGCCGTGCAGCAACAGCACCACGGTGACCGCCTGCGCGAGGGCGAGGAGTCCGGCGCGGGCGAGCGTACGCCACACGAGCCCGCCCGTCGACGCGGTGCTGCGCAGTGCGTCGCGGCCGAACGGCCGGAAGACGAGGAACATCGCCATCGCACCGAGCCACAGGCCGATCGGCACGAAGAGCATGCCGACCACCTCGCTGGTCGAATCGATCTCGTGGGCGCGCGTCGCGTCGACCGTGACTGGCTCGGCGACGACGTCGGCGGTGCTCGCCGCGTCGATGTCGGTGAATGCACTCGCCTCTTCGGCGCCGGTGGTGAGCCCGTCCGCGAGTGTGCCGGCGCCCGTGGCCAGCTTCGTCGCGCCGGTCGCGGCGTCGGCGGTGCCGGCGTGCAGCGAATCGAGCCCACCGGCCAGTTCGCCGACGCCCGAGGCGAGCCCCGAGGCGCCGTCGCGCAGGCCCGACGAACCCGCGGCGAGCTGCGTGGCACCCGAGGCGAGCCCCGAGGCGCCGTCGCGCAGGCCCGACGAACCCGCAGCAAGCTGTGCGGCACCGCCCGAGAGCTGCGTGATCCCGCCCTGGATTCCATCGATGCCCGTGCGGGTACCGGCGGCGAGCTGCTGGCCCGAGGTCGAGAGGGTCGTGAGGCCGCCGAGCGTCTGCTCGATGCCGGCGATCGCCTCGTCGATCTGCGGAGCGAGCTCGGGCCGATCGATCGCGAGCTGCTCGAGCTCGGCGATCAGAGGTGTCGCCACCTGCTCGACCTGGTCGACACCCGCGCTGATGCCGCCGACGTACTTGTCCCAGCCGTCGCTGAGCGCATCGAGCTGTGCGGCGTTCGCGTCGAGCTGCCCGAGCCCCGCGGCGATGCCGTCGACGCCCTGCGTGTACTTCGTCACCCCTGCGGAATAGCTCGTCATCCCGCTCGCGATGCCGTCGACACCGTCGGTGTACTGGTCGACGCCGTCGGCGTAGAGGGTGGCTCCGTTCGCGGCATCCGATGCCCCTGACGCGGCCGAAGCGACTCCGTCGGACAGCGTGCCGAGCCCGTTTGCGAGCGAGCCGACGCCCGACGACAGCTGCGTCGCGCCGTCGGCGGCGTCGCCGAGCCCACCGGCCATTGCGGCGAGGTTGGCGTAGAAGCCCTCGAGGTACTGCGCCGTCAGCTCGCGGCCGAATGCGGCCGACATCGCGTCGCCGACCGACCCTGCGACCGAGCCGGCGAGGTAGCCGTGCGCATCATCGGTGCGGATGTCGAGGTTCGCCTGCGTCGGCTCTTCACCCGAGATCGATGTGACGGACTCCGAGAAGTCGGCGGGAATGGTGAGCACGGCATAGGCGTCGCCCGAGGCGAGCAGCTCGGCCGCCTCGTCGTCGTTCGAGATCGTCCATGCGAACCCGGCGGTGTCGGCACCGGTGAGCTCGGTGACGAGCTGGCGGCCGGCGAGCACCGGCTGTTCGGTGCCGTCGGGCAGCGTCATGGTGACCATCTCGTCGTTGTTCACGACGACGGCCGGGATCTGCTCGAGGTTGTCGCCGGCGCCGCCGAGGGCGCCCGACATGAGTCCTGCGACCGCGAGCGGCACGGCGATCACGGCGGCGACGAGCACGCCGAACCGGGTGCGGCGCTGCGCGGGCGTCGTTCCGAAGAGTCGGGAGAGTCGTGTGCTGGTTGACGCGCGCAGTCTCATCGCAGTGCCTCCTGAAGTGCGCCGACCGGCTCGGGTGCCGAGTCGGGTTCGATGGTGCGGATGCCCCGTGCCGCGAGTTCGGGCGAGACATCGGGCGCGGTGGCCGAAGCGCCGAGGCCCACCACGAGGCTGACGGATGCGGGGACGAGTCGGGCGAGCGCCTGCCACAGGGTCGTGTCAGCCTCACTCGGGTCGTCGTCGAGGTCGATCACGACGACCCTCGGACGTTCGGCGAGCGCAGCCGCGATCGCGACGACCGCGCGTGTTTCGGCACCGAGTGCGGTGATCGGCGTGTCGACGCCGAATCGCGGGCCATCGGGAGTGCGCTCGAACGCGTCGGCGGCCCGGGTCACCCACTCGTCGACCAGCGCCGACGACGGGCGCACGCGATACCACGCGCGGGTCGCGTCGAGTCGTGCGGCGATGAGTTCGCCGACGGTGCCGCCGGTCGTTGCATCCGTCGCCCCCTCGGCGATCGCGACGCGGCGCATGACCTCGCCCGCGCCGGTCGGCAGCGGCGATCCCTGCACCGCGAGGCGGCCGTCGACGAGCGCGAGTCGCCCCGCGAGCGTCGCGGCGACCACTCGGCGGTCGACGGTCTCGCCGCGCACGACGAGCACCCCGCCCGCGGGCACGTCGAACGTCATCGGTCCGATCGGCCGATCGGTGAGGCCGAACACCGCAGAGTCGGCGATGATCGCGCCCGGTCGCGCGGCAGCCCACTGCGCGTGCTCGAGGTGGGCACGCAGGCCCTCACCCTCGATGTCGACGTTCGGCAGGCGCTTCTCGAGCCACTTCGGCAGCCACCAGGCGGCCCTGCCCGCGAGCACCATGGCCGCAGGCACGAGCGTCATGCGCACGAGGAAGGCATCGAACGCGACGCCGATCGCGAGGGCGAAGGCGATCGCCTTGATCGCACCCGAGCCCTCGGGAACGAACGCGAAGAAGACGAAGAACATGATGAGCGCCGCGGCGGTGACCACGCGGGCGGCGTGCTGGAAGCCGTGCACGACCGAGCCGCGGGGTTCGCGCGTCTTCACGAACTCCTCGCGCATGCCCGACACGAGGAAGACCTCGTAGTCCATCGCGAGGCCGAAGAGCACCGCGATGAGCAGGATCGGCAGGAAGCTCAGGATCGGGCCCGGCTCGATGTTCAGGAACTCGGCCGCCCAGCCCCATTGGAACACCGCGACGCTGACGCCGATGGCGGCGAACGCCGAGAGCAGGAAGCCGAGTGCCGCCTTGATCGGCACGAAGACCGAGCGGAACACGAGCAGCAGCAGGATGACCGAGAGCCCCACGACGATGAGGGCGAACGGCACGAGCGCGTCGTTCAGCCGGTTCGAGATGTCGATCGACACGGCCGTGTAGCCGGTGACCGCGATGGGCGTGCCGAAGTCCTTCTCGATCTGCGGTTGCAGGTCGCGGATCTCCTGCACGATCTGCTTGGTCTCGGGGTCGTTCGGCGCGCTCTCGGGAATCACCTGGATGATCGCGGTGTCGACCGTCTCGTTGGGCAGGCCGTCGCCGACGTACACGACTCCGTCGACCTCGGCGAGGCGCGCGCCGATCGCGTCGAGGTCGTCGAAGATGTCGAGGGTCTGGGTGATGTCGACCGTCACGATGAGCGGGCCGTTGTACCCGGGCCCGAACCCGTCGGCGATCATGTCGTAGGCCTCGCGCTCCTGGCTGCCGGCTTCGGCGGTGGCGCCGCTCGGCAGGTTCAGGTCGATGCTGGCCGCCGGGATGGCCGCGGTGCCGAGCAGGCCGATGACGACCACGAGGAACACGACGGGAGCCTTGAGGACGAGGTCGACCCAGCGGCGGCCCATCGTGCGCTTGCCGCCGTCGTCGCCGGCATTGGCGCGGCGGTGGGCGCGACTGCCGGACTTCGGGATCAGGCGATGCCCGAGCACGCCGAGCAGGGCGGGCAGCAGCGTGACTGCGCCGGCCACGGCGACGAGCACCGCGAACGCGGCCGCGACGCCCATGACGCTGAGGAACGGGATGCCGACGACGAGCAGGCCGAGCAGCGCGATGATGACGGTGAGCCCGGCGAACACCACGGCACCGCCGGCGGTCGCGACCGATTCGGCCGCGCTGTCTTCGGGCTGGTGCCCGCGCGCGAGCTGGGTTCGGTGGCGCGACAGGATGAAGAGGGCGTAGTCGATGCCGACCGCGAGGCCGATCATGACCGCGAGCATCGGCGCGGTCGACGAGACCGGGGCGAACGCCGCCACGATCGAGATGCCCCCGAAGGCGATGCCGACGCCGACGAGGGCGGTGAGCAGCGGCATCCCGGCGGCCAGCAGCGACCCGAACGCGATGATGAGCACGACGCCCGCGAACACCACGCCGAGCATCTCGGTCACCGTGAGCCCGAAGCTCGTGTCCTGGAAGACCTCGCCGCCGAACGCGACGCGCAGACCGGCGTCTTCACCGACGGCGCCGGTCGCGACGACCGCGTCTTTCGACTCGACCGTCACGTCGGTCGTCGGGCCGTCGAACTGCACCTGGATGTACGCGGTGCGGCCGTCGTCGGAGACCTGCTTGCCCGCGTACTCGTCGAACGGCCCGAGCACGCTCACCACGCCGTCGACGTCTTCGAGGGCCGACTCCATGTCGGTGATCGCGTCACGGTAGGGGGCGTCGTCGACGGATGACCCGTCGGGGGCTTCGACGACAGCCTTCGCCGATGCGCCCGCGGTCTGCGGAAAGACCGCGGCGAGCTGGTCGATGGCGGTCTGCGACTCGGTGCCGGGAATGGCGAACGAGTCCTTCAGCTGGCCGCCGAGGCCGAGGCCGAGGCCTACAAGGGCACCGAGCGTGAGCACCCAGGCGACGATGACGAACCACGCCCGGCGGTAGGCGAAACGGCCGATGCGGTGAAGAAGAAGTGCCACGATCTCTCTCAGTCGGTGGTTGTGGTGGTCGACGTGCGGCCGGCGGCGGGCAGCAGCAGCTCGCCGAGCACCTGGTGCAGTACTCCCCGGAGTTCGTCGTCGGAGGGCGGTTCGTCGTCGGTGAAGAGCCGCCCCGCCGTGAGCAGGTAGGCGGCGCCGCCCAAGGCGATGCCGAACCGGATGTGCTCGTCGAGGCTCTCGCGCTCGCGGCCGACGGCCTCGGCGAGGCGGCGCACGGCGGCGTTGGCGCGGCCGATGATGGGCACCTCGCTGAGGCTCGGCCCTTGCAGGATGAAGATGTGCACGGCCAGGCGGTGGTCGATGAGCAGGTCGACGACGCTGCCGACGAGCGCGGTGCGCCGATCGCTCGCGGGGCCGGCGAGGTACTGTTCGAGCACGGCCTCGAACTCGTTGATGGCCGGCCCGATCGCGGCCTCGAGCAGCGCCTCTTTCGAGCCGTAGTGGTAGAGCACGTTCGACTTGGCGTAGCCGGCATGGTCGGCGACCTGCTGCAGCGACGTGGCGGCGAAGCCGACGGTCGCGAACTGTTCGAGGGCCGCTTGGCGCAGCTCGTCGCTGGCGCGCACGCGAAGGGAGACCGGGGTTTCGGGGGGCATGCTTCGACGGTACTTGACCGATCGGTCAGCTCCTGCCCGATCGGTCAGATTCACGGATGACTCACAGGGCATGTTCACCGCGCGGTAGCGTTGCCGTCATGCGCAAGTACCTCTTCAGCGGGGCCGTCATCGGCGCGGCCCTCAGCGGCATCGGCATCGTGCGCGCCACGATCTCGGGTCCCCGCGACTGGCGACTGCTGCTCACCTGGGTGGCGTGGGCCGCGAGTCTCGCCATCGCGATCGGCACGGTCTCCGAAGAGACGAAGCAGGGCGAGCTCGGCGAATAGCAGGGTGAGCTCGGCGAATCGCAGGGCGACACCTCTGCCCTCGCGCGGCGTGTCTCGCGAGATCCTCGCGGTCGTGCCCGAAACTGGGACGAACGAACCGATTCCGAGAAACGAACCACGAGAGGGGCCACCGATGTTCCGCCGCTGGCGCCGTGCACGACTCGCCGCTCAGGCGTCCGCCCACGCTGCGCCCACGCCGCGACAGACCTCGGCCGACCTGCGCGGCGAGCACCTCTTCGAACTGCTCAATGCGAAGCTCTCGGAGTTCATCGGCCCGGGCGGCACTTGGTCGCTGGTGCGCCGCTCGCCCGAAGACACCGACCAGATCTTCCACGCGATGCTCACCCACCAGATCGCCGCAGACCTCACCCGCAGCGTGCTCGACGAGCGCGACGCCGTCGCCGTGGTCGTACCCGCAGAGAACGAGCCGCTCGCCCTGAGCTGGCAGCCCGCTCCCCTCGTCGTCTGGGCCGATCCCGTGATCGTTCCCGAGACCGACGCCGATGCCGCGTCGCTTCCGTCGATCGGGTCCGCGTCGGAGTTCGAGGCGCGCGCCGCCTGAGCCGTCCAAAATCGGCACGCCATTCTTGTAACGCTGCGGCGACGCGGCGCTCCCCCTTGCTTCTAGCGTGATTCGTGAGGCGCTTCCGCCCGCAAGCCACGACTCCCGAGGGGATCCTCATGACCGCCCAGACTTCCGAACGACGCATAACGCGCTCCTCCGCGCGCGACCTCGCGCAGATCGCCGTCTTCGCCGCCCTCATCGCCGCGCTGGGCTTGCCCGGTGCGCTGCAGGTCGGCACCACCGGGGTGCCGATCACGTTCCAGACGCTCGGCGTGATGCTCGCGGGCGCGATTCTCGGCGCCCGAAAGGGGTTCTTCGCCGTGCTGCTGCTCGAGGTGCTCGTCGCCGCCGGGCTTCCGCTGCTGTCGGGCGCACGCGGTGGAATCGGCGTGTTCTTCGGCCCGTCGGCCGGATACCTGCTCGGCTGGCTCCTCGGCGTCGTCGTCATCGGCTGGTTCACCGCCCGCCTCCTTCCTCGCTACCGGGTGCTGCCCGCGCTCGGCGCCACCGCGCTCGGCGGTATCGTCGCCGTCTACGCCATCGGCGTGCCGTGGGCCGCGGTTGCGACGGGCATTCCGCTCTGGGCATCGCTCACCGGGTCGTTCGTGTTCCTTCCCGGTGACATCCTGAAGGTCGTCGTCACGGTGCTCGTGGCGAAGCAGGTGCACCGCGCGTGGCCCGGACTCATCGAGCCGAAGCGCTGGCCGTGGCAGCGCACGTCGGTCACGCCCGGCGTGCCGGTCGAGTCGGCACCTGCTGCGTCGGCCCCCGCCGACACCGGCGCCGCGACCGCCGAGTAAGGGGCATCCGCGATGCTCGAACGGCTGGTCGGCGACGGCGAGGCGCTGCGCCTCGGCGGGCGCCGGCTCAGCCGCGCCGAGCTGCGAGCCGCCGTCCAGGCCGAGGCGGCGCGCCTGGGAGCTGCCACCGGCCCCGTGTTCGCCTGTGACCACGATCAGGTCGCAGTGCTCGTCACCGTGCTCGCGGCGATCGAGTCGGGCCTCCCTATCGTCATCGCCGACTCTGAGCAGCCGCGGCCCGAGATCGCCTCCGTTCCCGAGGGCGCGCAGCTCGTGGTCATGACGAGCGGCTCCTCAGGCACCGCGCGGCCGGTCGCCCGCACGCTCGCATCCTGGACCTCGTCGTTCGCCCCGCTCGCCGAGCTCATCGGAGCACGCCGCGACGAGGCGCTCACCGTGGCCGTCACCGGGCCGTTGCACGTCTCGATGCAGCTCTTCGCAGCGCTGCACGCGTTGTGGCTCGGGGCCGTGCTCGTCGACGAACGCGCACACGCCGACATCGTGCATGCGACGCCGACGGTGCTCGCCCGCCTCGTCTCGACGGGTATTCGCCCGCGCCGGGTCGTGGTCGCGGGCGCGGCACTGCCGGTCGAGGTGCGCACGGCGGCGGGCGCTGCGGCCATCGCGGTGACCGAATACTACGGCGCCGCCGAGCTCTCGTTCGTGGCCGCAGTCGACCATGCTCGCGATAGCGCGGGCACGCTGCGTCCCTTTCCGGGCGTCGAGGTGCAGCTGCGTGACGGTGAACTGTGGGCGCGGTCGCCCTACCTCGCCATCGGCTACTCGGGCTCGACGGGTCCGCTCCGCACCGACGAGGGGGGATTCGCGACCGTCGGCGATCGCGCAGACGCCACCGCAGACGGCGGGCTCATCGTGCGCGGACGCGGCGACGCCGCGATCAACGTTTCGGGCACGACGGTGCTCGCCGAAGACGTCGAGGCGACTCTCGCGGCGCTCGACGGGGTCAGCGCGGTCGCCGTGCTCGCCGCTCCCGATCCGCGGCATGGCCACGTTCCCGTCGCGGTGCTCGAACTCGAGCCGGGGGGCGAGATCACCCGCATCATCGACGATGGCCGGGCCGGTCTCGCGGCACCGCAGCGCCCGCGCGCCTGGTACGTCGTCGACACGCTCCCCCGCACCACGTCGGGCAAGGTCGCGCGCGGGCTGCTCGCAACCGCCCTCGCCGCCGGCGCGCTCGACGCGGATCGAGTCGATCGCGCATGACACGTCAGATCCACCGGGACGCCCCCGTCATCGTCAGTGCCCGACGCACGCCGATCGGCAGCATCGGCCGCGGCTTCGCGAGCCACACGGTCGACGCGCTCGCCGCCCCCGTGCTCGCCGCCGTCGCCGACGCTGTGGCGCCCGCGGGACTCCCGATCGACGACGTCATCCTCGGAAACTGCCTTGGCCCGGGCGGCGACGTCGCACGAGTCTCGGCGCTGCGAGCCGGTCTGGGGCTCGACGTGCCGGGCGTAACGGTCGACCGGCAGTGCGGGTCGGGGCTCGACGCCGTGCAGCAGGCCGCCTCGCGCGTTCGTGCGGGCGACGCGAAGCTCGTCATCGCCGGAGGCGCGGAGTCGGCCTCGACGGCGCCATGGCGCTTCTGGCCGCCTGAAGCAGGTTCCACCACGCCCACCCGACGCTACGAGCGTGCGCCGTTCGCCCCGGCCGGCATGCCCGACCCCGAGATGGGGCCCGCCGCCGATGCCGTAGCCGTACGCTTCGGCGTCAGCCGAGAGCGACAGGACGCCTGGGCGGTGCGCTCGCACGACCTCGCGACGGTGGCGAGCGCCGCCGGCCGATTCGACGACGAACTCGTCTCGGTCGACGGCATCGGCGCCGACGATCGTCCCCGACCGAACCTCGACGCGCGAACCCTCAGCCGCTTCCGGCCGGCGTTCGGCGGCGACGGCACCGTGACCGCCGGAAACTCTTGCGGCATCTCAGACGGCGCCGCCGCAATGGCCGTCACGAGCGAGACGGTGCGTGCCGAGCTGGGCCTTCCGGGGCTGCGCATCGTCGCGTCTGCGATCACCGGTTCCGACCCGGCACTGCCCGGCATGGGCGCGGCCGGCGCCATCCGTCGCGCGATCGATCGGGCCGGGGCATCCGTCGCCGATCTCGGCTTCGTGGAGCTCACCGAGGCGTTCGCCGCGCAGGTGCTCGCCGTGAGCGACGCCGTCGGGCTCGATGAGACGACGATCTCGGGCGACGGCGGCGCGATCGCGCTCGGCCATCCCTGGGGCGCGTCGGGGGCGGTGCTGCTCGTGCGTCTCGCCGCTCGCATGCATGCGGCCGACGACGCCCGCCTCGGTCTCGCGGCCTGCTCGATCGGCGGCGGCCAGGGCATCGCGATGATCGTGGAGCGGGTCGCATGAGCATGATCGAATTCTGCGGCGTGCGCCACGGCTACGGCGACCGCTCGGTGCTGAAGGGCATCGACCTCGTGCTGACCGAACGCCGCATCGGCATCGTCGGCGCGAACGGATCGGGCAAATCCACACTCGCCCGCATGGTGAACGGCCTCGTACGGCCCGACAACGGCACAGTCACCGTCGACGGGCTCGACGTGGCACGCAACGGACGCGAAGTGCGGCGACGCGTCGGGTTCGTCTTCACGAATCCCGACAGCCAGATCGTCATGCCGACCGTTGCCGAGGACGTCGCCTTCACCCTGCGACGACGCGGCCTCTCGAAGGCGGATGTCGCGACGCGCGTCGCAGCGGCCCTCGAACGGTTCGGGCTCGCCGGGCACGCCGACCATCCGGCGCACCGCCTCTCGGGTGGCCAGAAGCAGTTGCTCGCCCTCGCCGCCGTGCTCGTCGCAGAACCGGCGATCGTGGTCGCCGACGAGCCGACCACGCTGCTCGACGCGCGCAACACGCGCCGCATCGGCGAACTGCTCGGCTCGCTCGACCAGCAGCTCATCGTCGTGACCCATCAGCTCGAGCTGATCGAGGGGTTCGACCGGGTGCTCGTCGTCGATGAGGGGGTCATCGTCGCCGACGGCTCCCCCGACGAGTCGCTCGGCGCCTATCGGAGCCTGATCGCATGATCGGGCTCTACGTTCCCGGCCGCACGATCGTGCATCGCACCCCCGCGATCGTGAAGCTCGGCGCGCTCGCAGCCGCGGTCGTCACCATCACGCTGTTGCGCGAACCCTGGCAGCTCGGGATCGCCTTCTGCGTGATCGTCGTTGCCTTCGTCGTCGCCGGAATCCCTCCACGGGACGCCGCTCGACAGATCCTGCCGATCCTCTGGTTGCTCGCGATCGCGGTGCCGGTGCAGGCGTTCTTCGGCGGTTGGACGGCGGCGATCATGATGGGCGGCCGGGTCGCGGCATCCGTCGCGCTCGCAGCCCTGTTCACGCTCACGACGACGGTCTCGGCGGTGCTCGAGGCGTGCGAGACGTTGCTGCGGCCGTTCGGCCGGTGGGTCGACGCCGACCGCATCGGCCTGCTGCTCGCCCTCACCATCAGGTGCGTGCCGCTGACTGCCGACATCGTTCGCGAGGTGATCGACGCCCGGCGGGCGAGGGGCGCGCAGGGCTCGATCGTCGCCTTGGCCGTACCGGTGATCGTGCGTTCGCTGCAGTCGGCCGACGAGCTCGGCGAGGCGCTCATGGCGCGCGGCTTCGACGACTGACCCGGCTGGGGCCTCGCTGGACTTCGAAAGAGAAGAAGCCCCGATCCTGGCGAGAGGATCGAGGCTTCGTCGTGCACCCCCAGGGACTTGAACCCTGAACCCACTGATTAAGAGTCAGTTGCTCTGCCGATTGAGCTAGAGGTGCGTGATTCAGGAGATTTCAGACAACCCGAACCGAGGAACCACGTTATCAGGAGAACCGACGGCGCGCGAATCGGGGTCGGCACTGAGCGGGATAGCCTGAACGACGTGACCGATCTCGCACCAGACCTCGCGCTCGCCCTCGAACTCGCCGACCTGGCCGACGCCGTCTCGCTCACCAGGTACCGCGCCGTCGACCTCGACGTCAGCACGAAACCCGATCGCTCGTTCGTGACCGAGGCCGATCTCGCCGTCGAGCGGGCCATCCGCGATCGGCTCGCCGCAGCGCGGCCCGACGACGGCATCTTCGGCGAGGAGTTCGGCACCGAGGGCGACGCGACCCGCCAATGGATCATCGACCCGATCGACGGCACCGCCAACTTCCTTCGCGGGGTGCCCGTGTGGGGCAGCCTCATCTCGCTCGCCGTCGATCGCACACCGGTCGTCGGTGTCGCCTCGGCCCCTGCTCTGGGCCGGCGTTGGTGGGCGGCGACAGGCATGGGCGCGTGGACCCAGGCGCCCACCGCCGAACTCGGCGCGAGCGAGGGCGAGACGCAGGGTGCGGGGGGTGCAGTGCCCGGCGCGCGACGCATACGGGTGTCGCGCGTCAACGAGCTGGCCGACGCCGCGTTGAGTTTCCAGAGCATCGCCCAATGGCGCGATGCCGGCTACCTCGATCAGCTGCTGCAGCTGTCGCAGCGTGTCTGGCGCGACCGCGCCTACGGCGACCTCTGGTCGTACATGCTGCTCGCCGAGGGCCTAATCGACATCGTCGCCGAGTTCGACGTGAAGCCCTACGACCTTGCGGCGCTCGTGCCGATCGTCGAAGAGGCCGGTGGTCGCTTCACCTCGATCACCGGCGAACCGGGCCCGTGGCACGGCAGTGCACTCGCAACCAACGGCTCGCTTCACGAGGCCGTGCTCGAGGTGCTCCCTGCAGTTGCGACAACGGCCGATGGTGGAGATGGGGGGAATTGAACCCCCGTCCATCGCTGTGATTCCACGCCTTCTCCGGGCGCATCCTGTGCAAGCGTTCTGCTCGGCCCCGACCTTTGCCACAGGCACCTAAGTCGACAGGCCCAGCCTGAGAAAAGTCCCACACGTCGCTCAGGCGACGACGTGCAGCAAGATCCCTAGATGACGCCAGCAACCGGGGCGGGAACGAACCCGGGCTGACGGACTATCGGGCTCGCTTAAGCAGCGAGGGCGAAGTCAGACTGCGTCTTATTGGCAGTTATTGTTTTTCAGAGATCGTTAACGAGATAACCCTGAATCCTCGGCCCGCTTCTCGTGGGTTCGCAGACGATGTCGAAACCGATCATCCCCATGTGACGCCGAACGCTCATCTCGAGCGCCTGGCGGGCCGTTGTCGCAACTGTGGAGTTTTCAAGACCCGGGAGCCTCTCGTTGAGTCGAGAAGCGCCCGACCTTACAGTCTAGAACAGGCGCGGCCGCTCCGCCATTCCCACCAGCTTTCGAGCGGATGACCCGGGAGGTCCTTGTGGCAACCGTCATCGCCGTGCGCGGCACCGCAGAAGAGCGCATCGATCCCGAGCTGGGCGCGGTCTCGCTGTCGATCGGAGTCTCGGAACCCGAGCGCGACGTCGCACTGGCCCGAACCTCGGAGGCCCACGATCACCTCGTCGCCGCGATCCGCGACCTCGAGACATCGGGTGCACTCGACACGTGGTCGGCCGGCCAACTCAGGGTATGGTCGCACCGCCCGTGGAACAACGAAGGCAAGCAGCTGCCGCTCGTGCACCAGACGAGTGCCGACGTCGAGGTGGTGTTCTCCGATCTCGAGAAGCTCGGCGAATGGGTGAGCCGGGTCACGATCGGCAACGCGGTGACGATGGGCGGCATCGACTGGCGGCTGACCGAGGCGACACGCCGGCGCGTGCAGGAGCTTGCCCAGCGCGCCGCCGTCGCCGACGCAGTGGCGAAGGCACGGGTCTACGCGGCAGCACTCGGTCTGGCCGCACCGACTCCCGTCGAGCTCGCCGACACCGGGTTGCTCACGGCGCAGCCGGTGCCACCCAGTGGCGGCGGGCGAATGTTCGCCATGCGAGCCACCGCCGACATGGCCGGCGATGCCGGAGCCGCAACCGAGTTCGCTCCGGCGAAACTCGTGATCGAGGCATCCGTCGAAGCGCGGTTCGCGGCCGAGCCGCAGTAGGCAACGCCGCCCGGCGCCCCTCAGGAAGGGTCGATCAGCAGCGCCTCGAGCGCTGCCAGCTCGCCGAGCGACAGGCCCGCCGCGAGCAGGTACTCGCGGACGCTGCCGTGCGCACGCTCGACCTCGTCGAGCATGCCCTCGATCGCCTCGCGCGGGCTTCCGCCCATGAGCGTGCGAAGGGCCGGGGTGTCGGCCACTCCGTACGTTCCGACGAGCCTCACCATGTGCTCGAGCCAGTCGCCGGCCAGGTTCGCCTCGGTGCGGGCGTAGTCATCGATGACCGCCTCGCGGTCGACGCCGACAGCCCGCAGCGCCAGGGCGACGACGACGCCCGTGCGGTCTTTGCCTGCGGTGCAGTGCACCACCACCGAGCGCTCGCCCGCACCGGCGATCTCGCGCAGGGCGCTGACCACCACCGGAGCGTGCTGGGTGACGATGCGTGCGTACAGTGCATCGAGCGAGATGCCCGCGGCCCCCTGCGACGCGCCCGAGCCCTCGAACACCGGCAGTTGCAGCACCTCGACGTCGAGTCCGTCGAGATCGTCGGGCATGTACCTCGATTCGTTCTCGTCGCGCAGGTCGATGACGATGCCGACGCCCAGCTCGCGCAACTCGGCTTTTCCGGCCTCGCCGAGGCGATGCAGTCCGTCGGAGCGGAAGAGCACCCCGCTGCGCACCGTGCCCGTGACCGCCGGCAGGCCGCCCACATCGCGGAAGTTGTAGGTGCCGGGGACCGGAATGCGCGTTGACGTCTTCATCTCGCGAAGAGCCTACTCGGCACGGGCGACGACGCGGCTGAGAGGTCGCCGAGTGCTAGTCGCCGAGGTTGCGCCGGCTCGCCATGGCGCGATCGGCCTCGCGCTTGTCTTGACGTTCGCGCAGCGCCTGTCGCTTGTCATACTCGCGCTTGCCCTTCGCGACGGCGATCTCGACCTTGGCACGCCCGTCGGTGAAGTAGATCTGCAGCGGAACGAGGGTGTAGCCGCCCTCTTTCGTCTTGTGGCTGATCTTCACGATCTCGTGCTTGTGCAGCAGCAGCTTGCGCTTGCGACGCGGCGCATGGTTGTTCCACGTACCCTCGGTGTACTCGGGGATGTGCACCGCGTCGAGCCACATCTCGCCGCCGTCGATGAACGCGTAGCCGTCGACGAGCGACGCGCGCCCCTCGCGCAGCGACTTCACCTCGGTGCCGGTGAGCACGATGCCCGCCTCGTAGGTGTCCTCGATCGTGTAGTCGTGCCGCGCCTTGCGGTTGGTCGCGACGACCTTCTGACCGCGTTCCCTGGGCACGACGGACTCCTCGATTCGATGAATGATCGCCCCCGGGGCATCCGGGAACGACCTTTCACTTTAGCCCACTCGGACATGAGCCGAATCAGACGCGCAGGTACCTCGTGATCGCGATGCCCGCCGACACGGCCGCGAGCAGCACGCCGACGACGACGAGCAGCGGCACCACGAGCAGCGCGTCGTTCAGCCCGACGAACGTGAACGAGAGGCTCTCGGCGAGGAATCCCTGCACGAAGAAGACCACGATCGCCACGACCGCGCCACCGGCGAGCAACGATCCGATGAGTCCGGCGAAGATGCCCTCGAGCACGAACGGCGTCTGGATGAAGCGATTGGATGCCCCGACGAGACGCATGATGCCCAGTTCGCGCCGTCGCGAGAACGCGGAGAGGCGAATGGTGGTGGCGATGAGCAGCGCCGCGGCGACGAGCATGATCGCGGCGACCGCGATGGCCGTGTAGCTCGCGGCGTTCAGCACGTCGAAGATCTGGTCGAGGTAGTTGCGCTGGTCGAACACCTCCTCGACGCCGGCGAGACCCGCGAGGCTCTCGGCTATCACGGCGGACTCCGACGGGTCGATCAGGTTCACCCAGAACGTCTCGTTGAGTACCTCGGGCGTGACGTAGCCGGCCGCAGGCGTTCCCTCGAACTGCTCCTGGAAGTTGGCGTATGCCTGCGCGTGGTCTTCGAAGTAGAACTCGTCGATGAACTGCTGCAGCGTCGGTGAGTTCAGCTGATCTTCGATGACCGCTTTCTGCTCTTCGGTGGCCTCGCCGTCGGTGCATCCGGCGGCCTCCGAGAACGTCGTGCAGAGGTATACCGCGACCTGCGCGCGGTCGTACCAGAAGTTCTTCATCTGGGCGATCTGCAGCTGCAGCAGCGCGGCCGTGCCCACGAACGTGAGCGAGATGAACGTGACGAGCACGACCGAGACCACCATCGAGGCGTTGCGGCGCAGGCCGTTTGCCGCTTCGCCCAGCACGAGACCGATCCTCATTTCGTCGGCCCCACTTCTTGGTTGTCGTCGCCATCGCGGGGACCGCCGGGCGCCCTGAGTCCCAGCCGCTCGGCGAGCGTCAGGTGATCGGATGCCGCGGGCGCGGCCATCTTCGCGGCAGGTTTCGGTTCTGCGGCCGTCGTCTCATCGGCCGCGCCGCCCCCTGCCGCGACCGGCACCGCTGCGGTCGCGGCAGCCGTGATCTCGGCGGCGGCGTCGGTGACCTCGTCGCGCTCCTCGGGCTCGACGTAGAGCGGTTGCGCCTCGCGCATGACCTCGGTCGTCACCTTCGGCGCCGCCTTCTTCATGGGCTTCTTCACGGGCTTCTTCTTGGCTGCCGCGGTGGAGGCGACCGCTGCGGCACCCGCCATCTCAGCGGTGTCGGGTGTTTCGGCGACATCGGCGAGCACCTGGGCGACGCCGGCGGAGGCCGTCTCGGCGTCGGAGTCGAGCTCGGGCTCGAGCTCGGGCTCGGCATCGGCGAGTTCGGCGCCATAGCCGGCGCTGCGTTCGTCGCGCACGATGTCGCCTGCCGAGAGTTCGATGACCCGGCGTTGCATCTGGTCGACGATGCCCGCCTCGTGGGTAGCCATGACAACCGTCGTGCCGCCCGCGTTGATGCGTTCGAGCAGGGTCATGATGCCCGCGCTCGTAACGGGGTCGAGGTTGCCCGTCGGCTCGTCGGCCAACAGGATCTGCGGCTTGTTCACGATCGCCCTGGCGATGGCGACGCGTTGCTGTTCGCCACCGGACAGCTCATGAGGCATGCGCTTGCCCTTGCCGTCGAGCCCGACGAGTTTCAGCGTCTCGGGAACCGCCGACTGGATGAACCCACGCGATTTGCCGATGACCCGCAGGGTGAACGCGACGTTCTCGAAGACCGACTTGTTCGGCAGCAGTCGGAAGTCCTGGAACACGACACCGAGATCGCGCCTGAAGTAGGGCACCTTGCGGCTCGAGATCGAGCCGAGGTCTTGGCCGAGCACGTGGATCTTGCCGCGCGTGGGCTTCTCTTCTTTCAGGATGAGGCGCAGAAAGCTCGACTTGCCCGAGCCGGATGCGCCGACGAGGAACACGAACTCACCGCGCAGGATCTCGACCCCGATGTCGTTGAGGGCGGGCCTCGATTGGCCGTGGTAGGTCTTGGTGACGTGGTCGAAGCGGATCATCGCATTCGAGCCTAAGCAGGCGAGGCGCCCTCGACGCCAACGACTCGCCCAACTCTCAGCGAACCGTTGCTCGGAGTCGTATCTTTGAGATGGGTCCACCCGAGAACGTGGGGAGGAACGCATGACGGTTCCACTCATCGGCATCGTCGCCGATCGCAAGTCCGCGAGCTACGGAGCGTGGGTCGACATTCCCACCGACGCGATCTCGCATACGTACGTGTCCGCCATCCAGGAGGCCGGCGGTGCACCGATCCTGTTCCCGAGCATCGACGTCCACGTCGACGATCCCGAACGCCTGATCGGCCTCGTCGACGGGCTGTTCCTGCCCGGAGGGCGCGATCTCGACGCCGAGCTCTACGCCAGCGTCGCGCATCCGTCGAACGATCCACCGCTGCGGGTGCGCGATGAGCTCGAGATCGCGCTCACGCGCCTCGCCCGTGAGCGTGACGTCCCGGTGCTCGGCGCCTGCCGCGGGATGCAAGTGCTCAACGTCGCGCTGGGCGGCACGCTCGAACAGCACCTCGGCGACCGGGTCGACCTCACCCCGCACCGGCACATCTACGGTGAGCACACGTCGCACCCGGTGTCGATCCACTCCGACACGCTGCTGCGCAGCATCACGCACGAGGCCGAGTTCGAGATCTCGTCGCACCACCACCAAGGGGTCGACCGGCTCGGCGAGGGCCTCGTGGTCTGCGCGAGCGCCCCCGACGGCGTGATCGAGGCGATCGAGGCCACCGACGGCGCATTCTGCCTCGGCGTGCAATGGCATCCCGAGGAGCGACTCGATCCCGAGGGCATCGCGCTCATCCGCGCGTTCGTGGCGGCGGCGGGCGCGCGCTCGGGGGCGAACTACGCGGTGGCGTCATAGACCGTCAGCAGCCCCGAGCCTCACAGCAGCAGTCGGTCGATGCCGCTCCAGACCACGTACGAGAAGGCACCCACTCCGATGAGCACGAGGGTGACGGTCACGAGCGCGAGGGCCAGCCCGTCGATCGGCAGCTCACCCGACCCCGTGAGACCGTGGTGGGCGCGGCGGTAACGAACGGCCGCGCGAGCGTATCCGGCTGCGGCGGCCCCCAGTCCGACGAGGCCGAGCACCACCGCGGTTGCTCCGAGCGCCTCGGCTGCGAAGCGCACCATCACCGCGCTCCCGAGCCCGAGCGCCAAGCAGGTTCGCCGCCAGGCCAGTAGCGTGCGCTCGAGCTGCAGTCCGGAATCGAACGGGCCACTCGACGGCTGCGTCACCAGATGAACCCGAGCGTCATGAGCACGACGGCGACGACGACTCCGACGACGATGACCAACCCCACGCTCGGACCGCGGAGGGGTTCACTCTCGCGCAGGGCCTGCTCGGTGCGCAGCCAGCCGACCCATGCCTGAACCGCCGCGGCCACCCCCAGCAGCACGAACACGATCGCGGCGGCCAGGCGGAACCCCGGCGAGATCGGCACGACGAGGGCCTCGAGTGCCACGCCCGCCGCGAGGAGCGCCAGGGACGTGCGCACCCAGGCGAGGAACGTTCGCTCGTTGGCGAGGCTGAATCGCGGGTCGGGCTCTGAGCCGCGACGATACAGGGCGCTCGGGAATCGGTTCGTCATGGCACGGTCGAGCCTAACGCCCTGCCACTGTCGCAAGGACATCGGCCAGTCGCTCGGCCATGCGATGGCCGCTAGTCGTCGGCCTTCTGCTTGCGCCACTTGATGCCGGCGGCGATGAACCCGTCGAGGTCGCCGTCGAAGACGTGGCTCGGGTTGCCGACCTCGTAGTCGGTGCGCAGGTCTTTCACCATCTGGTAGGGCGCCAGCACGTACGAGCGCATCTGGTCGCCCCAGCTCGCGGTGATGTTGCCGGCCAGTTCTTTCTTCTGCGCCGCCTCCTGCTCTTTCTGCAGCAACAGCAGGCGCGACTGCAGCACGCGCATGGCGGCCGCACGGTTCTGGATCTGCGACTTCTCGTTCTGCATCGAGACGACGAGCCCCGTCGGCAGGTGGGTGAGGCGCACGGCGGAGTCGGTGGTGTTGACCGACTGGCCGCCGGGACCGCTCGAGCGGAACACGTCGACGCGGATGTCGTTCTCGGGGATCTCGACCTCGACGGCCTCTTCCATGAGCGGGATGACCTCGACTGCGGCGAAGCTCGTCTGCCGCTTGCCCGCCGCGCCGAACGGGCTCATGCGCACGAGGCGATGGGTGCCGGCCTCGACGCTCAGGGTGCCGAACGCATACGGGGCGTCGATCTCGAATGTGGCGGACTTGATCCCCGCCTCTTCGGCGTAGCTCGTGTCCATGACGGTCGCCGAGTAATTGTGCTTCTCGGCCCAGCGCAGGTACATGCGCATGAGCATCTCGGCGAAGTCGGCGGCGTCGACCCCGCCGGCGCCGGCGCGGATGGTGATGACGGCTGGGCGGTCGTCCCATTCACCGTCGAGCAGGGTCTGCACCTCGAGGTCGCCGATCGCCTTCTGCAGGGACTCGAGCTCGGTGCGCGCCTCGGCGGCACTGTCTTCGTCGCCCATCTCGTTGGCGAGCTCGATGAGCACCTCGAGGTCGTCGAGGCGTGCGTCGATGCTCTTCACGCGGGCGAGCTCGGACTGGCGGTGGCTGAGCGCGCTCGTCACCTTCTGGGCGTTCTCGGTGTCGTCCCACAGGTCGGGTGCGCCGGCCTGATCTGAGAGTCGCGCGATCTCGGCTTCGAGGGCGTCGACGTCGACGACAGCACGGATGTCGCGGAAGGTGGCGCGAAGGGCGGCGATCTCGGGCGAAAGGTCAAGTTCCAACATGGCGCCCTCCAGCCTACGCGAGTCGCCTCACGCCGGGCGCCTCACGCGAGCGCCATCGCACCCGTCATCCTGTGGCGGTCTCCCGGACGCCCGCCGATCGCCACGACCGAACGGTGTAGCGTCGAATCGATGACCGACGCGACTCCCACGTTCTCGTGGCGCTCGATCATCCTCCCGGCATTCCTGCCGACCCTGCTGTTCGCGCTCGGCGAGGGCGCGCTCATCCCGGTCATCCCCGTCGTCGCGACCGACCGCGGCGCGTCGCTCGCTCTCGCGGGACTGATTGCCGCGATGCTCATGGTCGGCCAGCTGGCCGGCGACCTTCCGGCCGGGTGGCTCGTGGCCCGCATCGGGGAACGCAACGCCATGATCGGGGCGGCGATGCTCGCCGTCATCGGCGTGCTCATCGCCCTCGCCTCCCCCACGCCCGCTGCGCTCGGCATCGGTGTGTTCCTGCTCGGGCTCGCGACGGCCGTGTTCGGGCTCGCGCGGCATGCGTTCCTGACGAGCTACGTGCCGGCGCGCATCCGTGCCCGAGCGCTCTCGACCCTCGCGGGCGTGTTCCGCGCCGGCTGGGCGGTCGGCCCCTTCGTCGCGGCGGCGATCATCGCGTGGACCGGCTCGTCCGAGCCCGTGTTCTGGGTGCTCGTCGCGAGCTGTTTCGCCGTCGTGGTGGTGCTCCTGCTGCTGCCCGACCCCGACCGGGTCTTCGGTGCCGCGCGGCTCGCGCGCGAGACATCCGCTCGTGGCACCGAGACGCTGACGGCCGGCGAGGCCGAAGCGGATGCCTCGTCGCACGGCGTGTTCCGTGCGATCGTGACCCATCGCGGGGTGCTGGCCCGCGTGGGTTCGGGCGTGGGCGTGCTGTCGGCGATCCGGGCGAGCCGCACCGTGATACTGCCGCTGTGGGCCGTCTCGATCGGCATGCCCGCCGACGTCGCGGCGATCGTCATCGGCGTCTCGGCAGTCATCGACTTCGCGCTCTTCTACGCGAGCGGTCAGATCATGGACAGGTTCGGGCGATTGTGGGGTGCGATCCCCGGGCTCATCGGGCTCGCAACGGGCCACCTGGTGCTCGCGCTCACCCACGATGTGCCGGCCGCCGACGTGTGGTTCACCGCTGTCGCGGTGCTCTTCGGCGTCGCCAACGGCATCACGAGCGGGGTCATCCTCACGCTCGGCGCCGATCTCGCGCCCAAGGCGAACCCGGCGCCGTTCCTCGGTGCGTACCGCACCATCGCCGACGCGGGCGCGGCGGCCGCACCGCTCGCGGTCGCCGCGGTCACGAGCATCGTGTCGATCGCGGCGGCGAGCGCGACGATGGGCGTTCTCGGGCTCGTCGGGGCCTGTCTGCTCGGGCGCTACGTGCCGCGCTATGTGCCGGGGCACCGGCGGCGCGGGTAGGGGGTGACTTCGGCCCTCGGCGGGTGAACACTGGAACTGCGCGTCGCGTCGTTCAACGGGATCGCGCGTCGCGCTTTTCAACGAAGAAGGGTAGTGACATGGCCCAGATCATCGAGCACGAGCCTCCCTATGCCGTCGGCTACTTCGTCGGCAGTCTCGCCAAGGCATCCATCAATCGAACCCTGTCGAAGGCGCTGATCCGCCTGGCACCGGCCGGGCTCGAATTCACCGAGATCGAGATCCGCGACCTGCCGCTCTACAGCTACGACTACGACGGTGACTACCCGCCGGTGGCGCGCGAGTTCAAGGCGGCCGTGAAGGCGTCCGACGCGATCCTGTTCGTGACGCCCGAGTACAACCGCTCGATTCCCGGTGGCCTGAAGAACGCGATCGACTGGGCGAGCCGCCCGTGGGGGCAGAACTCGCTCAGCCGTAAGCCGTCGGCGGTGATCGGCGCATCGCCGGGTCACCTCGGCACCGCGGTCGCCCAGCAGAACCTGAAGAGCGTGCTGTCATTCTGCGACTCGCCGCAGATGAATGCCCCCGAGGCGTACATCCACATGACGCCGGGGCTCATCACCGACGACGGAGAAGTGACCAACGACGGCACCGCTGCCTTCTTGCGCAACTTCATGGACGAGTTCTACATGTTCATCGAACGCGTGCTCACGGTGGTGCCGAGGCCCGAGCACTGAGCGCAGAGCGGGGCCGGGTGGGCGCGGCGGCGCGCAAGCCGCGCCGCCCGGCGAATGCGATTCAGCGACCGACGATCTTCTCGACGTGCATCACGAGCACGATTCGGTCGGCCTTGTCGTCGGGCACGGTCGTGTCGGGATCGCCGTAGCGCCGGCCGAGGCGCACGTAGAACGAGCCCTCGGGGTCGGGGATCACTTCGGCCAGGCGGCCACGTACCTCGACGTACTTGAACGGGTTCTCGGGGTCGATCGCAGAGAGCGTCATCCGCGGGTCGGCCCGCAGGTTGCGGTACTTGGCGCGCTTCGTGGTGTGCGTGAACTGGACCGTCGTCGACTCGGGGTCGAACTCGAACCACATCGGGTTGACCTGCAGGTCGCCCCGTGGCTGCAGGGTGGCGAGGTGGCCGAATACCGGGGACGAGAGAATGCGCAGGAAGTGGTCGTCGATCGCTCGCGTCATGACACCATTCAATCAGTGGAACACCGACCGCGCGGTCGCCGTGACCTCGATGGGTACGGCGACGGGCAGCAGTTCGGTGTGGATGGGCGCGTGCCACACCGCTCGCAGGGTGACCGTGGCGCTGCGGCCGTCGGTCGATGAAGCTTCGACGAGCTCGACCTGGTCGAGTTCGTAGGTCGAGTCGCCGAGGTACTCGGAAGCCACGCGTTGCACTGCGGCGTCGTCGAGTTCGAACGACAGGTCGTCACCGTAGACGCGGATGGAGTCGAGGCTCCACGCCTCGGCTGCAGCGAGCGCCGCACCATCGGCGAGGGTGAAGAGGCGCTTGCGATCGAGGTAGAGCGATGTCGCGGCGGCGACCACGAGCACGAGCGAGATCCCGAGGAACGAGAAGAAGATCGTCAGCAGTAATGTCGATCCCCGCTCATCGCCGCGCATGCGTGCCCGCAGTCGACGCATCAGGAACCAGCTCGCGCGAAGCGGGAGACCGTCTGAGTGGCGCTCGCCTCGACCGGCACGCTGCCGACCATTCCGAGGTCGAGCACGTCGGGCACCAGCGGCAGTTGCACCCGCGCCTCGACCGAGATGCGCACCCGCGTGCCCGGCTCGTCGCAGCCGCTGCTCTCGCAGTCGATGACGACGGATGTCGCGTCGGCGTCGACCCCGTAGTCGGCGAGGGTCACCCGCACGGCCCGGTCGACGGCGCTTTCGGCACTCGTGCGATCCCCGGATTGCACCGCGATGCGCGCAGCCTGGCGAGCCGCGCCCTCGACCGCCAGCGCACCGCCCTGGATGGCAGCGAGGGCGAGCACCAGATAGACGATCGGCACGAGAAGGAGCATGCCGACGGTGAGGAACTCGAGCGACGCAGATCCCCGCTCGTCGCGCAACGACGAATCGGAGTGCGCGGCCGAACCACCGTCGTCAATCGACCGTTTCGACGGCTGCATGCCCGGTCACCTCCAGTGCGTGCTCGAGCCCGATCAGGCCGATCACCGGCATGGTCGTTCGAACCGTGATCGCCACGACCGGAACGTCACCGATCGACGTGCGGTAGGCGGAGACATCACCGGCGAACTCGCTCGAGATCGCCATACCGATGAGATCGCGTGTGCGCGCGACACCTGCCTGCTCTCCCGACCCCGCGAGCGCGGCATAACGCGCTCCTTCGGCCGCGGCGTCGAGCACCGTGTTGCGAACGTGCAGTGCGAGGGCGAGTTGCACGACGGCGAGCGCGAGCACGGTGAGCAGGATTCCGACGAGGGTGAACTCGGCAACGGCCGAGCCGCGTTCATCGGCGAAGAGCCTGCGCAGACTCGCTACGACCTTCGCCGGGCCGCTCAGAACCCCAGGACGCGACTGATCGCCTGGTCGAACACGCCGCTCAGGGCCGGACCCGCGAGCCCCCAGATCACGATGACGAGTCCGGCGGTCATGAGCGTGATGAGCACCCAGCCGGGGACATCGCCTCGCTCGTCGCGCAGGCGCTCCAGGATCGACGTACGCATGTGCATTCCTTTCGTTGGGGTACGGCCGCTCGCGGCCGGCGTCGCTCACGGATTCGGCCATCAGAATCCCGCTTGCAGCACGAGGTAGCCCGGGAACAACGCGAACGCGATGGTCACGGGAAGAATCAAGAAGATGAGGGGCACCAGCATCGCGATCTCCTTGCGCCCGGCGAGCTCGATGATCGTGCGCTTCGCCGCCTCACGTGCGTCTCCGGCCTGCGATCGCAGTACGACAGCAAGCGGGGCTCCTCGCTCGAGCGCGCCGAGCACCTGGTCGAGCGCGCGCGAGAGCGCGGCGTGGTCGAGCCCGTCACGAAGACCGGCGAGGGCCTGACCCAACGGCACGCCCGTGCCGACCGACGCCACGACGCCCGCGAACTCGCGAGGCAGCTCGCCCGCCCCGGCATCGGCGACACGACGGATGGCGTCGAGCATGCCTTCACCCGCGGTGAGGCTCAGCGTCAGGAACTCGAGCACGGTCGGCAGCTCGGATGAGATGCGGGCAAGGCGCCGTTTCGCTCGGCGGCTGAGCACCCAGTCGCGCAGCACGGCGCCCAGCGCTGCGGCGAGGAAGGGCAGGGCGATGCGCACGACCGTGGGCATGCTCGCGAACGAAGGCGCGAGCACGGCGACCGCTGCCGCGATCGCGAATGCCGCCGCGGCCCATGCGAGCTGCTCGCCCCTGAAACGTTCGACGGTCGCGGTGGAACCGGCCTGGCGAAGTCGCTTCGCGATGATGTCGTTGCCGCCGAGCCAGTCGGCGAGGATGTTGCGCAGCGAGTGCGTGAACGGTGCGACGATGAGCCCGAGCACTGGCGATGGATCTGCCGACCTACGTGCGACCATGACCCGCGCCTCGGCCGAGATGTCGGTGAGGAACGGCGCGACGCGCTCGGCCAGTCGCGGCCGCCCGATGCGCGGCACTGCCGAAACCACGAGCCAGAGCCCGAGCCCGAGCACCACCCCGCACAGTACGCCGAGCGCTGCGACGCCGTTCACCGGAACCATCGACGCTCCTCAGGAAGGCGGCCGAGCGCGATCATCGATCGGTAGGCGACGAGGGTCACCGCGAGCCCGACGACGATGAGCGCCGTACCGGCCGGCGAGTCGTACGCGATCATGGTCTCGCGTCGACTCGCGAGCACGACGAGCAATAACCACGGTGCGGCCACACCCAGTCGTGCCGCGTTGCGGATCCATGACTGCCGGGCCACGACCTCGGCGCGCAACGCCGCATCGTCACGGAGGTAGCCGGCGAGGCCGCGGAGTACTGCAGTGACGTCGCTGCCGCCGACCTCGCGAGCCATGCGAAGGGTCTCGAGGATGCGGTCTGAGACAGGGTCTGCCAGGTCGGCCTTCAGCCGGTCGAGGCAGGCCGAGAAGTTGCCGGTGCGTCGGTAGTCGCGGTCGAACGCGGCGAACGCGTTTCGCGTCGCGGCCGGCCCGAGTTCGGCGAGTGCGCCCACGCTCTCGGGGAGCGACATTCCGGCCCGCACCGAGGCGACGAGGTGGTCGACGACATCGGGCCAGACAGCGCGGTTCGCCGCCCGCCGTCGTGTGGCGCGTGCACGCACGAGCGCCGGGACGACCGCGAACCCCAGCACCGCTGCCACGATCGTGAGGATCGGCACCGCGAAGACCGCCTGCGCGACGGCCGCCGCGACGACGGCGAGGGCGAGCGACACTGCGACGACGACCGGGATCGGCACGCTGCCGAGGCCCGCGAGGGCGAGTTCACCGCGAATGACGACGCCAGGGTTCGCGTTCGATGGCGGCTTCTCACGAGCCGGCCACATGAAGGGCGCTGCGACGAGCAGCAGGCCGAGCCCCAGCAGCGCCCCGTACACCAGACTCATCGGGCGGTCCCGCCGAGCACGATGTCGGGATCGAATCCGTGCGCAACGTACTTCTCGAGTCGTGCAGGCCGAGTATCGGTCGGAACGAGCACGCCGTCGACGGTCTCGAAGATCGTGTCGACATCGACCGAGGCGCCGGTGCAACGACCCGTCGGCGCTGTGATCTCGGCGACGCGCCGCGCTCCTGTGCGATCGATGGTGAGGTGCACGACGAGGTCGATGCAGCTCGCCACGGTCGGCACGACGAATGACGAGTCGATGTTGCGACCTGCGAGCAGCGGCAGCGTGCAGAGCTTCGTGAGCGCATCGCGCGCTGAGTTGGCATGGATCGTGCACATGCCCGGAAGGCCCGAGTTCAGCGCGATGAGCAGGTCGAGGCTCTCGGCCTCGCGCACCTCGCCGACGATGAGCCGATCGGGTCGCATGCGGAGCGCTTCTTTGATGAGCCGGCGCAGGGTGATCTCGCCCGACCCCTCGAGATTCGGCTGCCGACACTGCAGCGCGACGATGTCGCGCACGTCGAGGTCGAGCTCGAAGGTCTCTTCAACGGTCACGACCCGGTCGGCAGTGCGGGCGCTCGACATGAGCGCGTTCAGCATCGTGGTCTTGCCGGTGTGCGTGGCGCCCGAGACCAGGATGTTCGCGCCGGCGAGCACGCTCATGCGAAGGAACTCGCTGGCGACCGGCGTGAGCGACGCGAGCTCGACGAGCCGGCCGAGCGTGCGGATGCGTTGTTGGAACTTGCGGATGTTGACCGCCCAGTGCGCTCGCGCGACGTCGGGGATCGCGACGTGCAGCCGCGAGCCGTCGGGCAGGGACGCGTCGACGAATGGCGACGACAGGTCGACCCGGCGGCCGGAGTGCTGCAGCATGCGCTCGACGAGTTCGCGCACCTCACGGTCGGAGAGCATGACGGTCGTCAGTTCTGCGACGCCGCCCTTGGCGATGAAGACCCGCGTCGGCCCGTTGATCCAGATCTCCTCGACCTCGGGATCGTCGAAGAACGGCTGCAGCGGGCCGTAGCCGGTGAGCGACGCCACGACCTCGCGCGCGGTGCCGTGCTCGTCGCCGAGGCCTGCGTGAGCGCCGGTGAGCGCACGCTCGCTGTAGCGCCGCACCTCTTCGCGCGCGTAGCGCGCGGTGACGGCGTCGTTGCCGGCCACGTCGACGCCGTCGCGGAGCACGCGCGTGCGCACTCGCTCGGCGATGGTGCGCACGGGATCCGACATGCCTCCATCATGCGGTGCAGCGGATGACTCGCCCCGAAGTTATCCACAGCACCCGCGCGCGCCTAGACTGATCGATGCACTCGCGGGAGTGGTGAAATCGGCAGACACGCAGGATTTAGGTTCCTGTGCCTTCGGGCGTGAGGGTTCAAGTCCCTCCTTCCGCACTCGACGACGTCCTGCCCCGCGTGTCGCCGTCGCCCTTCCCGCTCCTGACTGCGCCGGCCAGTACATTCGGCTCATCGGCACCGAAGCCGAACGCACGGCGAGAAGGAGGTCGGACTCATGAGCCCGCTCGAATTGGATGCCCTGGTCGACCAGGTCGTCGCCGAGGAGTCCGAGGCACTTCACGAGTCGTTCGCCGGGGGCGCGGAATTCGCGGTCACCCGCATGGAATCGCCGCGTCACCGAGTGCTGCACCGACTCGAATGCACCGTGCTCGAACCCGCGCTCGACCGCCGGGCCATCTGGACCGATGCGCGTCGCACCCGCCTGGCGGCAGATCGGCGCTACCGGCTCGCGATGCCGACCCTGCTCACACGCGAGGCAGCACAGCAGCTCAGCGAGGTGCGGGCGTGCAAGATCTGCTGGCCGAACATCCACCGACGCGATCCCGCACCCCTGCGCAGGCTTCGAGCCCTGGGGCTGCGCGAAACGCACGTGGGGCGCGTGCTCTCGACCGAGTCCGGCGAGTCGCTCGGTTCCATCAACCGGGTCGCGGCGAGCACCGGTGCCGACCTCTTCGGCCGGTCGAGTGAGGCCATCGAGGTCGTGACCTCGTCGCGGGCGTACTTCTACGAGCCGGCCGAGCACGTGTACCTCTGGAACCTGCCGACCGACGCCGAAGTGATCGAGCGCAAGACGCGGTTGTTCCGGCGCCTGGGTTCGGCGCTCATGCCGGTTCGCTGAGTCGCGGCCGATCGGCCGATTCGCCACGGCTCACGTGGTGCGGCGCCCGCTGACGAGCACAGGATCGACGAACCCCGAACCGTGATCGAGTTGGTAGTCGAGATTGACGGCCGCGTTGATCAGTGAGAGGTGACTGAACGCCTGCGGAAAGTTGCCGAGTTGCTCACCGGTGAGCCCGATCTCTTCGGCATACAGTCCGAGGTGGTTCGCGTAGGTGAGCATCTTCTCGAAGACCAGCTGCGCCTCCTCGAGGTAGCCCGAGCGCGCGAGCGCGTCGACATACCAGAACGAGCACAGCGTGAAGGTGCCCTCGGAGCCGAGCAGGCCGTCGGGCGATGCGCTCGGGTTGTACCGGTAGACGAGACTGTCCGACACCAGCTCTGTGTCCATCGCTGCGAGCGTCGCGAGCCACATCGGGTCGCGCGGCGCGACGAACCCCATGAGCGGCATCAGCAGTAGCGACGCGTCGAGCACGTCGGTCGCATCGTGCTGCACGAACGCGCGGCGCTCGGCGTGCCATCCGTTCGTCATGATCTGCTCGTAGATCGCGTCGCGCTGCTCGCGCCAGCGCAGAATGGGGGCCGGGCGGCCGCGCAGCACGGCGAGCCTGATGCCGCGATCGAGCGCGATCCAGCTCATGAACCGGCCGTACGTGAAGTTCTGTCTTCCGCCGCGCGTCTCCCAGATGCCCTCTTCAGGCGTGTTCCAGTTGTCGCACACCCAGTCGAGCATCTCGCTGAGCTTGACCCACCCGGCGTGCGGCAGCTGCAGCCCGTGCGTGTCGGCGAGGTGGATCGAGTCCATGGCCTCGCCGTAGATGTCGAGCTGCAGCTGGTCGGCGGCACCGTTGCCGATGCGCACGGGCGTCGATCCGCGATACCCGGCGAGGTCGTCGACGGTCTCCTCGATGAGATCGGATGTCCCGTCGACGCGATACATGATCTTCAGCGGCCCCGAGCCCTCGCCGACACTCTCGTGCACGCGCGCCATCAGCCATTCGACGAAGGCCTCGGCCTCTTCGACGTATCCGAGGCTGAGCAGGGAATACACCGAGAACGACGCGTCTCGGATCCACGTGTAGCGATAGTCCCAGTTGCGCTCGCCGCCGACTTGTTCGGGCAGGCCCGCTGTCGGCGCGGCCACGAGTGCGCCGGTCGGGGCATAGGTCATGAGCTTGAGCGTCATGGCCGAACGGGCAACCACCTCGCGCCAGCGGCCCCGGTACGACGACTGGCTGTTCCAGTCGCGCCAGTATCTGGTCGTCTCGAGGAACATCGTCATCAGTTCGTCGCGCGTGACCCGAGTCGGCGGCGCTCCCCCCGACTCCAGGACGACACCCGTGATCTCGCCGGCCTCGAGGGTTCCGGTGATGCGCAGCCCGTCGCCGACGACTTCGACGCGCCCGGCCTGCTGGCCACCGTGGTGCACCGGCTCGCCGACCCGATGCACTGTGAGCGATTGGGCGCCGGACGAGAACCGCACGCCGACGCCCACGTCGGGCTCCATCGTGTGCGTCGCACGCCCGTAATCGAAGCGCGGCTGGATCTCGGCCTCGAAGGTCATCGACCCCCGCACGACGCGAACCATGCGCACGATTCGGTGGCGATCGGTCGCCTCGCCGTCGGTGACCGGCATGAAGTCGATCACTTCGCCGACGCCCGCCTCGCTCATGAAGCGAGTGATGAGGATCGCCGTGTTGGGCAGGTAGAGCTGACGGGTCACATAATCATCGGTCGTCGGCCGCACGCTGCAGAAGCCGCCGCGTTCGGCGTCGAGCAGCGAGCCGAACACGCTCGGCGCGTCGAAGCGCGGAGCGCAGAACCAGTCGATGGTGGCGTTCGTGTCGACCAGTGCGGCGGTCTGCAGGTCGCCGATCAGCCCGTGGTCGGCGATGTTCGGATACTCACCCATGACGCCCCCAATCCCCCGCCCATCGTCTCACGCCGGTCAAGGGCTGGTCAGGGTGGAGTTCCGGGTCGGATGCCCTGAAGCATCCGCCCGGCGGCGCTCACCTGAGGTCGCGGCGAAGCGGCACGGCGACCGCCGCGACAGCGGCGACCACGGCGTACGCGAGGAGCAGCCCGGCACCGAGTCCCGCCGAGATGGTCGGCGCTGCGAGCCCCGACAACTCGCTCGCGAGCGCATCGGCGAGGAACGTCGACCCCATGAGCGCGGATGTCGCTCCCCCGGGGAGGAACGGGTGCACTGCGTTGACTCCGGGCACGATCATGAGCAGCGGTTCGAGGAAATAGAAGTAGCCGAGCACGATCCCGACGGCGATGAGCTGGTTGCCGGCCAGGGCCCCGATCGCGACGCCGATCACCATGTACACCGCCGCGGCGACCGCGAGCCCGGCCAGGAGCATCGCGAGTTCGGCGGGACCCGTGCCGAGCAGGATGCCGCGCGCGGCTGCGGCACCCGACACCGCGAGCCCCGCGGCGCCGCTCGTCAGCACCCCGTAGACGACGCCCAGCAGCCCGTAGACGAGGAGCTTGGCAGACAGCACCGCTCCCCGGTGCGGCGCCGCGAGGAAAGTCGTGCCGATGGTGCGGTGCCGATACTCGCTCGTCACGGCGATGGTGCCGATGAGGGCGGGGACGAACAGCAGCATCGCATTGATGCCGAGCACGACCCCGACACCCTCGGCGGTATCCAAGCCGGGCATCGGCGGGTTGGACTGATCTGGATCGATGAACCCGAGCAGCGCCGTCATCGTTCCACCCGACGCCACCGCGAGCAGCACGGTCCACAGCGGAAGCCGGGTGGAGGCGAGTCTGGTGAGTTCGCCGCGGATGAGCCGGCTCATGCGAGTTCTCCGATCGTCGCGAGCTGGAAGTACATCGCCTCGAGACCGCCCTGCTCGGCGAGCTGCGCTCGGGAACCGCTCCAGAGCACTCGCCCCCGTTCGATGAGCACGACGCCGTCGACGACCTGCTCGAGCTCGGCGAGCACGTGGCTGGAGATGAGCACCGTGCCACCGGCATCCGCGAATCGGCGGATGAAGAGCCGGAGCCACATGATCCCGGCCGGATCGAGGCCGTTCGAGGGCTCGTCGAGCACGAGCACGTCGGGGTCGCCGAGCAGCGCTGTGGCGAGCGCGAGCCGCTGTCGCATGCCCGTCGAGAATCCACGGATCCGCCGGTGCGCATAGGGCTCGAGCCCGGTCAGCGTGATGACCTCGTCGACACGGGCGGGCGCGTGTCCGCCGAGCGCCGCGTACGTACGGAGGTGCCCGACCGCAGTCATCGACGGATGCGCACCGGCGATGTCGAGCACGGCACCGACCGTTCCCGAGGGGTCGACGAGGTCGCGGTACGGCGTTCCACCGAATTCGGCCGAGCCCCGATCGGGTGCCGTGAGCCCGACGAGCATCCGCAGCGTGGTCGACTTACCGGCGCCGTTCGCGCCGATGAATCCGGTCACCTGCCCGGCTTTCGCCGTGAACGTCACGTCATGCACCGCCTCGACCTGGCCGAAGCGCTTCGCGAGCCCGGCCACCTCGATGTCGACGGCGCTCATCGGGCGGACCGCTCGGTGACGGGGCGCGACGATCTCGACTCGTTCTTTGCTGTATCGACGCACGATCGCGTGTCGTCGATGCACATTCCGGGCATGGTTCCTGCTCTCTCGTAGAATGGAATCAGTTTGAGAACGTTATCACGCTGAGAATAATGAGGGATGCCCCATGCCCGAGCCGTCGAATCTCGCCGACGTCATCCTTCACCCCGTGCGCCTGCGCATCGTCCAGCAACTCGGTGGCCGCGACCTCACCACCTCCGAACTGCGAACCGCGTTGCCGGATGTCTCGCAGGCGACGCTGTACCGCCATGTCGGCGCCCTCGTCGACGCGGGCATCGTGGCCGTCGCCGGGGAACGTCGTGTGCGAGGGGCGGTCGAGCGCACACTCACGCTCGGCGACCGGATGGCGCACGTCGACGCACCAGAACTCAACGCCATGGAGACCGGCGAACTGCGCCGGTCATTCCTGACCTTCCTCGCCCACCTGGGCCGCGACTTCGACCGGTTCGCCGACGCCGAGGACGCAGCCGCGCTGCGCAGCTTCCTCGGCTTCGGGCAGGTGCCCCTGTACGTCACGACCGACGACCTCGCGACTCTGCAGCAGGGATTGTCGGAACTGATCGCACCGCTGCTCGACGACCGCGGTGACGGCAGGCAGCGCGTCATGCTGTCGACGACGCTCGTGCCGGATCCCGAAGCACGAGGCGACGCGAACACGACCGCCTAGGCTCGTCGGGCACTCGCGGGAGTGGTTCAGCCGACCCGCGGCGGCCCCGCCTTCACCCGTTCACGCGAGTACGCGGCGACCCGTTCGGCCGGCACATTCCAGTCGGCCTCGAGCCACCACGTGACACCCGCCTCGGCCCACGGCCGCACGACCGCGGCATCGGCTTCGGCGTCGGTGCCGCTCGTGGTGCCCTCCTGCGTGATGTCGAACGGCCGGTCGGCCAGACCCGCGCGCTCGCGCTCGCCGAGTATCCAGGCGATCGCCTCGGCGGCGATCTCGGGCGTGTAGGTGCGCTGCTGCTCGATCGGGTCGATGCCGGCGGCGCCCGGCGGGGCATAGTTCGGGATCCACCCGTCGTACCGGGCGACGCGCCGCATCGAGGTCATGCGCGGCCAGACGCCGACGACCCACGTGGGAATGCGCGGCTGCTGCACGATCGCCGGCGGCAGCATCGTATCGGTGCGCTTCGCTCGGTAGTGGTCGCCTTCGTATTCGAACGGATGACCCTGCCAGAGGTGCTGCATGAGCTCGAGCCCCTCGTCGAGCAGTTGGGCACGCACCTTGCGACCGGGATCGTCCTCGAAGATCCAGAACCGCTCTTCGAAGTCTTGCGGCACGCCGAGCCCGGCCGACAGGATGACGCGACCCTTCGACAGCCGGTCGACGGTCATGGTCTGCCCGGCGAGCTCCCATGCGCGGCGCCGTGGCACGGGCGTGAGCATCGTGCCGAGCCGGATGCGCTCGGTGACCATCGCGACCGCCGCGAGCGTCGCCCACGGATCGGTGGCCCAGATGCCCTCCCAGACGAAGAAGGCGTTCCACCCTGATGCCTCGGCGAGCGGCGCGAGCTCGACTGCGAGTTCGGGGTCGGTACCGGTGAAGATGAAGCCGTGCCGCATGCGGGCGACCCTATCGCGGACCGCCGACACGATCACGTCGCGGCCATGACCCGACACGCGTCGGGCGAATGCAAGATTCATCCGCTCGGATGATTTCATTCGCGGATCCCGGTCGGTTCCAGCAACTGCTCGGTAGACTGCAACGACACCACGCCGCTTGTTGACCCGGCGTTCCGCCGTGTCCGACGACTGGAGCCCGCTGCATGATCCACACCTCACTCATTCCCTTCCTCGACCCCGAGTCGATCATCGCCGCGGCCGGGCCATGGGCGCTGCTGGTGGTGTGCTTCATCGTGTTCGCCGAGACCGGCCTGCTCGTGGGCTTCCTGCTCCCCGGCGACACTCTGCTGGTCATCTCGGGCCTGCTGTCGAATTCCGACGTGGTACCGCCGAACGGCGTCTTCGGGGTGTCGGTCTGGATCGTGGCGGTGCTCATCGCCCTCGCCGCGTTCCTCGGTGGCGAGGTCGGCTACGAGATCGGACATCGCGGCGGCCCGAAGGTGTTCGAGCGAAAAGAGAGCGGCCTCTTCAGCGTCAAGAACGTCGAGCGCACGAACGCGTTCTTCGAGCGGTTCGGGGGCATCACGATCATCCTCGCCCGATTCGTGCCGATCGTTCGCACGTTCGCTCCCGTGGCCGCGGGCGTCGGTCACATGCCGCGCGGCAAGTATACGCTCTACAACCTCATCGGCGCGGTCCTGTGGGGCTTCGGCCTCACCATGTTCGGGTACCTCGTGAGCTTCATCCCCCCGGTCGCCACCCTGGTGCGCGACTACATCGACATCATCCTGCTCATCGCGGTGGGCGGCACCGCCCTCATCACCGCCTGGCACTACTTCAGCGAGCGGCACAAGGCGAAGAAGGCAGCCGCTGCCGGCGATGACGTGGTCACCGACCATGAAGAGGCCGAGCACCTCGTGCTCGACCCCGAGGTGTTCGAGCGCGGCCCCGAAGAGCGCTGAGCAGCGCCTTCTTCACCCGCCTGCTCATCGTGTAACTCCGGTCACGGATGCTGCGGCTGTTCTCGCCCGGCACGACCCGCCGGCTCGAGTTGGAAGGTGGAGTGCGCGACGTCGAAGTGGTCGGCGAGACATCCGCCGAGCTCATCGAGCAGGGCACCCGTACCGCCGGATTCGAAGACCGACGACTCGACCTCGACGTGAGCGCTGAAGACCGGTGAACCCGACGTGATCTGCCACACGTGCACGTCGTGCACCGCGACGACGCCGGCAGTGCCGAGGAGGTGCTCGCGGATCTCGGCGACGTCGGTGTCGGCGGGCGCCGACTCGAAGAGCACGTGCATCACGTCGCGCAGCAACGTCACCGCCCGCGGCACGATGAGCACCGCGATCGCGATCGACGCGATCGGGTCGGCGGCGTCGAATCCGGTCGTGACGATCACGATCGCCGCGACGATCACGAACGCCGAGCCGATGAGGTCGCCCATCACCTCGAGGTAGGCGCCGCGAAGGTTGATCGAGTCCTTCGCGCCGCCGCGCAGCACGAGCATCGCAGCCACGTTGGCGAGCAGCCCGAGCACGGCGACGACGAGCATCGGCACGCCCTGCACCTCGTGCGCCTCGCCCTCGGCTCCGGTGATGAGGCGTCCGATCGCCGAGACGCCCACCGTCACCGCGACGACGACGAGGATGACGCCGTTCACGAGTGCCCCGAGCACCTCGGCTCGCCGGTACCCGTAGGTCTGCCGGTCGGTCGCCGGTCGCGCCGCGACCACCGCCGCGACGAGTGCGACGACGAGTCCGATGAGGTCGCTCGCCATGTGACCCGCGTCGGCCAGCAGCGCAAGCGAGCCGCTCAGGATGCCGCCGACGACCTGCACGAGCAGGAACGCGCCGATGATCGCGATCGCGACCCAGAGACGGGTGCGGTTGGTGGCCCCGTGGGCGTGGGCGTGATCGTGCGAGTGTGCCATGTCCCTTCCAGCGTAGGCGCGGATGCCGCAACCCTGCCGTGATGGGAATGAGACGCGTTCTCAGGGGGTGACCAGATGATCAGCCGAGCCCGGTGCGGAACCCCTCACGCCAGCTCGGATACGCGGGCGTCCATCCGAGTTCGCGCTTCGCCTTCGCATTCGACGAGCCGCGGATCTGCGTCATCATCGAGACGCCGTGCTCGCCGATGAGCGGGCGGGCCATCCACGCGGGAATCCGCATGGGCGGCTTGGCGCCGATGGCGTGAGCGAACTCCGGCAGCCACACCGACACGGGCGCGGGCTCGTCATCGACGATGTTGTACACGCCAGGTGCACCGCGGGTGACGGCCGCAGCAGCTGCGGATGCCGCGTCGTCGATGTGGCAGAACGACCACACTCCCGTGCCGCCGCCCACGACCGGGAGCTTGCGTGCCATGACCATCTCGACGATCTCGCCGCCACGCCCGATGTCGTTGCCCGGACCGTACAGGCTGCCGTAGCGGAGCGCCAGCCCCCCGGCATCCGTCGTCTGCTGCTCTACGTACCGGATCCCGGCGAGCGTCTCGCGCGACGCCTTCGTCGGGTTCGAGTCGAGCGGGTCCTCCTCGGTCTTCACCTGCCCGCCCGTTCGCTCATTCGACCAGCCCGTATAACTCTGTGCGACGAACCGGCCGACACCCGCCTCGGCGGCGGCGGCGAGCAGGTGGTCGGTGCCGCGCGTGCGCAGCGCGTTAGTCGCCGCGAAGCCCTGATCGAAGTGCTTCGTGTCGCCGACCTGCTCTCGGAGACCCGTGAGTTGGTGGATGATCGCGTCGGGCCGGGCGTCGAGCACCGCGTTGCGCACGGAATCCGCATCGAGGCCGTCCATGACGACGCCCCGCGCCCCCGCCGCCTCGATCGCGGCGAGGCGCTCGGTGCTGCGCGAACTGCCGACGACCTCGTGGCCCGAGGCCACGAGCATCGGCACCAACCTGGAACCCACGGCGCCCGTGGCGCCCGTGGCGCCCGCGATGAATACTCGCATGATCTCTTCCTCTCCTCACCCCCTCCGACGAATGACCCGCGCGTCTTGTGACAGCCCCGCACCTCCAGCTCGCTCGCGAGATGACGCGAATGGTCGGTATCACGGGGTGAGAGCGACGATTCGCGTCATCTCGCGGGGTGGCCGCGGCGCGCGCCCGCCGCGGGGCGAATCGCCCTGTGCCATGCTCTGAGCATGCCCGCTTCGACCGCGGAGCTCGGCCAGCTCCGTCCGCTCATGTTCTCCATCGCCTACCGCATGCTCGGCAGCGTGACCGAGGCCGAGGACGTCGTGCAGGACGCCTACGTGCGACTGCACGAGCGAGCGATCGCGGGCGACGTCATCGAACGACCGGAGGCGTACGCGTCCACCGTCGCAACTCGCCTCGCGATCGACGCGCTCCGGTCGGCGAAGCGTTCACGCGAGGTCTACACGGGTACGTGGCTGCCTGAACCGCTCCCCGACGACGACGCCGATCCCGCGCACCGCATCGAACGCGACGAGACCCTCTCGTTCGCCTTCCTTGCCGTGATCGAGCGCCTCGGGCCGGTCGAACGGGCTGTCTTCCTGCTCCGCGAGGTCTTCGATGTCGACTACGCCGCGATCGCCACGATCGTCGAACGCGACGAGGCGGCGTGCCGGCAGATCATGCATCGGGCACGCGAACGCATCGCCGACGGCCGACCGCGGTTCGAGGCGGATGCCACGCGCGACGCCGCACTCGTCGACTCGTTCTTCGCGGCGCTCCAGGCCGGAGACGTCGACTCCCTCGCGGGCGTGCTCGCCGACGACGTCGTCTTCTACGCCGATGGCGGCGACAAGGCACCCGCGGTGCGACATCCGCTGCTCGGAGCCGTGGCCGCCGCGAGATTCCTCGCGGGGCTCGCGCGACGCGGAGAGGGCATGGGCGTGCACCTCGAACGCACCTCGGCGAACGGTGAAGCCGCCCTGCGGGTCAGCGCGCCCGACGGTGCCACCCTGAGCGTGCTCATGGTGCACGTCGACGGCGGTCGGGTGTCGGTCGTCGGTAACCAGCTGAACCCCGAGAAGCTGCGACACCTCGGTCCCGTCGGCGATCTCGACGCGCTCATGTCGGCTCCACAGGAGGCCCCGCCGGACCCGAGCCACCAGGGGTGACCACGCCCGTCTCGTAGCCGAGCATGACGGCGTGCACGCGATCGCGCAGCCCGAGCTTCATGAGGATGCGACTGACGTGGGTCTTCACCGTCGACTCTGCCAGGTAGAGCGCCGACGAGATCTCAGTGTTGCTCAGACCGCGAGCGACGGCTGTGAACACGTCGGCCTCCCGTTCCGTGAGCGAGGCGAGGCGTGGGTCGTCGTGGCCCAGGCGGGCAGAGTTCGGGTCGATCGCGACCTGATGATCCGCCGGAACGGACCTCGCGTTCCCCCCGACTGGGAGCTGCGCTCCGAACAGGTCGAGCAGGCGACGCGTGACCCGAGGCTCGACGATCGCGTCGCCGGCGGCAACCGTGCGGATCGCACCGACCAGTTCGGCCGGTGGCGCGTTCTTGAGCAGGAATCCACTCGCGCCGGCGCGGAGCCCCGCGAACGCGTACTCGTCGAGGTCGAACGTGGTGACGATGAGCACACGGGTGCCCGGGAGTCGACGGATGATTCGCTCCGTCGCGGCGATCCCGTCCATCCCAGGCATGCGAACGTCCATGATCACGACGTCGGGCGCCAGTTCGTTCGCGAGCGCGACTGCCTGCGCACCGTCTTCGGCTTCGCCCACGACCTCCAGGTCGGGCTCGCTCTCGAGCACCATGCGGAATCCCAGCCGGATGAGCGCCTGGTCGTCGACGAGCAGCACCTGGATGCCACGCGCCTGCCGCCGCTCGTCAGCCATCGCCTGACCCTCCCGACTCGCCGCCGGCATCTTCTGCGGCGCTCCCGCCGTGCGGGAGGACGGCGTGGACCAGCCATCCGCCCCCGGGCGCGGGTCCGGCCTCGACCGTGCCCCCGAAGACCGCCGCCCGCTCGGCCATGCCGATGAGGCCGCGACCCGACCCGTCCGAGCCCGTGGCGTTCGTGCCCGTGTCGTCATCGGCGACTGTGATGGTCGTCGTGGCCGGTCCGTAGTCGATCGTGACGGTCACATGTTCCGCCTGCGACGCATAACGCAGTGCATTCGTCAGTGCCTCCTGCACCACACGATAGACAGCCAGCTCAAGCGCGGCATTCGCGATCGGAGCACCACCGACCGAGTACCGGACCGGTAATCCGGCGGCACGGAACCGGTCGACCAGGCCCGCCAGGTCGGCGTGTCCGGGCGCCGGTTCGCGGTGCTGCGCGGCCTCGGTCGACTCGCGCAGCACCGACAACGTCCGATGCATGTCCTGCAGGGCCGATCGTCCGGTCTCGGTGAGCTTCCCCAGCGCACGGCGCGCGCCCTCTGGGTCGCGCTCGAGGGTCGCATCGGCCCCGTCGGCGAGTGTGATCATGACGGAGAGGCTGTGTGCCACGATGTCGTGCATCTCCCCGGCGATGCGGCTGCGCTCAGCGAGGGTCGCGATCTGCGCCTGGCTGTCGCGCTCGCGGGCGAGCTGCTCGGCGCGTTCGGTGAGCGCCCGTACCCTCTCGGCGCGCTGCCAGGTATTCGTGCCGAGCAGCACACCGACGGTGTCGGCCATCGCGATGGTGAGGAGCGCCACGGGGATGTCGAAGGCGCTCGGCTCTCCGAGGTCCGCGGTGAGCCGCGGCAGCTGCACGAGGAGGCTCACGATCGTCACCGCGAAGGCCGCCGCTCCCGCGATCCATGCCACCGTCGGCGATCGGAACGCCGCCACCGCATACAACGCGATCGGCACGGCGAGGATGAGGTTCGACTGCGCCGAGAACGTGAAGACCGTGGTGAGCACCACCACCACGGCGAGCACCGTGAGCGGAGCACGACGGCGGAACAGGAGCGCGATCGCCGTGCCGGCGATCGTGACCACGTCCCAGACGGTGACCGTGGCCTGGCCGGTGACGACCTCGGAGGCGAGCGTCGCGACGACGATCGCCGTGAAGACGAGCGAGACTGCGGCGTCGACGAGCCACGGTCTCGCTCGGAGGAAGCGACGCGGGGCGCCTGCGGCGCGCGAAGTCCCGTCGACCACCGGGGCGCTCGTCCGGCCGGTCGAGGGACCCCGCTCGTCCATCACACGTCTCGTCTCTTGAAGGGCACCGCGCCCAGCACTGCCGCCCCTGCGGTCCACCCGAGCAGGACGAGTCCCCCGGTGGCGATCGGCTGCCAGCCGACCTGGGCTGCGGATTGGAACAGCATCATACCCGCGGAGCTCGGCAGCGCTGCGGCGAGGCTCGAGCCGATTCCCGGGATGATCGGAACCAGCGCCGGGGCGAGCACGAGCAGGCCGAGCACGGCTCCCATCGCCGCCGCTGTGCCGCGGAACAGCGAGGCGATCGCCGTCGACAGTGCGGCGACGAGGCCGAGGAACACCATGCCGCCCGCAAGCGACTGGAGCACCTCGGGATCGAAGAACGACGAGTCGAGCCCGAGACCGGCGAGCGCCGGCTGCACGATGAGCACGGAGGCGGTTCCGAGGACGAGGGCGATGGCAACACCGATGCTCGCCGAAACGAGGAGCTTCGACAGATAGACGGGCGTTCGACGGGGCACGGCGGCCAGGGTTGTCGCGAGCAGTCCCGTTGCCCGCTCGGGACTCACGGTGAGCACGCCGAGGATCGCGACGAGGGCGTACGCGAACATGAAGGCGAGTCCCAGCACGCCGACGCTCGGCGTTGCACCGTAGTTCTCGGTGACGATGGCGGCGGGGTCGGGGATGTCCGCCGCGGGCGCGAGCAGGACCAGGTAGAGGATGCCGGCTGCGAAGAGCAGGGTGAAGCCCAGGGCGAAGGCGGCCGTCCAGTAGGACGAGCGAACGGTCCCGGTCTTGACCCATTCGGCGCGGACGACTCGCGCGAACGTGACGCGCGGCGCGATCGAGGTGGACATGAAGGTGGATCTCCTTGGTTCTCGTGGTTCCGGTGCTGGTGTGCGGAGCATCATCGGATCGCTGCCGGGACCGCCTGGTACTCCAGGGCGGCGTCGGTGAGCGACAGGTAGGCCTCCTCGAGGGAGGCGGTGCGGGTCGTGAGTTCGTGCAGGAGCACGCCGCGGTCACGGGCCACTGCGGCGATCGCCGCGGCGTCGAGCCCGGTGATCTCGAGTTCGCCGGCGGCCTCGCTCGTGATCGTGACGTCGGGTCCGGCGATGGCGGCGGCCAGTCGGTCGGCGTCGGGTGACTTCACGCTGACGCGCGTCGCGCCGACTGCTCCGAGCACCTGCTGCATGGGCGCGTCGGCGATGAGCCTGCCACGTCCGATCACGATGAGATGGTCCGCTGTCTGCGCCATCTCGCTCATGAGGTGCGACGAGAGGAAGACGGTGCGGCCCTCGGCGGCGAGCGCGCGCAGGAAGTGGCGCACCCACACGATGCCGTCGGGGTCGAGTCCGTTGATCGGCTCGTCGAGCACGATCGTCTGCGGGTCGCCGAGCAGCGCGGCGGCGAGGCCGATGCGTTGCGCCATCCCCATCGAGTAGGAGCCGACGCGTCGCTTCGCGACACCCTCCATCCCCGTGAGGCGCAGCACCTCCTCGACCCGCGCCCGGCCGAAGCCGTGCGTTGTGGCGAGGGCGAGCAGGTGGGCTCGGGCGGTGCGACCGGGATGGACGGCGCCAGGCCCGAGGAGCGTGCCGATCTCGGTGATTGGAGCAGCGTGGTCGGCGATCGGCCGGCCGTTGACCCTGGTGGTTCCGGACGTGGGCAGGACGAGGCCGGCGATGGCCCGCATCGCCGTGGACTTCCCGGCTCCGTTCGGGCCGAGGAAGCCCGTGACCGTCCCCGGGCGTACGGTGAACGACAGGTCGTCGACCGCGGTGGTGGCGCCGAAGCGCTTGGTGAGGTGTTCGACTTCGATCATGATGATCGACGATTCCCTTCGAATCGGATGCCCCGCCAGGATGTCCCGGGCGGGAGTTCGTGATTCGAAGTTAGGAAAGGACGTCGATGCCGTCGTCAGCCCCCGGTGCCGTGATCGGCGCGCGGTGGTACCGCAGAAGGAGTCCTGCCGTGCCGTCTTGGGGTCAGCCGGGGAGCTGCGCGGCGATGCGCTCGAGCTCGGGCAGCAGCTGCTCGAACGCGAGCGCCCGGTGGCTTCGCCGGTTCTTCTGTTCGGGCCGCAGCTCTGCGGCCGTGATCTCGAGCCCATCGGGTTCGAAGATCGGGTCGTACCCGAATCCGTGCGAGCCGCGCGGCTCGTATGAGAGGCTGCCGCGCCAGCGGCCCTCGGCGACGAACTCGTGACCACCGGGCAGCACCGTATCGGGCACGACGAGGGCGATGGTGCAGCGGAACTCGGCCCCGCGATGCGGGCGGCGGATGTCGGCGACCTGGGCGAGCAGCAGTCGCAGGTTCGCGTCGTCGCCGGCGCCCGAGCCGGCCCACCTGGCCGAGAAGATGCCTGGTGCACCGCCCATGACGTCGACCACGATGCCCGAGTCGTCGGCGAGCGCGATGCGACCGGTGTGCGCTGCCGCCGTGCGCGCCTTGATGAATGCGTTCTCGGCGAACGTCAGCCCCTCTTCGACGGGCTCAGGGCCGTCGTACGCGAGCACCGAGGCCCGGGGCATCCGTTCGCCGATGATGCGCCCGAATTCGGCGACCTTGTGCGCGTTGTGGCTCGCGAGCACGAACTCGAGGCTCATGCGCCGGCCGCCGGTGCATCGTCGGCCGCCTCGGCGCTCGCGGCGAGCGCCGCGACCTGCAGGCGCGTGAGCTCGCTGGTGCCGGCCAGCGCCAGGTCGAGCAGCGCGTCGAGTTCGCGCCGGTCGAACGGCGCGGCCTCGGCCGTGCCCTGCACCTCGACGAACAGCCCGCGGCCCGTGGCGACGACGTTCATGTCGGTCTCGGCGCGCACGTCTTCGGTGTAGGCGAGGTCGAGCATGGGCGTGCCGTCGATGATGCCGACCGAGACGGCCGCGACGGTGTCGATGAGCGGCGCGGCCTTCTGACCGATGAACTTCTGTGCGCGAGCCCATTCGATGGCGTCGGCGAGTGCGATGTAGGCCCCGGTGATCGCGGCCGTGCGGGTGCCTCCGTCGGCCTGCAGCACGTCGCAGTCGATCTGGATCGTGTTCTCGCCGAGCCCCTTCATGTCGACCACCGCGCGAAGGCTGCGGCCGATGAGCCGGCTGATCTCGTGCGTGCGGCCCCCGATGCGCCCCTTCACCGATTCGCGGTCGTTGCGCGTGTTCGTCGAACGTGGCAGCATCGCGTACTCGGCCGTGACCCAGCCCTTGCCCTTGCCGGTCATCCAGCGCGGCACGCCGTTCGTGAACGACGCGGTGCACAGCACCTTCGTGTTGCCGAACGAGATCAGCGCACTGCCCTCGGCGTGCGCGCTCCAGCCGCGTTCGATCGTGACTTCGCGCAGTTGGTCGGGCGTGCGGCCGTCGGCGCGCACGATGGTCGTGGGGGTTTCGGATGCCTCGGTCATGGGGTTTCGCTCTCTCGTCGAAGCTGTTCGCGGTCGGGGATGGTGACGGCGCCGGTGTGCACGAGTTCGACGCTCGGGATCTCGGGGGCGATGAGCCGGTGCGCGAGGTCGAGGAACGCGCTCGTCGAGTCGCCGGTGGCCTCGTAGCGGTAGGTCGGCGGCGTCGACGCCCGGCGCTCGAGCCCCGTCGATACGAGCACGCGGTACACGTCGTTCGCGGTCTCGACATCGCTCGAGACGAGGGTGACCTCGTCGCCCATGACGTACGAGATCGCGCCCTTCAGGAACGGGTAGTGCGTGCAGCCGAGCACCAGCGTGTCGACGTCGGCGGCCTTCAGCGGCGCGAGGTACTGCTCGGCGATCGCGAGCAGCTCGTCGCCGGTCGTGACGCCGGCCTCGACGAACTCCACGAATCGCGGGCACGCCTGCGAGAAGAGCTCGAGATGCGGTGCCGCCGCGAACGCGTCGTCGTACGCGCGCGAGCCGATGGTGCCCGCGGTGCCGATGACACCCACTCGGCCGGTCTTCGTGGCCGCGACGGCCCGGCGCACGGCCGGCTGGATCACCTCGACGACGGGCACGTCGTAGCGTTCGCGTGCGTCGCGCAGCATCGCCGCCGACGCCGTGTTGCAGGCGATCACGAGCATCTTCACACCCTGCGCGACGAGGTCGTCGAGCACCGCGAGCGCGTAGCCGCGCACGTCGGCGATCTTCTTCGGGCCGTACGGCGAGTGCTCGAGGTCGCCGACGTAGAGGATCGACTCATTGGGCAGCTGGTCTTTCACCGCCCGGGCGACGGTGAGCCCGCCGACCCCGGAGTCGAAGATCCCGATCGGTGCGTCCGTCACGACATCCAAGTTTAGACCGGCGGATGTCCCAGCTCGCGTCGCCCGCATGACTAGGCTCTTCTGCGTGACCGGGTCTGCTGCGCTCTTCACCGACCGATACGAATTGACGATGGTCGATGCCGCCCTGCTCGACGGCGCCGCCCACCGTGAGAGCCTCTTCGAGGCGTTCGCCAGACGGCTGCCCGACGGGCGGCGCTACGGCGTCGTGGCGGGCACCGGGCGCCTGCTCGAGCTCATCCGGCAGTTCCGCTTCGACGAGGCCGAGCTCGAGTGGCTTCGCGAGCACGAGGTCGTGCGTCCTGCCACGATCGACTGGCTCGCCGACTACCGATTCACCGGGGACATCTGGGGCTACCGCGAGGGTGAGGCGTACTTTCCGGGCTCTCCGTTGCTGACCATCCAGGCCACGTTCGCCCAGGCCGTGATGCTCGAGACCATCGTGCTCTCGACGCTCAACTACGACTCGTCGGTGGCGAGCGCCGCCGCACGCATGGTGTCGGTCGCGCTCGGCCGGCCCATAGCCGAGATGGGCTCGCGCCGCACTGGCGAACGCTCGGCGATCGCGGCGGCCCGCGCGGCCTATATCGCCGGGTTCGACGCGACCTCGAACCTCGAGGCCGGCCGCAGCTGGGGCATCCCGACCATGGGCACCGCTGCGCACGCGTTCACACTGCTGCACGACAGTGAAGAGGCGGCGTTCCGCGCCCAGGTCGAGGCGTTCGGCCCCAAGACGACGCTGCTCGTCGACACGTACGACATCGCCAAGGGCGTCGAGACGGCGGTGCGCGTGGCGGGGCCCGAGCTCGGCGCCGTGCGCATCGACTCGGGCGACCTGCCCACGGTCGTCGCCGCCGTTCGCCACCAGCTCGACTCGCTGGGCGCAGTCGACACGCGAATAACGGTCACGAGCGACCTCGACGAGTTCACGATCGCCGGGCTCTCAGGCGCCCCGGTCGATGCCTACGGCGTCGGCACCGCGGTCGTCACGGGTTCGGGCCACCCGGCCGCCGGCATGGTGTTCAAGCTCGTCGCCCGCCGCGACGACGCCGGCGAATGGGTGTCGGTCGCGAAGTCGTCGACGTCGAAGGCGAGCGTGGGCGGGCGCAAGAACGCCGCCCGCCGCCTCGACTCGACCCGCACCGCCCGCGAAGAGCTGGTGTTCGTGGGCGACGGCCCCGACGGCGTGGCCGAGTTCGAGGCGGGCGACAAGCTGCGCCCGCTGATGGTGCAGCTCATGTCGAAGGGCGAGGCCGACCCCGCGTTCCTCGGGCGCGCCGGCACCGAAGCGGCGCGCGCCCACCGCGCCGACGTCATGCAGGAACTGCCCATCGAGGCGTTCCGGCTCGGCCGCGGCGAGCCTGTGATTCCGACGACCTACCGCTGACGCGGCAGCCGGCGACGCACGAGCGAGACCTACTCGGCCTTCAGTCGCTCGTAGATCTCTTTGCAGGTCGGGCAGACCGGGAACTTCTCGGGGTCGCGACCGGGTGTCCACTTCTTGCCGCAGAGCGCCTTGACGGGCTTGCCGGTCATGGCCGACTCGAGGATCTTCTCTTTCTTCACGTAGTGCGAGAAGCGCTCGTGGTCACCGGGTTCGATCGCTTCGTCTTCGAGGAGTTTCTCGAGCTCGCGGTCGAGAACCGACGTGCCGCCGCCGGGCGAATCGGGGTCGGCGATGCTCATTCGCACGGTCTGGATCATGCGCTCGATTCTACGCGGGACTCAAGCGCGCAGGGCCGCCGCGAGCATCTCGGGGCCGCGCGCATCGAACACCTTGCCGCCATACCAGACCCCGAACGCGAGCACGAGCACGCCGAATCCGACGCCGGCAGCGAACGATGCCGCGTGCCAGGCCGGGTCGACGAAGAGCCCCAGGGCCCCGAACACGCCTGCGGGCAGCGCGATGAGCAACGCGCCGAACATCGCCAGCGACTGCACGAGGGCGGTGATGGTGCCCGACGACTGCGGTTGCAGGAACGGGCTGTCGCCCGGCTTGACGACGGGATACGGCAGTCGTGCCGAGGTGATCGAGCCGATGCCGAGCCCGCCGAGCAGCAGCGCCGTGCTGATGCCCAGGAGCGACGGCAGCAGTCGCCAGTCGTTCAGGATGAACACGGTCACCGCGCCGCCGAGCCCGATCACGAGGATTCCGGCGATGAGCACCGGGATGAGCCGGCCGACACGGTCGGAGGTTCCGCGCACTCCCGATGCCACGTGCAGCCAGATCGCGGTCGAGTCGTAGGCGACGTCGTTGTGCAGGCTCCAGCCGAGGAACAGGCAGACGAGGGGCACGGGGATGAGCCAGAGGTAGAACTGCGGAATGCCCGCGAGCGCGAGCGGGATGATGACGAGCAGCGGGGCGATCGGCACCATGACGAACGACACCCAGTAGCGCGCGTCGCGGAACCAATAGGTGATGCCGCGCGCCGCGACCGCACCGGTCACGCTCTGGGGCATCCGATCGAACCACCCGAGTCCGCGGTAGCTCTTGGCCGATGCTTCGCGCCCGGGCGTCACCAACATCTTCGAGACGAGCGCCCGCCAGGCGAGCCAGATGACCCACAGGGTGCCCGCCGCGATGAGCAGTTTCAGGATGGCCGCGCCCCACTGCCCTTCGGCGGCGTCGCCCGGCACGGCGAACGCGGCGCCGAGCGGCGTCCAGCCGAGCACGTCGGCGAAGCGGCCGAGCAGGCGGAGTCCGGAGTTCGCCCAGTCGAGCGTGGTCAAGGCGACGACCACCGGTGCGGCCATCACGATGAGCAGCACGCCGATGACACCCATGATCTCGCGCGCGCGGCGCGTCGCGAGCACGAACGACGCGAGCGCGGTCGCCACCCGTGCGATGAGCAGGCACGTGGCGAACGCGAGCGCCGCCGAGAGGATCGCGAGCATCGTCTCGGGAACGCCGCGCGACCACGTGACGACCGTGCCGAGCAGCACGATCGCGAGCACGAGCGCGGGAACACCGACGAGCGCGGCCACGGCGAGCCCGAGCGAGAGCGTTCGATCGGGCAGGGCGAAGAAGGCGAATCGACGCGGGTCCATGGTGTCTTCACTGCCGAACACGAGCGGAACCACGATGAACCCGACCACCGTCGCAGAACCCGCGACGATCAGCACGTCGCGCACGACCGAGACTTCGTCGACCAGACGTAGACCGACCAGGCTGACGAACAGCAGCGACGCGAGGCCCAGCCCGTAGACGAGGCCGACGACGATGCCGACGACCTGCCAGGTGCTGCGACGGAAGATGTTCGCCAGTAGGCGCAGTTTCAGTCGGAGAAACTGTGCAACCATTCCATGCCTTCCGCAGCCTTGCGCCCGCCCGCGAGCTCGACGAACCGGTCTTCGAGCGTCTGGCCCGCACGCACCTCGTCGAGGGTGCCCGAGGCGAGCACGCGCCCGCCGACGATGATCGCCGCAGAGTCGCAGACCCGCTCGATGAGATCCATGCCGTGGCTCGACAGCACGACTGTTCCGCCGCCGGCGACGTACCGTTCGAGGATCTCGGTGAGGTTCGCCGCCGAGACGGGGTCGACCGACTCGAACGGCTCGTCGAGCACGAGCAGCCGCGGCGAGTGGATCATCGCGCACGCGAGCGCGATCTTCTTGGTCATGCCGGCCGAGTAGTCGGCGACGAGCCGGTCGATGGCGTCTTCGAGTCCGAACGCGGCGATCAGGTCGGTGCTGCGCTCGCGCACGGTGCGGGCGTCGAGGCCGCGCAGCACGCCCGAGTAGTACAGCAGCTGCGCGCCCGTGAGCCGGTCGAAGAGTCGAAGCCGGTCGGGCAGCACCCCGGTGGCGCGCTTGGCAGCCTGCGGGTCGGCCCACGCGTCGATGCCGTTGATGCCGACGCTGCCAGCATCGGGGCGCAGCAGGCCGGTGACCATCGAGAGGGTCGTCGTCTTGCCGGCACCGTTCGGGCCGACGATGCCGTAGAACGAGCCCGCACGCACGTCGAGGCTGATGCCGTCGACGGCGGTGTTCTCGCCGAACCGTTTCACCAGCCCGGTGATCGACAGCACCGTCGGAGCATCGGCCGACGGTGCTGCTCGTGCGACGCGCAGGGTGCGCTTCTTGCGCGGCGCCGCCTGCTTCGGAGCGGGAATCACGGCGACCGCGTGCGCGGCGCTTCGGGATGCCTCGTCGACGGGCGGCGCCGCGTCGACCGGGGTCGCCGTGTCTTCGGTCGGTGCTGCATCGACCGATGATGATGCGAGCGCGGCTTCGGCAGCTGCAGCCGCGGCAAGCGCGGTGACGGTGGCATCGCCGCTCGAATCGGTTGCGACGGCCTCATCGGGCGGCTCGACCGCTGCCGTCTCGATCACCGGGTCGGGTTCGCCCGGCGGGGGCGCCGGCGCCTCGGTCTGACGTCGCGGGGTGCGTTCGGTGGTGACCTCGTCGATCTGCGAGGCGGCTGATGCGGCCGGCCGCCCCCCGACCACTGGCGGCTCGTTGGCCGCTGCCGCGATCGTCTGGTCGGCCGGGCGCCTCGAGGGGCGCTCAGCGGCAGTCGTCTCGGTCGTGAGTGCCGCAGCGGTGCGCTGCTGCACCTGACGCTGCTGACGCTGCGCCGCTGCCTCGGTCGTCGCCTTGCTGCGCGCCGCCGACGTGCTCGCGGCACTCCTCGCCGTCGTCGTGCGCGTGGTGCGGGCGGCCTTCGCCGCCTCACCGCGGGTCGCAGCGGCGCCTGCCGATGCCGAACGGGATGCGGGGGTGCGCTTCGAAGCCGGCTTGGGTGCGTCGGGGGCGGGCGTGTCGGACTCCTCGGCGCTCTTGCGCGTAGCCGTCGCCGACTTCGTTGCCGCGGCCCTCGCCGCCGCGGTCTTCGCCGCCGCGGCCGACTTCGTGGTGCGCGGCTTCGCCGTCGACTTCGCCGCGGTCGTCTTCGAACCCGGCTTCGCCGCGGTTGTCTTCGACCCCGACTTCGCGGCGGCCGACTTCGCACCCGTGGTCTTCGAGGCGGCCGGTTTGGCGGCGCTCGACTTCGCCGCGGCCGTGCGCGGGCTCGACGATGAGCTGCCGGCCTGCCCTGACGGCGATTCCCGCTGGTCGGACACCCCCATGCCAGTGCCTTCGGCAGACTCGTCGTCGTGATCAGGGCGCGAATCGGAAGTCACCCAAGACAACCTACCAATGACCGGCCCGGAATCGCTCCTCCCACGACGGGGGGAACGGCTCGGTTGACTGGGCATTCTCTGTGCGAAGTATCACGATCCCACTACGACATCGCCCCCCACTCGTGGCACGCGGGGCTCGCCCGATATCCTGAGACCCGGCATAACGGCGTGTCCACATGTGAACTTTCGGGTGAACTGCATGCGAACTCTCGCCAATCGGGAGTGACGCGGCGGGTCATCCGCACCACCGAAGGAGATGCAGTGACCACCCAGATCGTGATTCTCGCAGCCGGCATGGGGAGCCGGCTCGGGCGTTCCCTCCCCAAGCCGCTCACCGAACTCAGCGACGGCCGCACCATCATGCGCCAGCAGTTCGACAACATCGAGCACGCGTTCGGCGCGAACGCCAACGTGACCATCGTCGTCGGCTACAAGCTCGAGCACATCATCGAGGCGTTCCCGCAGGCATCGTTCGTCTACAACGAGGAATACGACCAGACGAACACCTCGAAGAGCCTCATGCGCGCCCTCGCGGCCTCGCAGTCGGGCGGAGTGCTGTGGATGAACGGCGATGTCGTGTTCGACCCGCGCATCCTCGACCGGGCACTCCCCTTCATCGCGCGCGACCAGTCGTTCGTCACCGTCAACACGTCGAAGGTCTCAGACGAAGAGGTGAAGTACACCACGAGCGCCGAGGGCTACATCAAAGAGCTCTCGAAGACCGTCAAGGGCGGGCTCGGCGAGGCCGTCGGCATCAACTACATCTCGAGCCGCGACAAGGCGACCTTCCTGGCGCACCTCAACCGAGTCGGCGACCAAGACTACTTCGAGCGCGGCCTCGAGCTCGCCATCGAGAAGAACGGCCTGCTCATCGAGCCGATGGACATCTCCGACCTCTACGCGGTCGAGATCGACTTCGCCGAAGACCTCGAGCGGGCCAATCACTTCGTGTGACCTGCACCACAGCGACACAGCACCGATCACGAGAAGAGCGGATGCCCCGGGGCATCCGCTCTTCTCGTGTTCTCAGCCCGATCAGGTGAGGGTGCGGGCGACGCCCGCCCGGCTGAGCGACCCCGCGATCACGCGCCCCAACCACGTGAAGACGACCGGGCTGAGTGCGAAGAGCGCGAGGTAGAGCACCCAGAACCACGGCGCGTAGTGCTCGGCGCCGAGAGCGATGAACGTGCCTGCCGCCAGCACGATGCCCGACCCGGCAGCCGCGATGTAGTAGAGCCAGGGCGACCAGTTCTTGTAGCGGGTGAGGAAGAACGGAAGCTCGAGCAGGGCACCGACGAGCAGTCCGGTGGCGAGGAAGCGCAGGATCCACTGCGGCGCGAACGCCGCGCCGACGAGACCGGCGATGAATCCCGTGAGGATTCCGACGCCCGGGCGCTTCAAGAGCGCGAGGGCGACCGCGCTCGGCAGGAAGTGCGAGCCGATGGTGATGCCGTAGAGCATCGGCGCGATGCCCGCGATGAGACCGGCGAAATAACCGGCGCCGGCGGCGAAGAGCCCACCGCCCACACCGATGGCCGCGCAGCTGAGGATCACGCGGGTGCTGGTGGCGCGCACGACGCTCCTTTCGACTGGGCTCGGCAGGTCGCCACCCGTCACGATCAAATCTACCCCGGCGCGGCATCTACGATGGGGGGCGTGATGAGCGCGGTTTCCGTCGGGGGCGACACGCATCCGCTGCGGCGGACGCCGTGGCTGCGCTACCGGCATGCGCTCTGGCTGCTCACCACCCGCGATCTCAAGGTGCGATATTCGACCTCGGCGCTCGGGTACCTGTGGTCGGTGCTCGATCCCCTGGTCATGGCGGGCATCTACTGGTTCGTGTTCACACAGGTCTTCGACCGCACGGTCGGCCAGGTCCCCTACATCGTGTTCCTGCTGTCGGCTCTGCTTCCGTGGATGTGGTTCAACGGCGCGGTCTCGGACTCGACGCGCGCGTTCCTGAAAGACGCGAAGCTCGTGCGGTCGACCAAGATCCCTCGCACCATCTGGGTCACGCGCATCGTGCTCTCGAAGGGCATCGAGTTCGCGCTGGCCCTGCCCGTGCTCGCCCTGTTCGCGATCGTCTTCGGCGCAACCGTGTCGTGGGAGCTCGTTTTCTTCCCGCTCGCAATGATCGTGCAGGCGGTGCTGACGACGGGAGTCTCACTCATCGTCGCGCCGCTCGTGGTGTTCTTCCGCGACCTCGAGCGGGCCGTGAAGCTCGTGCTGCGGTTTCTCTTCTACGCGTCGCCGGTCATCTACGGCGTCAGCGACCTGCCGGCCGGCTTGCAGTTCTGGGCGGCGTTCAACCCGCTGTCGGGCGTGTTCAGCCTCTACCGCGCCGGCTTCTTTCCGACCGAGCTCAACTGGTTCGACGTCGCCATCTCGGCCGCGATGTCGCTCGCGCTGCTCGCAATCGGGCTCTGGGTGTTCCGTTCGGCCGAGCGCCAGGTGCTGAAGGAGATCTGATGACGGATGTCTCGACCGCGCTCTCACCGGCAACCCACGCGATCCGCACCGAGGGGCTGGGCGTGCGTTTCCGGCGCAACCGCCGAGGCCGCCGTTCGTTCAAGGACCTGTTGTCGGGCCGCAGGCGGCGCACGCGCCCCGGCGAGTTCTGGGCACTGCGCAACGTGTCGATCGAGGTTCGCCCCGGCGAGGCGATCGGCGTCGTGGGCCGCAACGGGCAGGGCAAGTCGACACTGCTGAAGCTGGTCGCCGGCGTCATGCTGGCCGACGAGGGCACGGTCGAGGTCTCGGGCGGCGTGGCACCGCTCATCGAGATCACCGGCGGCTTCGTCGACGACCTCACGGTGCGCGACAACGTGTACCTCACGGCGGGGCTGCATGGCATGACCCGATCGCAGATCGACGCGAAGTTCGACGAGATCATCGGCTTCGCCGACATCGGCGACTTTCTCGACACCCCCTACAAGCACCTCTCGAGCGGAATGAAGGTGCGCATCGCCTTCGCGGTGATCTCGCAGCTCGAGGAGCCCATTCTGCTCGTCGACGAGGTACTTGCAGTGGGCGACAAGGCGTTCCGTGAGAAATGCTACCGGCGCATCGACGAGATGCTCGCGGGTGGCCGAACCCTGTTCTTCGTCTCGCACAACGAGCGCGACCTGCGGCGGTTCTGCACCCGCGGCCTCTACCTCGACAAGGGCGCTCTCGTGCTCGATGCACCCATCGACGAGGTGCTCGACCGGTACAACGCCGACCACGGCACATCTGCGTAGCAGGCCGACGAAGCCCGGTTCAGCGCAGCCGCTGTTCGCGCCCAGCCCGACGCAGCGCCCCGTCGACCTCCCAGCTGGCGCAGCTGTAGTCGCCGTGGGCGCTGAGGCCGCGCGCGACGATGAGCCGGCGGCACTGGTCGACGAACCGAAGCTGCGCACCCGCATCGGCCTTCGGAAGACCCGGGCGTTCGAGATCGATGAACCCGGGCAGTGCGTAGAGCAGGTCTTCCCCGGTCGCCACCCTGAGCAACGCGCCGTCGGGCTCGAGCCCGCGTTCAATGGCGAGCATGGCAATTCCTGCGTCGAGCAGCATGTCTTCGCCCTTTGCTTCGAGGTAGGTCTCGAGTGCAGTACGAGCGCGGCGGTATCGCAGGCACGTGGCGTGTGCGCGGCCCTCGGTGAGCAGCGCCTCTGCCGCCTCGATGAGCGTCGCTGCGGTGGGCTGGGGTTGGCGTTTCGACATGAGTTCTCCTTCGGGTGGTGATTTCAGTGGCGGCGACTGCGGTTCAGGCCGCGGCCTCGTCGGGTGGAGGGCCGGCGAAGTGCTCGGGCTCGCTGAGATGCACTCGGCCGGCCGGGCTCGTCCACTGGACGCGCCCGTCGGGGAACTGCTCGATGCGCCAACCCGTGTGATGCTTCAGCCGGTGGTGCTTGCAACATACGTGCGCGAGATTTCGATGGCTCGTATGGCCGCGATGCTGCCAATCGCGGTTGTGGTCGATGTCGCACGCTACCGTCTCGTGCACGCAAGGCGAGCCGGCGCGCGAACGCCATGATCGCGGCGCCGCGCTCGGCCTCGACGTGAAGATGCAGCCACGCCATGCCGTCGTGCGCGGGTTCGAGTTCGATGTGTCGTTCGCCACGAGCCGCCGTGTGCCTTTCAACCAGCCCGATGGGGTGCATGCGCTCACGCAATCGTCGCGCAGCTCGACGAAACGCCGGCGGCGTCATCTTCGCCGCCTTGTCGAGTGCCGCTGCTTCGAACTCGCCACGCCGTGCCTCGGGAAGTGTGTGCGCGGTGTCGAGCAGCTGCCGAACTTGCTGGAACCCGATCGCGCCCACTGCGAGCGCGTCGCGCGTGGCGGTGAACTGCGTGTCGAGCTCGGCCGCCTCGTGCAGCATGCGACCGGCCGAGCGCTCGTGCACCCGCAACGTCGTGGCCAGCTCGCACGTCATCGCGCGGCGCACGAACTCCTCGTCGTCGTGGCGGTTGCGCGACGGGTGCGACTCGATCGCGTGCATCAACCGGTGCGCCTCAGCCACCTGTCGCATCTGCTCTGCCTGTGCCGCCCGGATCTCGCCCTCGAGCCGCTCGATGACGACGAGCGCGGCTTCGAGCGCGGCCTCGGGCGTCGGCCCGGGTGCCGGTTCGTGTGCCGCCTGCGATGTCGTCATGCGACGAGTCAACCATGACCCTCCGACATTCGATTCGCACTGAAATGGCCGGTCAACCTACCTTAACGTTGTGAATAACTTCGCGCGCAGGCCACCTGTGGAGGACGAGTCGGATACCCGATCCGGGATCGACGAGCGGTTCGAGAGCGTCGATGACCAGCCGCCTCACGTATCATCGCGACATGGCCGACCGCGTGCACAAGATCACCTCGCTGGGTGGCGATGAACCGCGCGCCGAGCAGCTCCCGCCGCCGCCGCAGGCGGGGCCCCATCCCGGCACCACCCCGCCCTCGAGCGGTACCTCGCACCCCGGCAGCACCACCCGACCCGACGACGGCCGGGCCCACGGCGTCGAGCGCGCCATCGACCTCGCCCTGTCGGTGCAGCGGCCCGTCGTGGTGGCTCACCTGCGAAGCATCCGTCGTCGTGTACCGAACGCGTCGCCCGACCAGCTCATCCGCATCCTCGAGCGGCGCTACCTGACCGCCGTCACGACGGGCGGCGCCGCCGTCGGCGCGACGGCGGTGATCCCCGGCATCGGCACGGGCGTGACGCTTGCGCTGTCGGGTGTCGAGACGGCCGGGTTCCTCGAGGCCACCGCGCTGTTCGCACAGTCGGTCGCCGAAGTGCACGGAATGCCGGTCGACAACCCCGAGCGTGCCCGTGCCCTCGTGATGACGCTCATGCTCGGGAATGAGGGCAGCGACCTGGTGCGCCAGTTCGCCGGGCAGGCCACCGGCTCAGGCGCCGCGCTCAACACCTACTGGGGCGAGCTCGTGACCAACACCCTGCCGAAGGCGATGATGGGCCCGGTCGTCGAACGCCTGCGCAGCGTCTTCATCAGGCAGTTCGCCGTGCGCGGTGGCGCGGGCATCGTCGGCAAGGCGATCCCGTTCGGCATCGGCGCGGCCATCGGCGGCATCGGCAACAACGTGCTCGGCCGGCGGGTGCTCGTGCAGTCGCGTCTCGCATTCGGCCGGCCGCCGATGCTCCTGCCGGTCGACCTCGAACCGTGCGAGCGTGACGCGCTGCTTCAGGTCACCGGCGAGCGGATGTCGCGTGCCGGAACCGTCGTCGGCGGGGCCGTGGGTTCCGTCGCCACGGCCACGAGCCGCGGCATCCGAGCCGCTGGGCGCGCCGCCGGACGGGCCGCGCGCGGAGCGATCACCCGGAAGAAGGGCGCGGCGGGCGAGTCGCCCGCCGATGCACCCGCCGGCGCACCGACCGACCCCACCGATTCGGATGTCGCGGAAGACGCCACCGGCACCGCGGGCTGACCGCGGCCGGGCCCCGAAGCCGTCGCGCTACTCGGCCAGCTCGTACCCGAGCAGGCCGCGCAGCTCGTTCGTCTCGATGTCGAGCACGTCTTCGGGTTTGCCCGCGTCACGTCGCACCCGGTGACGACCGGTGAGCGCCACCAGACGGTCGCCCACGTCGTACTCGGGGTCGCGCTCGATGGCACGCAGCGTGATCACGAACCACCGCTCGGCGAGTGCGAGTTCGTCGGCCAGTTCGAACGCCTCGGCGACGTCCCAGTAGCGCCACCACGCCGCACTCTGCGAGGCGCGCAGCGCGTCACTCGCCGCGATCGCGGCGTCGCGTTCGCCGCGTGCCAGCAGGATCGAGACGAGGGCGCCGACCGTCTCGTGGGGTTCGACATCGGATGCGGCGCCCGCACGCCGCACGAGATCGAGGGCACGGTCGAGTTCGCCCGCCATCTCGAGGTGCTCGGCCGAGGCGAGCAGCAATGTCGCCCGGCGCAGGTCGTCATCGAGCTCGAACGACCCGGTGTCGGTCGCCCAGCGTTCGAGCAGCTCGGCCCGTTCGACGTGGTGGTTCGTGCCGTTCGACCCGAACTCGAGATCGTCGACGTCGGCTTCGGTGATGCGCGTGGCCATGACCAGAGCCTATGCGCGATCACCGGCAGCCGCGATGGGCCGCCGCGGCTCAGCCGATCGCTTCGGCGTCTTCGTCGGCGTCTTCGTCGACATCGTGCTCGTCGACCTCGCCGTCGCCGGCGTGCAGCGCCGCGAACCTCTCCCACTCGGCCATGAGGTGGTCGATCGCCGCGTGGAACCGAGCGGTCGCGACTCCGGGCGTGGTGTCGCCGAAGTAGCGCTCGACCCAGAACCCGAGTCGTTCGAGCGCCTCGGCGTCGTGCGTGACCTCGTCGACGCGGGCCACCATGGCCGCGGCATCCGATGCGTCGAGCCACTCGCACGCCTGCAGGTAGCCGCCGGTGTCGATCTGCGCCGCCGGGTTCGCCGGCCGGGTGATGAGCAACGGCTTGCCGGCGGCCAGACGGTCGTAGACCATCGCCGAGATGTCGACGATCGCGACGTCGGCTGCGGCGAGCTGCCACCCGAGCCCCGGCCCGTCGTCGAAGATGTGCTGCGCCGAGGGATCGGCGGCGTTGGCCGCCTCGATCGCGGCGATGATCGCTCGGTTCGCCGCGCCGTACTCGTGATCGACGACGCCCGATCGCGGGTGCGGCCGGTAGATGACGCGGTGACGGCCCGTCGCGAGCAGGCCGCGCACGAGCCCGACGCCGTGCGAGGCGATCGATCCGTATGCGGCGGCCCCGCGATCGCCCTCCCACGTCGGCGCATAGAGCACGACCTCACGCTCGTCGGGCGTGTACGGCAGTTCCGTGCCGTCGAGGTAGTGGTCGGCCTGCGGACGACCGATGGGGATGGCGCGCTTGTCGAAGTCGTAGTCCCAGAGCACCTTCTCGAGCCGCGACTTGGCGGCGTCGCCCGCGATGAGGGCGTAGTCGTAGGCCTTGAACTGGTTGGTGGTCATGTACATCTTGTCGGACTCGCCGTGGTTGATGAACACGTGCCAGCGGCGCCCATAGCGCATCATCTGGAAGTTCTTGGCGTTCTGGTTGACGTAGAGGATCACGTGCAGGTCTTGTTCGTGGATCACCCGCTCGAGGTCGGCGACGCGGCGCACGTACGCGACCGGCAGCGGTGACTCCTCGAGCAGCTTGAGGGCGGCGCCCGACGCGCGACTCAGCACGAGCACCGGGTGGCGTTCCGAGAGGGCGACGAGCGGTGCGTACCACTGCCGCAGCTGGTAGAGGTTGACCTTGCCGTCGGCGAAGTACACGCCGACACGGAATCGGTGGGGTTCGAGGCCGGGCCGGTCGGCGAGCTGCACGCCGAGCGCCTTCTGCGCCCGCCGCGACCACATGATGTCTTTGGCGAGCTTCATGGCGCGACGCGCGTCTTTCCTCAATCCCACTGTCCAAGGGTAGCGGGCGAGGTCTCGATGCGGCGCCGGGGCGCCCACGCGACCGACGGGCGGCTCAGACGATCGGAGGCCTGCCCGCGCGGGTCATGCGCCACACCGTGCGCCACGACATCGGACGTCGCTCGCCGGGGTGCTCGCGCCATCCGGCCCGCCAGCCGCCGAACCAGGCCTTCAGGGCCGACGGGTTGCGCGCCCAGCGCAGCACCTGGATCGCGGTCCACGAGCCGACGTACAGCGGCACGAGCACCGTGGGCAGATTGCGTCGCGCGAGCCACACCCGGTTGCGGGCGTTGAGCCGGTAGTAGTAGTCGTGCCTGGTCTGGTCGATGACCGGATGCCCCGCCTCGAGGTCGCCCGCGTACCACGCCACATGGCCGGCGTCCCACACCCGCCACGCGAGCTCGATGCCCTCGTGCGCGTAGAAGAACGTGTCGGCCCATCCCCCGGCCGCGTCGAACACGTCGCGCGGCATCAGTACCGCGCCCTCCCAGCACGAGAACACGGGGCTCGAGTGCGTCGCATCGCCCTTGCGGATGCGCGGGATCCACCGTCGCGGCGAGGCGAGCCCGCTCGGGTCGACGACGCGCGGCTGGATCAGGCCGAGCTCGGGTCGATCGGCGAGCATGCGGCATCCGTCGGCCAGGAACGTGTCGCTCGGCAGGAATGCGTCGTCGTCGAGGAAGAAGAGCACCACGCCCCCGACCTCGGGTACGCCGCGGTTGCGCCCTGCCGGGATTCCGAGGTTCTCGGGCAGGTGCAGCGTCTTCACGCCGGCGGGCAGCGGCGGGTCGGCCGATGCAGGATCCCACCCGTTGCCGACGCAGACCACGTCGGTTGCGACGCCGCGCTGGTCGAGTACGCTGCGGATGCCCCGGGCGAGGTCGTCGGGCCGAGTGCCCATGGTGAGCACCACAACGCCGACGCGCGGCGCGTCAGGCGCGGACACGACGTGACGCCATGATCGCGACGAAGTGTCCGAACACGGCGAGCACCGCGAGCGGCAGCAGCACCGCGACGACGAGGCGGTCGACGAAGGGCTGCCCGACGAACAGCCCGACGGCGGCGGCGGCGAGCGCGATGAGCGTGAGCTCGACCGAATGGTAGAGGCGATGGAATGGCACGAACCGCGCCGCCTTGCGCAGCGTGGCCACGAGCCCGCCACGCGGAGCGGTCTCGCCGTGGGTGTCGGCCAGCTTCGGCAGGCCGGCGTTGGCGCGGGCGACGTGCACCATGTCGTTGAGGGCCTTGTTGAGCACGATGACGAGCGCCAGCAGCGCCGCGAGCGTCGTCCACAGGAAGTCCGCGGGGAATTCGAGCGGGTAGGCGGCGGCGCGGATGCCGAGGGCGAGCGGGATGAGCGCCTCGGTCGAGTAGTGGCCGACCTTGTCGAGGAAGACGCCCGCGGGCGACGACGTGCGCCGCCAGCGTGCGACCTCGCCGTCGCAGCAGTCGACGAGCATCTGCAGCTGTCCGAGCACGACCGCGAGCAGTGCGCCCCAGATGCCGGGGATCAGCAGGGCGGCGGCCGTGGACCAGCCCACGAGGATCATGAGCCCGGTGACCCCGTTGGCCGAGATGCGGGTCTTCAGCAGCATCCACGTGAGGTACGGCGAGAGATTGCGCAGGTAGAGCGACGCCGTCCAATGCTCGGCATTGCGGCGGCCCCGTACCTCGGGCGGCTGGGTGACCGCGCGAAGCTCGGCGATGCTCGACGGCCTCGTCGTGACCGGTTCGGCCTGCGACATCTGCGTCACCTTCCCGTGTGCCTGGCGATGTTGCTCGTCAGCGACAGGTAGCCGAGCACGAACCCGACGCCCCACGAGACGTGTATGCAGGGCAACACTACGAGAAACCGTGCGGCGGTGCTGGCGCCGTGGCCTCGCGCCGCGATGATCGTTGCGACGACGACGAACAGCAGGTAGACGACCGGGATCACGAATCCGACGAGCAGCCATGGCGTCGCCCCGGCCATCGCCTGCATGATGCCGCCGATGCCGGCGAGCAACCCCAGCAGCACTCCGACGACCATGACCGGGGGGATGAAGTACCGAATGCCGTTGGCGGCGGGGAACCGGCGCGCGAGCTCGCCGCGCCACAGCCCCGTCGAGAACATCTGGCGGGCCAGCCGGTCGAAGTTCGAACGCGGACGATAGGTGACCGCGAGTTCGGGCGTGAACCAGACCGTTCCGCCCGTGTCGCGAAGGCGGCGGTTGAGCTCCCAGTCCTGCCCGCGCTTGATCGTCTCGTCGAACAGGCCGACGCGCTCGAGCGCGACGCGACGGAAGACCCCGAGGTACACGGTCTCGGCGGGACCCTCGTCGCCTCCGACGTGGAACGCCGAACCGCCGAGGCCGACCCGAGTCGTGTAGGCCAGTGCCACGGCCTGCTCGAACGGGGTCTCGCCGCGCGCGTCCATGATGCCGCCGACGTTGTCGGCACCCGTGCGTTCGAGCGTCTCGACCGCGATGCGGGCGTAGCCGGTGGGCAGCATCGAGTGGGAGTCGACGCGCACGACGACCGGGTACTGTGCCGCTCGGATGCCGATGTTGAGCCCCGCGGGCGTCGACCCGACCGCGTTCTCGAGCACCCGGATGCGCGCATCGCGCGACGCGAGGTCGGCGACGAGCTCATTGGTGCCGTCGATCGAGGGACCCAGTGCGATGAGCACCTCGACGGGCCCCGTGTAGTCCTGCGCGAGGATCGACTCGACCGCCGCCCGAACGTGTGTGACGTCGTTGAGCACGGGCATGACATAGGAGACGCCGACGAGCGACGGAGACGCCGTCTCAGGGTGGTGCTCGGGCATGTTCCTCACTCGTGCTGGGGTCGATCGAGCCTAGCAGTCGAGGGGCGCACCGACACCGAAGGCCGGGGTCCGACGGACCCCGGCCTTCGGCATGCGATCGGCTCGATCGTCGATCAGCCCTCGAACGTGTCGAGCGTCACCTGCACGGTCTGCGACTCGCCGTCGCGCGTGAACGTGACCTCGGCCTCGGCACCGCCGGGCAGAGCCCGCACCTGTGCAGTGAGGTCGGTCTGGTCGGTGATCGGGACGCCGTTGAACTCGGTCACGACATCACCCGATTCGAGGCCTGCGGCCTCGGCCGCGCCACCCTCGGACACCTCGGAGATGAGCGCGCCGACGACGTCGCTCGAGCCCTCGGCCTCGGCCGAGCCGACCGTCGCGCCGAGCAGGCCGTGCGTGGCCGCACCGTTCTCGATGATCTCGTTCGCGATGCGCTCGGCCAGGTTCGACGGAACCGCGAAGCCGACGCCGATGTTGCCGGCCGTGGCCTGCGCCGCGCCGCCGGTCGAGAGGATCGCGACGTTGACGCCGATGAGCCTGCCCTCGGAGTCGACGAGCGCACCGCCCGAGTTGCCGGGGTTGATCGCCGCATCGGTCTGGATGACCGGGAGTGCGACGTTGCCGGTGGCGCCGCTCGGCACCTGCTGCGACTCGCCGCCGTCGGGGTCGGGCAGGTCGAAGAAGAAGTCGAACGGGCTCTCCTCGGTGCCGTTGCCCTGATCGCCCTCGCCGGTGTCGCCCTGCGAGTCGTCGGGGGTCGTCGGTGCCGCCGACGATGCGACGTCGATCGAGCGGTTGAGCGCGCTCACGATGCCGTTGGTGACGGTGCCCGCAAGGCCGAGCGGCGCGCCGATGGCGATCGCCGTGTCGCCGACGTTGAGCTCGTCGGAGTCGGCGAACTCGAGCGGGGTGAGGCCCGAGGCGTCGATCAGCTTGATGACCGCGAGGTCGCTGAGCGGGTCGGTACCGATGAGCTCGGCCTCGTAGAGGTGCCCGTCGTTGGTCTTCACCTGGATGGTCGGATCGCCGGTGGCGCCGTCGAGGGTCACGACGTGCGTGTTCGTGAGCACGTAACCGTCCTCCGAGAGGATGATGCCCGAACCCGTGCCGGCACCCTGGTCGCCGGCGACCGAGATGGTGACGACGCTCGGGCTCGCCTTGGCGGCGACTGCGGTGATCTGGTTCACCGATTCGGAATCGTTCACGACGATGTTCTGGGCCGAGCCCGCCGACTCGCCCGAGACCGTGCTCTGGTTGCTCGTGATGAGTGCCGTGATGCCGGCACCCGACGCGCCGCCGATGAGGGCAGCGGCGACGATGGCGGCGGCGACGCCGAGACCGACCCGGCGGGGCTTGGGGGCGGCAGGTGCGGATGCCCCGGGCACGGTGCCGTTCGGAACGCCCGCCACGGGGACCGTGGGCTGGGTCTGCGTCGCCTGGGGTCCGCCGAAGGCGGGCGGGACCTGGCCGGGCTGGGGCGCGGTCGCAGCGGCAGCAGGGGCCGGAGCGGCCTGCTTCGTGTACTGCGGTGCGTGGTAGGGCTGCGGCGCCTGGCCCGGCTCGTAGACGGTGCCGGTCGCGGGCGGCGCCGCCGGAGCGGCGGGCGCGGCAGGTGCGGCGGGCGCCGCGGGTGCGGGAGCGGCGGGCTCGACCGGAGCGGGAGCCGCGGCAGGGACATCCGCTGTCGGCGCGGTCTCAGCGGCCGGCGCGGTCTCAGCTGCCGGTGTGGTCTCAGGAGTCCGGCCCTGCGCTGCAGCTGCAGCGGTCTCGGTGACGTCGCCCTCGCGGGGCTCCCCCGTGGCGCCGTTCGTGGTGTCAGTCATGTCTGCTCCTTCCAAAGCCATGCCAGCATCCCGCCGCAAGCTGTGCTCCCCATCGGCGGAGTCTATGACTCTGCTATCTGCGAGCGGTGATTCCCCCGAACGCGCGGAACCCGCTTCACATCGGCCCCGCGCAAGCGTACCCGCCCCACCCTCGCGTACGGTGTGAGCGTGAGCGACTTCTCCCCTGCACCCGGCCTGGCACCCTGGCAGCGCACCGCGGCGGGCGCCGGCCTGCTCGCCGGCGACGGCCGCATCGCCGCGACGATCTTCGCTGAGATGAGCGCCCTCGCGCTGCGCACCGGCGCCATCAACCTGGGCCAGGGCTTTCCCGATGAAGACGGCCCGGCCGAGGTGCTCGAAGCGGCCCGTCAGGCCATCTCCGACGGCGTCAACCAGTACCCGCCGGGCATCGGCCTGCCCGTGCTTCGCGAAGCCGTCGCCCGCCACCAGCAGCGGTTCTACGGCATCGACGTCGACGCGACATCCGAAGTGCTCGTCACCGCCGGCGCGACCGAAGCGCTCGCCGCGACGATCCTCGCGTTCGTCGACGACGGCGACGAGGTCGTGACGTTCGAGCCGTACTACGACGCCTACGCGGCCCTCATCGCGCGCGCCGGAGGCGTGCATCGCACGGTGCCGCTCGGCTTCCCCGATTGGCGACCCGACCCCGACGAGCTGCGCGCCGCGGTCACCGACCGAACCCGGCTCATCATCGTGAACTCGCCGCACAACCCCACGGGCGTCGTGTTCGACGACGAGATCCTCGAGCTCGTGGTCGAACTCGCGACCCGTCACGACACGATCATCGTCACCGACGAGGTCTACGAGCACCTCGCCTTCGGGGCGGCGCACCGCCCCATCGCGGCCCTGCCGGGCGCCTGGGAACGCACGGTGTCGATCTCGTCGGGCGGCAAGACCTTCTCGACCACCGGGTGGAAGATCGGCTGGCTCACCGCACCCGCGCCGCTCGTCACCGCGGTGCTCGCGGTCAAGCAGTACCTCACCTACGTCAACGGCGCGCCGTTCCAACCGGCGATCGCCGCGGGGCTCGACCTGCCTGACTCGTTCTTCACCGGGGCCGCCGCGGCGCTCGCGGCCAAGCGCGACGTACTCGTCGACGGGCTCATCGCGGCCGGGTTCGATGTGTCGCCGCCGCAGGCCGGGTACTTCGTGATCGCGGATGCCTCACCGCTCGGTGTCGTCGACGGCGACGCCTTCTGCCGGCAACTGCCCGAGCGTGCGGGCGTGGTCGGGGTGCCGGTGTCGGCGTTCGTGCATCCAGACCGGCATGACGCCTACCGCAGCCTCGTGCGATTCGCGTTCTGCAAACGCCTGCCCGTGCTCGAAGAGGCGTCGGCTCGCCTCAGGCGTCTCGGCTGACGCGCTCGGTCACGTCGAACCGGCGCAACTCCAGCGCCGGATTGATGCGACGCACCGCATCGATGCGCTCGCGAGATACCCAGGCGATCGCGACATCCGTCGACTCGCCGATCGTGGCGACCTCGACACCCATCGGGTCGACGACCATGCTGTTGCCGGCGCCGACCGGCGGCGCGTGGTCGGCCGCCGCGACGAAGATCGTGTTCTCAAGGGCCCGCGCCGTCGTGAGCACGCGCCAGTGCGCCTCTTTGAGCGGGCCGCGCACCCACTCGGCCGGCATGCAGACGACGTCGGCGCCGGCGTCGACGATGCGCCGGGTGACCTCGGGGAATCGGGCGTCGTAGCAGGTCTGAAGGCCGAACGTCAGGCCGCCGGCCGCGAAGAGCTCTGGTGCGGTGATCTCGCCCGGTGCCACCCATTCGGATTCGCGCTGCCCGAACGCGTCGTAGAGGTGCAGCTTGCGATATCGCGCCACGACGCCCGCGCCGGGGGCGAGGGCGACGACCGTGTTCGCGACACGCGATTCGCCCTCGAGTCGTTCGATCATGCCGGCGACGACGTGCACGCCGACGTGGTCGGCGAGCGCCGCGAGCGCCTCGGTGAACGGGCCGCCGACAGGTTGGGCCGCGTCGATCCAGTCGGCGCCCGGTTGCGGGGTGAAATAGCTCGAGTACTCGGGGAAGACGACCAGCCGAGCGCCGCGTGACGCAGCGAGTTCGGTGAGGCGGGTGATCTCGGCGAGATTGGTCGCGGTGTCGGCGCCGGGGGCGAACTGGGCGACGGCGATCGCGAAGCCTGCGGTGTCGCTGTGCATGGCCTCAGCCTACGTCGATGCGCCGCGTCGACGGCGGCGCAGATCCTGCGGCGGACACTGCGCGGACACTGCGGACGACACTGTGGCGGACACGAAGATGGAGAGCCCTTCGCGGATCTCTCCACTTTCAGAATACAGGGGCGTGGGGGCCTTGCCGCAAGGCCCCGGTCGTGCCGCACAATGGTCAGTCGAACTCGACCACCTGCACGAGGAGCAGCCCTGACCACGAGCGCATTCAACCTTCCCGACCGCCTCATCGACAAAGCCGACCCGGCCCTGATCGCCGCCGACGAGCGGCAGTTCGCAGCCATCGAACAGAGCCTCGAGCAGACGATCAGCGACCTGTCCGATCGGCTCGACGCCAAGCGCAGGGAACCGGGCGGCAGCGGTGAGCAGGCGCTCGACCGCGACTTGGAGATCCACCGGCTGACCGCTCGGCTGCGCACGCTGAGGCGATATGGCGTCGACCTGTGCCTCGGGCACATCGTGCCCGCGGGCGAAGGCGACCCTGTCTACATCGGACGTCTGGGCCTCGCCGATGGCGAGGGTCGTCGACTGCTGGTCGACTGGCGCTCCCCCGCGGCCGAGCCGTTCTTCGGAGCCACCCACGCCGACCCGATGGGGGTGGTGAGCCGCCGCAGGTATCGCTGGACGCGCGGCCGTATCAGCGACTACTGGGACGAGGTGTTCACGGCCGACGGGTTCGCGGGGCACCATGCGGCGCTCGACGACCAGTCGGCCTTCATCGCCAGCCTCGGCAGCGACCGGTCGAGCCGTATGCGCGACGTGCTCGGCACGATCCAGGCCGATCAGGACGCCATCATCCGCGCCGGGTCCCGCGGCGCCCTCGTCGTCGACGGCGGTCCCGGCACGGGCAAGACCGTCGTGGCGTTGCACCGCACCGCCTACCTGCTGTACTCCGACCCTCGCCTCGGGCACCGCCGAGGGGGCGTGCTGTTCGTCGGCCCGTCGCAGCCGTACCTCGACTACGTCTCCGACGTGCTTCCGGGTCTCGGCGAGGAGGGCGTGCAGACGTGCACGTTGCGCGACCTCGTGCCAGAGGGCGTGATGGCCCGGCCCGAGGCCGACGCCGGGGTCGCCCGCGTGAAGTCGTCGGCCGACCTGGTGACGGCGATCGAGGCGGCGGTCGGGCATTACGAGGCGCCGCCCGCCGAACAAATGGTGGTCGAGACGCCCTGGTCGGACGTCTGGCTCGATCCCGCCGATTGGGCCGAGGCGTTCGAGGTACCCGAGCCGGGCACCCCGCACAATGAGGCACGCGACGAGGTCTGGGATGCGCTGCTCACGATCCTGGTCGAAAACCACGCCGGCGAGGACGCGCCGGCCCACCTGCTGCGCCGGGCGCTGGCACAGAACGTCGAACTGCGCGCGGCCTTCAGCCGGTCGTGGCCGACACTCGACGCGACCGGGGTCGTCGCCGACCTGTGGTCGGTGCCTGCGTACCTTCGTAATTGCGCTCCGTGGCTCTCCGCCGACGAAGTCGCGATGCTGCAGCGTGATGACGCACGCGCGTGGACGGTGTCGGACCTTCCGTTGCTCGACGCGGCACGGCAGCGCATCGGCGATCCCGAGGCGTCACGCCGCCGACGCCGGCACGAGGCCGAGGTCGTGACCGAGCGCGAGCGCTATGAACGAGTCGTCGACGACCTCATCGCGTCAGACGACAGCGAATTGCTGCTGATGTCCATGCTGCGCGGGAAGGACGCCCAGAACACCCTGATCGACGAATCCGCCATGCTGAAGGCCGACCCCGACCAGCTCGCCGGTCCGTTCGCGCACATCATCGTCGACGAAGCGCAGGAGCTGACCGACGCGGAATGGCAGATGCTGCTGCTGCGGTGCCCGTCGCGCAGCTTCACGATCGTCGGCGATCGCGCCCAGGCGAGGCACGGCTTCACGGAGTCATGGACCGAGCGGCTCGAACGCGTCGGACTCGATCGGCTCGACATCGCCTCGCTGAGCATCAACTACCGCACGCCCGAAGAGGTCATGGCCATTGCAGAACCGGTCATCCGGGCCGTGCTGCCCGACGCCAACGTACCGACCTCGATCCGCAGCAGCGGCATCCCAGTGCACCACGGCGACGTAACAGAGCTGGGCCCGATCCTCGACACCTGGCTCGCCGAGCATGCCGAAGTGGTCGCCTGCGTCATCGCAACCGCCGCCGACATCGACCCGCGTGGGCTCGAAGCGACCCCCCGCATCACGCGGCTGACCCCCGAGCTCGCCAAGGGACTCGAGTTCGACCTCGTCGTCCTGATCGATCCGGATTCGTTCGGCACGGGCGTCGAAGGGGCGGTCGACCGCTACGTCGCAATGACCCGGGCGACTCAGCGGCTCGTCATCCTCACGAGCACGTGAGCCCGCTTGACGTGATGCGGTGAAGCGTGCGCAATATATTGCATGCCGATTCCCGAGCGCTCGATCGTCGCCGATCGCACCCTCCTGCGCGACAACGTCTTCATCCGGATTCGGGACGCCATCGTCGACGGCACCTTCGCTCCCGGCGAGCAGCTGAAGGACGGAGAGCTCGCCGAATGGCTGGGCGTCAGTCGCACGCCGGTGCGCGAGGCACTACTGCGACTCGGTCAGAGCGGCCTCGTCGTCGCCCAGCCGGGTCGTTCGACGATCGTCAGCACGCTCGAGCGGCACGCCGTCTCGGACGCCCGTGACGTCGTCGCGGCGATGCACGAGCTGGCGGTGCGCGAAGCCGTGCCCGAGCTCACCGTGTCCGACCTCCATGCGATGCGTGATGCGAATCGCCGGTTCGCTGCCGCGATCGGGGCCGCCGACGTCGACGCGGCGCTCCGCGCCGACGACGATCTGCACCGTGTGCCCGTCGCCGTCTGCCGCAACGCCGCCCTGATCACGGTGCTCGACCAGTTCACACCGGTGCTGCGCCGAGCCGAGCGCCTGCGCTTCGCATCGCTTGCCGGGCGCGCGTCATTCGACCGTCACGAGCAGCTGATCCGGCTCTGCGCGGCCGGCGACGCCGATGGCGCGGCCGCGGTCGCCTTCGACACCTGGCACAGTCTTCCGGCCTTCGATGAGCCCGACATCCGCTCGGCCGACACGGATGACACCTGAACGGTCCCCTCGCCCTCAGCGCAGAAGGAGGCCTCCGGCACCGAACCGGATGGGCAGGACGCACATGACACGCCCGCATCATCCACACGTTCTTGCCTATACGCCTGGACCGCTTCAACAAACGAAGTCCCGGTCAGAATTGCTTCTGACCGGGACTTCTTGGTTGCGGGGGCAGGATTTGAACCTACGACCTCTGGGTTATGAGCCCAGCGAGCTACCGAACTGCTCCACCCCGCGGCACAAGAGATAACTTATCACGCGGTTGCGGGGCGGCCAAATCGGCGCGGCGCGATGAGTGTGCTCATCGCGCAGGTCGACGGTCACTGGGCCGAGGTTGTCGGGGCGTCGGGCGTACCCGTCAGCGTGAGCAGGCTTGCGATGATCTCGGCGAGCTTCGCGTCGGCAGCGCCGTAAGCCGCCCAGTCGCCCTCGGCGAGCGCTGCCTGCTTGTTCTGCAGCTCTTGTGCCGCCTCGTTGAGCAGGGCCTGCACCTCGTCGCTCGGCACGACCGGCGTGGTCGGCGTCTCACCCTCACCCTCGCCCTCGGTGGGCGGGGTTGTCGGAGTGCTCGGGTCGACCGTCTCGTCACCGGCCGCAGCCCCGGAGTCGCCGCCGAAGAGCACATCGAGCGCCTGGTCGAGGGTATCTTGGAAGGCGATCTGGTCGCCGAACGCGACGAGCACCTTCTGCAGCAGCGGGAAGCTCGTGTTTCCGGTCGACTTCACGTAGACCGGCTGCACGTAGAGCAAGCCGCCGCCCACCGGAACCGTGAGCAGGTTGCCGTTGATCACGTCGGACTGCCCCTGCTTCAGCAGGTTGAGCGATTGCGAGACGCTCGGGTCGGAGTTGAATTTCGCCTGCACCTGGCCGGGGCCGGGCACGTTGTCGTCTTCGGGCAGGGTGAGCAGCCGCAGCTTGCCGTAGCCCTCTGCGCGTTCACCCTCGGTGGCGCCGGCGTCGGCGTCGACCGCGAGGTAGCCCCGCAGCACATTGCGGCTCTGGTCGCCGCTCGCCTCGGGGATGAAGGTCGAGTAGAGCGAATACGCGGGGGCGTCTTGACCGGGCATCTGCATCGTCAGGTAGTACGGCTGCTGCAGGATCGTCGTGTTGGCGCCCTCGGTGGGGTCTTTCGGAGTGGTCCACGCGTCGTCACGTGAGTAGAACGAGCCCGCGTCGGTCACGTGGTAGCGGCCGAGCACGGCTCGCTGCATCTTGAAGAGGTCTGCCGGGTACCGCACGTGGCTCATGAGGTCGCCCGACATCTCGCTCATCGGCTCGAGCGTCGCCGGGAACACCTTCTGCCACGTCTTCAGAATCGGGTCCTCATCGTCCCACGCGTAGAGCGTGACCGAGCCGTCGTAGGCATCGACCGTCGCCTTCACCGAGTTGCGGATGTAGTTGACCTCGTCGAACGCGAGCGTCGGTGCGACGCCCTCGCTGTCGGCGATCGCGTCGCTCATCGAGACCTTGTTCGAGTACGGGTACTGGTCGGACAGCGTGTAGCCATCGACGATCCAGACGATGCGACCGTCGACCACCGACGGATAGGTGTCGGTGTCGAGCGTGAGGTACGGAGCCACCTTCTGCACGCGCTGGATGGGGTCGCGGTCGTAGAGGATCTGCGAGTCGGTCGTGACCTCGTCGGAGAGGAAGATCTGCTCGGACTGGAACTTGAGCGCATAGACGAGCTTCGTGAAGAGATTGTCGAGCGCGGGGCCGCCCTCGCCATCGAAGGTCGTCTGCGTCTGCCGGTCATTGTCGCCGCCGGCCGGGTAGTCGAGCTCGATGGGGTCGTTGCCCTCGGGCGCACCGACGATCGAGTACTGCGGCGAGCCCTCGCCGAAATAGACGCGCGGCTCGAACTCTCCGAGGTCGCCGGTCTGGGGGATGCCCGACTGCAGGAATACGGGCTGGCCGTCGACCGACCGCTGGTTGCCCGCCGCGGCCACGAGGCCGTATCCGTGCGTGTAGACGAGGTGGGAGTTGAACCACGTGTCGGCGTCACCGAGACCTGAGACGTTCACGTCGCGCACGGCGACCACGGTGTCGCGGGTCTCGCCGTCGATCTCGTAGCGGTCGACGTCGAGGGCTTCGGGGAACTGGTAGTACTGGCGGAACTGCTCGAGTTGCTGGAACGCCGGCGCGATCACGAGCGGGTCCATGAGGCGGATGTTCGCGGTGGTCTCGGCGTCGGCGCGGAGCGCGCCCTGCTCAGCGTCGGTCTTCGCCTCGAAGGGGATCTCTTCGACTTCGGCGACACCGTAGGCGTCGCGCGTGAGATCGATGTTGCGCTGCACGTACGGCGCTTCGAGTGACTTCGCGTTCGGTTCGACCTGGAAACGCTCGATGACCCACGGGTACAGCGAGCCGATGATGAGGCTCGTGACGATGAGCAGCGCGGTTCCGACGAGCGGCAGGCGCCAGCGGCCGATGATCGCAGTGATGAAGAACAGGATCGCGACGACGCCGGCGACGGCGGCGAGGATGCCCCGGCCCGGGATCGTGGCGTTGACGTCGGTGTATGCCGCACCGGTGATGAGCGAGCCGGTCTCGGTGACCGTGGCGTACTGGTCGAGCCAGATGCTGACGGCCTGCAGCAGCAGGTAGATGCCCGCGGTGACGGCGATCTGCACGCGCGCCGACTTCGAGATGACGACCTCGCGGCCGCTCACGCGGATGGCACCGTAGAGGTAGTTGGTGGCGATGACGAGCAGCACCGAGAGCAGCACCACGGCCGAGGCGAACCCGACGATGGAGCGGTAGAACGGCAGTTCGAAGACGTAGAACCCGATGTCGAAGCCGAACTGCGGGTCGGTGCTACCGAACGGCGTGCGGTTCAGCCAGGCGAGCGCGCCCTCCCATCGGCTCGACGCCGAGACGCCCGCGAAGATGCCGAGCACCACGGGAATGCCGTACATCGCGAGCCTGCGCAGCGGCTCGAACACCTCTTGGTAACGATCGAGTTGCGAATTGAGTTTCGCGTATACCGGACGGGTGCGGTAGGCGATCTGGATCGACGCCCAGATCGGCACCGCCATCGCGAAGAACCCGATGAGGAACAACACGATTCGCGAGACCCACTCGGTCGTGAGCACTGGCAGGTAGCCGAGCTGGCTGTACCAGAGCACATCGGCATAAAGCCCGGTGAACGCGAAGAACGCGATCACGAGAGCTGCCACCACCCCGATGGTGATCGCGATCGGCGCGCGCCTCCGCGGGTTCCTCGGTTCCTGGGTCTGTGCTGACACTCTCGGCCTCAATGTTCGGTCGGATGGGATCGACAATCCATCCTAGGGTCGCGATTCTTGGAACGGGCTGTCACCCGGCCTCGCACGTTGCATACGAGCCGTTCACCTCGCCGTCGGCGACGTCTTCGACCACGGTTCGGGCCTCGTCGAGCGTCTTCACAGCGAAGACACTGAGGCCGTCGGGCACGTGGCCGACGACTTCGTCGCAGTTCGACTCGGGCGCGAGGAACCACTCGGCACCGGCATCGAGCGCACCCCAGAGCTTCGGCCGGATTCCGCCGATGGCTCCGACCGCACCAGCAGAGTCGATCGTGCCGGTGCCGGCCACGATCTCGCCACCGGTCATCGCGCCGGGCGTGAGCTTGTCGACGATGCCCAGGGCGAACATCATTCCGGCGCTCGGCCCGCCGACGTTGTCGAGTTGCAGTTCGACGTCGATGGGGAACTCGTACTCCATGCGCACGCCGACGCCGAGCACCGCGGTACCGCCGCGGTCGACCGGCGTCACCTCGACGGTCTGCTCGACGCCGTCGCGCACGAGCACGATCGACGCCGGGTCATCCGACCCGTGCTCGCCCACCGCGTGCTGCAGCTCGGCGATCGAGAACACCTCGGTGCCGTCGAGCGAGACGATGACATCGCCCGCCTCGATGACGCCGTCGGCCGGCGAGCCCTCGAGCAGCGTGACGACGGTCACCTCACGAGGGAACTCGTAGCCGAGTTCGACGAGCGCGGCCGCGATCGCGTCTTGTTGCGAATCGACCATCGCGACCTGGTTCTGCTCGTCGCGTTGCTCGTTCGTTATGCCGGGAGGGAAGATCGCCTCGACCGGCACGACCGAGCGGGTGCGGTCGAACCAGGCGCCGAGCACCTCGAGCCAGTTGGGTGTCGCGCCCGGCCGCCCGACGACCGAAATGGTGAGCAGATTGAGTTCGCCGTCGGTCGGGAACGTCGTCTCGTCGGGGATCTCGATGAGCGGCACCTCGTCGCCGTCGCCGTTCTCGGCGGTGCCGAGGGTATCGTAGACGGGGCCGGGCTGCTCGATCACGTACGGCGACGGCATCAGCGCGAACACGATCGCGATGACCGTGGCGACGGTGATCGCACCCCACCCGATGCGCTCGCGGAGCGGGCGACGCTCGAGACGGGCATGCGACGGCGCAGGCTCGTCGGAGAAGAGGGCCATGGGTGTTCCTTCCGGGGCGACGGGTCGTCGCACGATGCGCGCCCGGGGCCGGCGCTGTTCGCGAAGGGCGGACACCCGGAACGCCCAGCCTAAGCCATTTCCCAGACATGCCGCCGTACCGCGGCGTTACGGTTGAGAACACGAAAAGTGGAGGTGACGGCAGTGGCCGATCAGCGCGACGAGCCCGGCGAGCCCAACCCCGAAGACGAGTTCCGCGAGATGTTGCGCGAGCTGCTCTCGGGCTCGGGCGGAATCGACCCCTCGAGTCTCGCGGGCGCCGCCGGGCTGCCCAACGACCCTGCCGCACTTGCTGCGCTCTTCGCCCAGCTGCAGCAGGCCATGAATAACGCCGACGACGGCATCGACTGGAGCGTGGCGCTTCGCCAGGGCGAAGAGCGGGCGGCGTCGACGCAGACCCAGATCACGGCAGACGAGCGCCCGCGCTTCGACCAGGCCTTCCAGGTCGCGTCGCTGTGGCTCGACGAGGCGGTCGACTTCTCGTCGCTGCCGCAGACGCCCGAGGTGCTCACGCGACGCGCCTGGGTGTCGGCGACCATGGCGATCTGGTCGCAGCTGGCCGAGCCGGTCGCGCTGTCGATCTCCGATGCGCTCACACGCGTGATGACCGAGCAGGCGCCCGAAGAGATGCGCTCGATGATCGCGGGCGCGAGCAAGATGATGCGCGGCATCGGCGGCGCCCTCTTCGCGATGCAGCTCGGCCAGGTGGTCGGCCAGCTCGCCACCGAGGTCGTCTCGGGCGGCGACATCGGCATCCCCCTGCTCGACGACGGTCGCGCCGCGATCCTGCCGCAGAATGCCGCGGAGTTCGGCGCAGGCCTCGACATCCCCGACGACCAGGTAGAGCTGTACCTCGCCGTGCGCGAGCTCGCGCACGCCCGCCTCTTCCGGCACGCCCGCTGGCTGCGCCTGCACCTCATCACCGCCATCACGGCGTTCGCGCGCGGCATCGACATCGACACCGAGCGGCTCGAGCACCTCGCCGAGGGCTTCGACCCGTCGAACACCGAAGAGCTGCGCAATGCCGTGGTCAGCGGCGCGCTCATCCGCCCCAAGAGCGAGACGCAGCAGGCGGCGCTCGACCGACTCGAGACCATGCTCGCCCTCGTCGAGGGCTGGGTCGACGCGGCGACGGCCGACGCGACATCGCGCCTGCCGAAGTCCGATGCCGTCGCCGAGTCGATTCGGCGTCGCCGGGCATCGGGCGGTCCTGCCGAGTCGGCCTTCGCGACCCTCGTGGGCCTCGAGTTGCGGCCGCGCCGCCTGCGCGAGGCGACCGCGATGTGGCGCGCGGTGACCGACGCGGTCGGCGTCGAGGCGCGTGACGCATTGTGGGCGCACCCCGACCTGCTGCCGACTGCCGCCGACCTCGACGACCCGAGTGGGCTCGTTGCCCGGCTCACAGGCACGGACACCGCCGAGGCCACGGCCGACGACGAGTTCGACCAGGCGCTCGAGCAGCTGCTGCGCGGCGAGACGCCCGCGGCACCCGGCGAAGACGGTGCGGCCCCGCAGGGCTGAACGAGCGGGCACGGGCCTCGACTCGCTTCGCCGGCAGATCACCGGAATCCGCCCTGTGGAGGGATTCCGCCGCGATCCCGGCGATTCGGGCATGCTCACCACATGGCCCCGCGCATCGACCCGGCACTCCCCCTCGTGTGGCGCTCGCCCACCGAACTGCAACTCGGCGGGTTGCATCCCCGCGTCGTCATGCGCGACCCGGGCAGCCTCGAGACCGGACTCCTCGCCGCCCTGCGGCACGGCGCCTCAGTCGCGACGCTGCGCACGATCGGCGCGGGACTCGATGGCTCTCCGGCCGAGGTCGATAGCGTGCTCGAGCAGCTCGCGCCGGCGTTCGACACGGCAACGGATGCCCCACGCCCCGCACTCGACGGCGGCACCGGTCGTGTCGTGGTCGATGCCGACGGCGAGGTCTCGCGCCTACTGCTCGCGAACCTCGCCGCGCTCGGCCACACCGCGGTGCGGCTCGATGACCTCGACCTCGACGGCGCCGGCGACGACAACGCCGGCGACCGCGTCGTTCTCGCGGTGATCGCCGCCCCATGGGTGATCCCGCCGGGTCGGCACCTGCCATGGTTGCGCCGCGACGTGCCGCACCTCGCCGTCGTCGACGACGAACGCGGCCTCACGATCGGCCCGCTCGTCGAACCCGGGCGCGGCCCGTGCCTGCGCTGCGTCGAACTGACCCGCCGCGACACCGACGCCTCGTGGCCGGCGATCGCAGCGCAGCTCGCGGGGCGACCCGCGCCGCACCCCGGTCATCGCCCGGCGTTCGACGCTGCTGCGGCCGCGGCATCCGTCGTCGACGACCACGTGCGACTCGGCCGCACAGCCCTCGCGGGCGCGTCGCTCACCCTCGCGGCCGGCGTTGCCCCGCTGCTGGCGCCGCACCGGCCGCACCCCGAGTGCGGGTGTCGAGCTCCTGCAGGAACCGAGACGGCTCCCGCCCGCCGCGATGTGCGCCCACCTGGCGCGCCCAACTCAGTTCGAGCCGTCGCCGTGCCCGCGTGATGCCCACGTACAGCAGCCGCCGCTCTTCGTCGACGGCGTCGAAGCCCTTGGCGTAGGCGATGGGCAGCATGCCCTCGCTCAGACCCACGACGTACACCTCGTCCCACTCGAGGCCCTTCGCCGAGTGCAACGTCGCGAGCGTGACGACCGCGAGCGCCGGTTCGTGCTGCGCCTCGGCCCGCGCGCGCAGGTCGTCGGCGAACTGCCGGAACGTCATGCCCTCGGGCGCGTCGTCGACGAGGCGCGCGATCGCATTGAGCGACTCCCACCGACTGCGTACCGCACCGGGGCCCTCGGGCGGTTGCACGCTCCAGCCGAGCGAGCGAAGCACATCGCTGACCGACTTGAACAGGGGCTCGCCCGCGATGGTGAGCGCCGCGGCGCGCAGCGCGTGCACGGCCTGACGCACCTCGGGCTGGTCGAAGAACCGCGCGGCGCCGCGCACGCGCGAGCCCACGCCGACCTCGTCGAGCGCGCGCTCGAGCACGGCCGATTGCGAGTTCACGCGCATGAGCACCGCGATCGACTCGGGCGGCGCCCCCTCGTCGATGCGGGCGCGGATGCGGGTGGCCACGCCCCTCGCCTCGGCGAGCTCGTCGGCGTACGCGACGATGCTCGGCACCGGGTCATCCGCCGTGCTCTCGCCCTCGATCGCGGACTCCAGCCGCAGCGCTCCGGCGCGGCCGCGCATCAGCCGGTTCGCGGTCTCGACGATCGGGGCGCTCGATCGATAGTTGCGCTCGAGCCTGACGAGCGTGACGTCGGCGTAGCGGCGCTCGAAGCCGAGCAGGTACTCGGAGCTCGCTCCCGCGAACGAGTAGATGGTCTGGCTCGCGTCGCCGACGACGCAGACGTCGTCGCGATCGCCGAGCCACAGCTCGAGCAGCTGCTGCTGCGCGGGCGAGACGTCTTGATACTCGTCGACGATGAAGTGTCGATAGGTCTCGCGCACATGCATGGCGACGGATGCCTCGGACTCGATCATTCCCGCGGTCGCGAGCAGCACGTCCTCGAAGTCGAGCATGCGCCGCTCGTCTTTCAGCTGCTCGTAGGCCTCGACGAGGGCGAGGAACTGGTCTGGCGTGAGGTCACCCGGCGCGCCGCGCGTAGCGAGCCGCTCTGGGTAGGAGTCGGGGCCGCGCCCGCTCACCTTGCGCCTCTCGATCTCGGAGGCGACGTCGCGCAGCGTCGGCACGTCGACCCTGAGCCGTGCGCGCTCGGCGGCTTGGCCGAGCAATCGCCCCTTGTACTCGAGCACGCGCGGCGCGGAGCCGCCCGCGACGATCGGCCAGAAGTGGTTGAGCTGCGCGAGCGCCGCGGCGTGGAACGTGCGTGCCTGCACGGCGCCCGCGCCGAGCCGGCCCAACCGGGCGCGCAGCTCGGCGGCGGCACGCGACGTGAAGGTCAGGGCCATGACCCGGGCAGGGTCGTACGACCCCGAGGCGACGCCGTAGGCGATGCGGTGGGTAATCGCGCGGGTCTTGCCGGTGCCGGCACCGGCGAGCACGCAGACCGGCCCGTTGAGCGCCTCGGCGACGACGCGCTGCTCATCGTCGAGCGCCGCGAGCAGGGGGTCGTCGGCCGTCGTCACGACGCCGGCCAAGCCGGCAGGCGCCCCTCGGGATCGATGGGCCCGCCGTACCAGCGCTCGATGAGCCAGCGTGCGATCGACGTTTCGCCGGGCAGCACGACGCCGCCGAACGCGGCGGTGATCTCGTTGCGGGTGAACCAGCGCAGCTCGAGGATCTCTTCACCGTCGGGCGTCGCCGTCGACGGGTCGACGCCCGGCGCGAGTCGGGCAGTGAACCCCAGCATGAGGCTCGCCGGCATCGGCCACGGCTGCGACGCGACGTACTCGACGCGATCGACGAGCAGGCCCGCCTCTTCACCGATCTCGCGGATCACCGCCGACTCGAGCGACTCGCCCGGTTCGACGAACCCGGCGAGCAGCGAGAACCGGCGCTGCTCCCACAGCGCGTTCGAGCCGAGCAGCAGGCGGTCGTCGTCGTCGGTGACGATCACGATCACCGCGGGGTCGGTGCGCGGAAAGACCAGGTTGCCCTCGCGTTCGCAGCGCCGCGCCCACCCGGCCTGCACGGGCTCGGTCGGCGCGCCGCAACGCGGGCAATGCGAGTGACCGGCGTGCCAGTTCGCGAGGGCGATCGCCTCGACCACGAGGCCCGTGTGGTTCACCGGCAGCAGCGGCGCCGTTGCGCGCAGCCCCTGCCAGCGGGCGGCCTCGGGTTCGATGAGGTCGGCCGACGCATCGTCGAAGACGCGAAGCTCGACCGGAGTGTCGCCGTCGCGCCCCAGGTAGCATCGCAGCTCCGATGCGGGCAGGTCGGCCGGATGACGCAGCTCGAGTACCGGCTGCGACCCCTCGATGCGCTCGGCAAGCAGTACCCGGCTGCCGCGCACCGCGAGCACCCGCGACGCCGGATCGGCATCGAACCGGGCGGCGAACCCGGGGTCGTCGCGTTCGGCGGCGTCTCGATCGATGACGGCACGAGCGAACGGCGGCGGCGAGAGGTCGGGATCTGTCACGGGGCACCCTTCACGGCTCGATGCGGTGTCGGCCGGAACGCGTGGCGGTCGCCAGAAGCCGCAGATGCCTGCTTAAGCTGTGTGCCATGGCCAGACCACCTCTCACCTTAGCCGCGTTGGCCACGGCGGCAGTGCCCGGCCTCGAGGTGCGCGCCGCCCGCGCGCACACCCGACGCAGCCACGGGGCGTTCGACGCCGTCGAGTTCCGCACCACCGACGACCGTCACCTGCTCATCCGGGTGCCGCGCTCGCAGTCGGCCGAGTCCGAGCAGTCGGCCGACCTCGTCGCCCTTCGTGCGATGAGTCCCGGCATCCGCTCCAGGCTGGCGTTCCGCGTGCCCACGTTCGTCGGGCAGGCACCGATCGACGGCACGCGCGGCGTCGTCACCGAGTTCATCCCCGGCGCGGTGCTGGGCGCCGACGAGCTGACTGCACACGACCGGCTCGCGACATCCGTCGGACTGGCCGTCGCGGCGATCCACTCGCTGCCGACCGGATTCATCGCCGACGCGGGTCTGCCGCGCCAGACGGCCGAGCAGTCGCGCGACGCGGTGGTCGAACTCGTCGGCCGGGCGGCCGACACGGGTCACCTGCCGGCGGCGATCCTGCGCCGCTGGGAGGAGGCGACCGACGACGCCGCGCTCTGGCGCTTCCGGCCGACCGTCGTGAACGGCGCACTCACGGCCGACTCCATCCTCGTCGACGGCGACACCGTGAGCGGGGTGCTCGGCTGGGCCTCGCTCGCCGAGAGCGACCCGGCCCGTGACCTGCACTGGCTGCTCACGTCGCGCGGTGAGGCGGCCGAGGCCGCGCTGGGCGCCTACGTCGGCGCACGCAACGGCGGCGCCGACTCGCACCTGCCGCAGCGGGCACTGCTCTACGGCGAACTCGAACTCGCCCGCTGGCTGCTGCATGGCGTCGACGGGCACGATGACGCCATCATCGACGATGCGGTCGGGCTGCTCGACGGTCTCGTCGAGAGCGTGCACGATCGGTCGAGCGAGCCGCTCTCGCCCGAGACCGGCCCGATCCTCGCCGTCGGTGAGGTCGAGCGGATGCTCGACGAGACACCCCACGACCGCCTCGCCGGCGAGGGCGGCGGCGCCCTGCTGACCGACAGCTACGACTTCTCGGAGCTCGAGCGCCACGCCGCGGGCGAGCGGCCGACCCCGCCCTTGGACGCGACCGCGCCCATACCCTCGACCTGAGCGACTGGGGCGATGCGGCACCTTTGGCGTCGGGCGTCGACGATCAGGCCGACGCCGCCGCCTCTGACGCCGACGCCTCGACCGACGCCCAGGCCCGGCGCAACGCGGCCTCGTCGTAGAGCCGGTCGGGCCGGATGACCCGGTCGTCTTCGACGAAGTAGAACACGGCGTCGATGCACTCGGGATCGATACCCGCCCAGTGCGCGTACGCGAGCCGATAGAGGGCGAGCTGGGTCTGCTTGAGCTCGAGGTCGCGCGCGTCGCGCGGCGATCTTCCGGTCTTCCAGTCGACGACCTGCACACGGATGCCCCGTGCCCCGAGTTCGCTGTCGGGCTCGACGTCGTAGACGGCGTCGAGCTTGCACACGAACACGTTCGCGCCGATCGGCAGGTGGAGTTCGAGTTCGACGGCGCGCGGCCTTCGGCGACCCCATTCAGAGGCGGCGAACGTCGCCTGCAGCGCACGCAGGCGTTCGGGCGAGGCGTCGTCGACCATGCTGTCGCGCACCTCGCCGACTTCGGCCACGAGCCCGTCGTCGCCGGTACTGAGGCCGAGGCCGAGGCCGAACGGGTCGAGGCCGTCGATGTCGTCGAGGGCGGCCGCAGCACCCTCGCCGGTCGAGCGGTGCTCGACCCACTCGTGGAAGAGGGTGCCGATGCGGGTCGCGCGGAACGGACGTTGCGGCATCGGCCGGCGCAGTGCCGCACCGACCGCGGCGGGGTCATCGACGTAGTCCTTGAACCGTGACGCCGGAACGCGGGCGGGGATCTCGATCACGGCATGGCCCTCTTCACGGCGACGGCGCTCTTCGAGCAGCAACTGCAGGTGCTCGGCGAGTCGCGGCCCGATGCCGGTGCCGCTCGGCAGCCGGGCCGCGGCACGCACGGCGTCGGCCGCGGCCACGACCGGGGCGCGTCGAGCGCCGAGCGGGTCGAACGGCCAGCGCGGTCGGTCGGCGACTTCGCCGCGAGGGTTCTCCACGTCGATGGGCGCGGTCGGAAGCACATCGGCGGGGATGATGCCGGCCTGCACGAGCTCACGCAGGAACCCGCTCGGCGGTCGCGGGGTCTTCTGCGTCGACCACCACGAACCCGTGAGCAACAACTCGGCCCGGGAACGGGTGAGGGCGACGTACGCCAGCCGTCGCTCTTCGTCGGCGTGACGCTCACGGTTCTCTTCGGCGAACGCCGAGACCGCCTCATCGAACTCGGCCTGGCTCTGCACGCCGCGCCACGCCAGCTCGGGCAACTCGTCGGCGTCGCCCTTGAACTCGTTCGGCAGCTCGCCGAACGCGAGCCAGCCCTTCGCCGAGCGCGGCTTCGAGGGCAGTTCAGCGTCGACGAGCCGCGGAATGGCGACGAGGTCCCACTCGAGGCCCTTCGAACCGTGGATCGACAGCACCTGCACCGCCCCGGGTTCGGGCTCGTCTTGGCGGGGTGCGAGGCGATCGCGCTGCTCGGCTTCGGTGAGCCATCCGAGGAACGCACCGAGCGTGGGGTGCTCGGCCACGTCGACGAAGGCCGTCAGCAGCTCGTCGAACGCCTCGAGGCTCGGCGCGCCGAGCGGCTGGCCGGCGTTCGCGGCGACCTCGATGTCGAGCAGCAGTTCTTGTTGCACGAGGCCGACGAAGTCGACGAGACCGAGCCCCGCGCGTCGGCGCAGCGACTGCAGCTGCGCGCCGGCCCGGCGCATGCGTGCCAAGCCGATCGCACTGAACCCACGCAGCGCCGAGTGCGTGTCGGGCGCATTCAGCAGGAAGTCGAGGGCGTCGATGATCGACGGCGACTCGTCGGCGGCGATCGACGCCCGCAGCCCGGCCCGCACGTCGTCATGCAATCGGCGGGTGGAGAGGTCGCGGTCGACGAGCCACTTGGCGAGGCCATGCAGCGCCGCGAGGTCTGCCGGGCCGATGCGCCATCGTGCGCCGCCGAGCACACGAACGAGCTCGGATCCGGCCGTGGGGTCGTGCAGCACGCGCAGCACGCACACGAGGTCGGCGATGACCGGCTGGTCGAGCAGCCCGGCCATTCCCAGCACATGCACCGGCACGCCCCGCGCGCGCAGCGCCGCCGTGAAGATGCCGACGCTCGCGAAGGTGCGGCAGAGCAGCGCTCCGCTCGCACCGTCACCGGCCGCGCGCCCGAGCCGCCGCTGGAACCACTCCGCAACCCGGTCGGCCTCGTCTTCGACGGTCTCGGCCCAGGCGACGTCGAGCCGCCCCTGCCCGGCGAACGGCGACGCGCTGAGCGGTGCCTTGGGGATCCCCGCGTCGAGCGGCCCGATGAGCACGTTCGCTGCGTCGAGCACGATGCGCGGGTTGCGCCAGCTCGTGGACAGGTCGTAGACGCTCACCGACTGCAGTCGCGCGAAGTCACGGCCGAATCGCGCGAGGTTGGCTGCGCTCGCGCCCCGCCAGCCGTAGATCGACTGGTCGGGGTCGCCCACCGCCATCACCGACTGGTCGGCGAAGAGCGTCGACAGCAGTCGCGTCTGCACGACGCTCGTGTCTTGGTACTCGTCGAGCAGCACGGTGCGATACCGCTCGCGGTGGGCGGCGACCACCTCGGGATGGCGCTCGCAGATCGCGAGCGCGAGCGCGATCTGGTCGGAGAACTCGACGTAACCGCGCTGCCGCTTCGCCTCGGCGTAGGCGTCGGCGAGGTCGAGTAGCGGCGGCAGCGCGTCGACGACGCCGAGCGAGTCGACGAACGAGGCGAAGTCAGTGCGCTTGCGCGGCGCCTCGATGGGCAGCCCGCGCATCTGCAGGAAGTCGCGCGTCATCGCCCGCACGTCGCGACTGTCGGCGACGTTCTCGGCGAGCGCGCGGCTGAGCGAGAGCACGGCGCCCGTGACACGGTCGAGCGACGCGTCGAGTTCGACGAGCCGCGGGTCGGTCGACGCTGCGACGACCGATCGAGCGAGCTGCCAGGCGGAGGCCTCGCCCAGCACTGCGGCGTCGGGCTCGCGCCCGATGAGCATCGCGTGCTCACGGTAGATCGAACTCGCGAAGGCGTTGTACGTGCCGACCGAAGCGGACTCGAGCGGGTCGAGCGAGACCTCGGCGATGCCCTCGTCGACGAGCTGCGCGACCCTCTGGCGCACCCGCTCGGCGAGCTCGGCGGCGGCCTTGCGCGTGAAGGTCAGCCCGAGCACGTCTGGAACGTCGACGTGGCCGTTCGCGAGCAGCCAGACGACCCGGTTCGCCATGGTCTCGGTCTTGCCGCTGCCCGCGCCCGCCACGACGATGCTCTGCCCGTGCGGGTCGGCCTCGATCACCGCGCGCTGCTCGGGAGTGGGCGCGTGCAGGCCGAGCCTGGCGGCGATCTCGAGTGCGCCGAGTGGGGTACGAACCGGCGAGCCGCCCGAGCCCACCGATCCGATCACGCGCACACCGCCGGGACGAGGTGCACGCGGTACTGCCAGCCCCCGAACCGAGACCGGTAGCCGAGTTCGGCGGGCCCCTCGAACTCGTTGCCGGCCATGGTGCGCCCGACCGCGGCGAGACGCTCGCGGAACGCCGCCTCGGCATCGTCGTCGAACGGCTGCTGCACGCGTTCGGTATAGCCCGCGCCCCGTGCGGGCTTCGCGAGGTAGACCAGCTTCGCTCCCCCGAGCACGCCCGCGCTCGGGATCTCGCCGACACGTGCCGCGAGCTGGTAGGCGGCGAGCTGCGGATGCCCCGCCGTCTGGTCACTCGTCGGCGGGGTGCGACCCGTCTTGAGGTCGACGATGACGGTCGTTCCGTCGGCCGACGCCTCGACCCGGTCGATCGTGCCCGAGATGCGCACGCGATCGACGACGAGCGTGAACCGCCCCTCGGCACCGAGCAGCACCTTGCCGTCGTCGGCGAAGCTCGCGAGGTAGTCGGCCGCGCCCTCGGCCATCGCCCTGGCGCCGCGCCGCTCGCGTTCGGCGACCCAGCCGGCCTCGAACCGAAGCTCGCGCCAGCGCGCCTCGACCGCCGACCAGATCACGTCGATGCTCGTATCGCCGTCGTCGCGGGCGCCGACCTCTTCGACGACGGCGTGCACCAGTGTGCCGATCGACGCGGCGACCCCCGACGGCGGTGAGGCGACATGGTCGATGAACCAGCCGAGCGGGGACTCTTCAGCGCGATCGATCTGCGACGGGGAGATCGGCACCAGTGCCTCGGGGTCGGCGTCGAGGTCGACGAGTGGAGCGACGGTCGACGGGTCGGCGAGCCCGTACCAGTCGGCCGGGTCGGCACCCGGAATCCCCGCTTCGGCGAGCAGGGCGAGTGCCGCCGGAGCCTCGCCCGCGGGTGACGCCACCGCCTCGCGGCGGAGCGCGCCGACGAGCCCGCGCAGGTGCATTGGCCGCCGCCGGGCCACGCGGATGCGCTCTGGCGCGTAGCCCATGAGCATCGACGGCTGCTCGTCGTCGTTGGTCGTGCAGCTGAGCACCAGTTGCCGCTCGGCGCGCGAGGCCGCGAGCGCGAACAGGCGCAACTCGTCGCCGCGCACCGAGGCCCGGGCCTCGGCGATGCCCTCGGGCGACGGCAGCACGGCACCCGACCGCGCGGCGGCCGCGGCGCGGGCGAGGAGCCCCGCGTGCAACAAGGTGCCCCGCGGGCGCAGGTTCGGCCAGACGCCGTCTTGCAGGCCGGCGACGACGACGACCTCGAAGGAGCGGCCGATGAGGGCGGGCGGCGTGGTGACGACCACCGACTCGGCGCTGCGCTGCGGGGCCAGCGAGTCTTCGGGCAGCTCGCTCGCGAGCACCTCGTCGACGAATCGCACGGCCGACCCGTCGGGCTCGCGCTCGGAATGGCGCTGCGCCGCGGCGAACAGCGCGACGGCGGCGTCGAGTGCCCGGTTCGCCTCGTCGGCGAGCACGCCCGTGCCGCGCGCCTGCGCGCCCCACTCGGTCGCGAGGCCGCTGCCCTCCCACAGCGCCCACAGCACATCCTCGATCGAGCCCCCGCCGGCGACCACCGCACGTGCCGCGCCGAGCAGCTTGGCGAGCCGCGCAGCGCGACGGGCGGGCGCGGCATCGATCGTCTCGAAGCCACCCGGTACGGCGAGCGCGTCGACGAGCAGCTCGTCGCCGGTGCGATTGCCGCCCGCCGCGAGCTCGTCGTGTCGCAACGTGAGGCGCAGGCGCCGCAGGCCGACTGCGTCGAGCCGCCCGATGGGCCCGGTGAGCAACGCGACGGCGAGTTCGGGCGTGAGCGGCTCACGGTCGAGCACGAGCGATGCCGCCGCGAGGAGGGCCGCAGCCGCCGGCGCGTCGCGCAACGCCGTGCGTGCCGCGCTGCCCGCCGTGGGCACGTCGGCGAGCGCGAGTGCGCGTTCGAACGCGGGCACGTCGCCTCCGGACCGCAGCACGACGGCCATCTTCGACCAGGGCACGCCGTCGAGCAGGTGCCGCTCGCGAAGCAGGCCCGCGACGGCTTGGCATTCGGCCGCGTGCGACGGTGCCTCGATGCCGAGCACCGGCGCGAGCGGATCGTCGGCGACCGCACCCGGATCTACCGCCTGTGGCGCGATGATCGCCGTACGGTGGCGCCCGCCGAGCGCCGTGCCGATGTGCATGGTCGCCGACTGCACGACCCGGCGCAGGGCCCCGTTGCCGCGGTGCACCGACGGCAGCTCGACGCGACGCACGTCGGCGCCGTCGAGCACGGCTGCAAGCGAGCCCAGCAGCTCGGGGCGGCCGCCTCGGAAGCCGTTGCTGGCGACGTCGGGGTCGCCGAGCGCCACGACCTGCGCGCCTCGTGCGGCGAACGCGCCGAGCAGCGCGGCCGTGGTCTCGGTGGCCTCCTGTGCGTCGTCGACGACGAGCAGGCGCAACCCCGCCAGGGTGCCGAGGGCACCCGCCGCTTCGACATCGTGAACGCTGCGCCGCACGATCGCGGCGGCGAAGGCTGCGAGCTCGCTCGAATCGAACTGCGTCGGCCGCAGCTGCTCTTTGACCTCGGCGTACTCGGCGAGGAACTCGCCCGCCGCGACCCACTCGGGCCGGCCGGCACGCCGCCCGAGCTGCGTGAGCTGCTCGGCGTCGATGCCGTGCTCGACGGCTCGCATCATGAGGTCGCGCAGCTCGGAGCGGAACCCGCGAAGCGAGCGCACGTCGACCGTGAGCGGGTCGGGCCACGCGGGGCCGAAGCCGTCGCTGATGCCGCCGGCGAGCAGCTCGCCGATGATGTGGTCGTGCTCGGCGCCCGTGAGCAGGGTGACCGGCGCACCGGTGTACGCCCGCACGAGTTGGAATGCGACCGAGTTCGCCGTGCGCGCGAGCGGGCCCCGCGTGGTGACGCCGAGTCGCACGGCGAGCGCGTCGCGCAGCGAGGTGGCCGACGCGCGCGTGGCCGACACCACGAGCACCTCGTCGCTCGAGTACCCGAGACGCTCGACGCGATCGGCGACGAGCTCGATGGCGAGGGTCGTCTTGCCGCTGCCGGGCGCGCCGAAGACCGCCGTGTGCTCGACTGTGGCGAGCTGCTCGACGAGGTCGGGAGCGGTGCGGATGCCCTGCATGGGCGCAACGCTAACCCGTTCCGCCGACAGTGAACGCGAACGGCTCGGCACGTCGGGTGTCGTAGTGTTTCAGCAACAGTAGAAAGGCGCACCGTGGACGTTCGCATCGGCATCCAGAACTCACCCCGTGAACTCTCGTTCGAGACTTCGCAGTCCGCCGCCGACGTCGAGCAGGCGGTCGCCGCCGCCCTCGCGGGGCAGTCGACCTTGCTCAAGCTCTCCGACGACAAGGGCACCGTGTACGTGGTTCCGGCCGCCGCGCTCGCCTACGTCGAGATCGGCTCCGAAGAGTCGCGCCGCGTCGGCTTCGTCGCCTGACCATGGAGCTCCTCTTCGTCGCCCTCGGCGGAGCGATCCTCGGCGTCGCCGCTCATTTCGCCTTCCACTACCGGCACCTGCGCGGCGTCGCCGTCGTCCCGGCGATCGGCACCGCCGTCGCATCGCTCGTGTGGGTCGGTCTCACCTGGCTCGGCTGGGCCTGGGACGGCGGCTGGATCTGGGTCGTTTCGCTGGTCGCGGCAGGCATCGCGTCTGCGGCATCCGCGTACCTCATCGGGCCGGGCCGCGAGCGAGCCGATGCCGCCCTCTTCGAGCGGCTGTCGCGTCCCGGTAGCGGGCGCGCCTGAGCGCCTGCCGCATCGCCGCACCACGTTGAGTCGACGCCGACGACCCTGACGCGAGCCGACCCGGTCAGGCGGTGAGCCCGAGCGCGTCCATGCGACGTGTGTGCTCGGCGATGAGCTCGGTGAAGACGGGCTCGACGCGCTCGCCCGACCGGTCGGCCGAGTCACTGGCCCGCAGCGCCGACCGGGCGATGAGCAAGGTGTCGCCGACGATGCTGCGCCCCCAGAGTGCGAGCCGGTCGGCGAGGCCGGGTTCGGCCGTGATCGCGGCGCGCAACTCGGTCTCGAGCACGCCGCCGGCGCCCTCTTCATGCAGGATCGCACGAACCCGGGTGCCGAGCTCGACTGGCAGGCCCTCGGCGAGGCGTGAGAAGTAGTCGTCGAGCATGCCCGACGTGACGTGGATGCCGAGCAGCAGCTCGTACCAGTCGGCGCCGGCAGTCGACTCGCCGAGCCGATCGGTCGCGGGCGCGAACGGCGCCATCACCGCGTCGGGTTCGACGTCGAGCCGCCGCAACTCGGCGATGAGGTCGTGATGCTTGCGCAGTGCGACGCCGGCGGCGGCGCTCAGTCCCTCTTTCGCTGCCAGCGTCGGCGCCGTCGCCACCGCCTTCGACAGCGATTCGAAGAAGTCGAGCTGGATGTACGCGGCCTGGCCGAGGAACGCCACCGGCTCGGGGACCAGTTCGGTGAAGTCGACGCGCGTGAGGTCGGTCGGAACGACGCGCGGGCGCAGCCGCGGCAACTCGGGGCGCGCTTTGCGCCGGCTCGACCACATCACCACCCAGACAGCTTATCGGGGCTCTCAGGCAGTCTCCGATAGGGTAGAGGCTGCACGCGGGCGATGGAACCGCGGCCGTGCGCCTGGGGTTGAGAACGGGGCGCATCTTTCACCGTCACTTTCAGGCAACACCGACAGGCAGGCTTTTGAGCACTTTCACCGAACTCGGCATCGCGTCCGACATCGTCGACGCACTCGCCGGGAAGGGCATCGTCGATGCCTTCCCCATCCAGGAACAGACCATTCCCCTCGCCCTCTCGGGCCAAGACATCATCGGCCAGGCGAAGACCGGCACCGGCAAGACCTTCGGGTTCGGACTGCCGATCATCCAGCGCCTCGGCGACGACCCCGAGGGCGGCGTCAAGGCGCTCGTCGTCGTGCCCACACGCGAGCTGTGCGTGCAGGTGACCGAAGACCTCGAGCTCGCGACATCCAATCGGCCGACGAAGATCGTCTCGATCTACGGCGGCAAGGCCTACGAGGGCCAGATCGAGCAGCTCAAGGCGGGCGCGCAGATCGTCGTGGGCACCCCCGGGCGACTGCTCGACCTCGCGTCGCAGCGCCTGCTCTCGCTCAAGAACGTGAGCGAGATGGTACTCGACGAGGCCGACAAGATGCTCGACCTCGGCTTCCTTCCCGACATCGAGAAGCTGATGGCGCAGATCCCCGCGACTCGCCACACCATGCTCTTCTCGGCGACGATGCCGGGCCCGATCGTCGCGCTCGCCCGCCGTTTCATGGTGCGACCCATCCACATCCGCGCGACCGACCCCGACGAGGGCCTCACGCAGGCGAACATCAAGCACCTCGTCTACCGGGCGCACTCGCTCGACAAAGACGAGGTCATCTCGCGCATCCTGCAGGCCGAGGGTCGTGGCAAGACCGTGATCTTCACTCGCACGAAGCGCGCGGCGGCGAAGCTCGTCGAAGAGTTGGGCGACCGCGGCTTCAATGCGGCGGCGGTGCACGGCGACCTGAACCAAGACCAGCGCGAGCGCGCCATGGCGGCGTTCAAGGCCGGCAAGAAAGACGTGCTGATCGCAACCGATGTCGCAGCACGCGGCATCGACGTCGACGATGTCACCCACGTGATCAATCACACGATCCCCGACGACGACAAGGCGTACCTGCACCGGGTCGGCCGCACCGGCCGCGCCGGCAAGACCGGCATCGCGGTCACGTTCGTCGACTGGGACGACCTGCACAAGTGGGCGCTCATCAACCGTGCTCTCGAGTTCGGCCAGCCCGAGCCGACCGAGACCTACTCGTCGAGCCCGCACCTCTACTCAGACCTCGACATCCCCGCGGGAACGAAGGGCCGGCTGAAGCCCGCCTCGGCCGTGGCAGCACCGACGCGTTCGGCCACGGCGGGCCGCCACGAGTCGCGCAACGAGGCATCCGGCGACCGTGCGCCCCGCAACCGCACCCGCAATCGCACCCGCGGCGGCCGCCCCGCGGGCGATGAGTCGGCGACGTCGGCCGCGCCCGCTTCGACCGACGGCACCACCGCGGTCGCCTCCGTCAGAGAGGCCGGCACCGGCACCCACGACGGCAAGGGCCACGAGCACCACGACGGCAAGCCCGCACCCCGCCGCCGCCGTCGCCGTGGCGGCCGCGGTGGCGGGCAGTCGGCTCCGGCGACGACCCCGCAGGCCTGACTCCTCCGGTCGAGTCGGCGCGCAAGCGCCGTATCGAGACCAGACGACCGATTGTCACGATCGGCAGCTGCGGTCTCGATACGCGCGCTGCCTTGTCGTGCGCTACTCGACCGGCGGTTCAGCTGTTGCGATCGCCGGCAGCACCGCGTGCGTTCCGGTGCCCTCGGCGATGACCTTCGAGACCACGTCGGGCGCCGTGCGGCACTCGCCCAGCCGGTTCGGCTTTCCGGTGCCGTGGTAGTCGCTCGAGCCGGTGATCTCGAGGCCGAACCGGGTGGCCAGCTCGCGCAGCCGCGGCTTCGCGTCGGCGCGGTTCTCGGGGTGGTCGACCTCGAGCCCGAAGAGCCCGGCGTCGACGAGTTGGCGCAGCCGACGCGGCGGAACGACCTGCTCGGCGCCGCGCGTGCCGGGGTGTGCGAGCACGGGCACCCCGCCGGCCGCGCGGATGAGGCGCACCCCCGTGAGCGGGTCGGGCGCGTAGTGCGGTCGGGCGTATCCCCACTGCGGGTGCAGGATGCTCGCGAACGCGGCCGACCGGTCGGGCGCGTGCCCGCGCGCCACGAGCGCGTCGGCGATGTGCGGGCGGCCGATGGTCGCACCCTCGGCGGTCTGCGCGAGCACGTCGTCCCAGCTGAGGGCGTAGTCGCGCCCGATGCGCCGCACGATGTCTTCGGCGCGCGACAGGCGTGACTCGCGGATACGGGCGGTCTCGTCGACCAGTGCCGCATCGAGCGGGTCGACGAGGTACGCGAGCAGGTGCACGCTCATGTAGCCCTCGCGCGTCGACAGTTCCATGCCGGGGATGAGCGCGACCCCGGTCTCGGGTACTGCCGCGGCGGCCTCGGCCCACCCGCTCGTCGAGTCGTGGTCGGTGAGGGCGATGCCCCAGAGCCCGGCGGTCGCGGCCTGCTCGAGCAGGCGCGCCGGCGACTCGGTTCCGTCGGACACCGTGGAGTGCGTGTGCAGGTCGGCTTCGCCGATCGCTGCGCGGGCGTCTGACATTCCTCAATGCTAGTGGCGGCGTCTGCGCCGGCAGCTCACCGCCGACTCCCAGCGGTTCGCCTCTATCGTGGGTGGAATGCTCCCCCGCATCCTCGGCTGGGCCGTCGTGCTCGGCACCGCAGCCGTTGCGTTCGTGCTGGCCTGGCCGCAAGCCCTCGGCCTGCAGAACCAGTGGGTCGCCGCGCACGTCGTCGCGCTGCGTGGTGCAGCTGCCGGCATCGGCATCCTGTTCGCGGTGTGCTTCGCACTGTTCGCCATCGCACCCCGATCTCGGCGTTTCTGGGTCGCGATGGCGACCGTGCTCGCGCTCTTCGCCGCGGGCAACATCGCCGTGCTCGCCGTGCGCGGCGCCGGCGGCTCCGAGGTCGCCGAGCCCGGGTCATCCGACATCGTCACGGTGCTCTCGTGGAACACGCTCGGCGAGGTGCCCGACGCGCAGACGATCGCGGACCTCGCCATCGACGAGGGCGCCGATGTCGTCGTTCTGCCCGAGACGACCGACCCGCTCGGCGAGGCCGTCGCGATCGCGATGCGCGAGGGCGGCAGCCCGATGTGGGTACACACCCAGGCATACGACGACATCGCCAAGGCACGATCGACGACCCTGCTCATCAGCCCCGACCTCGGCTCCTACACGGTGACCTCGGCCGAGTTTCCCGGGCCGCCCGGCAACACCAACACGGTGCCGAGCGTCGTCGCCGACCCGGTCGACGGCGACGGCCCGCGCATCGTCGCAGTGCACGCTGTGGCCCCCATCAGGTGGGAGTTGCGCAACTGGCGCAGTGACCTCAAGTGGCTCGCCGCGCAGTGCGAGGGCGACGACGTGATCATGGCGGGCGACTTCAACGCGACACTCGATCACTTCGCCGGGCATGGCGCCGACGGTGGCGACCTGGGTCGCTGTTCGGATGCCGCGGCCGCGGCCGGTTCGGCGGCGCTCGGCACCTGGCCGACCGACGTGCCGCCGTTGCTCGGCAGCCCGATCGACCACGTGCTCGCGACGCCCGGCTGGACGGTCGACGGGTTCCGCGTGGTCGACGAGCTCGACGGCGCGGGCAGCGACCACCGACCGATCGTGGCAACCCTCAGCCGCGGCTGACGACCGCCCCGCCACACGCCAGTCTCCCCCTCCTCCCTTCTCCCCGCCCCCTTCTCCCCGCCCCCTTCTCCCCTCCCCCTCCTCCCCTC
>NZ_BAAANJ010000017.1:0-22906 GCF_039529735.1 Agromyces neolithicus
GTTCCCCTCGTTAGCAGCAGCCACGCCGGACAACAGTCACAGACGCCCCGACTTTAAGAAGGCCCTGGAAGGCGCCGGGCGAGCGGATGCCGCGACTACGCGTTGAGCCGCAGCACCTCGGCCGTGGCGGCGAGCGACGCCTCGGCCGCTGCCGGGTCATCGGAAAGGGTCGTACCGTAGCTCGGGATCATCTCGCGCAGTTTCGGCTCCCACGCGGCCATGCGATCGGGGAAGCAGCGCGACAGCACGTCGAGCATGATCGGCGCGGCCGTCGACGCGCCAGGCGAAGCCCCGAGCAGGCCGGCGATGGTGCCGTCGGCGCCGGTGATGATCTCAGTGCCGAACTGCAGCACACCGCCCTTCTCAGGGTCTTTCTTCATGACCTGCACGCGCTGGCCGGCGGTGATGAGCTCCCAGTCGCGGTCTTTCGCGGTGGGCATGAACTCGCGCAACGCCTTCAGCTTCTTCGCGCGCGACGCGAACACCTCGGAGGCGAGGTACTTCACGAGGTCGAAGTTCTTCAGGCCCACCTGCAGCATCGTGCCGATGTTGTGGAACCTGATCGAGAACGGCAGGTCGAACCACGTGCTCATCTTCAGGAACTTCGGCGTGAATCCGGCGTAGGGGCCGAAGAGCAGGGCGGTCTCGCCGTCGACCACCCGGGTGTCGAGGTGGGGCACCGACATGGGCGGGGCGCCCACGGCGGCCTTGCCGTAGACCTTCGCCTGGTGCAGCGCCACGATCTTGGGGTTCGTGGTCTTGAAGAACTGTCCAGAGATCGGGAACCCTCCGAAGCCCTTGATCTCGGGGATGCCCGAGCGCTGCAGCAGCGCGAGCGCACCGCCGCCGGCGCCGACGAACACGAACCGGGCGCGCACGACCTTGGGGGTCTGGCCCACGGTCTGGCGGATCTTGAGACGCCAGGTGCCGTCGCTCTTGCGCCTGATCGATCGCACGTGGTGGTTGGTGTGGATCTCGCCGCCGCGACGTTCGAGGTCGCGTAGCAGGAACTTCGTGAGGGCGCCGAAGTCGACGTCGGTGCCGGCCTCGATGCGGGTCGCGGCGACCTTCACCCCCGAGTTGCGCTTCTTCGCGAGCAGCGGCGTCCACTGCGCGATGCGTTCGAGGTCTTCGGTGTACTCCATGTCGGGGAACAGCGGCTGGTCTTTCAGCGCCTCGACCCGCTTCTTGAGGTACTCGATGTTCGCGGCGCCCTTGACGAAGGTCATGTGCGGCGTGGAGTTGATGAAGTTGTGCGGCTCGGGCAGCGCGCCCTGCGCGACGAGGTATGCCCAGTACTGGCGGCTCACCTGGAACTGCTCGTTGATCGCGATCGCCTTCGCTGCGCTCACCGAGCCGTCGGGGTTCTCGGGCATGTAGTTGAGCTCGCAGAGGGCCGCGTGGCCGGTGCCCGCGTTGTTCCACGCGTTCGAGGACTCTTGCGCGACGTCGCCGAGAAGCTCGTAGAGCCGGATGCTCCAGTCGGGCTGAAGTTGCGAGAGGAGGGAGCCGAGCGTGGCGCTCATGATGCCCCCGCCGATGAGCACGACGTCGACGGTTTCCTCGGAATTCACGGATTCCACTCTAACGTCGCGCCGAGGGCGCGCTTTACCGCATGGTATGGCATCGAGACAAGTGGGTCGATCGAGTCGTGAAGAAGCGTATCGAGACCGGGGCCTCGATACGGCGCTGGCGCGCCTACTCGACCGACGACGCGCGCCGGCTCAGGCGAGCTGCGGCAGGCCGCGCTCGTCGAGGGGCCAGCCGGGGTTGTGCGCGAGCTCCCACAGGTTGCCGTCGGGGTCGGCGACGTAGCCGCTGTAGCCGCCCCACTCGGTCTCGGCTGCGGCTTTCGAGATCTGGCCGCCGGCGACCACCCAGTCGCCGATGGCGTCGTCGACCTCTTCGCGCGAGGCGAAGTTGATCGCCAGCGCCACCGCACGGAACGCCGGAGCGTTGGCGTGCATCGTCTGCACCGCGGCGTCTTTGGCGAGCTCGGATGTCTCCCACAGGGCGATGACCCCGCCCGGGGTCGCGAAGAACGTGATCTGCCCAGGGTCCGACGAACGCGCCGGGGCCCAGCCGAGCCGATGGTAGAACGCGGTCGCCGCTTCGACATCGGTGACGCCGAGCGTGACGAGGGAGAAACGCTGCGGGATGCTCATGTGGCGAGGCTAGCCCAGCCCGGCGACGTTCGTCACGAGTCGCGGCCGGGACATCCGCTGCTCTGGATGCTCGCGCGCGCAGCTCCCTGATGCGTTCTGGGGGTGCTTTTGCGACAACTGCGCCCCCGCAGCCCGCATTCGAATGGCGGGAAAGCACCCCCGGAACGGAGAGGGTGGGAGTTGCGCGCGGCTCACAGCGCGGCGACGCCGCCCGCGATCAGGCCGACGCCTGCGGTGATGAGGGCGGCGGTGAGCACGACCACGCCGGCCCAGAGCAGCCAGATGAAGGGGTTGGGGCGTTGCGGGTCGCGGCCGGTCGCCGAGAGGAAGAACCCGGCGGGCATGAGGATCGCCGCCACGGGCACGCCGGCGCTCGCGAGCCAGAGCCAGAACCCGTCGAGCGCGGCGTGCGAGATGACCGCGAGGATCGCGACCGACAGCACGAGCAGCACCGCGGCGTGCGCATGACCGGCGCGGAAGAAGCTCATCTGCAGGCGGTTGGCGGGCACGTTGCCACGCACGACCTTCGTGAGGAAGTAGCCGCCCGACTCGACGGTCACGAGTGCGAGCAGCAGGATGCCGATGAGGATGATGTCGTTCGGGGTTGGCATGAGCGAGCCTTCCGTTCGTCTTGGTGGGGCGTGTGATTAGATAGTGTTGCTCTCCAATATTAGAGAGTGCCACTATCTAACGCAAGGGTCGATGATGCGCATCTCCGCACTCGCCGCCGACGCAGGCCTGCCCGTCGCCACCGTGAAGTACTACCTGCGCGAGGGGCTGCTGCACGCCGGCACGGCGACGTCGGCGACCCAGGCCACCTACGACGCCGGTCACTTGCGGCGGCTACGACTCGTGCGCGCCCTGCTCGGGCCCGTCGGCCTCAGCGTGCAGCAGGCCCGGGCCGTGCTGCAGCTCGTCGACGAACCCGGCGACGACCTCTACTCCACCCTCGGACGCGCGGTCAGCGCGCTTCCCCCCGCCGCCGCGCCGCCGGGCGACGAGTCCGACCCGTATCCCCGCGCCCGCGCCGCCCTGACCGCGCTCGGGCAGGTCTACGACCCCGACTTCCCGGCAGTCGCGCAGCTCGAGGGCGCACTCGCCGCCGCCGAGTCGGCGGGCATGCCGATGAGCGCAGAGCGGCTTGCGCACTACGGTCGAGTGCTGTCGGATGTCGCGGAGTTCGACCTCGACCGCATGCCGCAAGAGCCGCGCGGGGCCGTCGAGTACACGGTGCTGGGAACCGCGCTCTACGAGCCCGTGCTGCTCGCGCTTCGCCGCCTCGCGCATCAGGACGCGGCGCTGCGGCGGCTGCAGCGTGCCGAGTGACGGTCGTGTTCGCGCCCTCCAACGGGGCCGCACGTGCATCGGTCGAGGTGGCTACGCCATGCGGCAGAACTCAGAGAACGCGCACTTGTGAACGCAAACATTTTGTTGTTCAATAGACCGGGCCGACCCGAATGAACGGCCTGCGTCGATCCACCGGCTCCCCCGAGCACCAGGGGTGGCACGAATACTCAAAGAGGAGCAACACATGACATCAACGTCTCGCATGATCCGCACAGCGGCGTTCGTCGCGGTCGGCGCCATGTCGGCTTTCGGCCTCGCCGCGTGCAGCACGGCCAACCCGTCCGACGGCGCGGGCGCCGATGGTTCGCCCGTCGAGATCACCTACATGCACCGTCTTCCCGACGGCGAGGGCATGACCCCCGTCGCCGACATCGTCGAGAAGTGGAACGACGAGAACCCCGACATCCAGGTGACGGCCACCAAGTTCGACGGCGCGGCATCCGACATGATCCTGAAGCTCGAGACCGACGTCAAGGCCGGCACCGCGCCCTGCCTCGCGCAGCTCGGGTACGCCGAGGTGCCGCAGATGTTCGTCAAGGGCCTGGTCGAAGACGTCGCCGACGAGGCCGCGAAGTACACCGACGACTTCTCGGCCGGCGCGTACGGCATGATGAAGGTCGGCGACGCGGTCGTCGGTCTCCCGCAAGACACCGGCCCCCTCGTGTACTTCTACAACGCGACCGAGTTCGAGAACCTCGGTCTCGCCGTTCCCGAGACTCTCGAGCAGCTCACGACCGAGGCCGCCACGTCGGCCGCCGCCGGCAAGTTCATCGCCGCCTTCACGCCCGACGAGGCGCTGTACTGGCTCTCGGCCCAGTCCGCCGCGGCCGGCGACACCTGGTTCACGACTGAGGGCGACAAGTGGGGCGTCGACGCCGAGGGCCCCGGCTCGCAGAGGGTCGCCGCCGCATGGCAGGGCCTCGTCGACAACAAGCAGGTCGTCATGACCGAGCGCTGGGGCGAGGGATTCACCCAGGCGCTCAACGACGGCAGCCTCATCGGGCACGTCGGCGCCGCATGGGAGGCCGGCTTCCTGCTCGACTCGCTCGATGGCACCCCCGCCGAGGGCCAGTGGCGGGTCGCCCAGCTGCCCGACTTCGGCGCCGGTGCGATGACCGGTCCCGACGGCGGATCCGGTGTCGCAGTCATGAAGGGCTGCGAGCACCCGGCCGAAGCGATGGAGTTCAACGCGTGGTTCAACACGCAGGTCGATGACCTCGCCTCGCAGGGCCTCGTCGTCGCTGCCAACGGTACGCCCGAAACCAGCGAGAAGATGCTGCGCCAGTTCGGCGGTCAAGACGTGCTCGCCGAGCTCGCAACGGCGTCGGCGAACCTGAACCCCGACTTCGCGTACGCCCCCGGCTTCGCGTCACTGACCAAGATGAACGAGACCGCCGCCGGCGTTCCCACCGGCGCGGCCACGGTCGCCGACGTCTTCGCGACGGCCCAGGCCACGGCGATCGCCACCCTGAATGACCTCGGCCTCCCGGTCGCCGAGTGACCGGCAGCGACGATTGAACACCGCACCGGCGGAGGACGCGACACGTCGTGGCCTCCGCCGGTGCATTTCACCGTGACGGGAGAACCATGACCATCGCCACCCCCGCCGCCGCTTCGGCGGCCGCCTCAGGGCCCGCGCCCGGGGCATCCGGTGCTTCTGGTGCCGCCCCCCGACGCGCGCGCCGCCGCCACGGTCGCACCCGGCGCGAAGCGACGACCGGCTGGCTGTTCATGCTGCCGTTCGCGATCCTCTTCGTCGTGGTCTTCCTGATCCCGATCCTCGTCTCGATCCAGTCCTCGCTGTTCGCTCAGAAGTCGGCGGGCGAGGGCCTGTACGGCGGCGGCGAGGTCGTCGACACGTTCGTCGGGCTCGACAATTTCGCCCTGGCGATCACCAGCCAGCCGTTCTGGGCGGGCATGGGCCGCGTCGTGCTGTACGCCGGCATCCAGATCCCCGTCATGATCGTCGCCGCGCTCTTGCTCGCGTTGCTGCTGGATTCGTTCATCGTGCGCCGGCCCGGCTTCTTCCGCCTCGCGTTCTTCCTGCCGTTCGCGATCCCCGGCATCATCGCCGCGATGATCTGGCTCTACCTCTACACGCCCGAGGTGTCGCCCTTCATGCAGTACCTGCCCGAAGGCACCGAGCTCATGGCGCCGGGCACGATCCTGTTCTCGATGGCGAACATGACCACGTGGACCTACACCGGCTACAACATGCTCATCTTCCTGGCGGCGCTGCAGGCGATTCCCCGGGATCTGTACGAAGCGGCACGCCTCGACGGCGCCTCGGGCTGGAAGATCGCGACGCGCATCAAGGTGCCGCTCGTGCGCGGCGCCGCCCTGCTCGCCGTGCTGCTGTCGATCATCGGCACGATCCAGCTGTTCAACGAGCCGGTCATCATGGAGAGCGCGAACCCCTGGATGGGCAAGGACTACACACCCATGATGCTCACCTACAACTCGCTGCTGGGCGCCGTCTCGCCGTCGGGCACGGGCCCGGCCTCGGCCTACTCGCTGCTGATGGCGGTCATCGCCGGCGGGCTCGCGATCGTGTACGCGCTGCTGCAGCGCCGAAAGGGGGACGCCGCATGAGCGCCTCGACGCAGATCAGGTCGGTCACGGGCCGTCCGGCGAAGGGGTCGGCGTCGCCGTCGCCGAAGCGCTCGGCGAGGCGGTCGGCGAAGCGGTCGGCGGATGTCCCGTCGAAGGCGGTCGCGCCGAGCCCACTCGCCAGGGCTTTCGGCATCATCGCCCTCGTCGTGGCCACGCTGTACTTTCTCGTTCCGGTCTTCTGGGTCTTCGTCGCCGCGACCAAGAACAACCGCGACCTGGTCTCGACGTTCGGGTTCTGGTTCGCCGATTGGAACCTCGCCCAGAACTACGAGAGCCTCATGGCCTGGACCCAGGGCATGTTCTGGCAGTGGGTCGGCAACTCGATCTTCTACTCGGTGACCGCGGGGGTCATCGGCACGCTGTTCGCCGTCATGGCGGGGTATGCGATCGCGAAGTTCGCGTTCCCGGGCAAGAAGGTCGCCGTGGGCGTCATCATGGCGGGTCTGCTCATGCCCGTCGCGCTGCTCACGGTGCCGCTGTACATCGAGTTCCACGCGCTCGGACTGGTCGACACCCCGTGGGCGATCATCATTCCGTCGGCCGTCTCGCCGTTCGGCGTGTTCCTCGGCATGGTCTACGCGCAGAGCTCGGTGCCCACCGAACTGCTCGAGGCGGCTCGCATCGACGGTGCCGGCGAGGCGCGCATCTTCTTCACGATCGTGCTGCGCTTGCTTGGGCCGGCGATGGTGACCATCTTCCTGTTCATCTTCGTGGCCACATGGAACAACTTCCTGCTGCCGCTGCTGATGGTCTCGACACCCGAGCTGAAGCCCGTCACGCTGGGCCTGTTCGGCATGGTGAGCTACTTCTCGCCCGACAAGGGCGCCGTCATGCTCGGTGCCCTGCTGGGTGTGGTACCGCTGATCATCCTGTTCTTCAGCCTGCAGCGCTATTGGCGATCGGGCCTGGCTGCTGGCGCGGTCAAGGGCTGACGCCGTTCGACCTCAATGAGCAGGGCCCGCGGTGTTCCCCGGGCCCTGCTCGCGACGCCTGACCGGGCATATTGGCAAGAGTGAGGCCCGTGGTGCGCACTGCGCACCACGGGCCTTCTCGTATCACCCGGTCAGGAGCCGATGAACTCCTCGGTGTCGCCGAACTCGGGGCGCTGGCGTACCTCGACGCCGGTGCCGAGCCGATCGAGGTCGAGCACCCGCACCTCGTTGCGCCCGGCACGCCACAGCGGAGCGGGCGCATACAGGGTCACCTGCGGGCCGGCCTCCCAATAGCGGCCGAGCAGAAAGCCGTTGAGCCAGACCATGCCCTTGGCGCCGCGCGGGAAGGCGAGCCACGCGTCGGCCGGCTCGGCGACCTCGATCACGGCACCCGCGACACCGTCGGCGCCCGCCTCGCCGATCGGCTGCCAGTCATCGAGGAGCGACTCCTCACCGACGGGCAACTCGTCGCCGAGCTGCAGCCGGTCGTCGAGCGGCAGCCCGTCGTCGAGCGGCAGCACACGATGCGACCAGCCGTGCACGAAGCGCTTGCCGAGCCTGACCCCGTGCAGAATTCCCTTTCGCTCGCCGATGCGCGGGCCGTAGTTGATGCGGCCCAGGCTCTCGACCACGATGGTGAGCACGGCGGTGCGGGCGGCCCCGCCGATCATGACGGATGTCTCGCCGTCGCGTTCGAGCGTGGCGATGCGTCGCCCGTCGACGAACACCCCGGCCCGATCGTGCAGGCCGTCGATCGTGAGCACCGCGTCGTCGGGAAGGTGGGTTGTGGCCTCATACACGACGACGCCGTCGGCGACGCCGAGATCCTCGAACGTCAGGGGCGTCGCGTGCGGGTCGCCCGCAGGCAACGAGCGCACCGCGTCGATGAGCGAGACCTCGGCCGTGAGCGGCACCTCCTGCTCGGGCTGGAATCGCGGCGCGGGCGGCACGACCGGCAGGGCCCCGTCGTGGAACGGCGCGAACGCCGCCCGCAGCGCCTCGAACTTGGGGCCGAGCGTGCCGTCTTCGCCGATCGGCGCATCGGAGTCGTAGCTCGTGACGGTCGGCTGCAGCACGCCGTCCCAGTTCGCCCCGTTCCACAGGCCGAAGTTCGTGCCGCCGTGCGCCATGTAGAGGCTGACCGATCCCCCGGCAGCGAGCAGCTCGTCGACCGTGCCGATCATGCTCTGAGGGCTGCGCACGTGGTGCCGTTCGCCCCAGTGGTCGAACCATCCGCCCCACAGCTCGCCGCACATGAGCGCGGCGCCCTCGGGGGCGAGCTGCCGGGCCGTGGCGACGCCGGTGCCGAACGTGAAGGTCGGCATGGCGCCCTCGACCGACCCGTGTGCCAGCATGTCGGCGGTGATGCCGTCGGCGGTCGTCAGCAGCTCGACGATGCCGCGGGCGCGCAGCGCATCGCGCAGGTGCTCGAGATAGGCGCGATCCGACCCGAACGAGCCGTACTCGTTCTCGACCTGCACCGCGATGATCGGCCCGCCGTGGGCGGCCTGCAACGGCACCACGTGCGGCAGCAGCTCGTCGTACCAGGCATCGACGGCGGCGAGGAACGCAGGGTCGCTCGTGCGCAACGCCCGCACCCGGGCGGTGAGCCACGCGGGCAGGCCGCCGTTCGACCACTCTGCGCAGATGTACGGGCTGGGGCGCAGCAACACGTCGAGACCCACCTCGCCGGCGAGGCGGATGAACCGCTCGAGGTCACGCCAGCCGTCGAACCGGCGCTCGCCCTCGACCTGCTCGTGGAAGTTCCACGCGACATAGGTGTCGACGGTGTTGGCACCCATCGCGGCGAGTCGGCGCAGTCGGTCGTGCCACTGGTCGGGGTGCACCCTGAAGTAGTGCATCGACCCCGAGAGCATGCGATACGGCCTGCCGTCGCGCTCCAACGCGCCGTCGCGCAATGTTAGCGCAGCCAGCCCGGCCGCCTGCGGCAGTGTAGTGGTGTCGGTCATCGTGGCCTTCTCGTGAGACCACCGCGCCAACGCGCGGCGTGATCAAGGAATGTTTGCGTTCACATTCAGTCTCTCACACGACGCGCCCACCGCGCCATTCCCCGCCCGTCAAGTGAGCGTTCACTATCATGGCTGGATGCCCCGCCGCCACAACCAGAGCCAGTCGCCGAGCCAGGTCGACGTCGCCCGTGCCGCCGGCGTGTCGACCCAGACCGTTTCTCGTGTCATCTCCGGTCAGGCGAACGTACGCCCCGAGACGGCCCGGCGGGTGCTCGCAGCGGTCGACGAGCTCGGCTACCGCGTGCACGCGGCAGCCGCATCGCTCGCCTCCGGCAGAACCCGCATCCTCGGCGTCATCGAGGTCTCCACTGCACGCTATTCGACGAGCGCCATCAACGTGGGCATCGAGACGGTCGCCTCCGAAGAGGGCTACACGGTCACCACCGCGAGCGTGTCCGACCACGCGTCACCCGATTCGTTCCTCGATGCGTTCGACCGCCTCGAACGACAGGGCGCCGAGGGTGTCATCCTGCTCGCCCCCGTCACATTCCTCGACAACGCGATGGGGGCCCGCACCGAGCGCACCCCGACCGTGCTGATGCACCACCTGACGAGCGGTGTCGGCACTGACACCGTCGTCGACCAGTCGTCGATCGCGCGGCTGGCGACCGAGCACCTGCTGAGCCTCGGCCACCGTACGGTCTGGCACGTGTCGGGCGACGACTACTGGCTCGAATCGCGCGTGCGGCGCCAGACCTGGGAACAGGTGCTCATCGAGCACGGCGTGACCCCGCCGCCGGTCATCCCGGCAGACTGGACGCCCGAATCCGGCTACCGCGCCGGACGCACTATCGCCGCCATCCCCGACGCCACCGCCGTGTTCGTCTCGAGCGACGAGATGGCGTTCGGCGTCATCCGCGCACTCCACGAGGCCGGGCGCACGGTGCCCGACGACGTCTCGGTCGTCAGCGTCGACGACATCGCCCTCGCCGCCTACGCCGCTCCCGCGCTGACGACCGTGCGCCAGCCGTTCGAGGCCGTCGGCCGTGCGGCGGCGACGCGTGTCATCGACCTGATCGAGCAGCGCGAGCCGAGCCCCATCGAGCCGATCAGCGCCGAGTTGATCGTGCGCGCCTCGACGGCGCCGCCCGGTTCGGCCGGCACTGCGCGCTGAGCGTCAGGCGGTACGTACGACGAACGGCCTATGCGATGCCGCCACCGTCGACGACGAGTGCCGAACCGGTGACATAGCTCGACTCGTCGCTCGCGAGCCACACCACGGCCGCCGCGACCTCGCGCGGCTCGCCCATGCGGCGCAGCGGCCGGTCGGCGGCCTCGGCCAGGAACGAGCCTTCCTCCTGCGCGAGCTGACGCGCTTCTTCGCGCAGCATTCCGGTGTTCACGTCGCCCGGGTTCACCGAGTTCACCCTGATGCCCTGCGGGCCGTGGTCGATCGCGAGCGCCCGGGTCATGTTCACGACCGCCCCCTTCGAGGCGCAGTACGAGATCGCCTGGCCGCCGCCCTTGAGGCCCCAGCCCGAGCCGGTGTTCACGATCGAGCCGCCGCCGGCCGCCGCCATGATCGGCACGATGTGCTTGCACATGAGGAAGATCGAGCGCACGTTGACGCCGAACACCCGGTCCCACTCCTCGACGGTCGTCTCGACGGCGGTCGTGCGGCGGATGATGCCCGCGTTGTTGAAGACGATGTTCACGCCGCCGAGCTCGGCCACGGTCGTCGCGACCACTCGTTCGATGTCGGCTTCGCTCGAGACGTCCGCAGCGATGGCGATCGCGGTGCCGCCCGCCTCGCGGATCTCGGCGGCGACCGCCTCGGCGGCCTCGGCGTTCAGGTCGACGACGGCGACCGCGGCGCCTTCTTCGGCGAGCGCGATCGACGTCGCGCGGCCGATGCCGCCGGCGCCGCCCGTGACGATGGCGTGCTTGTTCTCAAGGCGCATGGCCTTCTCCTTCGTGTTCGTGTTCGAGTTGGTGTTCGAGTTGGTGTTCGAGTTCTGGTGCGTGCACCGGATAGATGCTGGTCGTGCTCGCGCCGGTGATGATGCGTGCGAACCCCGCGACCGCGGCATCGACTTCGGGTTCGCCGGTGTCGACGAGCAGGGGGCGCCCGCCGAGATCGATGAGCTTCTGCTCGGGGGCGACGACGACGAGCGGGTCGTCGCCGAGCGCAGCGAGCACGCGCGCCGACAATTGTTGGTTGCCGCGACCGAGCAGGAATCCCTGGCCGCCGATCACGGTGACGACCGCCTTGGCCGGCCCGCGGCCGACCTCGTCGAGCAGCTCGCGCTCCGACGCGTCAGCGAGCACGACACGTCCGTCGAGCACGACGTCGACGCCGAGCGGCGTCTTCGACACGCCGAGTTCCCGCGCGAGCTCGCTCATCGTGCCGCCTGGGCCGAGCAGGTAGCGCACGCCGGGTCGAAGAGCGGATGCCGCTCCTCGCGCCGCGGCCCGCACGGCCGCCTGTTCGTCAGCAGGCGTCGCCGCCTTGCGCGCTTGGGTACGACCCGGGCGGTACGGCACGTTGAGGGTGCCGTACATGCGCGGTTCGACGCGGGCTCGCCGCATCGCCTCTTCGTCGATGTCGAGCACCTCGCGCTCGAGCACCGGAAGGGCGCCGACGCCGAGCCACGCCGACGCGATGCCTCCCGCCGCACGTGGGCTCACCGCGAAGACGGGCGAGTACATCTTGACGCCCGCGGGAATACCGAGAGCGGCGACCCCGTCCCCTCCGGTCGAGTAGCGAGCGGCAGCGACCCCGTCCCCGCCGGTCGAGTAGCGAGCGGCAGCGAGCCCGTCCCCGCCGGTCGAGTAGCGAGCGTCAGCGAGCGTATCGAGGCCCTCAGCGGAGGTCTCGATACGGCGCTGCGCGCCTACTCGACCGGCGAGCCCGGCGGCGACGTCGCGGGCGGTGCCGTCGCCGCCGGCGAACAGCACGAGCGACGCGCCCGACTGGGCGAGCGCAGTCGCCGCGACCGACGTGTCGTCGCCCGTGGTGCGCGAGGGCTGGTGCACGACGACGACCGGCTCGAGCCCGGCCGCGCGCACGACGTCTTCACCCATCGACCCCGCCGCCGTCAGCACGCGCGTGCCGGGGCGCGTCGAGGCGACCACGGCGAGCGCCGCGAGCGCGCGCTCGGCCGCCCGTGAGGTGCCGCCTCGCTCGCTCGCTCGCGCCTGCACGGACTCGCCGTCACTGCCGGCGAGACCCGCTGGGCCGCCGATTCCGGCGACGGGGTTGACGATGAGGCCGAGCATGCTCAGGCGGCCGCCTGACCTTGGCCACCCGCGCCGAAGTACTTGCGCAGGTACGCGCGCCACGTGATGGCCCACCGCTCGGGATCGTCGAGGTCGTCGTGGTGCGTGTGGTGCACGGTCTGGTTGTGCGGGGCGGTGCGCACCACCTCGGGCTCCTCGCGCGCCTCGCGCGCGATCTCGGCGAGCACCGCCGCGTACTCGTCGAGCTCGGCCATCGAGTACGACTCAGTGGGCTCGAGCGTGAACGGCTGCGGCACGACATAGGGGTGGTGGCTCGTCCAGTAGTGCATGCCGAAATCGCTCGCGCGTACCCCGATCTCCTCCGACGTGATGCCGGTCTGCTCGAACAGCTCCTGCCACGAGTAGCGCACTTGCTCGATGCGGCGGCGGCCGGTGGCGTACGGGGCCGAGGCACCGGGGATCTCGAGCACCTTCTTCATGAGGTAGTTGTTGTTCAGCACCGCGATCTCGGCGACGGCGCGCAGACCTTCGGCGCCGAGGGCCATCATCCAGGCGTAGGCCCGCACGATGTTCGGGATGACGCCGAAGAACGGCGCGACCGAGCCGATCGACTGCTCGCCGGCCTCACGGACGACGAACCGGTCACCCTCGCGCGCAACGCGCGGGCCGGGCAGGAACGGCGCGAGGGCCTCGCTCACGCCGTTCGCCCCGGCGCCCGGGCCGCCCGAGCCGTGCGGGGTGCCGAAGGTCTTGTGCAGGTTGAAGTGGCAGACGTCGAATCCGGCGTCGCGGGCACGGGTGATGCCCAGGATGCCGTTGGCGTTGGCCTGGTCGTACGACGCGAGCGCTCCGACGGCGTGCGCGGCGTCGACCCAATGCTTGATCGCGGGGTTGTAGATGCCCGTGTCTTCGGGGTTGGTGACCATGATCGCCGCAGTGCGCGGCGAGAGCGCCTTCTTCAGCGCCTCGAGGTCGGGATAGCCCTCGGCGTCGGGATACAGCGTGATGATGTCGTATCCGGCAGCCTTCGCGGCCGCAGCGTTGGAGGGGTGGCTGAAGATCGTCGTGATGACCTCGCGCCGCTGCTCGCCCTCGCCGTTGGCCTCGTGGTAGGCGCGGATCATCGCGATGTTCGACCAGATCGCCGCCGAACCTCCCTGCGTATGCAGCGACACCTCGTGCATGCCCGAGATCTCGGCGACCATGCGCTCGGTGTTGTGGACGATCTCGAGCACGCCCTGCGCGTCGGCCGGGTTCTGCAGCGGGTGCATGGCCGTGAGCGCGGGGGTGCCGATGAGCTGGTCGTTGACCTTCGGCGCGTACTTCATGGTGCAGGTGCCCTGGCCGATGTCGACGTTCAGGTCGGCGCCGAGGTTCTCTTGCGAGAGCCGCAGGTAGTGCTTGAGCACCCGCATCTGTCCCATCTCGGGCAGTGCCGGAGGCGCCTCGCGCCGAATGCCCGACGGCAGGTCGGCGATGACGTCGCCGACCGCGGCGCGCACGCCCGGCTCGACGCCGGTCACGAGCACGCCGCGCTCGCCTGGCGTCGAGAGTTCGAAGATGATCGGTTCGTCCCAGCTCGCCTGGTGGAAACGGCGGAGGGCGGGCTTGGGTGCGACGGGGAGGCTCATGCGCTCTGCTCCTCGAGAATGGCGGTGTCGGATGCTTCGTGGTCGGTGTCTCGTCGGTCGAGTAGTGCGGAGCCCGTATCGAGCCTGGCGATCGCGTCGGCGAGCCGGTCGATGTCGAGCTGGGTGGTCATCTCGGTGACGCACACGAGCAGTCGTTGCTCGCCCACGGGAACGCCGGGCTCGATGCCCTCGGCGCGCAGCGCCTCGACCAGACCGGCGGCGGTGAGGCCCGCGCCCGAGACGTCGATCGTGAACTCGCGCAGGTGTATCGCGCCGTCGCCGAGCGCGACACCCGGGATCGCCGCGAGCTTCTGCTGCGCGTACCGCGTGCGGGCGAGCAGCACCTCCCCGAGCTCGCGCATGCCCTGCGGCCCCATGAGCGCGAGGTAGACACCGGCGGCGATGCCCCAGAGTGCGGCGGCGGTGCCGACCCACTCCTTGCCCTCTTCTCGGTGGGCGAACGAGGTGCGGTCGTACGCCACGTCGCCGAAGCCGTACTCGCCAGGCACATCGGTCGTCGCGAGGCCGAACAGCCGCGACGGCATCTCCATGATGAACTTCGGGTCGTCGTGAACCGCGATGAAGCCGCCGTGCGCTCCGCCGAACCACTGGTGCAGGCCCAGCGACTGAATGTCACCGCAGACGATGTCGGCACCCTGCTCGGCGGGCGGCGTCAGCACGCCGTAGCCGATGGGGTCGGTGCCGACCACCAGCACCGCGCCGGCGGCGTGCGCCGCGTCGGCGATCTGCCGCAGCTGCGCCTCGACCGCGCCCGTGTGGCTCGGGGTCTCGACCCAGACCGCGGCGACGTCGTCACCGAGCCGCGAGACCAGCCCCGCGACATCCGCGACGCCGTCGATCGTGGCGACGAACTCGAGGTCGAGGTGCACACGCACGAAGTCGCGCACCTTCGAGAGCTTCGCCGGCAGCACGTCGCTCGCGACGAGGATGCGGCGACGGCCGCTCATGCGTCCGGCCATCGAGAGCGCGGTCGCGGTGGCCTGGTAGCCGTCGTACGTGGGTACGTTGACGACGTCCATCGCGAGCAGCTCGGCCATGAGCGACTGGTACTGGAACAGGGCCTGGAAGCGGCCGTGGTCTTCGTAGGGCTCGCCGGCGTACGCGGTGAGGAACTCGCTGCGCCCGATGACCTCGTCGACGACCGCCGGCACATAGTGGTGGTAGGTGCCCGCGCCGAGAAAGCTCAGGCGCTGCCGCGTCGAGACGTTCTTCGCGAGCAGGCCATCGACATGGCGCACGAGGTCCTGCTCGGCGGTGAACGGCGCCGGCAGGTCGAGCGGGCGGTCGAGGCGCAGCTCGGCCGGCACGTCGGCATAGAACTCGTCGACGGATGCCGCGCCGACGGCGGCGAGCATCGCCGCCTTGGATTCGGGGGCGGTGTTCGGAATGTACGGGTGTACGAATGGTTCGGTCATTGGTGCCTCAGTCGGTGGTGTCGGACAGGGTGATGAAGGGTGCGGTCACCCCGCGCGGGGTGGCGAGCACGGCGGCGCCGAAGCGCGGAATGGTGAGTTTGCCGTCGGTCCAGTAGCGGAGCTCCCCGTCGGTCGAGTTGAGGAGCTCCCCGTCGGTCGAGTTGAGGAGCTCCCCGTCGGTCGAGTAGCGGAGCTCCCCGTCGGTCGAGTAGCGGAGCGTATCGAGACCCCCGCCGAGCAGGTCTTCGGCACCCTCGGGAACATCGACGGTGAGCTCGCCGCGGCCGTGATTCAGCACGAACGTGTAGTCGGTGGACTCGTCGCTGCGGGTGACCGCTTCGAGGTCGGTGTTCGTGCGCTCGCGTGCGGGAAGGTTCGCCGCCGCGAGCACCGTGCGGAACACCGCGAGCATGCCCGCCGGTTCGAGCACGGCGCTCAGGTACCACGCCGTTCCGTCGTCGTGCGGGCGGCGCGTCACGGCTGCGCGGCCCGCCAGCTCACCGCTCGCGTACCGCCCGACGACCTCGGTGCCGTCGTGCACCTCGAGCCATTCGCCCCAGACGTCGGTCGAGTAGGCGCGCAGCGCCGTATCGAGACCCTCGATGGGGTTGGTCTCGATACGCTCGCCGGCGCTCGCTCCTCGACCGACGGGCGCGAGCTCGATGCGCTCGGCCTGCCCGTCGGGTATCGGCCAGTGCTCATCGACCTCGACTCCGAGCAGATCGCGCAACGGGCCGGGCGCTCCCCCATCGTGCACCTTCTCGGTGGCATCGACGACGCCCGAGAAGGGCCCGACGACGAGCTGCCCGCCGGTGGCGACGTAGGCGGCGAGTGCTGCAGCCTGCGCGACATCCGCAACATAGAGATTCGGCACCGCGACGACGTCGTACCCGTCGAACGGGCCGGTGGCGCGCACGGTGTCGACCGGGTGGCCGAGCTCGTAGAAGGCGGCGTTCCAGGCCCGTGCCTGCGCGAGCCAGTTCAGCCGCTGCGACGGCAGCGACTCGGTCGCCGACGATCCCCACCAGGAGTCCCAATCGACGACCAGCGCGACGCGGGAACGCACGCGAGTGCCGCGCACCGGCGCGAGCCGGGCGAGCTCGGCACCGAACGCCTTCGTCTCGGCGAAGCTGCGCGACACCTCGCCACGGTGGCCGAGCATCGCCGAGTGGAACTTCTCCTGCCCGTACTTCGCCTGGCGCCACTGGAAGAACATCGCGCCGTCGGAGCCGTGCGCGATGGCCTGCAGGCTGTCGATGCGCATCTGCCCCGGCGCCTTCGGCACGTTGACGTCGCGCCAGCTCACGGCGCTCGCAGCCTGCTCGAGCAGCAGCCACGGCTGCCCGCCCTTCAGCGAGCGCATGAGTCCGTAGTTGAGCGCGGCCGGCACGTGCGCGTGCGGGTCGGCGGGGTCGGGGTAGGCGTCGTCGGTGACGAGGTCTTCGGCCTCGGCGAACTTCCAGTAGTCGAGGTCGCGCAGGAGGCTCATGAAGTTCGTCGTCACCGCGATGTCGGGGGTGACCTCGCGCAGCACGTCGATCTCGAGCTGGAAGAGCTCGAGCAACGCGTCGGATGAGAACCGCTCGAAATCGAGCAGTTGCGTCGGATTGATCGGGCCGGTCGCCCGGCGCGGCGCTTCGATGAGCTCCCAGGCGGTGTAGCGCTGGCCCCACACGTTCACGCCCCAGGCGTCGTTGAGGCCGTCGAGGTCGCCGTAGCGCGCCTGCAGCCACCGACGGAAATGAGCGGATGACTCGGGGCACCAGCATCGCGCCACGTGATCGCCGTATTCGTTCGAGATGTGCCAGAGCGCGAGCGCGGGGTGCTCGCCGTAACGCTCGGCCATGGCGCGCGACATCCGCTCGACGTTCTCGCGCCAGACCGGCGAACTCGGGCAATACGCCTGACGCGAGCCGAACTCGAGGCGCTGACCCTGCTCGTTCCACGGCAGCATCTCGGGGTGGCTGCGGATGAGCCACGACGGCGGGGTAGCGGTCGCGGTCGCGAGATCGACCTTGATGCCGGCGTTCCAGAGGATCTCGATGACCCGGTCGAGCCACGCCCAGTCGTAGACGCCCGGCTCGGGCTCGAGCTGGGGCCACGAGAATACGGGCAGGCTCACGAGGTTGACCCCCGCCTCGCGCATGAGCCGCGCGTCTTCGAGCCAGACCTCTTCGGGCCACTGGTCGGGGTTGTAATCGCCGCCGTACGCGAGGGCGTCGAGGCGGATGGCGCGTGGGGTCGTGCCTACCACAGCGGCTCCTCTCTGAGTTCTTGGGTGTACAGCCTGCATTGCAGAATGTATTCTGTATACAGCCACCGTATGTCGGATGCCGCAACCGGTCAAGCTCTAGGCTTGCCGCGACAGCCACCGGCTGTCGGTCGAGTAGGCGCGCCGGCGCCGTATCGAGACCCCGATCGGAACGAGGACACATGGCGATCGAACGCAAGAACCTTCGCTCGCAAGTGCGCGACGAACTGCTCACACGCATGCGCACCGGACTCGTGCAGCCCGGCGAGGGCATCAACGAAGTGCAGCTCGCCAACGAGCTCGGCGTCAGCCGCACGCCGCTGCGCGAGGCGCTCATCGCCCTCGAAAGCGAAGGGCAGATCGAGAGCGAGAACGGCAAAGGCTTCCGCTTCGTGCCACTGAGCGCCCAGGAGTTCGAAGACCTCGCGCCCGTCCTGGCCGCGCTCGAGAGCCTCGCGCTCGAGCTCAGCCCCCTCGACGAGCTGCGCCGCATCGGCGTGCAGCTCGCAGCGCTCTCGGCCGAGTTCGACCAAGAGGTCGTGCAGCACGCCCTCGTCATCACGAAAGACGACGAGTGGCACAGCCTCATGCTCTCGGCGTGCCCCAACCGGCGGCTGCGCGATGTGATCGAGAGCGTGCGCGGGGCGTTCCACCGCTACGAGTCGCTGCTCGTTCCGAACGACGTCATGATCGAGCGGGTCGCGGCCGAGCACGCTGCGATCGCCGAGCGCCTCGCGGCCGGCGACGTGCCCGGCGCCACGGTGGCCCTGCGCGAGAACTGGATGCATGGCATGCGCCGCATCGTCGACAACGCCTCGAGCGCCTACTTCACCGCCTAGCCCCGCCCGCCGGTCGAGTAGGCGCGCCAGCGCCGTATCGAGACCCCGCCGCCCGCCGGTCGAGTAGGCGCGCCAGCGCCGTATCGAGACCCCGCCGCCCGCCGGTCGAGTAGGCGCGCCAGCGCCGTATCGAGACCCGCCGCCCGCCGGTCGAGTAGGCGCGCCAGCGCCGTATCGAGACCCCGCCGCCCGCCGGTCGAGTAGGCGCGCCAGCGCCGTATCGAGACCCGCCGCTCGCCGGTCGAGTAGGCGCGCCAGCGCCGTATCGAGACCCCGCCGCCACCCCCGCCGGTCGATGCGGGTCTCGATACGCGTCGCCTCCGGCGCCGCTACTCGACCGACGATTCCTCCTCGACACCCGCATCGGCGGCGCGCTTCCTCCCAGATCGCCCGGTCAGCGACATGCGGTCGTGGGACGGGCCGAGACTCGGGAGATGGCACATCTGTACATCCTGCGCTGCGGCGATGGCTCGTTCTATGTCGGCAGCACGATCGATCTCGAGCGCCGCATCGCCCAGCACTCGCACGGCGAAGGAGCTGCATACACGCGCCGGCGTCTGCCGGTCGTGTTGGTCTACCACCAGGAGTTCGACCGCATCGAGCAGGCCTATGCAGCCGAGAAGCAGGTGCAGAACTGGAGTCGGGCCAAGCGCATCGCGCTCATCGACGGTCGGTTCGATCTCCTCCCGTCGCTGGCGAAGAAGCGGTTCGTCGGCCCGTCGGTCGAGTAGCGCCGAGCCACACCCCGTCGGTCGAGTTGCGCGCCAGCGCGTATCGAGACCATGCGGCGAGGGTCTCGATACGGCGCTGGCGCGCCTACTCGACCGACGTGGTGGGTCTCGATACGGCGCTGGCGCGCCTACTCGACCGGCGGGGTGGCGGCGGGTCTCGATACGGCGCTGGCGCGCCTACTCGACCGACGCAAGGTCTCGATACGGCGCTGGTGCGCCTACTCGACCGACGAGGGGGTCAGCCTTTGACGGCACCGCCGAGCAGCCCCGACACGAACTGCTTCTGGAACACGAGGAACAGCAGCATGAGCGGCAGCGTGGCGAGCAGCGACCCGAGCATGAGCCCCGAGTAGTCCACACGCGACATGCCGATCATCCTGTTGAGCGCAACGGGCACCGTGTACTGGTCTTCGGTGTTCAGCATCAGCAGCGGCCAGATGAACGCGTTCCACTGGCTGATGAACGTGTAGATCACGAGCGCCGCGATCTGCGGCCGCGCCACGGGCAGCACGATGCGGTAGAACGTGCGCAGCTCGTTCGCGCCGTCGATGCGCGCCGCCTCGATGAGCGACACTGGGAAATCGAGAAAACCCTGCCGCATGAGGAAGATCCCGAACGCGTTGGCGAGGAACGGCAGGATGACTGCTTGGTACGTGTCGATCCATCCGACGCTCGCCATCATCTGGAACAGCGGCACGAGCAGCACCTGCATGGGAATCATCATCGTGACGAGCACCACCGCGAGCAGCACCCCGCGCCCGCGGAACCGATACGTCGCGAGTCCATACCCGCACATGATGCTCACGATCGAGCTGAACACGGTATAGACGACCGCGATCGCGAAGCTGTTGAACATCACGCGGCCGAAGTTCACCGACTCCTGCAGTCGGGCCAGGTTCTCCCAGAGCTCGCCGCCCGGAAGCACCGGCAGCGGCGTGCCGAACAGGTCGGAGGTCTGGTGCGTCGACGCGATGACCATCCACGCGAACGGCAGCAGCGAGACCACGCTCGCGATCGCGAGCAGCACATAGACCGGCGATCGTAGGATGCCACGGCGCAGCGACGGCCCGCGGCCCGCGGGTCGCGGTCGACGAACAGTGGATGTCCCGGGGTTCACGGATGCCAGGGTGGAGGTCGCGGTCACTTCTTCTCCCTCATGAGGCGGAACTGCACGATCGCGATGATCGCGGTCAGCACGACGAGCAGCCAGGCGATCGCCGAGGCGTAGCCGAAGTCGAACTGGCGGAATCCGACCTTGTACAGGTAGAGCACCGGCGTGAGCGTCGCATCGTTCGGCCCGCCCTCGGTGAGGATGAAGTTCTCGTCGAAGAGCTGCAACGCCCCGATCGTCGAGGTCACAGTGGTGAAGATGAGCACCGGGCGCAGTTGCGGAATGACGACCTTCGTGAAGATCTGCCACCGGCCGGCACCGTCGATGCGCGCGGCCTCGTAGAGCTCGGCGGGGATCGACTGCAGGCCGGCCAGGATGATGACCATGTTGTACCCGGTCCAGCGCCAGGTGATCGCGCCGATCAGGGCGATGCGCGCCCACCATTCGTTGTTGAGCCAGTCGATCGGGGCGACGCCGACGAAGGCGAGCAGCTGGTTCACGGCGCCGCCGTCGGTAGCGAGCATGACGCGGAAGACGACGGCGTAGGCCACGAGCGTGGTGACCGCGGGCAGGAACGTGAAGAGCCTGAAGCCCGAGCGAAAGCGCAGCCATGACTGATTGAGCAGGTACGCGAGCCCCACGGCCAGGCCGATCATGAGCGGCACCTGGATCACCAGGATGATGCCCGCGTTCATCAGGCTCTTGCCGATGAGCGGATCCTCGAAGAGCCGCGCATACTGCTCGAGGCCGACCCACGTCGACACGCCGCCCGACGTCGCGAAGAAGCTCTGCCAGAGCGACGAGATCAGCGGATAGGTGAAGAACACGATCAGCAGCCCGACGGCGGGCAGCACGAACCACGCCCCCGGGCGCTGGAGCCTGCGCCCCAGCGCCCGGTTACGCCTGGCCGGCTTCGCAGCCGCTTGCGCGGCGGTCGCGGTGACGGCCATGGCTACTCGGCGATCTCGCGTCCGGTCGCGGTCGCGATCTGGTCGGCCGCGTCCTGCAACGTCGTCGTCGGGTCGGCGCCGTTCAGCACCGCGGCCACGACCGCATTCGCCACGATGTCGCTCGCCTCGGCGTTGTCGGTCGTGAACGTGATCGCCGGGATGTTCGCGGTCTGCTCGGCGAAGAGCTCGTAGACCGGCTGGCCGCCGAAGTACTCCTGCGGCTCCTGGAAGTACGCATCTTTCAGGGCCGGGAGGTACGAGGGGAAGAGGCCCTCGTTCACCATCATCGAGGCCTGGTGGTCGGCGTCGGCGAGCACGTACTCGACGAACGCCGCAGCGAGGTCGGGGTTCTTCGCCTGCGCAGGCACCGCGAGGCCCGAGCCGCCGTTGTTCGTCGTGCGGGCACCGCCCTGCTCGAAGGCGGGCAGCTCGGTGACGCCGTACTTGCCCGACAGTTCGGGAGCATCACCCTGCAGGGTGCCGATCCACCAGACCGCCTCAGCGGTCGCCGCCGAGTCGCCGTCCTTGGCACTCGTCACGCGGCCGTCCCAGCCCTTGACGTTCTTGAGCAGTCCCTTCTCGCTCATGGTCTGCAAGAGGGTGAGCGCCTCGACCGCCTCGGGTGAGGTGATCGTGATGTCGCCGGCCTCGTCGAACAGGCCGATACCCTGCTGCTGCAGCAGCATCTGGAATGCGCCTCCGGTGGAGACATCGATCGACAGCAGCGTGTGGCCGGTCGTCGCCTTGATGGTCTCGCCGGCGGCGATGAGGTCGTCCCACGTCTCGATCGAGGCCGGGTCGACGCCGGCCTGGTCGAAGTAGTCGGTGCGGAAGAACAGGCCGACCGTGCCCGAGTCCCACGGGGCGACCTTGAGCGCGCCGTCGGCGTCGGACTGCGCCGACCACTTGAACGGGTCGAAGTCACCTTCAGCGTCGCCGAGCACCGGCGTCAGGTCGACGAGCCCGGTCGGGAACTCGTTGATGTAGCCGGGGGCGCGATCGGTCTCGATCGTCACCACGTCGGGCAGTCCGCTGCCGGCCTGCAGGCCGACCGAGAGCTTGTCGTAGGCGTTGTCGTAGCCGACGTCGACCACGTTGACGGTGGTGTCGGGGTGGTCGGCCTCGAACTCGTCGCCCAGGCGGTCGAGCGCCGTGGCCGCGACATCCCACGACCACACGGTGATCTCGCCCGACACCTCGGCGTCGGGGTCGAGCGCGACGTCGGTCGGGGCGCCGGCGCCCATGGTGCAGCCCGAGAGCAGGGCGAGTGCCGCGACGGGCACGATCAGGGTGCGCGCGTTCAATGTGACTCCTTTGTCTTCGGTATTTTGTATACAGTACACGAGAAGCGGATGTCCCGTCGAGTGTGTTTCGTCGGTCGAGTAGGCGCGCCAGCGCCGTATCGAGACCACGTCGGTCGATCGTCGGTCGAGTAGGCGCGCCAGCGCCGTATCGAGACCACGTCGGTCGATCGTCGGTCGAATAGGCGCGCCAGCGCCGTATCGAGACCACGTCGGTCGATCGTCGGTCGAGTAGGCGCGCCAGCGCCGTATCGAGACCACGTCGGTCGATCGTCGGTCGAGTAGGCGCGCCAGCGCCGTATCGAGACCACATCGTCGCTCGGGGTCTACTCGGAATGCTGGGTGACGTTCAGGCGGCGGTTGGCGTGATCTGGACGGTGTAGCCGAGG
>NZ_BAAANJ010000018.1:0-50541 GCF_039529735.1 Agromyces neolithicus
GTTCCCCTCGTTAGCAGCAGCCACGCCGGACAACAGTCACAGACGCCCCGACTTTAAGAAGGCCCTGGCGATGAGGTGGGCGCTGTTGTTGGTGTAGGAGAATTCGGTGCCCGGGGCGAAGGCCTGCTTCGTGAGGATGGATGCCACGGCGTGGTCCGATCCCGGGAGGTCGTCCGCGAGGCCGGCGGTCATGGTCAGCAGCTGTTCGAGGGTGATCCCGGCCACGCGGGGTGTCATGTCTTCGGCGTAGTCGGGCAACAGCTGGGCCAGGGTCGCGTCGACCCCGGAGATCTTTCTCTCGCCGATCGCGATGCCGACCAGCGTGCTGATGATGCTCTTGGTGACCGACCAGACGTGGTGGTGGTCGGTCGCGACCGAGTCGTAGTACCGCTCGTACGCGGTCCGGCCGTCGGCGAGCACGATGACGGAGGCCAGGCCGGCGTAGTCGTCCGCGGCGAACTCCTGATCCAGTGCCGCGGCCAGCTGCTGGTCCACCGCGAGGTCGGCTTCCGACGTCGCGGTCGGCAGGAGCGGGGCCGGCGCGGTCGGTGAGACTGACGACGCAGCGCTGCCTGGGGGTGTCGTCGTCCCGGCGCAGCCCCCGGCCAGCAGGACGACGGCGAGCACTGCACCGATCGTCACGGCCCTGACGCGATGGTCTGACATCAGAACACCTCCGATCCTGGCCCGGCGGGTCAGGGGCAGCTTCCCGTGCCCGAGGCGTCGACGGAGAAGGTGATCTCCTCGAGCACGAACTCGCCGACATCGGGAATGGTGATCACGGCGCCGAACGTGTGGCTCCCGATCGTGAGTTCCCCGGGTGCGCGGAATGCACCGGTCTGGATCCACCATCCGTCGGTGACCTCGACGATCGTTCCGTCCTCGAGGGCGGCGATGCCGCTGATCAGGCGCTTGATCGGGGAGCGCTCGGTGTCCTCGAGGCGTATGCCGTCGAGGTAGAGGTCGACGGTCGTGGGTGCGAGCAGCGCGACGCCGACGTCCCGCTTGACGGGCGGCTCGCCCTCGACGGCGCCGACGATCAACGCGAGAACCAGGAGCTGCCAGTCGTCCTCGCACACCGATGAACCGTTCCACGGAAAGTCCACGAACGGGCGGATGCCGTGTTCGAGGAAGACCGCGGGGCCGGCCAGGTCGGCTGCCGGCGGCCCCGCGAGCTGATCGATCACGCCCCCGGCGCCCTCGGCCGCTTGGAAATGTGAGAGGACATCACCGTAGGTGATCTCGTCGTCAGCGGCCGCCGGACGTGCGACGAAGAGCGAACCGAGCGACAGTGCGCTGATCATCGCGGCGATGACGGCTGAGCGGAGTACGCGGATTCGGCGCTCGTGAAGCATGTCAATCCTCCTTCGGTGGTGGGGTGCTCAGCCGCCCCAGCTGCCCCCAACACCGTGGGGCAGGATCGGCAGGGACCAGAACAGCATTGTCGTGCCGTCCGTCATCGTCAACGTCCCGTACGTGTAGTAACCGACCTGCATCACGCCGCCCGTACCGGGCTCGGTCGGGTGGGCGTTCGTGTGCGACCACACCGCCTTCGCTCGGTCCGACCCGAGGATGAAGCAAGTCTGCACGGGGTCTGGGCCGCCTGGGCCGGCGGTGCCTCCCCAATCGCCATGCCTGAAGCTCCCGGCGGTTCCGGCGACCAGCGTCCGCACGGCCTCCGGCAGACGAGCTTCGATCTGATCGGCTGGGAACATGACCTTCAAAAATCCTGCCGAGTCGACCACCACCGGACAGATCGCGTAATTCGATGGCTGGTACTCGATCGGCACCGGCTCCGCCAAGGCGTTGGCCGGAATCGAAGCCCGACCCACGACGAAGGACGCGGGATCGATCTCCCTTTCGCGCACGAGGTCGAGGCCCTTGGGGCTGAGGCGCTGCTGCCTGATGTGGCCGCCATCGGTTCGCCACAACACGCGCCCGTCGTCGTAGACGTAGGCCCAGCCCGCGTGGAACTGGACCCACTCGGCGACGACCGCGGCCTCATCAGCTGGCGCCGCGGGCCATGCGGCGGCTCCGTGCTCCGGGTCGAGCGTGGTGCGAGGGGCTTCGGGCGGTCCGCCCAGCATCATGATCGCGCCAGCTCCGAGTACGAGCGCCGAGACCGCTGCTGCGATCCCGTATCCCGCCCGTCGTCGTCGGGCGCGCCGTCGGGCGTCGGCGATGACGCCGTCTTCGATGATGGGCTGCGTGTCTTCGACGGCGGGCGGCGAGGAGCCGACCGCGGACTCTTCGCGGATGGACTGCTCATCGAGTGCGGCCGGATGCTCACGGCTCTGAGCGGGTACCTCATCGTGCGAGTCTCTGTCGCTTCGGTCGATCAGGGAGATAGTCATCGTACACTCCAACCAATGATGCTATTATCAATAGCATCATGATCGATGTCAACATCAATCGAAACGATCGGACGGATCTTTACGAGCAGGTGGCCGCCGAGATCCGGCGCGCGATCGCCGATGGTGAGGCCGCGCCTGGCGAGCGGCTGCCGCCCGCGAAGGACCTCGCTGATGTGCTCGGTGTGAACCCGAACACCGTGCTCCGCGCCCTCCGCCTACTGCGCGGTGAGGGCCTGCTCGAATTCCGTCGCGGCCGAGGCGTGTCGGTCATCGCGGCGCCCGAGCATGGAGCCGTGGTGCAGCGTGCGCGCGAACTCGTCGAGGTCGCCCGGCGGTACGGCTACAGCTCGCAGGAGATCATCGACATCATCCTGAGCGTTGGGTGAGCTGAGGCCACCCCGGCCGACCTCGCACCCCTGTCTCGCGTCGGAACTCGAGCAGTCCCTCATCACGCAGGAGTCGAAGCGCCCGCGGCACGGTGTTCGTTTCTCTCGGACGTAGTCGTGCCCGCGAAGATTCGCGCCCACTGCGCGGCGCTTCGGTAGGTCACCAGAAGTCGTGGCCTATTCCGTGTTTCGAGATAGAGCCATGGGGGAGTGGGCAACGAGGCGAGCCATCCAGAAGCGACGTGTTCGCCGGTCGGCGCGAACCACCAACGGCCTTGGGACGCCCGATTCGAACGTCGTGGGAGTCCTCACCACTGGTGAGGCTCTCGCAATGGAGATAGCCCGCGAACTCTGCAATCGAAAGGTTCCGAGGCGCGTCAAGGCGCCGCAGGCGGCACGTCACCCGCGATTCGTCCATCAGATTGATTGCTGAGCCGGAAGTCATCAACCGAGCCGGCACTTGGCCATTGGGAGAGGCACTGAACCGATTGCGATGCACCGCAAGAGTTTTCCTCGGTCGATTCCCGCCTCCGGCATGTTCAATGAGAATCGGGAGTGATTTCCGGAGAGCCGACATGCTCGGCGAGGAGCGGGGCATCATGTTCGTGCATCGGCTGCAATAGCGTCCGCCTTGATGGACATAATGTGCATTATCGGCTATTGGTTCGATGCCGGTTCATCAGGGTGCGACAGCCCATGTGCATCATGTGTATCGCCGTGGTTCGCCGGCCGACCCAGAGGACGCGATAACGTGTCTCCGCCGCTCAAGAAGTCGGTCAAGGACGTGTCTTGTGTCCTTGCTGCAGCAGGCGAACCATTTCGGCGATTCGAATCGGGCGCTGTTGCGGATGACGCTTCGTGGAGTCGATCCACCTGAGCCAGGCTTTCCGGTAGACCTGCGCGAGCGAGTCGAAGAACGCGGCCGCATCGGGAGCGGCATCGAGTGCCGCGGCGATATCCGGGGCGAGATCGGATCGCTGCGGTCCCTCGGGCTCGAGGACGACCTCCACCTCGGCGCCATCGCGTAATGCGACAGCGCACCATGCCGGCCCCAGCGCGATCACCGGCCCGCCCGCCTGCTTCTCAACGACGCCGCGCATCGCCCGGCCCGCCACGGTTCCCTTCACCGGGTGGCGGGGCTTGGCGCCCCATGACTCATCGGGGTCGAACGGAATCGGCACCCGCGTGCGACCCTGCTGATCCACGGCAACCGTGGTCCGAAACCTCCGCAGCTCGCTCACGGGACCAGCCTGCCACCATGCGCCATCGCTGGTGGACGGCGATCAGGGCTCGAGGAAGGCGCGAGACGTGAATGAGGAGACTCGCCCGATTCGTTCAACTCACCGAGCGACCCCAAGGGCCTCAGGCGCCGACGTACTCGGCGAGGTGTTCGCCGGTGAGCGTCGATCGTGCTGCGACGAGTTCGGCGGGCGTGCCCTCGAAGACCACTCGACCACCGTCATGGCCGGCACCGGGGCCGAGATCGATGATCCAGTCCGCGTGCGCCATGACGGCCTGGTGGTGCTCGATGACGATGACCGACTTGCCCGAGTCGACGAGCCGGTCGAGCAGGCCGAGCAGATGCTCGACATCGGCGAGGTGCAGGCCGGTCGTCGGTTCGTCGAGCACGTAGATGCCGCCCTCCTCCCCCAGGTGCGTGGCCAGCTTGAGTCGCTGACGTTCACCGCCCGAGAGGGTCGTGAGCGGCTGTCCGAGGCTCACGTAGCCCAAGCCGACATCGGCCATGCGGGCAAGGATCTTGTGCGCCGCCGGGATCTTCGACTCGCCCGTGGCGAAGAAGTCCTCGGCTTCGGTGACCGGCATCGCCAGGACCTCGGCGATGTCACGACCGCCGAGCTTGTACTCGAGCACCGATGCCTGGAATCGCTTGCCCTCGCACTCCTCGCACGGTGTGGCGACGGTGTCCATGAAGCCCAATTCGGTGTAGATCATGCCCGCGCCGTTGCACGTCGGGCAGGCACCCTCGGAGTTGGCGCTGAACAGTGCCGGCTTGACGCCGTTGGCCTTCGCGAACGCCTTGCGGATCGGCTCGAGCAGCCCCGTGTACGTGGCGGGGTTGCTGCGTCGCGAGCCCCTGATGGCGCCCTGGTCGATCGACACGACCCCCGCGCCGGCGGGTATCGAGCCGTGCACGAGCGAACTCTTGCCCGATCCCGCCACACCGGTGATGACGACGAGTGCGCCGAGCGGGATATCGACGTCGACGTCGAGCAGATTGTTCGCAGTCGCCCCGCGGATCTGCAGCGCGCCGGTGGGCGTGCGCACCGCCTGCTTGAGTGATGCGCGGTCGTCGAGGTGCCGGCCGGTGAGCGTGCCACTGGCCCGCAGCCCGTCGACGGTGCCTTCGAAGCAGACGGTTCCGCCCGCCGTTCCGGCACCGGGGCCGAGGTCGACGACGTGATCGGCGATCACGATGCTCTCGGGCTTGTGTTCGACGACGAGCACCGTGTTGCCCTTGTCGCGCAGGCGGATCAACAGGTCGTTCATGCGCCGGATGTCGTGGGGGTGCAGGCCGATGGTCGGCTCGTCGAAGACATAGGTGATGTCGGTGAGCGAGGAGCCGAGGTGGCGGATCATCTTCGTGCGCTGCGCCTCGCCGCCCGACAGCGTGCCCGAGGGGCGGTCGAGCGAGAGGTAGCCCAGTCCGATCTCGACGAACGAGTCGAGTGTCTGTTGCAGCGTCGCGAGCAGCGGGGCCACCGACGGCTCGTCGAGCCCGCGCACCCATTCGGCGAGGTCGCTGATCTGCATGGCGCACGCGTCGGCGATGTTGATACCGCCGATGCGGGACGACCGCGCGGGCTCAGCGAGCCTGGTGCCGCCGCAGTCGGGGCACGCCGTGAACACGACGGCTCGGTCGACGAACGCACGGATGTGCGGCTGCATCGCCTCGCGATCCTTCGAGAGCAACGACTTCTGGATCTTCGGAATCAAGCCCTCGTAGGTCATGTTGATCCCCTGGAGCTTGACCTTGGTCTGCTCCTTGTACAGGAAGTCGTGCAACTCGGTCTCGGTGTAGTCGCGGATCGGCTTGTTCGGCTCGAGGAAACCGGACTCGCTGTAGATGCGCACCATCCAGCCGTCGGCCGAATACCCCGGGATGGTGATGGCGCCCTCGACGAGCGACTTGCTCTCGTCGTACAACTGCGACAGCTCGAAGTCGCTCACCGTGCCCATGCCCTCGCAGCGGGGGCACATGCCGCCGAGCACGGTGAAGGTGCGCTCGACCTTCTCGCTCTCGCCTGCACCGCGCTCGACGGTGATGGCGCCGCTCCCCCGCACCGAGGGCACGTTGAACGAGAAGGCGTTCGGCGAGCCGATGTGCGGTTGCCCGAGTCGGCTGAAGACGATGCGCAGCATCGCGTGGGTGTCGGTCGCGGTGCCGAGGGTCGAGCGCGAATTGGCGCCCATGCGCTCCTGGTCGACGATGATCGCGGTGGTCAGCCCCTCGAGCACGTCGACGTCAGGCCGCGCCAGTGATGGCATGAATCCCTGCACGAAGGTGCTGTACGTCTCGTTGATCATGCGCTGCGACTCGGCTGCGATCGTGTCGAAGACGAGCGAGCTCTTGCCCGAGCCCGAGACGCCGGTGAAGACCGTGAGTCTGCGTTTCGGGATCCCGAGGCTGATGTCCTTGAGGTTGTTCTCTCGCGCGCCCTGTACGCGGATCAGTTCGTGACTGTCGGCGACGTGTACCGACGATTGCGTGCTTGATGTCGTGACCACAGTCATCGATCCAACCAGATTCGAGCGGCCGGCCGCAGGTTCGTCCGCTCCCCCGGGGCGTCGCCGGGGCATCCGCAGTCATTCATTCTTGACTTATATAAGTGACCGTGCAAATATGGTTGCCATGCACGCGCTCGACATCCTCGGCGATCCCGTGCGGCGACGCATCCTCGAACTGCTCGCCGACGGCGAATCGTCGGCGGGCGAGCTCGGCCACGTGATCCAGGCCGAGTTCGGCATCTCGCAGCCCGCCGTATCGCAGCACCTTCGGGTGCTGCGCGAGGCGGGCTTCGCCACGGTGCATCCCGAGGGCACGAGACGGGTGTACGCGCTCGATCCGGCGCCGCTGGCGGCGGCCGACGAGTGGTTCGATGCGTTCCGCCGATTCTGGATGCCGCGACTCGACGCCCTCGGCACCGAGCTCGCCCGGGGTCGCCGGCAGCGGCGAGTGGCTGCCGAGGCTGAAGACACTGACACCGACAATGAGGAGAACTGACATGGTTGACATCGCCGCACAACTCGACGCCGTCGAGCGCGCCGTGCGCACCGATGACGTCGACGGAACGCCCGCACGCGTGCAGACGCTCGCGCAGACCTATCCGTCGCCGATCTCCGACGTGTGGAACGCGATGACCTCGGCCGAGCGCATCCCCCGCTGGTTCCTGCCGGTGAGCGGCGACCTGCGCCTGGGCGGCCACTACCAGCTCGAGGGCAACGCCGGCGGCACCGTGCAGTCGTGCGAACCCCCGCACGAGGGCCGGGCGCACTTCAGCATCACCTGGGAGTTCGGCGGCGGCGGCGAGACATGGGTGACCGTGCACCTCGAGTCCGTCGATGCCGATCGCACCCGGGTCGAGCTCGAGCACGTCGCTCCCGCCTCGGTCGTCCCCGACGAGATCTGGCAGCAGTTCGGCCCCGCCGGCACCGGCATCGGCTGGGACCAGGGCCTGCTCGGCCTCTCCCTGCACCTCACCGACCCCGCTGCGCGGCCCGAAGACCCCGAGGCCTGGAGTCTCAGCGACGAGGGGCGCGCCTTCATGCGCGGCTCGGCCGACGCATGGGCCGAGGCGCAGGCCGCCGATGGCGTCGACCTCGAGGCCGCCCGCGCCGCGGCATCCGCGACCTTCGCGATGTATACCGGCGAAGCGCCCGGGCCGATGTAGCGACGCGCGGGGCACATCCGATCCTCAGGAGGAGTTCGGCCGTAGCCTGACCCCGCACGGTCTCGCCGTCAGAAAGGACACCGTAATGTCTTCGCCGCAACCCTCCGGCTTCTTCGCTACGTTCTCGGTCGACGCCGCCGAACTCTCGAAATCGTCGATCAACACCATTCGCGCGACACTCGGCATCAGTGGTGTCGTCGCGCTCATCATCGGCATCCTGATCACGTTCTGGCCTGAACGCTCTGCCGTCGTGCTCACGACGATCCTCGCGATCTACCTGATCATCGCGGGCATCGCGTACCTCGGCATGGGCATCTTCTCGAAGGGGATCTCGGGGGGTGCGAGAGCACTCGACCTCATCCTCGGCGTGCTCTTCATCGTCGGCGCGATCATCGCCTTCGCGAACCTCGCCCAGACCACTGCCGTGCTCGCGATCTTCATCGCCGTGCTGATCGGCGTGCTGTGGATCGTCGAGGGCGTCGTCGCACTGGCGCAGCTCGGCGACGCGCCGTCGAAGGGCTGGGCAGTGTTCTTCGGCCTGCTGAGCATCGTCGCCGGAATCGTCGTGCTCTTCTCGCCGCTCTGGGCGGCCGAGGTCCTCTTCATCATCGCGGGCATCGCGCTCATCGTGCTCGGCATCGTGCAGATCGTGCGCGCGTTCACGTTCGGGCGCGGTGTCAAGACCGCCTGAGCACCGTCACAACGACCGGGGCCGGCTGGAGCAACTGCTCCGGCCGGCCCCGTTTCGCTGGTTCGCGACGTCAGTCGAGCGAATCAGGTCGGAAGCCCGAGACGTCGCCGACGTAGCGTGTGTGATCAGCGGGCACCGGGTCGACGGCCGCAGAGGCGACCTCGGCCGCGAACTCGGCGACGTTGTAGAGACGCCCCGCATCGTGCTTGCGGGCGTCGATCGCGCCGGGGTTGGCACGCTCGAGCAGGGTCGCCGTGATCGTTCCCTCGATCATGTCGCCCGAGACGACCACGAATTCGATTCCGGATGCCGCGAGCTCGGGCAGCTTCGCACGCAGGGCGTCTTCGCCGGCACGCTTCGAGAGCGCGACCGGCTCGTACTCGGGCATGGTCGGCGTGGTGCGGATGAAGTGCGCCTGGTGGCTCGTGACGAACACGATGCGCGCACCGTCGGCGAGGTGCGGCAGCGCACCCTCGACCACGTTGACCTGCGCGTCGCGGTTGAGGCGCATCGCATAGTCGTCGCCCATCCCCGATTCCATGCCGCCAGAGGCATTCAGCACCAGGATGTCGATGCTGCCGAGCTCGGTCGCGGTGCGCTCGAACATCGAGGCGACGGATGCCGCGTCGGTGAGGTCTGCGCCGATGGCGATCGCGGTGCCGCCCGCGGCCACGATCTCGGCGACGACCTTCTCGGCACGCGGAGCCTTGCTGCGGTAGTTCACGACGACCGAGGCTCCGGCAGCGGCCAGGTAGCGAGCGGTGTCGGCACCGATGCCGCGCGACGAGCCGGTCACGACGGCGACGCGGCCGGCAAGCGAGCCGGGGGCGAGTGGGTTGGTCACGTGGGGCTCCTCGAGGCTGTTGGCTGACCGATCGGCCGACGGGCGGAACGGCGCGAACCGAGACTATCAACTCCCCCATGTCGCACCCGGCACTGATAGTTTCAGAGCAACGACCACGTGCAGAGGAGATCGACTTGGATGTACTGACCCAGTACGCGTGGATCGTGTGGCTCGTGCTGATCCTCGCCTTCGCCACGATCGAGGTGTTCACGCTCGAGATGACCTTCCTGATGCTCGCGCTCGGCAGCGTGGCCGGGCTGCTGTCGGGCCTCTTCGGCATTCCGTGGTGGGCCCAGTTCATCATCGCCGCGGTCGTGTCGGTCGCGCTCATCCTGGCGCTTCGCCCGCCCTTGCTGCGCATGCTCCGCCGCGGCGGCGATCCTGCGCGCAGCAACATCGACGCGCTCATCGGTGCCGACGGCACCGTCGTACGCACCGTGAACGCCGCCGGCGGCCAGGTTCGCCTGCAGAACGGAGACGTCTGGACGGCGCGGCTCTCCCCCATCACCGAACAGGCCGACGTCGCCGTGGGCGAGCGCGTGCTCGTCACCGGCATCGACGGCGCGACGGCGGTCGTCGTGCCGGTAGAGAGGAACACTCCCCAGTAATGGACATCACCGGCATCATCACGACGATCGTCGTCATCGCGATCGTCATCTTCGTCATCGTTGTCATCGCACGCTCGGTGCGCATCATCCCGCAGGCCTATGCCGGCGTCGTCGAGCGCCTCGGGCGGTATCACAAGACGCTCACGCCCGGTCTGAACCTGCTCGTGCCGTTCATCGACCGACTGCGCCCGCTCGTCGACATGCGCGAGCAGGTCGTCTCGTTCCCGCCCCAGCCGGTGATCACCGAAGACAACCTCGTCGTCTCGATCGACACGGTCGTCTACTTCCAGGTCACCGACGCCCGCGCAGCGACCTACGAGATCGCGAACTACCTCGGTGCGGTCGAGCAGCTCACCACGACGACGCTGCGTAACGTGGTCGGCGGGCTCAACCTCGAAGAGGCGCTCACCTCGCGCGACAACATCAACGGGCAGCTGCGCATCGTGCTCGACGAGGCGACCGGCAAATGGGGCATCCGCGTCTCTCGTGTCGAGCTCAAGGCGATCGACCCGCCCCACTCGATCCAAGACTCGATGGAGAAGCAGATGCGCGCCGAGCGCGACCGGCGTGCGCTCATCCTCACGGCCGAGGGCACCAAGCAGTCGCAGATCCTCACCGCCGAAGGTGCACGTCAGGCGGCGATCCTGCAGGCCGAGGGTGATGCGAAGGCCGCGGTGCTGCGCGCGCAGGGCGAGGCCGAGGCGATCCTCACGGTCTTCGATGCCATCCACAAGGGCGATGCCGACCCCAAGCTGCTCGGCTACCAGTACATCCAGATGCTGCCGCAGCTCGCGAAGGGCGATGCCAACAAGCTGTGGGTCATCCCGAGCGAGCTGACCGAGGCGCTCAAGGGCATCGGCAAGGCGTTCACTCCGATGCAGGCAGGCGCCGAGCCGTCGACAGCCGCGGCACCCTCGACGCCGCCCGCGGCTGCGCCCCGCACCACTCCCGAGAACCCCGCGCCGCAGGGCTGACCTCGCGTCGTGGCATCCGAGTACTTCGAACCACCGGCGCCACGCGCGCTCGCGCATCGCGGACTCGCGGTCGACGCGCCCGAGAACACGCTTCTGGCGTTCGCACGGGCGGTCGCGGTCGGAACGCAGTACATCGAGACCGACGTGCACGTGAGCCACGACGGTGTCGCGGTCGTCGCGCACGATCCGACGCTCGAGCGGGTGGCGGGTCGTGACGTCGCCGTGGGCCAGCTCACGATGGCCGAGCTCCGGCGCATCGACCTCGGGCACGCACAGGGCTTCGCCTCGCTCGACGAGGCGCTCGACGCGTTTCCCGACACCCGGTTCAACATCGACCTCAAAGAAGACGCGGTCGTCGAGCCGACCGTCGCCGCGATCACTCGCACGCGAGCCGCGAGCCGGGTGCTCGTGACGAGTTTCTCCGACCGGCGACGCCGCCGCGTGGCGGCACAGCTGCCCGACGCGGCAAGTTCTGCGGGCAGCGCCGGCGTGCTGCGGTTCCGGCTCGCCGCGTCGCTCGGGTCGCGGTCGGCGACGACCCGGGCGCTGCGCGGTGCCCGCGCGCTGCAGGTGCCCGAGCGTGCCGGCATCGTGCGACTGGTCACCCCGCGAATCATCGAAACGGCACATCGCGTCGGCGTCGAAGTGCATGTGTGGACCGTGAACGAACCCGCCGACATGACCAGGCTGCTCGACCTCGGCGTCGACGGCCTCGTGACCGACCGGGTCGACCTCGCGCTGCCGCTCATCGCCGCTCGAAGCTGAGAATTCCCCGGTAAACATCAGGCGGCGGAAAGGGAACGCCCAGCTTGATCGTTGACACTGTTAGAGGATCGAGAAGAGGAGTACGCCATGGCGGACCGGAGCCTTCGGGGCATGCGAATCGGCGCGCAGAGCCTGCAGAGCGAAGACGGCGTGGTGTTCGCCGACCGTGCCGACTACACGTACCGATGCGAGACGTGCGGTCGCGAGACGGTGATGACCTTCTCGACCGAGGCCGAGCTCCCTGAAACGTGGGAGTGCCGCCACTGCGGTGCTTCTGCCGTGCTGCTCGTCGACTCCAAGCCGGTCGAGATCGACCGTTCCGGCGAGAAGATCGCGCGCACGCACTGGGACATGCTGCTCGAGCGTCGCACCCGTGCCGAACTCGAAGAACTGCTCGAAGAGCGCCTCAGCTACCTGCGCGCCCGTCGCGGCCAGCAGAAGATCGGCGCCTAGCCTCAGACCTGCGGCGTCGTCGAACCCTCGTCACGTCCCGCTTCCTCGGCGACCTCGTCGCCGAGGTCACGTCGCGCCTTCTGCCGCGCGATGACTCCCGCGGCGACGAGCGCCACGAGCGACCCGATCACGACGATGAGCGGCACCGCTCCCCCGAGCACGACCGACGGGGTCAGCCCGGTGCGCAACTCGACATCGGTCACCATGGCGCCCTGCTCATCGATCGGCAGTGAGTCGATGGTTCGACCCGACGGGTCGATCACCTGACTGGCACCGACCGTCGAGATGTTCACGACCGAGCGCCCCGTCTCGATCGCGCGCAGCCTCGCGATCGCGAGCTGCTGCTGGTTCTCGTCGGTGCCGCGGAAGTCGGCGTTGTTGGTCTGGAACATGTAGAGCTCGGCACCGTCGCGGGCGCCCTCCCAGATGAGCTCGTCGTAGATCACGTCGAAGCAGATCGCGAGGCCGGTGATCGCCGTGCCCAGGTCGAAGACCGGCGGGTTCGTGCCGGGCGAGTACCCGCGCTGGATCAGCCCGATGAGGTCGGGGGCCAACGGCTCCCAGAACGCCCGGTCGGGAATGTACTCGCCGAACGGCACCGGATTGCGCTTGTCGTAGGTGTCGACGGCACCCTCGCCTGCGAGCCACAGCATCGAGGTGTTGAAGAACTCGTCTTCGTCGACGGTCACGGTGTTGAGCACGACGGGGGCGTCGAGCTGCTCGCTCAGGTCGTCGAAGATGTCGGCCACCTCGGGGCTGCGCGTCGGGTCGAGGTCGGAGCCGCCCTCGGGCCAGAGCAGCACGTCGATGCCGGGCTCATCGAGGATCGGCTCGGTCGCCTCGAGCTGTGCGGTGAGCACGTCGCCGGGTTCACGCACGTCGAAATAGCCGGATGGCCCGTTGCCCTGCACGCTCGCCACGCGAAGCTCGCCCGTGGCCGACGTCGACCACGCCGGCACCACCATGGCGACGAGCGCGAGTGACACGACCGGAATCGCGGTGCGCAGGTCGCGCCATCCGCTCGCTCGAACCCACTCGATGACGCCGGCGACGATCGCGACCATGATGAATCCGAGCCCTGACGACCCCACCCACGACACGACGTCGGCGAAGGGGCTCTCGGACTGGCTGAGCGCAGCCCTGCCCCACGGGAATCCGCCGTATGGGATCGACCCGGTGGCGGCCTCACGCACGACCCAGAGACCGGCGATGAGCAGCGGCAGGCCGATGAGGCGTATCCACTTCGACGCCGTCACGCGAGGCACCCATCGGTACGCGAGAGTGATGAGCACGGCGCCGCCGGCGACGAACGCCGACTCGAGAATCGACAGCGCGAGCCACGGGATCGGCCCCAGGTAGAGCGCCGTCCATGACACCTGCTGCAGGTAGAAGGCGAGCCCGAACGCGAACCCGAGCATCGCCGCCGCCCACGAGCTGCGCCCGATGAGGGTGGTCAGGGCGAGTGCGATGCCGACGAACGCGAGCGGCCAGATGCTCGCGCCCGGAAACCCGAGGTCGTAGATCAGCCCGCCGGCGATCGCGACGACGACAGCAGCCCACAACGGCATCAGCGGACGCGGATCGTTCTCGGGCACCAGATCAGCCTAGGCGACGTGAGGCTCGCTGCAGCTGCAGCTGCCGACGTCGCCGTCGCCAGCGCCGGCCGATCGGATGCCGCGTCACGCAACGGTGCCGTAGGCGACCACGCCGCGGCGCACGTCGTCGATCGCCGCCCGGGCGGTGGCACCCAGCTCGGCGTCGGCCACGATCGAGATCTGGTCGAGCAGGTCGACCACCTGCTTGGTGAGCCGAACGAAGTCACCCGCGGCCAGGTCGAGGTCGTCGAGCACCGAGCCGAGCCCGGCCCCTCGCGCCCACGCGTGCATTGACGAAGACAGCGCGGGCGACGGCTGGTCGCTGCCCGGCAGCCGGTGGTCGCGCTCGAGGTCGTCGAGCACGCTCCACGTGTCGAGCGTGCGGTCGAACGCCTCACGGAACCCGCCTCGCGGCAACCGGTAGTCGACCCCGCGATCGTCACGGCGCGGCTCGTACACGAGCGCGGCCGCCATGGCCGCGATGCCCGCGGTGTCGAGCCCGTTCCAGAGCCCTCGGCGCAGGCACTCGGCAACGAGCAGGTCGCGCTCACCGTAGATGCGCTTCAGGATGCGCCCGGCCGAGGTCGACACGAGCGACCCCTGCGCGTCGTGCTCGAGGTAGCCCAGTGACTCGAGCACCTCGCTGACCCTGTCGAACCGCTTGGCGACCTGCCCGGTGCGGGTGTGGATCTGACGTGAGAGCTGATCGTGCTCCTGCTTCAGGCGCCACCAGCGCTCGGCCCATCGGGCATGCTGCTCGCGCTCGGCACAGCCATGGCACGGGTGCGCTCGCATCGCCTTGCGCGCCGCGGCCAGCTCGCGCTGCATGCGCTCGCGCTGTGCGTGCGTCGAGTTGCCCTTCGACGACTGGCGTTCGATCGACGAGATGCTGCGCCGCAGTGCCGCATACTCGGCGAAGTCGCCGAGGTGGCAGGTCATCGCCTGCTCGTAGCCCGCCATCGATTCCTCCTGCTTGCGCAGGGTTCGGGCGAGGTCGACGACGGCACGATCAGCCTGGAACTGCGCGAACGAGAGTTCGAGGATCTGCCTGGTGCGATCGCGGCCGAACTGATCGATCAGGTTGACGGCCATGTTGTAGGTCGGCCGGAAGCTCGAGTTCAGCGGATAGCTGCGCCGCGAGGCGAGCGCGGCCACCGATTCGGGGTCGAGCCCGTCGACCCACTGGATGACCGAGTGGCCCTCGACGTCGATACCACGGCGTCCGGCGCGGCCGGTGAGCTGCGTGTACTCCCCCGGCGTGATCGGCACCCGCGCCTCGCCGTTGAACTTCTCGAGCTTCTCGAGCACCACCGACCGGGCGGGCATGTTCACGCCGAGCGCAAGGGTCTCGGTCGCGAACACGACCTTCAGCAGCTTGCGCTGGAACAGCTCCTCGACGATCTCCTTGAAGGCCGGCAGCATGCCCGCGTGGTGGGCCGCGACACCGCGCTCGAGTCCTTCGAGCCACTCCCAATAGCCCAGCACGGCGAGGTCTTCATCCCGGAGCATCCGTGCCCGCTCTTCGACGATGGCGCGGACTTCCGCGCGTTCCTGCGATTCGGTGAGCCGGATGCCGGAACGCAGCACCTGGCGCACGGCTTGGTCGCATCCGGCGCGCGAGAAGATGAACACGATCGCCGGCAGCAGGTTCTTTCCCTGCAGCAGCGCCACGACGTCGGGGCGATCGATGCGGCCCTGCCCGGGCCCGCCCTGGTGGAAGCGGCCCCGGTCGCCGCCGCGACGCCCCCTGCTCGACCGGCTCGAGATCGACCGACCACCGACACGGGCGAGCTGCTTCAGCTCGGGATTCACCCGGTTCGTCGCCGCCTGGCCAGACGAGTCGAACAGGTCGAGCAGCTTCGCCTTGACCAGCACGTGCTGCTCGAGCGGCACGGGCCGCTCTTCGGAGACGATCACGTCGGTGTCGCCGCGCACCGCCTGCAGCCAGTCTCCGAATTCCTCGGCGTTCGAGACGGTCGCGCTGAGCGAGACGAGCCGCACCTCCTCGGGGAGGTGGATGATCACCTCCTCCCACACCGCACCGCGGAATCGGTCGGCGAGGTAGTGCACTTCGTCCATGACCACGTAGGCGAGCCGGTCGAGCAGCGGCGAGTCGGCGTAGAGCATGTTGCGCAGCACCTCGGTCGTCATCACGACGATGCGCGCGCCCGAGTTGATGTTCGTGTCGCCCGTGAGCAGGCCCACCGACTCGGCACCCCAGACGTCGGCGAGCTCCTGGAACTTCTGGTTCGAGAGCGCCTTGATCGGAGTGGTGTAGAACACCTTGGCTCCCCGCTCCTGCATGGCGAGGAACACGGCGAACTCGGCGACCACTGTCTTGCCGGCACCGGTCGGCGCCGCGACGAGCACGCTGCGGCCCTCATCGAGCGCCGCGCACGATGCCCGCTGGAAGGCGTCGAGGTCGAATTTCAGGCCGGCGGCGAACTCGGCGAGCCGAGGCTGCCTGCGCTGTTGTCGGGAAAGGGCATAGCGCTCGGCCGGCGAGAGGCTCATCACCCCTTCAGCCTAGACAGCGGCGCCGAACTCCTCGCGATTTCGCTTCTCGACGCGCTTGTCGTGCAGGCTCGCGATGAACCAGGCGGCGAAGTACAGCACGATCATGGGGATCGCGAGCATGAACATCGAGATGACGTCGGCCGACGGCGTGGCGATGGCCGTGAAGAGCACGATGACGAGGATCGCGATGCGCCACGACTTGATGATCGCCGCGGCGCTGATGACCCCGGCGAAATTGAGCAGCACGATGAACACCGGCACCACGAACGCAATGCCGATCGCGACGACGAGTTTCAGCACGAAGTCGATGTACTCCTTCGCGGTGAGCAGCGACATCGCATCGCCCGGCACGAAGCTCGTCATGAGCTTGACGATGTTCGGCAACACGAGCCAGCCGGCGGCGCACCCCGCGAAGAACAACGGAATCGCGGTGGCGAAGAACGCGAACGTGAACTTGCGCTCACGCGTGTTGAGCCCCGGCACGAGGAACGCGAAGATCTGGTAGAGCCAGACGGGCGCCGAGATCACAAGTCCGAGCGTGAACGCGATCTGCAGTCGCAGGTCGAACGCGCTCGAGATGGTGGGGAACACGATCGCGGTGTCGGTGCCCTGCGCTTCGGCGACACGAGCCACCGGCTCTTGGATGGCGTCCCAGACGAAGAGGTCGGTGAGCACCCAGCCCGCGACCATGCCGACGACGATCGCGATCGCAGAGATGAAGAGGCGCTTGCGCAACTCGATGAGATGCGCGCCCAGCGACATCCGCTTCTCGCGGTCCTTCCCGCGATCCTTCACCGCGGTCATCGGAGTCAGGCGGTCTTGCTGGAGTCGGGTTCTTCAGGCTTGGTCGCGTCGTCAGCCGCCGCGGCGTCGCCGTCGGCCTTCTCGGGCCGAACCTCGCTCTTCAGGATCTTCATCGACTGCCCGAGGCTGCGGGCGAGTGCCGGGAGCTTGGGTGCGCCGAAGAGCAGCAGAATGACCACGAGAATGATCAGCGCGTGCCAACCGGTGAAGCCTTGCCACATAGGAATTCGTCCGTTTCTCGGTGAATGGTGAGGACAGTCTACCTGTCGCCGGGTGCGGCGGGTTCACGTTCGTGAACGGATGACCCGTCGTCGGCGTATCCCGCAAGTGCGGCCTCGGCCCATGCGGCGACCGCAGCCCGCGCCTCGGGCGGCGAAACGACCGTGACGAGTCCGGGAAGCCCGGCCACGAGGCGCTTCAGCCCGTGCACGTGCGCGAGGCGCAGTGTGACCCGAAGGCGCCCGTCGACCTCGGTGGTCGTCGAGTCCGCGAGGTAGTCGGCCAGCAGCGGCAGCGCGGCGGGAGCGAGATCGACCACCACATCGAGGTCGGATTCGGAACCCTGGAAGAGTGTCTCGGGGACGACGTGGTCGGGGTGCTCGTCGATGGGCACGTCCGAGACGACGAGCGCGCTCATGCGGTCGACACGGAAGTTGCGCACATCTTCGCGGGTGTGGCAGTACGCCTGCAGGTACCAGTCGGCGTCTTGCGAGAGCACCCTGAGCGGGTCGACGCGTCGGCGACCGGCGATGCCGAGCGCGTTGCGGTAGTCGAACTCCAGCTGGCGCCCACCGGCGACGGCCTCGCGGATGAGCGCGAGCGACTCGTCGGCTTCGGTCTCGGCGACCCCGATGCGCGTCGGGGTCGCCGACGCGCCGGCATCGAGTTTGGCAAGCAGTGAGGCGAGGGAGGCGCTGTTGGCGTTCTCGGGCAGTGCCGTCAGGTACTGGAGTCCGGCGATGAGCGCCGCGGCCTCGCGTGCCGAGAGCCGCGGCGCATCGTCGATGGCGACGTGGTGCACGATCACGATGGAGTCGTCGTCTTCGAACGCGTCCCAGTCGATGTCGAACAGGTCGTTCGGCTGGTAGGTGCCGGTGGCGCCGGGCAGGCCCGACGTGGCGATGAGCTTCACTGCGTCGCGGATGGCATCGTCGGAGACGCCGAAGTGCGCGGCGGCCTCGGCGACGTCGACGACCTGGCGCTCGAGCAGGTAGGGAACGAGCGCGAGCAGGAACACGAGCTTGTCGGGCGCCTTCTGCGCACGCTGCGACTTCTGCGGCTTCTGGGTGCCCTGCCGGTTCGCGTTCATCGGTTCGCCTCGAGGTCGCGATGGGCATCGGCCACTGCGTGCAAGCGCTGCTTCACGGCCGCCAGCAAGTCCGCCGGCGCGAGCACGCGCACCTCGGGCCCGTAGGCGGCCAGCTCGTCGGCGAACACCGCAGCGTCGGTGTAGTGCAACCGGATGACTCCGGCGTCTTCGTCGCGCTCGACGGCACGCCTGCCGAGGCGCACCTCGGCGTCGCTGCCCGCGGTGACTGCGAGATCGGCGGCATTGCGCAGGCGCAGTTCGGCGAGGTCGGCGATCACGCGATCTTGAATGCCCGGCGGCGGCGGGTCGAACGTCGAGCCGGCGATCGGCGTGACGTCGCCGACGATGCGCGACAGGAGGAACGTGCGCGGCTCGCCGGCGGCGAGGTCATGCGCGTGCAGATGCCAGCGGCCCTCGTGCATCACGACCGCGAGGGGGTTCACCCGACGCTCGCGTGGCGCCTGCTCGCCCGGCTTGAAGTACTCGAACCGCACGGCCTGGCGGCGGTCGAGCGCCTGGCGGAGGGGTTCGAATGCGGCGTCGCGCACCCGCAGTCGCGGCGCGTAGCCGATGACGGGCTCGCGCGGCTCGATGCCGAGCGCCCGAAGCTTCGTGAGGGCACGCTGCGAGTCTTCCGAAAGCGAGGCCTCACGCCACACCTCGGCGGCGAGGCCGAGCAGCGCGAGTTCGTCGGGGGTGAACCGCACCTCGTCGGGCAGGTCGTACAGGCCCTTGGGTATGCGGTAGCGCAACGATTGGTTGTCGCCGGGGCGATCGGGTGATTCGACCGTCTCGAGCGGGATGCCGAGCTCACGGATCTGGTCTTTGTCACGCTCGAACTGCCGGTCGAGGTTGACGTTCGCCCCCGACCGGTCGAAGCGCTCGGCGTAGCCGCGCACGGTCGACAGGATGTCGGACTTCAGCAGTCCGGCCTCGGTCGCGAGCAGCGCGAGCACGAGGCTGAACAGCCGGTCTTCGGCCGGGATCGCCGGCTCGCTCCTGCGTTCTGATCCGGGCACAGGAGCGATCATACTGGGCCGCGAACCGCCCTCGGCCGGCATCGCGGAATCAGATCACGCCGAGGATGTCGATCACGAAGAAGAGGGTGGCATTCGCGGGGATGTCGCCACTCGCCTGGTCGCCGTAGCCATCGACCGGGGCGACGACCACGCCGACCTGCGACCCGACCTTCTGCCCGACGATCGCGTCGGAGAACCCGGGGACGACCTCGCCGCCCTCGCCGACGACGAACGTGCGCGGGCCCGGCGTCGGGTTGTCCTCTTCCTTGGTCTCCCAGCTCGAGTCGAACACCTTGCCGGTCTCCCACACGACGCCGGTGTAGTGCACGACGACCGAATCGCCGTCTTCGACGACCTGGCCGTTGCCCTGCTTCAGTACCTCGACCTCGGTGTTCTCGAACGGGTCGGCCTCGGGCACCGTGATGCCGGGGCGCCCGTCGGGCGCGAGCACGACCGCCGGGAAGCCGTCACGGGTGAGCCGCACCGATCCATCGGCACGAAGCGGGAAGGCACGCTGCACGTCGAACACGGCGACGAGGCTGCCCTGGCCCTCTTCGCCGCCGACCTCTTCTGACGGGGCGACGACGACGACCCGCGATCCCTCGCGTGCACAGCTCAGCCCATGCGTGAATGCAGGTAGCGTGCCATCGCCGAGCACGAGCTGGGCGGGCTCGTCGTAGCCGACGGCCTGCACCTGTTCACCCGTCGTGCCGTCGAACAGCGACGCACCGAGCAATACGAACTGACCCTCTTGCAGGTAGTCGCCCTCGCCTGCGATGACCTCGGTGCATTGCGTCTCGGGGGGTGCGAGCGGCGTCGGGAACTCGACGCGGGGCTCGGAACCGAAGTCACCCGTGACGACTACGGCATCAGACGAATCGCCTGGGGAGGCCACGGGGGCGGGTGCCGGGGCGGTGCAGCCGGTGAGGGCGATGACGACGGCGCCGGCGGTGGCGATGAGCGCGAGAGACGAGCGCACTGATCCTCGATTCTTCGATGGGTCGCGGAGGGGCGTTGGTAGCCTACCCGGCCTCGCCGGTCGGGTCGGGATCGGGAGCATCGGCGGTGGAACGCGACCGCTCGGCGGCGGCGTCGGCTGCTCGCACCCGCTTGCGCAGGCTCTTCGCGCTGACCTGGCGCTCGCCGAGGGCGCCGGGCGTCCATGCCTCGACGTCGTCGTCGCTGTACGCGGTCTTGCCGGGGCGGCGCTTGAGTTCGGGCAGCACTGCGCCGGGCGCGAGCCGGCGCGCGGTGATGAGGAACCCGGTGTGCGCGATCATGCGGTGGTCGGGCCGCACGGCGAGGCCCTGCACGTGCCATCCGCGCACCATCGTCTCTGACGATTGCGGCTCGGTGTACTCGCCCGTCGCGCGGATCGCCTCGGCGACCCGCGAGAGCTGGGTGGCGGTGGCGATGTAGCAGAGCAGCACGCCGCCCGGCTTCAGCGCGTCGGAGACGGCGTCGATGCACTCCCAGGGTGCGAGCATGTCGAGCACGACGCGGTCGACGGATGCCTCATCCACCGTCTCGGGCAGCACTTCGGCGAGATCGCCGAGGGTGATCGACCAGTTCTGCGGGTCGGCGCCGTGGAACGTCGCCACGTTGCCACGGGCGACGTCGGCGAACTCCTCGCGACGCTCGAACGAGTGCAGGTAGCCCTCTGAGCCGATGGCGCGCAGCAGCCAGAGCGAGAGCGCGCCCGAGCCGACGCCGGCCTCGACGACGGTGGCTCCGGGGAAGATGTCGGCCTGCGCGAGGATCTGCGCGGCGTCTTTCGGGTAGACGATGGCCGCGCCGCGCGGCATCGACATGACGAAGTCGCTGAGCAGCGGTCGCAGCGCAAGGTACTCGACGCCGACCTGGTTCGCCACGACCGAGCCGTCAGGTTGCCCGATGAGGTCGTCGTGGGCGATGGGTCCCTTGTGCGAGTGGAAGAGCGCGCCCGGCTGCAGCGTGATCGTGTGCAGGCGGCCCTTCGGCCCGGTGAGCTGCACGCGGTCGCCGACGCGGAACGGCCCGCTCTGCTCGCCCCGGCTCGCGGTCACGACGCGGCTCCGTTCGCGCCGACGAGCGCACCGAGATCGGCGAGCGTCGCGCCCACGAGCGTCGGCCAGATGGCCGACGACGGGGCGTCATCGAGCGAGAGGATGTTCGGCACCCCGACGGCGATCGCCCCCGCCGCGTGGGCCGAGGTGAGCCCCGCCGGGGAATCCTCGATCGCAACGCAGTCGGCGATGTCGACGCCGAGTTGATCGGCGGCGAGCAGGTACGGCTGGGGATGCGGCTTCGCGTGGTCGACCGAGTCACCCGTGACGACGACATCGAATGCCGTGAAGGGGATGGCGCGGATGATGTCGTCGGCCATCGCGCGCACCGACATGGTCACGAGGGCGGTGGGCACGGATGCCTCGCGGAGCGCCTCGAGCAGCTCGCGGGCCCCCGGTCGCCAGGGCACTCCATGTTCACCGAGCTGCTCGCGCACGCGCCCCGTGAGGCGGGCGACGATCGTGTCGGCGTCGAGGTCGACGCCCTTCGCCTGGAACACCGCAGCCGCCTCCCAGAGGCCGCTGCCGACGAGCTCGAGCGCGTCGTCGTGGGTCCAAGTTCCGTCGAACGCCTCGACGAGCTCCTCTTCGGCAGCCATCCAGTAGCGTTCGGTGTCGACGAGAGTGCCGTCCATGTCCCAGAGAACGGCGGCGGGCAGGCGTGTGGTCACAACGCCCAAGTCTACGGGCACGGCCTATTGTGGAGAGGGCCCCGGGAACCCGGGGCGGAAAGCGGGGCCCCAAGCGTGAATCAGCCGGCCGGTTTCGAGGGTCGAAGACTGCTCATCGTCGCCTTCGAGGGTTGGAACGACGCCGGTGAGGCGGCGACCGGCGCGGCGAAACTCCTCGCCGAGCGGCTCGCCCTCGTCGAGATCGCCTCCGTCGACCCCGAGCTCTACTTCGACTACCAGTTCACCCGGCCCACGGTCGCCATCGGCGACGACGGTGCGCGCCGCCTCGAGTGGCCGGGCGCCGCGATCCTCGGCCCCGGCAGAGCGCAGGAGCTCGATGACCCGGTGACCGGCCCCGGGGCATCCGGACTGCACGTGCTCATCGGCGCCGAACCCGCCCGAAGCTGGAAGGGCTTCGCCGCCGAACTCATCGACGCCGCGCTCGCGGCCGACATCGACGGCGTCGTGCTGCTCGGCGCGATGCTCGCCGACGCCCCGCACACGCGCCCGCTCACCGTGTTCGCGTCGAGTGAGAACCCCGAGGTGCGCGGCGCGCTCGGCGTTGAGCGTTCGAGCTACGAGGGGCCCGTCGGCATTCTCAGCGTCATCGCCGACCATGCCGAGCGCGCCGGAATCCCCACCGTGTCACTGTGGGCCTCGGTGCCCCACTATGTGCACAACGCGCCCTCGCCCAAGGCGGTGCTCGCCCTGCTCGGCAAGGTCGAGGAGCTCACGGGGCTGTCGATCCCCCGCGGCACGCTCGAGACCGAGGCCAAGGCGTGGGAGGCGGGCGTCGACGCGCTCGCGGCCGACGATGAAGACATGGCGGGTTACATCACGCAGCTCGAGCAGGCGCGCGACGCGGTCGATGCGCCCGAGGCGAGCGGTGAGGCCATCGCCCAGGAGTTCGAGCGCTACCTGCGCCGCCGCGGCGACGGCCCCGAGGGGCGCGCCGACGGGCGTGGCGACGGCCCGCGCTGACGGGTGGCCTGACGGGTCGGCCGCGTTCAGATTGCCTGGATCGTACCCGTGCCGAGCAGCACGAAGATGACCCCGCCGAGGACGATGCGGTAGAGCACGAACGGCAGGAAGCTGTGCTTCGAGATGTAGCTCATGAAGAACGCGATCACGAGGATCGCGACGACGAATGCCACGAGCGTGGCCGCCGCCGTCTCGATGGGACCGTAGACCGCCGGCTCGCCGAGGCTCTTGAACAGCTGGAACAGCCCGCTGCCGAACACCGCCGGGATTGCCAGCAGGAACGCGTAGCGCGCGGCGGCCGCCCGCTCATAGCCGAGCAGCAGCCCCATGGTGATCGTGCCGCCCGAACGTGAGACACCCGGGATGAGCGAGAGCGACTGCGCGAGCCCGAAGTAGATGCCGTGCGGCACCGTGATCTGATCGAGCGCCCGCCGCTTGGCGCCGGCCCAGTCGGCGAGCCCCAGGATGATGCCGAACACGATGAGCATCGTGGCGGTGATCCAGAGCGAACGCAGCACGGTCTCGATCTCGTCTTGGAAGAGCAGGCCGAGCACGACGATCGGGATCGAGCCCACGATGATGAGCCAGCCCATGCGCGCGTCGGGATCGTGGCGTGGCACGCGACCCGTGAACGAGCCGAACCAGTGCGACACGATGCGCACGATGTCGCGCCAGAAGAACACGACGACGGCGGTCTCGGTTCCGAGCTGCGTGATCGCCGTGAACGCGGCACCCGGATCTTGCGCCCCGGGCAGGAACTCGCCGAGGATGCGCAGGTGCGCGCTCGACGAGATCGGGAGGAATTCGGTGAGGCCCTGCACAAAGCCGAGGATGAGCGCTTCGATCACGTTGGGGCATCCGCCTTCCGCCCCCGCTGAGATCGGAGGACTGCACTGGTCAGAGGACTGAACTGGTCAGTATTCGAGCAGCAGGTCGCGTAGGACATGCCTACCGAAGACTAGTGCGTCGAGCGGCACGCGCTCGTCAACGCCGTGGAACATCGCCGGGAAGTCCAAGCCTTCCGGCAGCTTGAGCGGAGCGAAGCCGTACCCCTCGATGCCGAGCCGGCTGAGCGACTTGTTGTCGGTGCCGCCCGAGAGCAGGTAGGGGAACACCGGGGCGCCGGGGTCATGCACGCCGAGCGCGTGCGTGACCGCGTCGACGAGCGTGCCGGATGTCGGCGCCTCGAGCCCGACGTCGCGGTGCACGATCTCGATCTCGATCTCGTCGCCGACGAGTGCCTGCACCTCGGCGAGCACCGCCTCTTCTTCGCCGGGGAGCGTGCGGATGTCGATGAGCGCCTCGGCGTGATCGGGGATGACGTTGTGCTTGTAGCCGGCCTCGAGCACGGTCGGGTTGCTGGTGGTGCGCAGGGTCGCCGTGATGAACCCCGATGCCGAGCCGGTCGCGAGGGCGAGCTCGTCGGGCGAGACCTGCTCGGGGTCGACGCCGAGCACCTCGGCGATCTTGCCGAGGAGTTCGCGCGTGGTTGCGGTGAGCCGCGGCGGCCATTCGGTGCGACCGAGCGTGGCCACCGCCTCGGCGAGCTTGGTGATGGCGTTGTCGCCCACGAGACGCGAGCCGTGCGCGGCGGTGCCGCGCGCCACCAGCCGCACCCAGAGCAGCGACTTCTCACCGGTCTGCAGCAGGTAGGCGCGACGGCCTGCGACCGTGATCGAGTAGCCGCCGACCTCGCTGATGGCCTCGGTCGCGCCCGCGAACAGTTCGGGATGGTTGTCGACCAGCCAGCTCGCCCCGAATGCCCCGCCCGCCTCTTCGTCGGCGAAGAACGCCACGACGAGGTCGCGCTCGGGTTGCCTGCCGCTGCTGAGGATGTCGCCGAGCGCGGCGAGCATCATCGCGTCCATGTCTTTCATGTCGACGGCGCCGCGACCCCACAACATGCCATCGCGGATCTCGCCCGCGAACGGGTCGACGCTCCAGTTGCGCGGGTCGGCCGGCACGACGTCGAGGTGCCCGTGCACGACGAGGGCCGGCTTGGCCGGGTTGCGGCCGGGCACCCGTGCGACCACGCTCGCGCGACGGGGCGCGGGTTCGAAGAGCTGCGGCGCGAGGCCGAGCGCAGCCAGGCGGGCTTCGACGTACTCGGCGGCCTCGAGCTCGCCATTCGACCGCCCACCACCGTAGTTCGACGTGTCGAACCGGATGAGATCCCGTGCGATGACGGCCGTCTCGTCGAGCTCTGTGGTCGGTTGCGCGGCGTGCGAAGGCAGGGACATGCCATCACGCTAGCCGGGGCATCCGACGATGGCCACCGTGTCGGAAGCGCCCCGGAATCCGTGCTAATGTCTTCTTTCGGGCCACCGAGCAATCGGAAGAGCCCGACACGAGCGCGGGTGGCGGAAATGGCAGACGCGCTAGCTTGAGGTGCTAGTGCCCTAACGGGCGTGGGGGTTCAAGTCCCCCCTCGCGCACGCTTGTGTGCAGAAGGCCGGATCCATGTGATCCGGCCTTCTTGCGTTCGTCGTCATGGCCGTGTCGTCGCGCCGAGCGGTAGGCTTGGGCGACCGCCGTCCGCTCGCGAATGGGCGGCGAGTACGTGATCTGGAAGAAGGCCGCCCATGACCATCAAGGTCGTCGTCGAGTTTCACGCCAAACCAGGTGCGCGAGCCGAGCTCAGGAGCCTGCTCGCAGACATTTCGGCGACCTATGGGCCGAAGGCACCCGGCTTCCTCAGGAGCACGCAGTACGAGATGCTCGACAGTCCCGACGGACTGGTGGAGATTGCCGAGTGGGAGTCCGCAGAGGCACAGGCTGCGGCGGTCGAGCAGGCCTCAGCTGAAGGTGTGTACGCACCTGTCATCGAACTCGTGGCGGCTCCGTTCAGAGTCACCCGAATCGGCTAGCGTGCCTGGGCTCCGCCCGCCGGTTCAGGTTTCCGTTCTCAGATTGCCTGTTCGCTGACAGGGGCACCGTTCAGGGCCGCACGGGCTCGATGAGTTCGGGGCCGTTGTCGTTGACCGGGCCCACCTCGTGGAACGCGAGTGACGGCACCATGGGCCGCGACGCGGCCACCGCCTGGTCGACGAGCGACTGGTCGCCCGTGACGTCGGGGTCGAGCCAGGTCGACCAGAACTCGGGCGGCAGCATGACCGGGATGCGGTCGTGGATGTCGGCGAGGTCGCCGGTGGCGTCGGTCGTGATGATCGTGGCGGTGAGCACCCAGCGCTCGGGGTCGTCTTCGGCCTTCGACTTGTCGCGCCACCACGAGTAGAGCCCGGCGAATGCGATCGGCCCGTCGCCCTGATGGATGAAGTACGGCGTCTTCTGCTTGCCGACGGTGTGCCATTCGTAGTACCCGTCGGCCGGAATGATCGCGCGCTTGCCGGCGAGCGAGGCACGGAACGCCGAACTCGTGGCGAGCCCCTCGGAGCGGGCATTGAACGTGGGGTACTTGAGCTTCAGCTCTTTCGAGAACGATGGCACGAGCGACCAGCGCGCCGCCTCGAGCCGGCGCACCACCGGCCCCTCCTTCTTCGACTCGAGCACGACCGGGATCGGGTCGGTGGGCCGCACATTCCATGACGGCTCGGGCAGCCCCTCGCCCACCGTGTCGACGTCGAAGATGCGCACCAGGTCGGGTGTCGTGTCTGAGATCACGAATCGTCCGCACATGCGGCCAGCGTAGCGCCGGCCTGCGACTCCGATCGGCGGATGACCCGTGCCCGGCGTTCGCGAGCCGATGTCGTACCCCTCGCCGATGATGTGGACAGTCGGCAACACCGACTTGCGACATTCGAACATGTGTTCGAAACTGGGTGGGTGACCATGACCGCTCCCCTCGCCCCCGCCGAGTCGCCCTCGCGCGTCGACGAGCTGCAGGCGCGCATCCGCGGCATGCAGGCGACGCGGCTCGACTCGAAGGCGGTGCCCACGCATCCGGTATTCGAGCAAGTGCTGCCCGGCGGCACGCTTCGCGAGGGCACGGTGGTCTCGGTCGAGGGGTCGACCACGCTGCTCATGGCGCTACTCGCCGGGCCGTCGGCGAGCGGGCGCTGGGTCGCCGTCGTCGGGCTGCCCGACTTCGGCGTCGAGGCCGCCGACCGGTTCGGCATCGACCTCGAGCGGCTCGTGCTCGTGCCAGACCCCGGGCGCCAATGGCTCACCGTGGTGGCGGCGCTCGCCGACGTCATCCCCGTGGTCGCGGCACGTGCGGTGGGGCGCGTCGCGCCGACCGAGGCGTCACGGCTGACGGCTCGGCTGCGGCAGCGCGGCAGCGTGCTGCTCGTCGCGGGCGACTGGCCGGGCAGCGACGCCCGGCTCGGGGTCGAGGCGAGCGAATGGCACGGGCTCGGTGCGGGGCACGGGCAGCTCAGCGACCGCGAGGTCGTCGTGAGCGCCGGTGGGCGGGGCGAGTTCGGCCGTCGGGCACGCTCGCGGCTGCAGCTGCCCGACCGGTCACTGCGGTTCCGGGCCGCTGCAGCCGCTGCAGCCGCCGATGCCCGCGCGCCGCGCGAGCCGGTGCGGCTCGACGAGTACGAGCGGCCGGCCTCATGAGCGCGCCGACCCGCACGATCGTGCTCTGGTGCCCCGACTGGCCGATCTTCGCTGCATGCCGCGAACTGGGGCTCGACCCCGCCCTGCCGATCGCACTCACCGAGTCGGGGCTCGTCTACGCCTGCTCCGCCGCCGCACGCGGCGACGGCGTCGCCCGCGGACTGAAGCTGCGCGAGGCGCAGTACCGCTCCCCCGCGCTCACGGTGCTCGACTACGACGTCTCGGTCGACGTGCGCCTGTTCGAACCCGTGGTGCGCGCGGTCGAGACCACGGTGCCCGGGGTGCAGATCGTGCGCCCGGGCACGCTCGCCATGCGGGCTCGCGGGCCCGCACGCTATTACGGCGGCGAAGACGCCGCAGCGCAGGCGCTGCTCGCCACCATGACCCGGCTCGGGGTGCCGGATGTACGGGTCGGCATCGCCGACGGGCCGTTCGCGGCCGAGCAGGCGGCGCGCGCCGCGCGCGCAACTCCCGTGGGCATCGTCGCGGTCGGGACATCCGCCGCCTTCATCGCACCGTTACCCGTGGGGCTCGTCACCGACGCCCGCACGACGACGCTGCTCAACCGGCTCGGGGTGCGCACGCTCGGCGAGTTCGCCGCGCTGCCCGGCGCCGACGTGCGCCGGCGGTTCGGTGCTGCCGGTGCCTTCGCGCACGACCGGGCAGCGGGGCGCGAGCAGACCGGGGTCACGGCACGCACGCCACCACCCGAGTTCGAGGTGCAGCAGGAGTTCGAGCCGCCGCTCGATCGCATCGACCAGCTCGCGTTCGCGTTCCGCGTGCGGGCTGACGAGTTCATCGACCGCATGCGGGCGAAACGGCTCGTGTGCACGGGCATCAGGGTCGAGCTCGACGACGAACGGGGCGGGCACTCGAGCCGCAGCTGGCTCCATCCGCAGTGGTTCACGCCCGCCGACGTGGTCGACCGGGTGCGCTGGCAGCTGCAGGGCACCGGCACGGCCGACGCAGGGCTCGCGTCGCCGATCGTGCGGCTGCGGGTCGTGCCCGAGCGCATCGACTCGACCGGCAACCACGAGGCGGGGCTCTGGGGCGGCGGGCCCGACGAGCGGGTGCACCACGGCCTCACCCGGGTGCAGAGCATGCTCGGCCACGACGGGGTCGTCACCGCAGCGATCGGCGGCGGGCGCATGCTCGCCGATCGGCAGGTGCTCGTGCCGTGGGGCGACCGAGGGCCCGAGCGCACCGGCGACCGGGTCAGGGGTGCGCCGTGGCCGGGCAGCCTGCCGGCGCTCGCGCCGGCGAGCGTGTTCCGCGAGCGGCTGCGCATTCGGCTCGTGGGCGACGACGGGGCATCCGTCGCCATCGACGACCGCGGGGCGATCTCGACACCGCCGGCGCGGTTCGCGGTCGGCGGCGACGGCGAAGCGCCCGTGCGGGCCTGGGCCGGGCCCTGGCCGGTCGTCGAGCGATGGTGGGACGCCGAGCACGCCAAGCGCGTGCACCGGTTCCAGATCGTCGACCACGACGGGTGCGCGTGGCTGCTCGTGCGCGACGCCGACGGCTGGTGGGCAGAGGCGAGGTACGACTGACATGCGGAGGGAGTGAGCATGGGCTGGAACAACCCCGAGATCCCCTGGTCGGAGCTCGAGCGCAAGCTCTCAGACCGGCGACGGCCGGGCACGACGAAACTCATCGCCGACGGCGGCGACAGCCCGGCGTTCAGCCGCAAGCGGCACCCGTACCATCCGGCCGAAGGGCTCGAGGGACCGGCCGGTCCCGTCGTGCCCTACGCCGAACTGCACGCGCACTCGACGTTCAGCTTTCTCGACGGCGCCTCCACGCCCGAGCAGCTCGTCGAAGAAGCGCAACGGCTCGGGCTCACCGGGCTCGCGGTGACCGACCACGACGGCTTCTACGGCATCGTGCGGTTCGCCGAGGCGGCCGAGAGCTTCCCCGACCTGCAGACCGTCTTCGGCGCCGAGCTCTCGCTCGGGCTCAGCGGCCCGCAGAACGGCTTCACCGACCCCGAGGGCGAGCACCTGCTCGTGCTCGCCCGGCGCGAGGCGGGCTACCACCGGCTGGCCGCGGCGATCACCGCCGGGCAACTCGCCGGGGGCGAGAAGGGGCGGCCGGTGTACTCACTCGAGGCGCTCGCCGAGCGGGCGGGCGGCGAGTGGGTCGTGCCCACCGGATGCCGCAAGGGCGCCGTGCGGCGCGCCCTCGCCGACGGCGGGCCCGAGGCCGCGGCGCGCGAACTCGACCGGCTGGCCGCGCTCTTCGGCCGCGAGAACGTGGTGGTCGAGCTCTTCGACCACGGGCATCCGAACGATCAGCAGGCGAACGACGCGCTCGCGGGCCTCGCCGAGCAGGCGGGGCTGCCCCTGCTCGCGACGAACGCCGTGCACTACGCGACCCCGCCCGAGCACCGGCTCGCGTCGGCCCTCGCCGCGGTGCGCGCGCGGCGCAGCCTCGACGAGCTCGACGGGTGGCTCCCCGCGTCCGACGGGCTGCACCTGCGCAGCGGCGCCGAGATGGCCGAGCGCTTCGCCCGGTACCCCGGCGCGGTCGCACGGTCGGTGACGCTCGCCGACGAGCTCGGCTTCACCCTGCGCAGCGCCCGCCCGAAACTGCCGCGGCAGCAGGTGCCCGAGGGGCACACGCCCATGAGCTGGCTGCGCGAACTCACCTGGCAGGGCGCCGCCGAGCTCTACCCGGGCGTGCCCGAGCACGTGCGCGAGCGACTCGCACGCGAGCTCGACGTCATCGAGCAGAAGGACTTCCCCGGCTACTTCCTGATCGTGCGCGACATCGTGCACGAGGCCCGGCGGCGGGGCATCCTGTGCCAGGGTCGCGGCTCGGCCGCGAACTCGGCGGTCTGCTACGTGCTGCGCATCACCGCGGTCGACTCGATCTTCTACGACCTGCCGTTCGAGCGGTTCCTGTCGGCGCTGCGCGACGAAGAGCCCGACATCGACGTCGACTTCGACTCCGACCGGCGCGAAGAGATCATCCAGTACGTCTACGACACGTACGGGCGCCAGAACGCGGCGCAGGTCGCGAACGTCATCAGCTACCGGCCCAAGGCCGCGGTACGCGATATGGCGAAGGCGCTCGGCTACTCCACCGGGCAGCAAGACGCGTGGTCACGCCAGGTCGAGCGGTGGGGCGCGGTGGTCGAGACCGACGACCACGACATCCCCGACGCCGTCGTCGAGCTCGCCGAGCAGGTGCTCACCTTTCCGCGGCACCTCGGCATCCACTCGGGCGGCATGGTGCTCACCGATCGGCCGGTCGGCGAGGTGTGCCCCATCGAGCACGCCCGCATGGAGAACCGCACGGTGCTGCAGTGGGACAAAGACGACTGCGCCTGGATGGGCCTCGTGAAGTTCGACCTGCTCGGGCTCGGCATGCTCGCCGCACTGCAGTACACGTTCGACCTCGTGCGCGAGTCGACGGGCGAGGTGTGGGAGCTCGCGTCGCTGCCGAAAGAAGAGCCGGCCGTCTACGACATGCTCTGCCGGGCCGACTCGATCGGGGTGTTCCAGGTCGAGAGCCGTGCGCAGATGGGCACGCTCCCCCGGCTCAAGCCCAGGTGCTTCTACGACCTCGTCGTCGAGATCGCGCTCATCCGCCCCGGTCCGGTGCAGGGCGGGGCGGTGCACCCCTACATCAGGCGGCGCACCGGCGAAGAACAGGTGAGCTACCTGCACCCCAAGCTCGAGCCGGTGCTCGAGCGCACGCTCGGGGTGCCGCTCTTCCAGGAGCAGCTCATGCAGATGGCCGTCGCCGTCGGCAACTGCAGCGCCGCCGACGCCGACCTGCTGCGCCGCGCGATGGGGTCGAAGCGCGGGGTCGAGAAGATCGAGAAGCTGCGCTCGAAGCTCTACAAGGGCATGGCCGACAACGGCATCGAACCCGAGGTCGCCGACTCGATCTACGCCAAGATCGAGGCGTTCGCGAACTTCGGCTTCGCCGAGAGCCACGCGCTGAGCTTCGGCCTGCTCGTCTACGCGAGCTCGTGGCTGAAGCTGCACTACCCCGCAGCGTTCCTCGCGGCGTTGCTGCGCGCCCAGCCCATGGGGTTCTACTCGCCCGCCACGCTCACCGCCGACGCGCGGCGTCACGGGGTGCAGATGCTGCGGCCCGACATCTTGCGTTCGGGAGTGCACGCGGGGCTCGAGGCGATCGACGCGGCTGCGACATCCGATCGCGATTCGATCAATGACGAGAGCGGATGTCGCGCGCCGACCGGTCTCGCATCGTGCGCCGATCCCGCGCAGGAGCCCATCGGCCCGTTCGACCGCACCGCCCCCGACCGCTCGGCCGAGCACCGTCGCGACGGCGCCTTCGCGGTGCGGCTGGGACTCGCCGACGTCTCGTCGATCGGCACCGCCGTGGCCGAACGCATCGTCGCCGAGCGCGAGGCGCGCGGCCCCTACCGCGACATGGCCGACGTCTCGCGACGGGCTGCGCTCGACGCCACGCAGCTCGAAGCGCTCGCCGCGGCCGGCGCCTTCGACGGGTTCGGCCTCGAGCGGCGCGAGGCGCTGTGGCTCGCCGGCGAGGCAGCCGAAGATCGTGAAGAGTACCTCGCGGGCTCTGTCGTCGTGGTGCAGCCGCCGTTACTGCCCATGCTCACGCCCGCCGAGCAGGTGATCTACGACCTCTGGGCCACGGGTATCTCCCCCGACGACCACCCGATACGGCATGTGCGTGAACGGCTCGACGACCGAGGAGCGATCCGCATCGACCTGCTGGCCACCGCCGAGACCGGCCGGCGCATCGAGGTCGGCGGCGTCGTCACGCACCGGCAACGACCGGCGACCGCGAGCGGCATCACCTTTCTCAACCTCGAAGACGAGTCGGGCACCCTCAACGTGATCGCCGGGGTCGGGGTGTGGAACCGTTACCGGCGCATCGCGCGCGAGGCCCCGGCCATGGTCGTGCGGGGCATGCTCGAACGCACCGCCGAGGGCGTCACCAACCTCATCGCCGACCGATTCGAGTCGCTCACCGTGTCTGCACCGCACCGCTCGCGCGACTTCCGTTGAGCGGTGTGAGTCACAGCAGAAATGGCCGATTCTCGTAGGTTGAGTGGCCGTCGCGGGTGCCCGGAAGTGGATCGGCTTGCGACATCGCGCCGCCGAGCGAGCCGAATTAATCGGCAAGCCCGAGAAACACCAAAAGGGCGCGGTCGAGCCGAACCAGATCGGCATCCGCCAGTTGGCCGAGGCGGTCGCGCACATTTTCCCGCGGCATCGTCGTGACCTTATCGACCATGATCTGGCTTGGTTTCTCGATCCCGGTGGTGTCGGTCGGCTCCACTGCGATCCGGAAAAGTGGCGCCTCTACCGGATTGGTCGTCAACGGGCACACCGTAACCGAAGCGGTTGCATCAAAACGATCATCCTGGACGATGACCACTAGTCTCGGCTTGCCGGTGTAGGCACCACGCGCAGCAGCGATATAGATGTCGCCCCGCCTCACTCGCCGGGCTCCGCCTCGTCCCAATCGACTGAGATGGCATCCACGAAGGCCTGGTCATCGGCTTCATGTTCGCTCGCCGCGACCGCAGCCGACTGGCGATGAGCTTCCGCGCCGAACTCCGGAGCCCGTACGTCGGGCACCCAGATCTGAACGGGCCTGAGGCCCTGCTCTCGCAAACGCTGGCGATGCTCGCGTACCCGCTCTCGTGTGCTTGCCATACGACAATGTTACATGTAACGCCGTCGGTCGACAACTGACTCTTGCGGCCGTTGGCCAATCCTCAAGCAACTCCACCGCCCGGAAACGGATCGTCAACCGGGCACAACGAACCAACGGCGCGCGACACTACTGAGAGGTAGGCACCCCGCGCCGGCAGAGATTCTCCAGGTAACGTTCGGGTTCTTCAAGCGAGATGATCGTCGTGTTCCCCGACGACGATGTGACACTGAGGCCGTCGCCACGGCGGTTGGTGAGCACGACGCCATGCGCTCGAGGGGCTGCACCCCGCCAGCAGCACCGCGGAAACGGGCCCGCCTAGCAAGGAAGCACGTCTTCGGGCGGCCAGCGGAAACCTTCGCGACATGGCCCGAGCATGTGCCATTTTCCCGCAGCCGGGTCACCAGATCATCCGGATGCCGTGCCATGCACTCAGCGCCGGATGGGCAGCGCGGGGACTTCGCGGCGGGGTACGGGTGGCTACTCGACAACGACGACGTAGGCGTCGTGGGATTCAGCCCAATCGGTAGCCGCCGCGACCATCGCGTCTTGGTCGCTGGTGCCTGCTAGCTCGATCCCGCTGGATTCGTCGACGGACGAGACCGTGCCCCAGGCACCAAAGCCCCAGTAGACGATGACAACGGTACGACCAATCTCGTCCGCGTATGAGCTTGCCACCTCGCGGATGCTTCTTATGCCCGCCATGGGCGCAAATTCGTCATCGGTCTGTGCCTGAGCCGCGCCGGGCGCCGCGTCGGCGACGATCTGGTCGATGACCTGCTGCGGGAGGGGCTGTCCGGGTGTGACCACGACGACAGTGCCATCGTGAAGGGTGATGTCGCGGGGTGCATTCCTCGCGAGTACCTGCTTCTCAAACTCGGAGAGCTCGCCGTCCCCGTCCGTGTCCCCTTCGATTGGAACGGGGGCGGCCGCGTTCGGGGTCGGGTCGGTGTCGGGCAGGTACGAGGCGTCCACAGTGGTACAGCCAGTGAGCAGGGGGAAGATCAGCAGCGCGGTGAGGGCGACGCGGCCAGTCGGGGTCTTCATCATGCGGCGAATCTATCGCCCGCGGCCAACTCTGCAAGCCGGGTGGCCCCAGCGATCACGACACGCGGCCCTCCTAGCCGGTCCGCCGGCGACGCAACGACGATCCTCAGCGCGCGAGAAGCGCCGCCCGAGTAGACGCCGACCATCCCTGCGTGAGGTCGTAGAGTCTGCTGGAGGTGCCGGATCACAAGCACGGCTGTCGGTGCTCAGGCGTCGCAGTCATGATGGGTCGCAATCGTGATCGTCGCCGCGATCGCGCGAGGGAACTCGATGTGCCCGGTGAGGCGCGTCGGTGTCAAAAGTCGAAGCTCACCGAGCCCGCATTGATCGAATTGACCGTGATCGTGTACGACGGGTCTTCCTTGCAGTACACCACAACGGCGTGGGTGGCGACCGCGCCCGGTTCGAGCGTCGTCGGGAACGGGCCAACGTCATACCCGCGGACTGCTCCGTCCTCGGGGACGTGGTGAGGAAGGGCCAGACGCCACTCGGTGGTGCTTGACCCGTCGAAGACCTCCTCATCCGCTTCCACGAATTTCACTGGGTGATCGCTGGTGTTCTCGACCCTTACCCCGACGCCGCAGTGGCCGTCCCATTCCACGGTGATCTCATCCGCTCTCACCTTGAGCCCCGCGCCGGATTCCGCGTCCATCGGTTCCGCCGTGCATCCGGCCATCAGCCCGCCGACTACCATCGTCGAGACTCCCACAGCCGCGAGTCGTGAAGATCGCATACCCCCGAGAATGGCATGCACCGCCGCCAGCCGGCCTTCATCGACGCCCGGTGAAGATGCCCGCAGGGGCACGCCAACCAAAACACGGCTGCCCGGTTGCGGATCGCTCGGCGGGCATGACTCCGACAGACTGCGGGCCCCGATCGTTGGCAGAGCGGTGCCCAGACGTGGACCCATCGCCCAGAAGCAATGCCGCAGGCCTACGCTGGTCAGGTGGTCGGTCAGGATCCACCGTGGTCGGTTCCGGGTGGTGAACCGTGAAGCGCCGCTCGACGACGGAGCGCCTGTTCACCCCTGCGTTCATCACGCTGGGCATCGCGGAGCTCTGCTACTTCACGGCCTTCGGGGTCGCGCTCTTCGCTCTGCCGCTCTATGTCACCGGTCCGATCGGCGGCGACGCCGCTGCTGCGGGCCTTGCCGTCGGGGCATTCGCCCTCTCTGCATTGGTACTGCGGCCCATCGCAGGGCGCCTGGCCGACCGGTTCGGTCGCCTGCCGCTGCTCTTCGGCGGAGCCCTCCTCGCCGCAGCCAGCCTGGCGTTGCTGCTCGTCGCCGAAAGCTTGCCCGTCGTCGTGGCATTGCGCCTGCTCGCAGGCGTCGCCGAGGCGGCGTTCTTCGTTGCGGGCTTCGCAGCGCTCGCCGACCTCGCACCCGAGGCACGAATGGGCGAAGCACTTTCGTACAACTCCCTCGGGCTCTACCTCGGCATATCGCTCGGGCCGCTGCTCGGCGCCGCCCTCGTGGATCTCGCCGGCTTCGGCCTCGCGTGGACGGCTGCCGCGGTGCTCGCGCTGCTCGCCGCCAGCCTGACGCTGCTCGTCGGCGAGACCCGCACCGAGGCGCCCGCCGATGACGCCGAGCGCCACCTGATCCATCGACCGGCGATTCCGATCGTGCTGGGATTCCTCGCCGCATTGATCGCGATGGGCGGATTCCTCGCGTTCGCATCGCTGGATGCGACGCAGCTCGGCTTCGACAACGCCGGGCTCGCGCTCTTCGTCTACGGCGCCGTCGTGGTGGTCTGCCGCATCGCCTTCGCACGCGTGCCCGACAAGGTGCCGTCGCTCGCCCTCGGAACGGCCGCGCTCGTCGTGATCGGCGTCGGCCTGATCATCGCCGCGAGCCTACGATCGCCGGTCGGGCTCCTCATGGGGGCGGCCGTGCTCGCCGTCGGCGTCGCATTCAGCACTCCCGCATTCTTCTCGGCGATCTTCGCGACGGCGACGCCGTCGCAGCGCGGAGTCGCCTCGGGTACGGCCAGCGCCGTCATCGACCTCGGCCTGGGACTCGGCCCGATCGCGTTGGGACTCGTGGCCGACGGATTCGGAATCCCATGGGCGTTCGGTGCGGGCGCCGCCGTCGCCGGGGTGGGCGCGATCTGGACCCTCGTGCTCTCTCGACGTGTGGCCGTGTCGTCGCCCGGCCGCGACGACCATATCGGCTAGCCTCGACCGGTGCCCGCGACATCCCACGACAGCCCAGGTCCCGATCGGTACGGCAGCGACGTGCTCGCCGGCGACTGGAAGGCGCGCGGTCGGCGGGTGATTCCGACCGTCGAAGCCGAGCGCGACCTCGTCGTCGAGCTCGCCGAGAGCGGCTTCTGCGGTGCGGTCGTCGGGCTCGCGAAGGGTATCGTCACGCTCGAAGACCGCTTCGGTGCGAAGCGCATGTTCCCGCTCGGCCACGGGTTCCTGGTCGACGGCAACGCGGTGCAGCTCATCGCCCCCAAGGCGAAGGCGCCTGCAGGGCGAGTTCGCACCGCGTCGGGGTCGTTCGCGGTCGACTCCTCGCCAGCACGGGTCGCGCTGCCGAGCCGCATCTTCGTCGAGGGCCGCCACGATGCCGAGCTCGTCGAGAAGGTGTGGGGCGCCGACCTGCGCGTCGAAGGCGTCGTCGTCGAGTATCTGCAGGGCGTCGACGTGCTGGGCGACGTGCTCACCGAGTTTCGACCAGGCCCGGGCCGCAAGGCCGGCGTGCTCGTCGACCACCTCGTACCCGGGTCGAAGGAGCAGCGCATCGCCGACGCCGTGGCGCGTGGCCCGCATCGCGCGCACGTGCTCGTGGTGGGACATCCGTTCATCGACATCTGGCAGTCGGTGAAGCCCGCACGACTCGGAAAGGCCGCGTGGCCGGTGATCCCTCGCGGCACCGAGTGGAAGCACGGCGTATGCGAGGCGTTCGGCTGGCCGCACGCCGAGCAGGCCGACATCGCGCGGGCGTGGCAGCACATCCTCGGTCGCGTGCGCGGATACGGCGATCTCGAACCGGCGCTGCTCGGGCGCGTCGAGGAGCTCATCGACTTCGTGACGACACCGGCGACCTGATCCGCCGAGCCGCAGACAGCGGGTCGGCGGCGCTGCCGCACACGCCCGTTCGGCGCTCCGAAATGCTGCCAATCCGCGAGATTCCGCCGATCTCGCGGCGACCGACGATATCGTGGCTCACGGCCGCGAACGCGGCGGAGACGTGACGGAGCGCGAGGCCCCGGGCGCACCGCCCCCGCCACGCGCTCGCGAATGGAGCACCATGACCGAGCCGACCAGCGCGACTGCGGCCGACCGCGCCAAGTGGCGCAGGTATCTCGCCGACGAGCGAGCCGAGGCCGCGGTGTACCGCGAACTCGCCGCACGCCGCGAGGGTGAGGAACGCGAGATCCTGCTCGCGCTCGCCGCGGCCGAGGGGCGCCATGAGGCGCACTGGCTGCGGCTGCTCGACGGTGACGGCGCAGGCACGCCCCGTGCCGACATCCGCACCCGCATTCTCGGCTCGCTCGCGCGCCGATTCGGTTCGATCTTCGTGCTCGCCCTCGCCCAGCGCGCCGAAGCCCGCTCGCCGTATGCCACCGACCCCGATGCGACGCCCGCCATGGCGGCCGACGAGCGCATCCACGGTGAGGTGGTCCGCGGACTCGCGGCGCGCGGACGGCGGCGTCTGGCCGGCACGTTCCGTGCGGCGGTGTTCGGCGCGAACGACGGCCTCGTCTCGAATCTGGCCCTCGTGCTGGGCATCGGCGCGACCGGGGTCTCGAGCGGGGTCGTGCTGTTCACCGGCATCGCGGGCCTGCTCGCAGGGGCGCTGTCGATGGGCGCCGGCGAGTACGTGTCGGTGCGGTCGCAGCGAGAGCTGCTCGAGGCGTCCGCGCCCGACCCGACGGCTCGCGAGGCACTCGTCGACCTCGACGTCGGCGCCAACGAGCTCGCCCTCGTCTATCGCGCGCGCGGCATGGACGAGCAGGACGCCGCCGAACACGCGGCGCTCGTGGTGGCGAGGGTGCAGGCCGCCGGGCGCGGCACCGCGCCGACCGACGCGCTCACCGTCACCGAGCACGATGATGACGCGGTCGGCACCGGTCTCAACGCGGCGATCTCGAGCTTCCTCTTCTTCGCGTCGGGCGCGCTCATTCCCGTGCTGCCCTACCTGTTCGGCATGAGCGGCATCGCTGCTGTCGTCACCGCGACGGTGCTCGTGAGCATCGCCCTGCTCGTGACCGGCGCGATCGTCGGCCTGCTCTCGGGTGCGTCACCGCTCAAGCGCGCGATGCGGCAGCTCGCCATCGGCCTCGGTGCTGCGGCCGTGACGTACCTGCTGGGGCTCGCCTTCGGCACCACGCTCGCCTGATCGGCGGGCCGCCGGCAGGCGGGCCACTGGCGGCCGACCTCAGCCGACGAGCTTGTTCCAGCCGTCGCCGTCGACGTGTTCGAAGATGAGATTCGTCTCGGTGTGCGCGACGGCCGGATGTCCCGTGAGATGGGCCAGTACGAACTCTCGAAGCTCTTCGGCGTCGCGGGCGGCGACATGCAGCAGGTAGTCTTCGGCGCCCGCCATGTGGAAGACGCCCAGCACACCCGGCAGATGCGGCACGGCGGCGCGGAAGGCGTCGATCTCGCCGCGATCGTGCTTCACGAGGCGAATGGCGATAAGCGCCTGCAGCGAGACGCCGAGCGAGGCGAGATCGACGTCGACGCGATAGCCGCGCACCGTGCCGAGCGACTGCAGGCGGCGGAGTCTCAGCGAGACCGTCGACTCGGCGACCCCGACCTCGGACGCCAGGGCGGCACCCGATGCGCGCGCGTTCGTCGACAGGGCGGCGAGCAGGGCACGGTCGACACGATCGAGTTCGGGTTTCTGCGCCATGGGCGGGCTCCTTCGGCGTGGATCTTGCAGAACATTCGCGAATCGCAGCATATCGCACTGATCCTGCATTCGCGTTTGCTTGTTCCGCAAGAATCTGCTTCATTCGAGGCATGCAGACATCGTCGTCGCACCTCGAGACCCGCGCCGTCCACGGCGGCATGGCGGGCGTCCGAGAGAGCGGATCCCACGTCCCCGTCATCGACTTCTCGACCACGAACCCGCTCGGCTCCGTCGAGACCGGCGGCCTCTCCTACGAAGAGCTCGCGACCGGGCATGATCTCGGCGAGGGCCGTTCGGCCGTCTACCAGCGTCTCTGGCAGCCCGGGGTCGCCCGCTTCGAGGAGTCGCTCGCCGGACTCGAGGGCACCGAGGGTGCGGTCGCGTTCGCATCCGGGATGGCGGCACTCGCAGCAACGCTCATCGCAACCGCCTCGGCGGGCCGGCCTCACATCGTCGCGGTGCGTCCGCTCTACGGCGGCACCGACCACGTGCTCGCGAGCGGACTGCTCGGCACCGAGGTGACCTGGGCCGATGTCTCGGAGATCCGCGAAGCGATCCGCCCCGACACGGGCCTCGTCGTCGTGGAGACGCCCGCGAACCCGACGCTCGAACTCGTCGACCTGCGAGCGATCGCCGACGCGGCCGGTGACGTGCCGCTGCTCGTCGACAACACGTTCGCCACGCCCGTGCTGCAGCGCCCCGTCGAGCACGGCGCGACACTTGTGCTGCACAGCGCGACGAAGTACTTGGGCGGCCACGGCGACGTCATGGGCGGGGTCGTCGCCGCCAACCGCGAATGGGTCGAGCGTCTGCGCCAGGTGCGCGCCCTCACCGGCGGGCTCCTGCACCCCATGGCCGCATACCTGCTGCACCGCGGCCTGCGCACCCTGCCCCTGCGCGTGCGTGCACAGCAGGCGAGCGCGCAGATCGTCGCCGAACGACTGCTCACCCACCCCGCGGTCGCTCGCGTGCACTACCCGGGTCTGCCCGGTCAGGACCCCGCCGGTCTCATCGGCACCCAGATGGAGGGCCCCGGGTCGATCATCGCGATCGAACTGGCCGGCGGCTACGACGCTGCCGCCCGGTTCACCGAGTCGTGCGAGCTCATCACGCACGCCGTCTCGCTCGGGGGCGTCGACTCGCTCGTGCAGCACCCGGCCTCGCTGACGCACCGGCCCGTCGCCGGTGAGGCGAAGCCCGGCGCCGGCATCGTGCGGCTCGCGATCGGGCTCGAGCACGTCGACGACCTCACGAGCGACCTCATGGCTGCACTCGACGCCGCAGCCGAACTCGTCGGACTCGATGACGACGCGGCAACGCCGTCGATGACCGTCGAGGCCGGCTGAGCTCGCGTCTACGGCGTTCCGCGACCGCAGCGACTGCAGCGGCGCCGCCTCAGCCGTTCACCGGCTACCGAGGCGCCGCCGGAGCAGTTCGATACGCGCCTGCAGCTGGGTCACTGTCGCCTGCGCGACGGCCGGGCCACCGCAGACCCGGCGCAGCTCGGCGTGCACCTGCGAGTGCGCCTCGCCGGTGTGGCGCGCCCATAGCCCGACGAGGCTGTTGAGCAGCGACCGCTGCTCTTTGAGGGTGCGGTAGAGCGCCACCGGCTCGGGGCTGTCGGACTCGACGGTGTGCTTGCGGCGTTCGCCCGCGCGGCGGGCCTGCCGGGCCTGGCGGTGGCGCAGCAGCTCTGACACCTGCTCGGGTTCGAGCAGGCCGGGAATGCCGATGAAGTCGTATTCTTCGTCGCTGCCGGGCTCGGCGAGGGTGCCGAACTCTGTGCCGTCGTAGAGCACCCGGTCGAACGAGGCGTCGGAGCCGATCGCCTCCCACGTACCGAGCTCGAGCTCTTCGGACGCGCGCTCCTCACGGTTCGCCGACTCGAGCAGGCTGTCGTCGAGCCCGTCGTCGTCGGCGTCGGCACCACGACGGTCGAGCGCGTGGTCGCGCTCGACCTCGAGCTGCGAGCCGAGCGCCATGAGCACCGGCACGTTCGGCAGGAACACCGACGCCGTCTCGCCGCGACGTCGGGCCCGCACGAACCGGCCGATGGCCTGGGCGAAGAAGAGCGGCGTCGACGAGCTCGTGGCGTAGACCCCGACCGCGAGCCGTGGCACGTCGACACCCTCGGACACCATGCGCACGGCCACCATCCAGCGGCGGGTGTTCGCTGAGAACTCCTCGATGCGCGAGCTGGCTTCTTTCTCGTCGGAGAGTACGACGGTGACGGGCTCGCCGCAGACCTCTTCGAGGATCTTCGCATAGGCACGCGCCATCGACTGGTCGGTGGCGATGACGAGCCCGCCGGCGTCGGGAATGCTGTGCCGCACCTCGGTGAGTCGGCGGTCGGCGGCCCGCAGCACCGCAGGAATCCACTCGCCCGTGGGTTCGAGCGCCGTGCGCCAGGCCGACGACGTGATGTCTTTCGTGTTGTCTTCGCCGAGCCTCGCCTCCATCTCGTCGCCGGCCTTCGTGCGCCAACGCATGTGGCCGGCGTAGACCATGAAGATCACGGGGCGCACGACGCCGTCGGCGAGTGCACGGCCGTAGCCGTAGGCGTAGTCGGTCTTCGAGAGCCGAACGCCCTGCGTATCGGGCTCGTACTGCACGAACGGGATCGGCGCCGTGTCAGAGCGGAACGGCGTGCCGGTGAGCGAGAGCCGCTTCTCGGCGGGCCCGAACGCCTCGCGGATCGCGTCACCCCACGACAGCGTGTCGCCGCCGTGATGCACCTCGTCGAGGATGACGAGCGTGCGGCCCGACAGCGTGAGCTCGCGGTGCAGGGCGGGGCGCATCGCGACCTGCGCGTAGGTCACGGCCACGCCGTGGAAGTGCCTGGCACTGCGGCCGTGCGCGTTGCGGAATCCCGGGTCGAGGCGAATGCCCGCGCGCGCCGCGGCATCGGCCCACTGCCGCTTGAGGTGGTCGGTGGGGGCGACGACGGTGATGCGGTCGATGATGCGCCGAGCGCGCAATTCAGCGGCGAGGCGCAGGGCGAACGTGGTCTTGCCGGCGCCAGGCGTGGCCGCTGCGAGAAAGTCACGAGGCAGGTCGGCGAGGTACTGCTCGAGCGCCTCGGCCTGCCAGGCACGCAGCTTCGATGCGGTGCCCCATGCGGCGCGCTCGGGGAACGACGGTGAGAGATGTTCGGCTGCCGACGTGCCCGGTTGGGGGCCGAAGGGGGTCGAGGTGCTCACTGGATTCGAGCGTAGCCGAGCCCTGCGACATCCCCGAACCGTCGTCGCCCGCTCGAGGTCGCCCACCCGACCTCGCCCACCCGACCTCGCCAACCTGACGTCGCCGACCGGCCACCCGATCGTCCACCTCGGTCCGCCGGTCTTGGCACAATGGGGGGATGGTCACGCAGCAGCATCCCTGGTCCCGCTACGTCGCCCTGGGCGACTCGTTCACCGAGGGCATCGGCGACCCCGAGCCCACCGTGCCCGGCGGCCATCGCGGCTGGGCCGACCGCGTCGCCGAGGTGCTCTCGCAGGGAACCGAAGACTTCGCGTACGCGAACCTCGCCGTGCGCGGCAAGCTCATCCAGCAGATCATCGACGAGCAGCTCGAGCCCGCGCTGGCCCTGCATCCCGACCTCATCACGATCTCGGCCGGTGGCAACGACGTGATCCGGCCCGGCACCGACCCCGACGAGATCTCGGCGCGATTCGAATACGCGATCGAGCGGCTCTCACGCGACCACGCCACGATCGTCATCTTCACCGGGGTCGATGTCGGCTTCTCGCCCGTGTTCCGCGGCATCCGCGGCAAGGTCGCGATCTATAACGAGAACCTGCGCACCATCGCCCAGAAGTACGACTGCGTCGTGGCCGACCAGTGGGCGCTCACCGAGGTGCAAGATCAGCGCATGTGGTCGCCCGATCGGCTGCACCTGAACTCCCTCGGCCACCACACCGTCGCGCGCATGGTGCTGGCTGCCCTCAACGTCGACAACGAACTCGAACCGATGAGGCCCGAGCCGCTCCCCCACAGCACCTGGCGGCAGGCGCGCGTCGAAGACCTCAACTGGGCGCGCGAGTACCTCGTGCCGTGGGTGCTGCGGCGCATCCGCCACCAGTCGTCGGGCGACTTCGTCAGCGCGAAGCGGCCCGACGCGGCGCCCTACCTCTCGTCGAGCGACTGAGGCGTCTGCGGCGTCGCGGCGTCGAGCGCACCCGGGTTCGTGAGGCGCCACCAGGTGCCGGGGTCGTCGATCGCGCCGTCGAGCACGAGTGGCACGGTGACCTCTTGGGTGCCGGCCCGCACCGTCGCTGTTCCGACCTCGTCGCCGGTGGCCGCGAGCGCCACGGGTTGGGCGTGCACCTCGACCTCGACCGGGGTGTCGCTCCAGACGATGACGGATGCCCCGTCGGCGGCTCTCGCCGTCGCCGAGTCCCCCCATGGCGTGTCGTACTCGGCGACCTGCTGCCCCGCTTCGAGCGGCGCGACCTCGTGGAACCCGGGCCCGACAGTGTCGAGCAGTGCCGCGATCGCGCTGCGCAGCACCGCGTGGTTCTCACCGCCGAGCAGCACGCCGACGACCGTCACGGTCGACGACCCCACGGCGAAGTCGGCGGAGAAGAGCAGGTTGGCCGCGTCATCGGTCGTGCCCGTCTTGATGCCGTCGACGCCGTGTGTGCCGAGGAGTTTGTTCGAATTCTCGAGCGGACCCAGCTCGGGCACGACGACGCTCTTGGTCGCGACGATCTCGGCGAGCGTGGGGTCGGCGAGGGCGAGCTTGCCGAGCTCGATGAGGTCGGTCGGCGTGCTCACGTTGTCGAGCGAGAGGCCGCTCGAGTCGGCGATGCGCGTATTCGTCAGCCCGTGTTCGTCGAGCCATGCACGTGCGACGGTCAGGAACTCGTCGCCCGAGCCGAACGCCCAGTTCGCGAGCGAGATGGCGTAGTTGTTGCCCGAGGGCAGGAGCATCGCCTCGAGGCTCTCGCGGAGCGTGAGCGACGAGCCGGCCGCGACCGGCGCGACCGAGCCGTTCTGGGCGACCATGTCCCAGTAGATGTCGATGTCGGCCTCGGTGTACGCGATCTCGGGGCCGCCTTCGCCTGCCGGGATCGGGTGCGCGTCGAGGATCACGAGCGCGGTGATGATCTTGGTGATGCTCGCGCTCGGCATCGACTGGTCGGCGTTGCCGGCGGCGAGCAGTCCGTCGAACCCGACGGCCCCGACGGCATAGCCCCCGAAGCCCGGCAGCGCGAGCGCCTGCGGTTCGGCGACGATCGGGTGAGGGGTCGAGACCTCGGGGGCGGCCACCGGCACAGGCGCGCCCAGCGCGTTCGCCGTGTACACGCCGCCGCTCACGAGCAATGCCAGCACGATGGCGAGGGCGCCGAACACGACGATGCGACGGCGACGGTACGTGCGCTTGCGCGCGCCCGGGTCGATGGCGGGACGGTCGGTCATGCGTCACCCTCACCGTCGACGGCGAGTGCGTACAGCACGACCGCTGCGGCGGCCGCGACGTTGAGCGAGTCGACCCCGTGCCGCATCGGAATGGTCACCACGCGATCGGCGGCCTCGAGCGCGTGCGTGCTGAGTCCGTCGCCCTCAGCGCCGAACACCAGCGCGAGGCGCTCGGGCGGTGCCGCAGCGAGTTCGCGCAGCGAGATCGCGCCTTCGGTGAGTGCGAGCGCGGCGACCTCGAAACCGGCACCACGGAGCATCCGCTGTGCTTCATGCCATTCCGGCAGACGCGTCCACGGAACCTGGAAGACGGTGCCCATGCTCACGCGCACGCTGCGCCGGTAGAGGGGGTCGGCGCAGCGGGGGCTCACCAGCACAGCGTCGGCGCCGAGGGCCGCGACCGAGCGGAAGATGGCTCCGACGTTGGTGTGGTCGACGATGTCTTCGAGCACGACGGCGCGACGTGCGCCGGCCAGCAGCTCGACCGGGTCGGGCAGATCGGGCCGTTCGAACGCGGCCAGGGCTCCCCGATGCACCCGGTACCCCGTGATCGCCTCGAGCTGGTCTGCGTCGGCGAGATGCACGGGTACGTCGAACGGCGCGAGGGCGGATTCGAGGCCCGGCAGCCACTTCTCTTCCATGAGCACCGATCGCGGCCGGTGCCCGGCGGCGATCGCACGCCGGATGACCTTCGCCGACTCGGCGATGTAAAGCCCGTGCTCGGGCTCGTGGGCGCTTCGCAGCGCGACGTCGGTCAGCCGAGCGTAGTCGGCGACGGAATCGGATGCCGCGTCGCGGACTCGTTCGATGTGCATGGGTCTCCTCCCCTCAAGGGTGCCAGTTGACGAAACATTCCGGAAAACCGACGCGTCTAGACTCAGCCGTACCGGTCGAAGGGAGACCACCGTGGACATCGGCATCGAGGCGCCGACGGCGACCGACGCAATGATCGACGAGGCGATCGCCCTCGTGCGCGGGGCCCGCGTCGCAGTGCTCACCGGCGCGGGCGTCAGCACCGACTCGGGCATCCCCGACTATCGCGGCGAGGGAGCGCCCGTTCGCACGCCCATGACCGTGCAGACCTTTCTCGCCTCTGAACACGCGCGCAAGCGCTACTGGGCCGGAAGCCACCTCGGCTGGCGCAACTTCGGGGCGGCGCAGCCCAATCGCGGGCACCTCGCGCTTGCGCAGCTCGAGCGAGCGGGCAACGTTGCAGGCGTCATCACGCAGAACGTCGACGGACTGCACCGCCGTGCCGGAAGTCGGCACGTCGTCGAACTGCACGGCAGCATGGACCGCGTGGTCTGCCTGCAGTGCGGGCAGCACTACGCCAGGCAGGCCATCGCCGACGAGCTCGAGACGCTCAATCCGTCGATCGACCTCAGTACCGCGATCCGGCCGGCGCCCGACGGCGACGTCGAGGTCGACGACGTCGACGCGATGGTCATCCCCGCGTGCACAGTGTGCGGCGGTGTACTGAAGCCCGACGTCGTGTTCTTCGGCGAGTTCGTGCCGATCACGACCTTCCAAGCCGCGGCGGCGCTCGTGACCTCGTCGGACGTGCTGCTCGTCGCGGGCTCGTCGCTCGTCGTGAACTCGGGAATCCGCCTCATCGAGCAGGCGCGGCGCCGCAAGCTGCCGATCGTGGTCGTCAACCGCGGCGTCACCAGGGGCGACAGTCGCGCGGCGGTCAAGATCGACGCGGGCGCGAGCGAGACGCTCGTCGCGTTCGCCGACGCCCTGACCGGCACCGGGGCGCTGGCGCACCGGGGCGTGTGAGCCACGCCCCTCGGTCGGGCTCACGAACGCCGGCTGTGCCGCCGCCCACGCGCCGCGACCGTCTGGCGAATGAGCGCCAGCAGGCGGTCGGCCGAGTCCGCCCAGTTGTACTTCGCAGCCGTCTCGACCGACGCTGCCGATCGGCGTTCCCACTCACCCTCGCGCTCGAGCGACCACAGCGCCGAGACGAGCGACTCGGGACTTTCGGGATCGAAGAACAGCGCGGCATCGCCGCCGATCTCACGGAAGATCGGGATGTCGCTCACCACCACAGGGGTGCCGAGGCGCATGGCCTCGACGAGCGGGATGCCGAAGCCCTCGGCCTTCGACGCGTGCACGAGTGCCGTTGCGCCGGAGAGCAGGTCTGCGTACGCGGCATCGGTCACGCCGTCATGGAAGACGAGCCGTGCCTGCGGTGCCAGCCGCGTCAACCGCTCGCGTTCAGGCCCGCCGATGCGACTGAGCAGGTGCAGCTCGTGATCCGGCAGCGCGGCGACGGCCCGCACGAGCGTTTCGACGTTCTTATAGGGCATGTACGACCCCATGTAGACGAGCCGGTTGCCGGTCGGTCTCGCGCGCGGCAGCACAGCCGGGCGCAGGTCATCGGCCGCGTTCGGCACGACGACCACCGGGCGATCGGTGAGGTGGTGCTCGCGGATGAGGCCCGCAGTCGTCTGCGACACGGTCACCACGGCGTCGGCGCGATTCAGCAGCATGCGCTGCGGCCACCAGGCGAGGTGGTAGAGCCGCCACAGCAGTCGCACCGGTGCAGGCAGGTCTCGCGGCGGGGTTCGGTTCTCGTAGTAGATCAGGTCGTGCAGCGTCAGCAGCAGCCGGTAGTCACGGCCCCACGACCCCATCGTCTGCATGGGGGTGAACACGATGTCGGGCTGCAGCTTCTTCACCTGCCGCGCGACGAGCGGCTCGCGAATGCTCGTCGGCGAGCTCACGAACTGCCATGGCAGCGGCGGAAGCATGTCGAGCTGGCGGTGGTCGCTGATGAGCATGGTGAGCGGATGCCGCTTCGCGAGCTCGGTGACGATGCCCGCCGTGAATCGGCTGATGCCGTCGTGCTGCCCGATGCGGGTGTAGCGGCAGTCGACGACGATCTTCACGCGGGTGCCTCTTCGCGCAGGAACCGCAGGATGCGGGCGGCCGCGTCACCTGGCGTCTCGTAGTGGATGAGGTGGCCGACCTCGGGGATCACCTCGAGTTTCGCGTCGGCGAACCGGGTGACGAGCCGGTGCTGGGCCTCGAGCGGGGTGACGTCATCGCGCTCGGCGGCGACGAGCAGCGTGGGCACGTGGATGTCGGCGGCGTACTCGCTGACGTCGTGGCTCACCGAGGCGCGGAACGCCTCGAGCACGGCGTCGCGGTCGCCGAACGCCGAGAAGTAGCGGTCGTGCTGGTCGTGGATCCAGCGGCGCAGCGGCTTCTGCCGGGTCTTGGCCATCGTCACGCTCATGACGCGCACGATGGCGCCATTCGCGAGCAGCGCATAGCCTGCACGTTCGGGCAGGGCTGCCGCGGTGCGGTAGTAGAGCACCGCGAGCCGGGTCATGATGCCCCTCGGGCCTTCGAGCGCGGGCGCGCCGATGGGGTTCACGAGCACGAGGCGTTCGGGAGCGAGCCCGCGAGCGACGGCGGCTGCCGACACGATCGAACCGAACGAATGCCCGAGCAGGTCGTAGGGCCCATCGAGGCCGATCGCGCCGATGAACGCGGCGAGCCAGTCGGCATAGGCATCGATGTCGTGGCGGCGCCCGGCGAACGTGGCCGACTCGCCGAACCCCGGCAGGTCGGGCGAGATGATGCGGAAGCCCGGCAGTTGGGCGACGACCGGTTCGAGCCCGTGGTGGTCGCCGCGGAACCCGTGCACGAGCACGAGGACCGGGGCATCGGCCTCGCCGTACTCCCACCACGCGGTCTCGGTGCCGTCGACGTCGACACGGTGCGCCCGAACGGGGATGCGAGCGAGCTGCTCGGCGTACGGGGAGGCGATCATCCCAGCCATTCTACGGGCGTGCTTCGCGCGGTTGCTGCGAGTCTTCGCGAGTGTTCGGCGACCGGATGCCCCGGACACGCGTGCCGGCACCGAGGCGATGACGGTGGGCGACCATAGCCTAACGCCATGCATGATACGAACGCCGCCCGCTGGGCCGACACCCTTGCCGTCTTCGACCTCGAGACCACCGGCATCGACGTCGACACGTGTCGCATCGTCACCGCGCACGTCGGAGTGCTCGGTGCATCAGGAGAGGTGCTCGAACAGCGCGAGTGGATCGTCGATCCCGGCGTCGAGATCCCCACCGCCGCGTCGCTCATCCACGGCGTCACCACCGAGCGCGCGCGACTCGAGGGCCAGCCGGCGCCGACGGCCGTGGCTGAGATCGTCGCCGCGCTCGCCGATGTCGCGGCACGCGGCCTGCCGATCGTTGCCTACAACGCGTCATACGACCTCACGTTGCTCGAGCGCGAGGCCGCGCGCTACGGCGTCACTCCCCTGCCGGGCCCCGGGCCGGTCATCGACCCACTCGTCATCGACAAGGCGGTCGATCGGTACCGGCGCGGAAAGCGCACGCTCACGGCCGCCGCCGAGCACTACGGCGTGGCGCTGCCCAACGCGCACGACGCGGGCGCCGACGCCGTCGCCGCCGGCCGCGTCGCCCAGGCCATCGCGCGGGCGTACCCCGAGCTGGCGGTCATCGCCGTCGCCGAGCTGCACGCACGCCAGGTCGACTGGAGCCGCGAGCAGGCCGAGAGCTATCAGGCGTGGCGCCGCGCCAACGGCGAGCCCGAGTTCACGACCTCGGGCGTCTGGCCCGTGCGCTGACGCCACGAGGCCCGGCTCGTGACATCCGCCCCGCTTCACTCGCGCTGATGCAGGAACAACCGCGCGCATCGCCGTGCGAGCGCCGGTGACACGCCGACGAGACGTCGATTGTTCCTACATTGCGGGATTGGCCGTGGCCGTTCCGCGCCAGGGACGACGAAGGGGCGGGCGACTCGAGTCACCCGCCCCTTCGGCTCGGCTGGATTACTTGCCGAAGTTCTTGAAGCGCTGGTTGAACTTCTCGACGCGGCCGGCCGAGTCCATGATGCGCTGCTTGCCCGTGTAGAACGGGTGCGATGCCGACGAGATCTCGACATCGATGACGGGGTAGGTCTCGCCATCGAGTTCGATGGTCTTGTCGCTCGTCACGGTCGAGCGGGTGAGGAACGTTTCGCCCGAAGCGAGGTCGCGGAAGACGACGGCGTTGTACTCGGGGTGGATGTCGGTCTTCATGGAGACTTCCTTGAGATATCGGCGATCGGATGGTGGATACGAGAACCTGCGCGCGCAGGAAAGTACTGCGGCCCTCGGGCCAGCTATCGATTCTAGCAGAACCGACGACGTCGCACGTCAGGCCGATGCACGCGCGGCGAACCGTTCGTCGCGCTCGGTGAGCTCGATGGTCATGCCGAACGTCTCGGTGAGCGTCTCGGAGGTGAGCGCCTCGGCGAGGGGTCCTGATGCGACGATCTTGCCGTCGGCGAGCAGCAGGGCATGCGTGAAGCCCGCGGGGATCTCTTCGACGTGGTGCGTGACCATGACGATCGCGGGCGACGACGGCGACGCAGCGTACCCGCCGAGCAGGCCGACGAGCTCTTCACGGGCGCCCAGGTCGAGACTCGCTGCGGGCTCATCGAGCAGCAGGAGTTCGGGGTCGGTCATGACCGATCGGGCGATCTGCACGCGCTTCTGCTCGCCGTCGGAAAGGCTGCCGAAGCGACGATCGGCGAAGCCCTCGAGGCCCCACTCTTTCAGCACGCGCTCGGCGCGGCGAACGTCGATGCCCTCGTACTCCTCGTTCCAGCGGCCGGTGACCGAGTAGGCCGCGGTGAGCACGACATCGACCACCGTCTCATCGCGCGGGATGCGTCGGGCCATCGCCGTCGAGGCGAACCCGATCATGGGGCGGAGCTCGAACACGTCGACCTTGCCGAGTGCCTCTTGCAGCACCTCGGCGCTACCTGTGGTCGGGTGCATCGCCGCGGCCGCGATCTGCAGGAGCGTGGTCTTGCCCGCACCGTTTGGCCCGAGCACGACCCAGCGCTCGTCGGAGTCGACCTTCCACGTCACCGAGTCGAGAATCGTGTTGCCATCGCGGATCACCGACACATCGCGGAACTGCAGGACCGTACTCGCACTCGACATGCGTCCAATGCTATCGGCAGGCGAAGACCCCTCTTGCGCGCGCGACACGTCTCAGCCTCGATCCACCGATCAGGTTTGAGTTGAGCGCGGCGCGTTAAGCCGAGAATGCCTCCCGGATCGG
>NZ_BAAANJ010000019.1:0-102067 GCF_039529735.1 Agromyces neolithicus
ACCCGGGCGACGGCACCGGCGGATGGGGCAACGTCCGGATCATCGGCAGCGGCTGGAACAGCATGACGGTGATCGGATGATCGAGCACCGCAACAGCGTCGCCGACCGCGTGCGTGCGACGACATCCGGCCTCGCGGCCATGACCCTCGCGCTGACACTGGTCGGCTGCACCACACAGAGTGGTGAGGGCGTGATGTCGACCACACCCACGGCGGCGGCACCGACCGACCGTGACGAGCCTCGCTTCCTCATCGACTGCGTCGACGATGGCCTCGGCGAGGTCGTGACCTTCGCCCGTCTCGAGGAGGCGTGGGCGTCGACGGACTACCTGCGGCTGCACGCCTGCACCGCATACCCGGCCACGGGCGAACCGATCGAACTCACCCCACCTGAAGAGCTTGTCGCCGAAACCGCAGCGGCAGACCTTCCCGGAGAGGATCTCGTTTCCCTGTTCGCCCTTGCTCTCGCCACCTGCGTCCGGGTCACACCCGACAGCGAACCCGGGATCGCCGACGTGCCGACATCGATCCTCCGAGCTGCCCTCGAGCTCTGCCCCGAGGCGCCCCACGCGGGACTGCTCGATGCTGAGCTGCAGACCAGGGGGCCGCAATGACGCCGCACGTGCCGCACCCGATCACCCGCCGCACCGCGCTTCACTTGGGGTTCACGGCTGCAGGCGCTCTGGGGCTGATGCTGCTGCGTCCCTCGCCGCAGGCGGCGGGGGCAATGCCGCCGATGACCCGACCACGCACAACCGGCGAGGCCGCAGCCGATGCTGCGCTCGCCGCACGCTTCCGGTTCGCCTGCATCTCGCCCCTGCCTGACTTCGCTCCGCGCGGACGGCTCGAGGAGGTATGGGCCGACCCGTACTACATGACCATCACTGATTGCACGGTCAGCTACATCGGCGAGGGGCCGTTCGTCCTCACCGACGAGGAGTCCGCGATCGTGGATGTCGTCTCGGAGCATGGTGGCGACGTCCTCGATAGGAACGCGACGTACCTGGTCGTCCTCGCGGCAAGTACCCGCATCGATCCCGCCCGGTTGCACAGCCGACTGGTCGAGCTCGGGCGACCTATCGTCGCGGCGTCGCTGGCGCTTGCGCCCGATGCGCCGCAATCCGAGCTTTTCGCCGGCTGGCTCGCCGCCCCGGCCTGAACGGCTCAGGCGAGCTGTGCGCTCAGCGCAGAGATCAGCGTCGCCTCGACGCCCCCCTCGCCGGATCGGAAATGCGCGACCTGCGGGTAGATGGTCATGCTTCCTCCAGCGATCCCGGGGAAGTCGGCGTCCCACCCGCCTTCATAGCTCCCGTAGGGTGGGGCCAGTGGGGGCAGGAGGGCGTTCGACGGGATATAGCAGCTGACCTCGTTGGCATACCCGCCGATGTAAAGTGCATTCGCCCCGCCATTGCGAGCACGGAAATATACACCGTAGCCGCTCACGACCTCACCGCCGAGGAAGGCCATCTTCAGCGCGGGGCTCCCGCCGATGCGCCACATCTGCGACGGATTGGGCACGTGCAGGTTGAAGGCGCCGTTGTCGATCCTCGTGATCATCGCCTCGGCATGGCGCCGGTACCACGCCGGTTGGCCCAGCGGGTTGCCCATGCGGGTCACGAACGCCGCACGGAGCGCGGCAAGGTTGGCGGGCGTGGGCGTGATATCGAGCGGTAGCATCACTTCGCTCAGCTTCGAGCTGATCGGCCCTGTGAGCGCCCGACCGGCCGACTGCGCCGCCGTCGCCACGGCGGCGCCGAGTGCTTGGCTATGCTGGTCGCGCAGTGCCCATCCGCGCACTCCGACGGAGTTCTGATCGCCGCCGGGGCCAGGGAGAAAGAGCGCGAATGCGCCGGTCTCCTGTTCGATGGCGGTGCATGCGCCGGCCGGCCAGTCGCCGTCCCACCGTTCCTGCCAACCCGCGCTGACCGGGTGGCAGCCGTAGCTGAACAGCACCGCGCGGGGGGTGCCGTTGCTACTGCGCGCGGTCAACACCGGGACGACTGTCTCATGGGTGGAAAGTCCGGCACGGTTGCGAGCGAAGTTCATCGATGCGACGCGGTAGTCGAGCGTCACCGGGGTGCGGGTCGCCGCGAGCGCCGTGGCGACGAGCTCGACCACCTGATCCTGCAGCCACACGGTGTACGCCTGGATCCGGTCCTGGTCGGTGATGCCGTAGGAGATGAAGGGATCGAGCGTGGCGACGGCGGGACCGTTGTGCGTGTGGCTGGCTACCAACACGATGTCGGAGGAATTCCAGTCGGCCAGTGCCGTCAGCCGCGGTCGCAGCGCCTGGTGCACATCGCGCGGGAGGCCCAGGATGTCGAGCGAGATGATGGCGTTGGGGCTACCGTCGTCCCACAGGATGACGCATCGCGCGCAGAGCGGATCGGCATAGGGAGCATCGCTGACGACTGTGCGCTGCGCAGTCTGTGTTCCGTACCCCGCCATGTACGGGTTCACGCCGGGCCTGGGCGTGATGTCGACCTTGGCCGTCGAGACCTCGAAGCTCATCCATCTGCCCTTCGCGCGCCGGGATTCGCGCAGCGCCTATCGGGCAGCCGCCGCAAACAGTCCGAGTTTAGCGTTCGACCGTAGGGCACGCACCTCAGACATGTGCCTCGGGCCGATCAATGAATTGCGCGAGTCCGGGCGAGGCCCTGGACGAAGTCGTGCTCCGACCCACGCAACCGTTCGATTCGCGTCCGAAGTTCGTCGACGTAGAAACGGTCGCGGCCATCCACATCTGCCCAACTCCCGCGCAGCGGGAAGTCGTCGCTCGGCTGCCAGCCCGTCACCGCGGAAGCGAGCGCCGTGTACGCACCGCGGACCACCTCGTTCTCGGTCTCGCGTCGGGCCTGCCAATCACGCGTCGCGGTCAACTGGCCGCGGTGATGCCGGTAGCTCGCGAACGGGGTTCCCGACCGTACAATCGGAACGCCCCTCGCCGCAAGCGTCGTCCACAGCACGAAGTCCTCGGTCGGGCATTCCTGGTAGGTGTCGCCGCCGTTGAGCACATTCCGGCGCGCGAACATCGTCGAGTGGCCGAGCGGGTTCGAGAGAAGCAGTGAGAGCCGAACCGCTTCGACCCCCAGGCGCCCGCTCGAGAGCAATCGGGGATAGCGGTATCGCCCGCCGAAATGCAGCATCGTGCCGAACACCACGTCGGCACCGCGCCCGATCTCGCGACGTTCGGCGCCGAATCGGAACGGGTGGCAGATGTCATCCGCATCCATGCGGGCCACGAACTCGCTGTCGGAGTTCTCGAGCAGGTGGTTCATCCCGCGGGCGGGGCCTCGCCGCTCGTCGCCGTGCAGCACTCGCACCCGCTTGCTGCGGACGCGCATCGCCACCGCGAGCGTCTCATCGCTGCTGTCATCGTCGTACACCACGAGTTCGGCGTCGCGAGGGAGCGCCAGCAGCGTGCTCCTCATCGCCGCCTCGAGGTGCGTCGCGGCGTTTCGGGCAGGCATGAGTACGCTCAGCCGAGGCATGGGCGGTCCTTTCGAAGGGGATCGACACGCGTTCGACAGCAGCGGCGGTCGCCATGTCGCGGATCCCAGTGTACGCGGGGTTCCACGGCATAGGATGTCCCGGTGTCCACCAGCCTCGCGAGCGTCGCCTCTCGACTGTGGAACGGCCTGCTCGCGTATGCCGTGAAATTCGGCGTCGTCGGGCTCATGGGCCTCGTCATCGACGTGACGCTCTTCAACCTGCTGCGGCTCGGCGTCTTCGGCGATGACAACTGGGCGCAATCGGCGATCGGCGCGAAGACCATCTCGACGAGCGTCGCGATCATCTTCAACTGGCTCGGCAACCGCTACTGGACCTTTCGCAAGCATCGCCGGCGCAACTACGTGCGCGAGTTCGCCGAGTACGTGATCGTGTCGCTCGGCGGCATGGCCATCGCGCTCGGCTGCCTCTGGATCAGTCACCACCTGCTCGGCTACACGAGCCTGGTCGCCGACAACATCTCGACGAACGTCGTGGGGCTCGCGCTCGGCACCGCGTTCCGTTTCGTGCTGTACCGCTACTGGGTGTTCGGGCACCATCGTTCCGACGGGCTCTCGAACCTCGCGCGCGTCGAAGAGGCGCAGCGCACGCTGTTCGAGGAGCCCCCTACTGCGCCTCGACCGGGTTCGGCAGGAACCACGGCGGGTACACCGCAACCCGGGTACGCAGACCGACGGCCCTGAGTGCCTCGCGCACGCGATCGCGCACCTTCTCGTTCGAGACCGCGATGAGCGATACACGTTCGATCGGCAGCGCTTCGCGCACGAGGAACTCGGCCGAGGCGATCGAAGCCGCGTCGTCGTCACGGGCGATGCCACGGAGCATCCGCTCGATCTCGGGCCATTCGGTCGCGGTGCGGGCGCCGGCGACCGCCGCGTCGGCGTCGCTGAGCACCACTTCGCCGAGCACGTCGGTGCGCGCGCCGAGCGCGATGCCCACCGAACTGACGAAGATCACGTAGTCGGCTGCGGGTCGCTCGACCGCCGACGGGTCGAGTCGCGGGTCGGGGGTCGCCGTGCGAACCGCGTCCCAGACATGGGCGTCGGTGGTGAGCAGGAACGGCACGTAATCGGCGACGACCGCGCCGGTGCCGCCGAGCTCGGCCGTGCGGCGGAACTCGCGGGCGGCCGGCGCGGCGATGTCGACTTCGGGCCGGGCACCCGGCTCGGCAGCGTCGGCGAGCAGTGCGCCCGACCCCAGGATGTGCGCGAGGTTGTCGAGGTGCGTGACGTGGTAGATGCGCATCGCCTTGGCGTCGATCGCCGCGTCGGCCGAAGGGTGCGGAGCCCCGGGAACCCGGGCGGCAGGTCGCCCGGTGCGGGCGCCCCCGGTGCGGGACGTGCGCGGCTTCGCCGCGGCGGCGGGCCTCGGCGCGGGCTCCTTCGGCGGGAAGCAGATGGCGCACAGGCCGTCTTCGAAACCGTGGATGCATTCGTCGGCCAAGTGGAACCCTTCATCGCGGGACGCGCTCGGGGTGCGCGAGCCCAACGGTCAACACTACGCGCTCAGGCCGGGGGCTCGCTGAAGGTGCACCTGACGGGTCAGCGGTGACCCCACGCGACCGTGTCGCCGTCGATGTGCTGCTGCGACGCGCGGCGCCGCTCGGTGAACGCGGCGTGCGCGTCTTCGATGAGTTCATGCAGTGCCGCCTGCACGAGGTCGGGCTTGGGCACGTCTTTCAGCACCACGGGACGTTCTCGGCCGATGTCGATGCGCACGTCTCCCGACCCGAACAGGCTCTGCCACCACGTCTGCCGCACTGAGACGTCATTGCCTCGATTGTGCAGCACTTCTTCGCGCACGCGCACGAAGATGCCGCTGCGCAGGACCAAGCGCCGGGTCGTGATCGTCGCCCGGCGCGTGAGCCATGCAAGGAACGGGAGCAGGCAGCCGAGCAGCACCAGGAACACCGCCGCGCCGACTGCGGCGAGTTGCTGCCATGCCTCGCCGAGCACGCCGATGGCGTAGGCGGTCGCACCCGCGACGACGATGAGCAGCAGGGAGGGCAGCATCAGCACGCCGGCATGACGACGCACGCGCGCGACCACCCGCTCAACCGGCTGCGCGGGCATTGCGGCCGGGCCTGGCGTCGGGGCACTCGTCATACGCTCATTAATACCTCAGATGCGTGATGTCTCCGGCGGCGACAGCCTGCGGCTCACCGTTCTCTCGGTCGATGACGACGAGCCGGCCATCGCGGTCGAGCCGTTCGGCACGGCCGATCAGCTCCTGTTCGCCGGGAAGGTGCACCCGTACGTCGCTGCCGAGGGTGCCGCAGAGCGCACTCACCCGACGGTCGGCACCGCTCACGGCAGCGTCGCCGCCTGCCGCCGTGAGGTCGCGGAACAGCTCGAGGAACCCCCCGAGGTAGTCCGCGAGCACTGCGTCGGCATCGGGCGCCCGACCGGTGGCGAGCAGCAGCGAGGTCGAGGTGAGGGTCGGCAGGTCGTGCTCGTCGAGGGTGAGATTGAGGCCCGCGCCCACCACGACGGCGGGAGCGGCATCGTTCGAGGCGGGCATGAGTTCCGACAGGATTCCGCAGATCTTGTAGCCCGAGACCAGCACGTCGTTCGGCCACTTGAGTTCGACCTCGATGCCGCCGCTCTCGTCGTCGTCGTCGACGGAATCGAGCGCGGATGCCGCGTCGACGGCACGGCGCACCGCCTCGGTCATGGCGGCACCGGCGATGAGGGGGATCCACCCGTAGGCGTCGGAGGGGAACGGCCGGCCGCCGGGCAGCTCGGGGCGCAGCAGCACCGAGATCGCAAGGGTCTTGCCCGTGGGCGCCAGCCAGGTGCGCCCGAGCCGACCGCGGCCGTGCGTCTGGTTGTCGGTGACGATGACCGAGCCGTGGGGCCAGGCCGCGGCATCCGCACCGCTCGCCGCATCGCGCAGTTCGTCGTTGGTCGACCCGGCCTCGGCCAGGAACTCGAAGCGCGGCACCGCCGCGCGCGATCGCTGCCATTCCATGGCATCACCCTACTCACGCCCGCTCCCTGGCCCAGCCGAACGGATCGGGTGGCGGGTCGATGGGCTCACTTCGACAAGCTCAGGGAACGACGGGGCGCCTTTGTGGAAACCCTCAACGAAGCGGGCCGGATCCTCGCCGGTAGAGTGAACGGCGTGACCGAAGCGACTGACGGCCCCGACCTCTCCACCACCGCCGGCAAACTCGCCGACCTCAAGCTGCGCTACCACGAAGCGGTGACCGCGAGCGGCGAGGCGGCGATCGAGAAGCAGCACGCCAAGGGCAAGATGACCGCCCGCGAGCGTATCGGCGAGCTGCTCGATCCCGGTTCGTTCGTCGAGCTCGACGAGTTCGTGCGCCACCGCACCCACGCGTTCGGCATGGACGGGAAGCGCCCCTACGGCGACGCGGTCGTCACCGGCACCGGCACCATCCACGGCCGCCAGGTGGCCGTCTACTCTCAGGACTTCACGATCTTCGGCGGCTCGCTCGGCGAGGTCGCGGGCGAGAAGATCATCAAGGTCATGGAGCTCGCGCTGAAGATCGGCGTGCCGATCATCGGCATCCTCGACTCGGGCGGCGCACGTATTCAAGAGGGCGTGGTCGCACTCGGCAAGTACGGCGAGATCTTCCGCCGCAACACCGCTGCCTCCGGGGTCATCCCGCAGATCTCGATCGTGTGCGGCCCGGCCGCCGGCGGCGCGGTGTACTCCCCCGCGCTGACCGACTTCGTGATCATGGTCGACAAGACGAGCCAGATGTTCGTCACCGGCCCCGACGTCATCAAGACCGTGACGGGTGAAGACGTCGGCATGGAGGAGCTCGGCGGCGCCCTCACCCACAACACCGTCTCGGGCGTCGCGCACTACCTCGCGAGCGATGAGTCCGACGCGCTCGACTACGCGCGCACGCTCGTCTCGTTCCTTCCCGACAACAACATGACCGACGCCCCGGTGTACGACGCCGACGTCGAGCTCGAGATCACCGACGACGACCGCCGGCTGAACTCGATCATCCCCGACTCGCCGAACCAGCCGTACGACATGCACACCGTCATCGAGGGCATCGTCGACCACGGCGACTTCCTCGAGGTGCAGCCCCTGTTCGCCCCCAACATCGTGGTGGGCTTCGCCCGGGTCGAGGGTCGATCAGTGGGCATCATCGCCAACCAGCCCAGTCAGATGGCGGGCACGCTGAACATCGCCGCGGGTGAGAAGGCGAGTCGGTTCGTGCGGTTCTGCGACGCCTTCTCGATCCCGATCCTCACGCTCGTCGACGTGCCCGGCTATCTTCCCGGCACCGAACAGGAGTGGACCGGCGTCATCCGCCGCGGGGCGAAGCTGCTCTACGCCTATGCCGAGGCGACCGTGCCGCTCGTCACGATCATCACCCGCAAGGCCTACGGCGGTGCGTACATCGTCATGGGCTCGAAGCAGCTCGGCGCCGACATCAACCTCGCGTGGCCCACCGCCGAGATCGCGGTGATGGGCGGGCAGGGCGCGGTGAACATCCTGTACCGCGCCGAGATCAAGTCGGCCGAACTCGCCGGTGAAGACGTCGCGGCCGTGCGCACGAAGCTCGCCAACGAGTACACGTACAACGTCGCGTCGCCGTTCCTCGCCGCCGAGCGCGGCGAACTCGACGGTGTCATCGAGCCGGCCGCCACCCGCACGGCAGTCGTGAAGGCACTGCGCAACCTGCGCACCAAGCGCGCGAGCCTGCCCCAGAAGAAGCACGGGAACATTCCGCTGTGAGCCCCGACCCGTCACACCCGGTCGCGCCCGTCGAACCCGGCGCCGACGGCACCGGCCAGCGCGCCGCCGACGTGCGCATCCTCAGCCGCAACGTCAGCGATGAGCAGGCCGCCGCGGTGACCGCGGTGATCCTCGCATCGGTCGACGAGGCCGCCGGCGACGCGGCATCCGCCGACGAGCCCGGCCGCAGCCCCTGGGTGCGCAGCGGCAACGCGATGCGCCGGCCGATCGAGGTCGGTCACGGCAGGTGGGTGCGCTCGGTGCGCTGATCCGGCATCTCGGGCGCCCGCGAGGGGGACACCGGTGTCCCCCGAAATGCTGACTTTCCCCGACCGTCACGCTCGCGCATGATGGTCATGCAGGCTCCTAGTGAGTCGCCACCGCCATCGGTCGGGTACCGATGGCTGTTGGGGGCGAGCCAAGGCGATATTCGGGTTATTGCCGTGGCTCGGGCTTGATGGGGGGTCGATCGGGGATCGGCCCCCCTCTTTCATGCCCCCTCTTTCATTCCCCCGGTTTCGCCGCTGTCGCTTCTGCCTCATTCCCCAGGGTTCGCCGCGGTGGCGTCGACGTCGCCGGTCTCGACCTCCCGCGGAATCTCGAGCCAGAGCTCGACCTCGGGCTCGTCGGCCTCGGGCGCGGCACCGATCGGATCGACGAGCCCGACCACTGTGACCGCGGCGGGTGAGGTGGCAGCGGCGGTACGGGCGATGATCCGGTCGGCGTGCGAGACCGCGATGGCCTCGGCCAGCCGCGAGAGCACCCGGTCGCGGCTCGCCTCGTCGAGGTCGTCGATGCCGCCCTCATCGAGCAGGGTCACGACGATCCCGCGCTCGCGCGCGCGGCGCACCTCGGTGCGGACGACATCGGTGAGCAGCATCCGGCCCCTGATCTCATCGCGGATCGACGCCTCGAGCGTGCGGCACTCCTCACGCTGCGTGTCGGTGAGCCGGCCATCGCGGTCGGCGATGCGTCGCAGCATCGGCGCCGCGAGTCGTTCGGTCTGGCCCAGCCGCATGCGGCCCTCGAAGAGGTGTGCGTCCTGCGCTGCCTGCCACGCGGCGGCCTCGCGCTCGGCCTGAGCGTAACGCCGGGTCTCGCGGCCGGCGCTGGTCAAGGCGCTCGTGAGGGTGTGCGCGATGGCGACCCAGACGATGCTGCCGATCACGCCGAGCACGACGAGTGCGAGCGGCCCGGCCCACACGATCGTCTGCACGGCGAGGGCGATGACGCCCACCCATGCGACGAGCAGCTGCCGGCGCGCCGCCGCGATCGTCATGAGTGTGCCCACCGCGGCGACGTACCAGGTCGCGTAGCCGTTGTCGACGTCGGGATCGAGCTAGCTCGTGACGAGCAGCGGCAGCACGATGGCGACGGCGAGGTCGAATGCGGCGAGCCAGTCGGGCATGCGAATGCGCTTGCCGGGCCAGAGGCTCAGCACCGTGGCGAGAGAGTAGACGTGGAGCGCCGCGATGGTGGGCCAAGGGGAGGCGGGTATGTCGAGCGAGTAGATACCGAGCACCACGTGGTACGTCGAGAAGAGCGCGCCGAGCAGCAGCAGCAGCCATCGCGGGATCGTGATCATGCGCCCCCCTCGATGCCGCCCGCCGCCCCTGCCGGCCAGGCCACCGTCACGGTCGTGCCGTGGCCCGGCCGCGACTCGATCTCGGCGCTGCCGCCGGCGTTGCCCATGCGTTCCTCGATCGAGACCCGCAGACCGAGCCGCTCGGCCGGCACCGAGACTCGGTCGAAGCCGACACCGTTGTCGGAGACCTCGATGACGCAACCGCCTGCGCGCACCCCACGCACTCGAAGCTCGCGACGGGCGCGCCGGCCCGGTTCGTCGGCGTGCTGCAAGCTGTTGACCATGGCCTGTACCGAAGCCGTGTAGAGGGCGTCGACCGCCTCGACGGGCAGTTCGACGCCGCCGGCATTGACCACGCGCACGATGAACGGGGTGTTGAACGTCGTCAGCGCGGCGCGAAGCCGGCGCACCAGCACCGGCAGTCCCACCGTGTCGAGCGCGCCTGCGCCCGTGGCACCGGCCTCGTCGAGCCGAAGGAGTGCGTCTCGCGCCATTCTCGCGGCGAGCGACTGCTGGTCGGGAGTCGTCGCGGCGGCAGCCGAGAGCAATGTCGTGAGCACGCTGTCGTGTACGAGCGCATCGACCTTGACGCGCTCGATCTCGGTGGCGTGCTGCCTGGCGGCCACGTCGTACCGCTCGAGCGCCGCCTCCTGCGCCGTGTCGACCTGCTCGGCGGCCTGGCGCAGCATGATGACGATCGCGAGGACCACGACGCCGAGTACGACGGCGTAGAGCGAGTCGAGCACCGCGAGCAGCGGGCCTGCCTCGCCGCCCGACTCGGTGAGCCGCACCACCCCGTAGAGGGCTGGGATCACGAGGGTGTACGCGGCCGCCCAGAGGGGCGAGAGGGCGAGTGCGGCCGCGGTCGTCGCGACGGTGCAGAGGTAGTACAACCATGGCGCAGAGCCGTCGAGCGCCGCCGGGTCGACGACGAGGAACGGCCAGGCGACGAGCGATGCGGCGAAGAGGGCGGCGAAACCGATGCAGGCCACGCGCACGGCGACCTTCGTCACGGTCGCCACGGCGAGCGCGACGATCGCGCCGTAGAGCACGGCCATCAATGCCGCTCCGGAGCCGGTGACGAGCGCGTCGGCCTCTTGCAGCGCGAGGGGCACGGTCTGTGCCCCGAACACGAGCCCGAAGAGCCCGAGTGCCCTCGCGAAGATCGTCTCGACCTGACCGCTGGTCACGGTGGCTCGGCGCCGCACGATGCGCGGCACGAGCCATTCAGCGGCGGGCATCTCCACCGTCGGGATCGAGCCCCGGGAGGATTCCGTCTTCGACGGCCCGGCGCAGCAGGTCGACCTTCGTCGGCGCCGGCCGGCCGACCTCGACGTACTTCGCCCGGATGCGGTCGAGGTACTCGCGGGCCGTCGAATGCGCGATGCCGAGTTGCATCGCCACGAGTTTGAGCGGCAGGCCCGACGCGTAGAGGTGCAGCACGTCGCGCTCACGCCGCCCGAGCTGCGCCCTCGCGAAGTCGCTGTCGGCCTCGATCGCGCTCGCCCACTCGACATTGTTGAGCACCCCGCCGCCCGCGACCGTCGCGATCGCGCGGATCACGTCGGACATCGGGGACGCCTTCGGGATCACCCCTGCCGCGCCCGCCGCGAGCGACTCGCGCACCGCCGCCACGCGGTCGGCGATGCTGTGCACGAGCACGGCGCTGCCGGTGGCGAGCACCGAACGCACGTTCTCGGTCACCGACGTGCCGTCGCCGAGCGACAGGTCGAGCACGACCACGTCGCAGCGCCGCCCGCTGAGCGCCTCGAGCAGGCGCGCCACGTCGGGTGTGTCGGCGACGACCGAATAGCCCGCCGCCTCGCACGCCGCGCGAAGTCCGAGTCGCACGGCCTCGTGATCGTCGACGATCGCCACCGCCGCTGCGGTGGCGGGCACGGTGCGCTGGTTCACGGAGGTCACGCGGCCCCTTTCACGTTCGTCTCACACGATAGCGCGCAGGCGGACGACCGCCTCGACATGGTGCGTGTTCGGGAACAGGTCGAACGCGCGCAGCGCCTCGAGCTCGTAGCCGTGCGCCCGCAGCAGGCCGACGTCGCGCGCGAGCGCGACCGGGTCGCAGGCAACATAGACGAGCTGGCGCGGCCGCACCTCGGCGAGCCGGTCGACGACGGCGCGCCCGGCGCCCGACCGCGGTGGGTCGAGCACGACGGTCGCATCGGCGAGCCTGGCGAGGTCGGCGGGCCCGGCGGATGTCGCGAGCTCGTCGAGATACCGATCGACCCGCCCCGTGACGGCTCGGGCGCCGACCCAGTCGGCGAGGTTCGCCCCGGCGTGCTCGGTCGCGCGCGCGTCGGCCTCGACCGACGTGATGCGCACGGTGTCGCCGAAGCGATCACCGACGGCGGCCGCGAGCAGTCCCACGCCGCCGTAGAGGTCGTGGTTCGCCGCCCGCGGGTCGAACCGGTCGCCGTCGACCAGGTCGTGCACGGCTGCGGTCAGCGTGGCCGCGGCGCCGCGGTGCACCTGCCAGAAGCCGTCGCGATCGAGCGTGAAGTCACGGTCGCCGACGCGCTCGACGATCGTCGGGCGCGGACCACGGGGCATCCGATCGTCGTCGACGACCACGAGCGCGGCGTCGCCGACGCTGGGTGCGACCAGGTCGATGGCGCGGGCGCCCGCGAACCGGTCGGCGAGCGGTGCGAGCTCGGCGAGCGCGCGCACCGCAAGCGGTACGGATGCCACTGGGATGACCGTGTGGCTGCGGGCCGCATACGGACCGACCGAGCCGTCGGCACCGACGTGCAGGCGAACGCGGGTGCGCCAACCGGTTCCGGCGTCGAGGTCTACCCCGGGTGCGAGCGCCGCTTCGACCGGCTCCACGACCACGTCGCGCTCGACTCCGCCGAACCGGGCGAGGGCGTCGACGAGCACCTCTGCCTTCAGCGTGCGCTGGCGGGCCGTATGGATGTGGCCGAACTCGGCGCCGCCCGCTCGCCGTTCAGGCGGCCGCTCGACCGAGGCCTCGGCCCAGATGTGCGGCCGGCGGTCGGGCGACGCCTCGAGCACCTCGACGGTCTCGGCCCGCCAGAACCGGTCTTTCGACTGGTCGACGACGCGCGCGACCACCCGCTCGCCTGGGATCGCGTCGGCGACGAAGACGACGCGCCCCTCGTGGTGGGCGACGAAGACGCCGCCGTGCGCGACCCGTTCGATGTCGAGGGTCACGAGCGGGCCGTCGGCGGCGGGCGGCTTCGGCGCGGGCCTCGGGGTGCCGCTGCGGGTGCCGGCGCGACTTCCGCGACGGGGACGACGGGTCTGTGCCATGGTTCGAGCATTCCACAGCGTCGCCGCGCCGGGGCAGGATAGGTGCATGCGCCTCTACCTCGCCTCGACCTCGCCCGCCCGCCTGCAGACGCTGCGGGCCGCGGGGGTCGAGCCCATCGCAGTGGCACCCGGGGTCGACGAGCAGGCAGCGGTCGCGGCGAGCGAGGCGGTCACAGGCCCCCTCCCGCCCGCCGACATGGTGCAGTTGCTCGCCCAGGCGAAGGCCGAGGCGCTGCTCGGCTCGTCGCCGGGCGGCGAGCCGATCGACGGGTTCATCCTCGGCGGCGACTCGGCGTTCGTGGTCGATGGGGCCATCTACGGCAAGCCGCACACCGCCGACGTCGCGAAGGCGCGCTGGCTCGCGCAGAACGGCGCGCACGGCGACCTCTGGTCGGGACACTGGCTCATCGACCACCGCGGCGGCCGGGTGCGCGGCGCCGTCGGGCGAGCGGATGTCGCGACCGTGCGTTTCGCCGCACTCGACGAGGCCGAGATCGACGCGTACATCGCGACGGGCGAGCCGCTGCTCGTCGCCGGGGCGTTCACGATCGACAGCCTCGGCGGGCCGTTCATCCGCCGCGTCGAGGGCGACCCCTCGACGGTCGTCGGGCTCTCGCTGTCGACCCTGCGCGACCTCGTGCGCGAACTCGGCGGCGACTGGCCCTCGTTCTGGAACCGCCGCCACTGAACCACGTTTGTCGCCGCCCTCAAGAGTCTCGGGTTCATTTTGTGGAGGTCACCCAAAGGCGTGACGGGCGTGGCCAATAGGCTTGAGCATTATGCCGCGCATCACCAAGGTCCTCATCGCCAACCGAGGCGAGATCGCCGTCCGCGTCATCCGCGCCGCACGTGACGCCGGCCTCGGCTCCGTCGCCGTCTACGCCGACCAGGATCGCGACGCGCGCCACGCAAGGCTCGCCGACGAGGCCTACGCCCTCGACGGCGTCACGAGCGCCGAGACCTACCTCGTCATCGACAAGCTGCTGTCGGTCGCGCGTCGCTCCGGCGCCGACGCCGTGCACCCCGGCTACGGCTTCCTCGCCGAGAACCCCGACTTCGCCCGCGCCGTCATCGATGCCGGCCTCATCTGGATCGGCCCCTCCCCAGAGGCGATCGAACGCCTCGGTGACAAGGTCTCGGCGCGGCACGTGGCCGAGAAGGTCGGGGCGCCGCTCGCGCCCGGCACGCTCAACCCCGTGGCCGATGCCTCCGAGGTGCTCGAATTCGTCGACGTCCACGGTCTCCCCGTGGCCATCAAGGCCGCATTCGGCGGCGGCGGCCGCGGCCTCAAGGTCGCCCGCACGCGCGACGAGGTGGCAGAGCTGTTCGACTCGGCGACCCGCGAGGCCGTCGCGGCGTTCGGCCGCGGCGAGTGCTTCGTCGAGAAGTACCTCGACAAGCCGCGCCACGTCGAGACCCAGTGCCTCGCCGACCAGCACGGCAACGTCGTGGTCGTGTCGACACGCGACTGCTCGCTGCAGCGCCGGCACCAGAAGCTCGTCGAAGAGGCCCCAGCGCCGTTCCTCACCGACGAGCAGAACCGCGCGCTCTACGAGGCTTCGAAGGCGATCCTCAAAGAGGTCGGCTACATCGGCGCCGGCACCTGCGAGTTCCTCATCGGCCAAGACGGCACCGTCTCGTTCCTCGAGGTGAACACCCGCCTGCAGGTCGAGCACCCCGTGTCAGAAGAGGTCACGGGCATCGACCTCGTGCGCGAGCAGTTCCGCCTCGCCGAGGGCGGCGTGCTCGACTACTCCGACCCCGTCACGACCGGCCACTCGATCGAGTTCCGCATCAACGGTGAAGACCCGGGCCGAGGCTTCCTCCCCGCACCCGGTCCCGTGCACCAGCTGCGGTTCCCGGGCGGTCCCGGCATCCGTATCGACTCGGGTGTCGCCTCGGGCGACGAGATCTCGGGCGCCTTCGACTCGCTGCTCGCCAAGTTGATCGTCACCGGCGCCACGCGCAAGGACGCCCTCGAGCGCGCCCGCCGCGCCCTCGACGAATTCGAGGTCGCAGGGCTCCCGACCGTGCTGCCGTTCCACCGCGACATCGTGCACAACCCCGCCTTCGCGCCCGACGGTGACGAGCCCTTCTCGATCTACACCCGCTGGATCGAGACCGAGTACGACAACCGGCTCGAACCGTGGTCGGGCGAGATCGAAGAGACCTCGGGCGGCGCCGCGCGCACGAGCGTGGTCGTCGAGGTCGCCGGCCGGCGCGTCGAGGTCAGCCTTCCGAAACGGCTCGCGGGCGCGACATCCGCATCTCGCACCGCCGGACCGGCGCCGCGTCGGCGCACCGCCGCCCACGCCGTCGACACCGGTACCGGCGACGCGGTCAAGGCGCCCATGCAGGCGACGGTCGTGAAGGTCGCGGTCGCCGAGGGCGACAAGGTCGTCAAGGGCGACCTCGTGCTCGTGCTCGAGGCCATGAAGATGGAGCAGCCCATCGTCGCCCACAAAGACGGCGTCGTGGGCACGGTCAACGCCGAAGCCGGCGCCACGGTCTCGAGCGGGCACCTGCTGCTCGCCATCACCGACGCCTGACACCGCGCGCCGCGTGACCCCGGCAGTACGACGGGTCAGGTGAGTCGGCCGTCGGGATCGAAGCCCTTGAGCATCGCCTGCACAACGCCGTTCGTCCATCCGAAGCCGTCTTGCAGCGGATACTCGCCGCCGCCGCCGCCGGTCGTCGATTCCGGCGTGCCCAGCATGGCGTACTTCTCGACCAGTCGGCCATCGCGGCGATACACGGCATCGACGGCGCGCAACCAGCGATGCTGCAGATCGGCGGCGATCGCCTCTCGGTACCGGGCGAATCCCCTCACGGCCATCCACTGCAGCGGTGCCCAACCGTTGGGTCGGTCCCATTGCTCACCGGTCTCGTGTTCGCTCGTGCCGAGTCCACCGGGTCGCAGCAACCGATCACGCACCGCGCTCGCGACCTCGGCGGCGCGACTCGATGAAGCGATCCCCACCCATAGCGGCGCGACACAGGCTGCCGTCAGCGACGGACGCACCCTCCCGGCGCAGAGGTCGTAGTCGGCGTACGCGCCGGCCGAGGCGTCCCACAACCATCGATCGATCGCCCGCACGCGCGCCGCCGCCGACTCCCGGAATCGAGCGGCGGCTCGATCGTCGCCTTCGCGCTCGCTCACTTCGGCGATCGCGGTTTCGAGCCGATGGAGGAACGCATTCAGATCGACCGGAACGATCGACGTGGTCATGATCGTCGAGAGGTCACCGGGCTCGGAGCACCATCGCGAGCTGAAGTCCCAGCCCGACGCCGCGGCAGCCCGCAGGTCGCGATACACCTCGTGCACGGGCCGCCGTGAACGGCCGGCGGTCGCGACGTCTTCGCGGAACGACTCCTCTCGCGGGCTGTCCCGGTCGTCCCAGTAGCGGTTGAGCACCGCCCCGTCCTCCATGCGCACGCAACGGCCGTGGGTCTCACCCTCGCGCAGGTCATCCGCACCTTCCATCCACCAGGAATACTCCTGCCGGAGTTGCGCGGCGTAGTCGAGGGGCGTCGCCGCTCCCATCGAGCGGCACAGCTCGACCATGAACGCGAACACCGGCGGTTGCGAACGCGAGAGGTAGTAGGTGCGATTCGCGTTCGGCACGTGACCATACGCGTCGATCAGGTATGCGAAGTCGTCGGTCATCCCGCGGACGAGCCCTCTGCGCCCTTCTGCGGCGAGTCCGAGCATCGTGAAGTACGAGTCCCAGTAGTAGAGCTCGCGGAATCGTCCGCCTGGCACGACGTACGGTTCGGGCAACGGCAGCAGGGACGAGCGCGGCGGGTGCTCGAGCGGCGTTCGGGTGAGTGCGTCCCACAGGCGGCTGATGTGCGCTCCGATGGGTTCTCCGGGCTCGGGGAGGAAATGCTCGGTTCGTGAGACGGGCAGCGTGAACTGCTCGCCGACGAATCCCGCGAGGTCGAACCCCGGACGGCGCGATTCCCGGCGATACCGTTCGAGGATGCGCATCGGTCGGTCGATCGGTGAGCAGTCGACGAAGGTCTTGCTGTCGTCGAACACGCGCGACGTCTGAACGTCGACGAAGAGCTCCTGGTATCGGTCGGCCGGAGTCAGCGTGTCAGCAGCCGGGCTCGCGCCCCCGTGCGATGGCGTGCCGCTCATCGCCTTGGGCTCTTCCAGCCGACCCACGCGCCACCGCTGACCACAGCGAAGTTCGCCGCCGCCTGCGCGCGCAGATCCATCGTTCCCCCGGGAGTCTGCGCCGCGCACGCCGCGCCGCGCCGTACCAGCGTACGCGCATCCCCGAGGGGCGACCATTGGTCGGCCGGTGCGTTCGGTGCGACGCCCTGCAGTCATCCGTACTCGGCTTCCGATCGTGACAACCGGTTGCCATTTGTTGTTCCTACACGTAAACTGGGTCGATGGCCCGCGATGAGGATGCCCCGAACCCGACGAGTCCGACGATCTACGACGTCGCCCGAGCATCCGGCGTCGCGCCGTCGACGGTGTCGCGCACCTTCTCCCGCCCGGGTCGCGTCAACGCCCAGACCGCCGACCGAGTGCGGCGCATCGCGGCGGAGATGGGGTACCGTGCGAAGCCGGTGGTGCGGTTGTCCCTGCCCGGTGCGAAGACCGCACTGCTCGCGATGGTGGTGCCGGATGTGCCCGATCACTTCTTCAACGAGATCATCAGGGGCGCGAAAGAGGCCGCGAACGCTGCCGACCACACGTTGCTCGTCGTCGACGCCCAGCGCTCGGCCACCACCGAGCGGGGCGCCCTCGAGCGCCTGATCCCGGTCGTCGACGGCGTGATCCTGGCCGCCTCGACGCTTCCCGACTCGTCGATACGGGTCGTCGCGAGACAGCGCCCCACCGTCGTGGTGAACCGAGCGATGACCGATGTCGCGAGCGTGCTCACGGACAACGCCGACGGCATGAGTCAGGCCGTCGCCCACCTGGCCGCGCTCGGCCACCGAGAGCTCACGTACGTCGCCGGCCCGGCAGGCGCGTGGACCGACGGTACGAGGTGGCGGGCCTTCCGGGCGGCGACCCAGCAGCTTGGGCTGCGAACCCGCCGCATCGGTCCGACCGCCCCCACGCAGGCGGGCGGCCACGCCGCTGCGCACGCCTTCACCGAGCACGCGACCAGCGGTGTCATCGCCTTCAACGACTCCATCGCAGTCGGGTTCATGCGGGGCCTCGCCGAGCTGGGAATGCGCGTGCCCGACGACGTCAGCGTCATCGGCTTCGACAGCCTCCTGGCCGGGTGGAGTATTCCACCGCTCACCAGCCTCGCATCGCCGCTGCGCCACCTCGGCAGCCATGCCGTGCGCATCGTGCTGGCACAGCAGGTGGCCGGCCGACCGGGCCGTGCGCGTGCCGCCGGCCCGCTGCGACCGACCCGACTGCCGGCGAAACTGGTGGTACGCGATTCGACTGCGCCGCCCGCACGGCGCGAGTCGCGCCCTGTGGCACCCGATCACGAGCACGCCGCCTGAGCCGAACATCCTCCCCCAGTGCGAATGAGCAGCTGGGCATCCCTGCCCAGCTGCTCAGGTCACGACGATGTCATGTTCTCACGTCACGGCCGGATCAGTCCCAAGGTCTCGGGCAACCACATCGAGAGTGCCGGAACGAATGCCACGATGAGCAGGCCGATGCACAGCGCCCAGAAATACGGCCAGATGCCCTTGAAGACGGATTCGATCCTGACGTTTCCGACACGTGCGGCGACGAACAGGTTGTTTCCGATCGGCGGTGAGATGTTGCCGAGGCACATGTTGAAGACCATCATCGCACCGAAGTGCACCGGGCTGACGCCAAGGGCGACGACCACCGGCAGGAAGATCGGCGTGAAGATCAGGATCGCCGGAGTCGGGTCCATAACGGTTCCCGCGAGCAACAGCACGATCATGATGATGATGAGGATGATCGCTGTGTTGTCGGTGAAGCCGAGCAGGCCCTGGGTGACGAGCTGCGGGATCCGCGCGAACGCGAGCACGTAGCCGAGGATTCCAGAGACTCCGATCAGAAGCATGATGATGCCCGTGACCTTGGTGGCTTCGAGGAGGACCTTCGGGAGATCCTTGACCGACAGCGTGCGCTGTACGAGTCCGAGCGCGAGCGAGTAGAGCACCGCGATCACCGCGGACTCGGTGGCGGTGAAGAATCCACTCAGGATGCCGCCGATCACGACGACGATCATGAGGAGCGCGGGGATCGCACGCAGGAAGACGATCACCGCCTGCTTCAGGGTCGGCCGGGGGCCGGTGGCGCGCAGTTCGGGGCGCTTGCGGGCATAGAGGGCCACCATCACGATGCAGATGAGCGCCCACAGGATTCCCGGCCCGACGCCGGCCATGAACAGCGCCCCGATCGAAGCCCCGCCGCCCGCAACCAGCGAGTACACGATGAAGGTGTTGCTCGGCGGGATCAGCATTCCCGAGGGAGAGGACGCGGCGTTGACCGTCGCCGAGAACGCGGGGTCGTAGCCTTCTTTGCGCATGCGCGGCGACAGTACCGTGCCGACGGCGGCGGCCGACGCGACGGACGCGCCCGAGACCGAGCCGAACATGGCGTTGGCGACGACGGTGGTCTGGGCGAGCGGTGCAGGCAGGCGACCCGCGACCACGAGCGCCAGGTCGATCAGTCTCGACGCGATGCCCCCGGTGTTCATCAGGCCACCCGCGAGGATGAAGAACGGAATGGCGAGCAGGGCGAACGAATTGCTGGCTGCGAAGATCTGCTGTGCCGAGGTGAGCGCAGCGCCCTCCCAGTCGAGCAGGATGACGATCGCCACTGTCGAGGGCAGACCCATGGCGACCGCCACGGGAAGGCCCATGAGAATCCCGACGGTGATGCCGACGACCAGAATGACGACGGCGATGATGGTGTTGGTATCCATAGCCTCAGATCTCCGCGCTCTCGTCGAATTCGGGGGTGGGCTTCTCAACGCCCGCAAGGATGCCGATGACAGTGGCCAGCGAGTAGAAGACGATCAGGATGCCGGCGATCGGGAGCACCAGGAACACCTGGCCGACGCTCAACGGCAGGGTGGCGATGTCCTGACTCCACGCGTTGTCAGTGACACGAGCGCCTCCGACGATGAAGACGAGGATCGCGAAGAAGATGACGATCGACTCGTTGACGATGCCCATCACCTTCTGCCACCTGAGGGGGAGCTTCTCGATCAGAATCTCGACCGCGATGTGGCCTCGCTCCGAGAACACGTACGCGGCGGCCAGGACTGCCAGCACGACGAACGTGTACCGCGCCGCCTCCTCGGTCCATGGTGCTGAGTTGTTCAGGACCTCACGGGTGAACACCTGCAGAGCGACGATGAAGACGAGCGCCACGAACATGATGATGCAGAGCACGGCCAGCACTCGGTCGATGACGCGACGGATGCCGCCCAGCACCCCGACGAGACCGCCCCAGCGAGCCGGGCCATTCGGTTCGGAGCGACCTGTGTCGCCTGGTCGGCCGCTGCCCGGCGGATTCTCGCCGGACTCCGGTGCGTTGCTGTTCACGTTGTCCTCCGTCGGCCCCGCTGGGGGGCGATGCCATCGAGTGCTGTCGTGGCTCAGGTCGGGGGCGCCGGTGGTCGTAGACCACGCGGCGCCCCCGCCGGTGATGGGGTGGGCCTACTCCGCGCCGGCCCGGATCGCGTCGTAGAGGGCCTGCTGCGAGTCGGTGGTGATGAACTCGTCGAGCAGCGGGGTGAGCGCCTCGGTGAAGGCCTCGCTGTCGACCTCCTCGAACGTGGCGCCGCCGGCCGTTGCGTCTTCGATCGCCTTGTCGGTGTCGGTGACCCACAGGTCCGTGTGCTGCTCCCACGCCGCGGTCCAGCCTTCGTCGAACGCGGCACGGTCTTCTTCGGACATCTCGTTCAGCGTGTCGGTGTTGCTGATCAGGAAGTCGGCACCGATCAGGTGACGGGTGAAGGAGAAGAACGGCGCGACCTCGTAGTGGTTCTGAGTGAGGTACGAGATCTCGTTGTTCTCGGCGCCGTCGATGACTCCCGACTGGAGGCCGGTGTACACCTCGCTGAAGGCCATCGGGGTGGGCGAGGCACCGAGAGCCTCGATCATCGCGATGAAGACCGGGCTCTCTTGCACGCGGATCTTCTTTCCCGCCAGATCGGCCGGCGTCTCGGCGATCTTGTCTTTGAGGTAGATGCTGCGGGCGCCCTGCGTGAGTCCGCCGACAACGGTGATGTTGTTGCTGTCTTCGAGCGACGCGTACACGTCACCCACGGCCTCGTCATCCGAGAGCACCGACATCTGGTGATCGATCGAGTCGAAGACCGTGGGGAGGCTGAAGACCACGAAGTCGTCATTCAGGTTCTCGAGCTGTGGCGCCGAGACGACAGCGAGGTCGATGACCCCATCGCTCACCGACTGAACGTACTGCGCCTGATCGCCGAGCTGGGCGTCGGGGTAGACCTCGATGTTCCACCGGCCATCGGTGGCATCCGTGAGGTACTCGCCGAATGCCTCGAGCGCGATGAACGAGGGGTGATCCTGGGCCTGATTGAGGGCGAGCTTCATCGTCTTGGGCTCGGTCGCCTCGGCACTCGACCCGGAGTCGCCGGAACCCGAGGCGCAACCGGCCAGGGTGAGTGCCGCGACTCCGACGACCGCGGATGCCTGCAGCAGACGTGTGATCTTCATTCCTGATGCTCCTTTGCATGCAGTCGAACACCGTCGGCCGTTACGGGTTGCCGGCCGGAGTCGAATGCGGCGTTGCGCGCCCGGTCGGGCGCGTGCTGTGGGTGTCGCCGAGCACCCATGAGGCGTCGCGACTGCATCAATCTACGCACGCGGTGATCCGATTGGCAACCAGTTGCCAAATGTTGTCCGACAGGCCGTTCTGCCGTACCGAAGCCGGGCTCAGCGCACGATGTGCATAGCCCGGGCGGCGTCCGTGAGCGAGCCCGTGAGCGAGGGGTAGACGGGGAACGCCTCGGCGAACTGGTCGACCGTGAGGCGGTGCTCGATGGCGAGCGCGAGCGGGAAGATGAGCTCCGACGCCTTCGGCGCGACGATCACGCCGCCGATGATGCCACCCGAGCCGCTCGAGGCGAAGAGCTTCACGAACCCGTCGCGGATGCCGATCATCTTCGCGCGCGGGTTCGACGAGAGCGGCAGCTTGTAGACGACGCCCGGCACAACGCCCTCGTCGATCTCCTTCTCGGTCCAGCCGACCGTGGCGATCTCGGGCTGCGTGAAGATGTTCGACGTGATGTTGCGGTCCTCGGGCGGGTTCACGATGTCACCCATGGCGTGGAAGACGGCCGTGCGCCCCTGCATCGAGGCGACCGAGGCGAGCGGCACGAACGTCGTGCAGTCGCCGGCGGCGTAGATGTTGGGCATCGAGGTGCGTGCGACACGGTTGACGCGGATGTGCCCGCTCTCGGCCAGCTGCACTCCCGCGGCCTCGAGGCCGAGGTCGGCGGTGTTCGGCACCGAGCCGACCGCCATGAGGCAGTGGCTGCCGCGCACCTCGCGCCCATCGGTGAGGGTCGCGACGACCGAGTCGCCGTCGCGCACGACCGACTCGGCCCGCGACTTGTTCATGACCTTCATGCCGTTGCGCTTGAAGACCTTCTCGATGACGGATGCCGCATCGGCGTCTTCGCCCGGAAGCACCTGGTCACGACTCGAGATGAGCGTGACCTTGGCTCCCAGCGCGCGGTATGCCGAAGCGAACTCGGCGCCCGTGACACCTGAACCCACGACGATGAGGTGCTCGGGCACCCGCTCGAGCTGGTAGAGCTGGGTCCACGTGAGGATGCGCTCGCCGTCGGGCACCGCGGTGGGCAGCACCCGCGGGCTCGCGCCGACCGAGATGACGAGCGTGTCGGCCTCGATGCGATCGAAGTCGGTGCCGCCCTTGGCGGTCGAGACGATGACGGCGTTGGGGCCGTCGAGGCGCCCCTCGCCGTGCACGATGCGCACGCCTGCCTCGAGCAGGTTGCTGCGCAGGTCTTCGGACTGCTGCGCCGCCAGCCCGAGGAGTCGCTTGTTCACGGCGGCGAGGTTGATGGCGACCTCGGGCTTGACGGCCTTCTCGCCGGCCGATCCCTTCGCGAAGAACTGCACACCCAGGTCGGCGGCCTCTTTCACCGCGTTCGAAGCCTCGGCCGTCGCGATGAGCGACTTCGACGGCACGACGTCGGTGAGCACCGCGGAGCCGCCGACACCCGCGCGCTCGATGAGGGTCACCTCGGCCCCGAGCTGCGCAGCCGCGGCCGCGGCCTCGTACCCGCCCGGCCCCCCTCCGAGGACGGCAATGCGTTGTGTGCGCTCGAACTCGTAGGCCATGCTCACATTCTGTCAGTTCGGGTGCAGCCCCTTGCATCCGTGCACGACCGTGCCGCGACATCCGCAGCGCCCCTAGAGTGGTGTGATGCACGATGCGAACCCCCTCGACGACCCCGCAGCCGACCCCTTCGACCTCGCAGCCGACGCCGCCGCGAAGATCGCGGAACTCACGGGCGTCGACCACCACGACGTCGCCCTCACCCTCGGCAGCGGCTGGGGCCGTGCCGCCGAGCTCATCGGCGAGACGACGCACACCATCGCGGCCACCGAGGTGCCCGGCTTCTCGAAGCCCGCGCTCGAGGGGCACGTCGGCACCCTGCGCTCGGTGCTGCTGCCGAGCGGCAAACGCGCGCTCGTCATCGGCGCCCGCACCCACTACTACGAGGGCCACGGCGTGCGCCGGGTGGTGCACTCGGTTCGCACGGCCGCGGCCACCGGCGCGACGACGATGATCCTCACGAACGGCGCCGGCGGCATCAAGCAGCACTGGACCCCGGGCACCCCCGTGCTCATCAGCGACCACATCAACCTCACCGGCGACTCGCCGCTCGAGGGGGCGACCTTCGTCGACCTCACCGACCTGTACTCGAAGCGGCTGCGCGACCTCGCGCGCTCGATCGACCCGACGCTCGACGAGGGCGTGTACTGCCAATTCCGCGGGCCGCACTACGAGACGCCCGCCGAGGTGCAGATGGCCAAGGCCATCGGGGGTCACATCGTCGGCATGTCGACTGCCCTCGAGGCCATCGCGGCGCGCCAGGCCGGCATGGAGATCCTCGGCATGTCGCTCATCACGAACCTCGCCGCCGGCATCCAGCAGACCCCGCTGAGCCACGCCGAGGTCATCGAGGCCGGCCAGGCCGCCGAACCCGTCATCACCGGGCTGCTCGCGAACATCGTCGCCGCGCTGTAGCCGCAGCGCAGAAGGAAGGGACGAGCCGATGCCGCAGCACATCGATCCCCGCGACGCGCAGCGCGTCGCCATCGCCGAGGCGTGGATCGCCCAAGACCCCGACCCCGAGACCCGTGACGAACTCGCCGCGATCATCGCGGCCGTGCGCGGCGGCGACCCCGAGGCATCCGCCGACCTCGCCGACCGGTTCGACACGCGCCTCGCCTTCGGCACCGCCGGCCTGCGCGGAGCGATCGCGGCCGGGCCCAATCGCATGAACCGCGTGCTCGTGGCACAGGCGGCCGCGGGGCTCGCGGCCTACCTCGTCGAACGTGCGACACCCGGCTCGACGCCGTCGATCGTCATCGGCTACGACGGACGCAAGAACTCCGACGTGTTCGCCCGCGACTCGGCCGAGATCATGGCGGGCGCGGGCGTGCGGGCAGTGCTGCTCCCCCGCCTGCTGCCCACCCCGGTGCTCGCGTTCGCCGTTCGGCACCTCGGCATGTCGGCCGGGGTCATGGTCACCGCCTCGCACAACCCCCCGAACGACAACGGTTACAAGGTCTACCTCGGCGGCGAGCACCACGGTTCGCAGATCGTCGCCCCCGCCGACGCCGAGATCGCCGCGCACATCACCCGCGTCGCCGAGTCCAGGTCGGTGCGCGACCTGCCGCGCGGCACGTTCTGGACGGCAGCCGAGTCGGTCATCGACGAGTACGTGCGGCAGACGGGGCTCGTGGCCTCGCCCACGGGCGCTGCGCCCGTCGCGCAGCCACGCGTCGTCTACACGGCGATGCACGGCGTGGGGTGGCAGACGATGTCGCGCGTGCTCGACACGGCGGGCTTCGACACACCGACGCTCGTCGACGCGCAGATCGAGCCCGACGCGGCCTTCCCCACGGTGGCGTTCCCCAACCCCGAAGAGCCGGGCGCCATGGACCTCAGCTACGAACGCGCCCGTGCCGTCGACGCCGAGCTCATCGTCGCGAACGACCCCGACGCCGACCGGCTCGCGATCGCGATCCCCGACCCTGCTGCCGAAGCGGGCTACCGGCGGCTCTCGGGCAACGAGGTCGGCCTCATCCTCGGGTGGCAGGCCGCGCGCCGCGCCGCCGATGCATCTGGTGACTCGGGGCCCCAAGGGGCGCTCGCGTGCTCGATCGTGTCGTCACCGGGGCTCGAGGTCGTCGCGCGTGCCTACGGCCTCGACTTCGAGGCCACGCTCACGGGGTTCAAGTGGATCTCGCGTGCGCCGAGCCTCGTGTTCGGTTTCGAAGAGGCGCTCGGCTACCTCGTGAATCCGGGCACCGTGCGCGACAAAGACGGCATCTCGGCGGGCCTCGCGTTCCTCGCACTCGCGGCCGAGCTCAAGGCCGAGGGTCGCACGGTCGCCGACCACCTCGATGAGTTCGTCGAGCGATTCGGATGCCACGCCTCGGGCCAGGTCTCGATCCGGGTCACCGACCTCTCGCGCATCGGCGAGGTCATGGCGCGGTTGCGCGCCGAACCGCCGGCCTCTGTCGGCGGCATCCGGGTCGAACGCATCGATGACCTCGCCGACGGCTTCGGCTCGCTGCCGCCGTCAGACGTGTTGCGCATCGTGCTCGAGGGCAACGCGCGGGTCATGGTGCGCCCGAGCGGAACCGAGCCCAAGCTCAAGGTCTACATCGACGCGGTGTCCGAGGCCGGAACCGTTGCCGAACGGCGAGCCGCGGCCTCCGCCGCCGTCGCCGCCCTCGACGCCGGCATGCGCGAACTCGTCGAGTAGCCCGATGCGAGGGCTGCGCCATTTCGGCGGGCCGCGCGCCAGTTCGGCTGGCGCAGAAGGTACAGAAGTGGCGCAGAGCGCGCCGGGCTCAAGCCCCAGGGGCGTCGATGCCGAGCAGGCCGCGCACGTCGTCGGCGGACGTGGCGCGTGCGAGGCGCGCGACCGTGGCGCCGTCGTTGAAGACGTTGGCGAGCGACGCCACCGATGCCACGTGCTCTTCGGCGTTCGAGACCGCGAGCCCCACGACGACCCGCACGGGGTCGTTGTGGGGATGCCCGAACGCCACGGGCTCGGCGAGGGTGACCACCGAGAGCCCCTCGCGACGCACATCAGGCCCGGGCCTGGCGTGCGCGAGCGCGAGACCGGGCGCGACGACGACGTAGGCACCGAACTCCTCGATGACCGCGATCATGCGGTCGGAGTACTCGGCCCGCGTCGAGCCCGAAAGCCTGAGCGCACGCCCGGCCAGCCGCACGGCGTCACGCCAGTCGGTCGCATGGGCGCCCAGCATGATGCCGGCATCGGCCAGCGGCGGGAAGGTCATTTCAGGTGATCCGTTCGGGCGGCGGTCGGACGCGGGCCCCGGGTCGGGGCATCGGTCGTCTGGCAGGTTCAGGCCTCGTCGAAGCCGTCTTGGATGAGCTCGGCGAGCTCTTCGCGGTCGTCGAGCGGGAGGAAGGCCGACGCGGCGGCATTCAGCTGGAACGTCTCGAAGTCGTCGAGGTCGTACCCGAACGCGTCGCTCAGCAGTGCGAGCTCGCGCGTGAGCGAGGTGCCGCTCTGCAGTCGGTTGTCGGCGTTCACCGTGACCCGGAACCCGAGCTGGTACAGCAGGTCGAACGGGTGGTCGACGAGCTCGCCGCCCCATGCCGCGATGGCCCCCGTCTGCAGGTTCGATGACGGGCTGGTCTCGAGGGCGATCTCGCGGTCGCGCACCCATTGCGCGATCGGCCCGAGCGAGACGTACGTGTTCTCGTCGTCTTGGCGCTCGATGACGAGGTCTTCGGCGATGCGCACGCCGTGGCCGAGCCTGAGGGCGCGACCATCGAGCAGGGCACCGCGGATCGATTCGAGGCCGTCGGCCTCGCCTGCGTGGATGGTGACCGGCATGAACTGGCTCGCGAGGTAATCGAACGCGGTGCGGTGCCGGGCCGGCAGGAACCCGGCTTCGGGGCCCGCGATGTCGAAGCCGACGACTCCCCGCTCACGGTGACGTACGGCGAGTTCGGCGATCTCGAGCCCACGGTCGTTGTGCCGCATCGCGGTGACGAGCTGGCCGACGCGGATGCGGCGCCCCAGGGCCTGCACGTCATCGAGGCCCTGCTCGATGCCCGCCTGCACGGCCTCGACCGCCTCGTCGAGGCTCAGCCCGCGAGTGAGGTGCTGCTCGGGTGCCCAGCGGATCTCGCCGTAGATGACCCCGTCGGCGCCGAGGTCTTGCACGAACTCGCGCGCGACTCGGCTGAGGCCGGCTCGGGTCTGCATGACCGCCGTCGTCAGGTCGAAGGTCTTCAGGTATTCGACGAGCGAACCCGAGTTCGACTGTTCCGTGAACCACGCCCTGAGCGCCTCGGCGTCGGCGGCCGGAACCTCGAGCCCGAGCTCATCGGCGAGTTCGATGAGCGACTGCGGCCGCAGGCCGCCGTCGAGGTGGTCATGCAGCGAGATCTTCGGCAGCGACTGGATGTCGGCGCCGTCGCCCTCGAGCCGGTACTCCGTCGGATTCGTGTTCACGACTCAACGATAGCGACACGGACGCCGCGAAGTCTCGGCATTCTCGAAGCAATGACGCGGCGCGTCGGTCGTGGAGCGTGGAGCGTGGAGCGTGGAGCGTGGAGCGAGCATATCGAGACCCGTCGCCAGGATCTCGATACGCTCGACGGCGCTCGCTGCGCGATCGACAGAGCCGTCAGCGCCCGATGCGGTCTGCGATGAGGGGTCCGCCGTCGTCGACCGGATCGCCCGCGGCGCCGATGCGCCAGGCACCATCGACCGCCTCGAGCGCCCGATCGAACCGCGCGGGGTCGTCGGCGAAGAGCGTGAACAGCGGCTGCCCGGCGCGCACTTCGTCGCCGGGCTTGGCGTGCAGGTCGATGCCCGCCGCGTGGTGCACGGGGTCTTCCTTGCGCGCACGGCCGGCGCCGAGTCGCCACGCGGCGATGCCGAACGGCAGCGCCTGCTGCTCGACGAGCACGCCGTCGCGGTCGGCGGTGACGTCGTGCTGCTCGCGGGCGACCGGCAGGGCGGCGTCGGGGTCGCCGCCCTGGGCAGCGATCGCGCGACGCCAGGTGTCCATCGCCCGCCCGTCGTCGAGGGCCGCCTCGACGTCGGCCTCGGGCTGCCCGGCGAGGTCGAGCATCTCGCGTGCGAGCGCGATCGTGAGTTCGCGCACATCGGCGGGCCCGCCTCCGGCCAGCACCTCGACCGATTCGCGCACCTCGTTGGCATTGCCGATCGTGAGTCCGAGCGGCACGTTCATGTTGGTGAGCAAGGCGGATGTCGCGACCCCCGCATCTTCGCCGAGCTCGACCATCGTGCGGGCGAGTTCGCGCGAGCGCTCGATGTCGGTGAGGAAGGCACCCGACCCGAACTTCACGTCGAGCACGAGCGCGCCGGTGCCCTCGGCGATCTTCTTCGACATGATCGATGACGCGATCAGCGGGATCGCTTCGACGGTGCCGGTGATGTCGCGCAGCGCGTAGAGCTTCTTGTCGGCCGGCGCGAGTCCGGCACCCGCGGCGCAGATGACCCCGCCGACGTCGCGCAGCTGCGCGAACATCTCGTCGTTCGTGAGGTCGGCCCGCCAGCCGGGAATCGACTCGAGCTTGTCGAGCGTTCCGCCGGTGTGCCCGAGCCCGCGGCCCGAGAGCTGCGGCACGGCCACCCCGAACGACGCGACGAGCGGCATCAGCGGCAGCGTGATCTTGTCGCCGACCCCGCCGGTGGAGTGCTTGTCGCTCGTGGGCTTGCCGAGTCCCGAGAAGTCCATGCGTTCGCCGCTCGCGATCATCGCCATCGTCATGTCGCGGATCTCGCGCCGGCTCATGCCATTGAGGAAGATCGCCATGGTCATCGCCGACATCTGCTCGTCGGCCACGTAGCCGCGGGTGTACGCGTCGATGAGCCAGTCGATCTCGGCGGTCTCGAGCTCGCGGCGGTCGCGCTTCGCGCGGATCAGGTCGACGGCGTCGAAGGCTTCGATGGCGCTCATGGGTGGTCTCCTCGGTAGTCGGCGAGCTGGCGCGGGCCGAACGCGTCGGGCAGCACCTCGTCGATGGTCTTGAATCCCGAGACGGTGTCGAGCACCATGCCCTCGACCGAGTGCTCGTAGAGCAACTGCCGGCACCGGCCGCACGGCATCAGCGTGGCGCCGTGCCCGTCGACGCACGTGAACGCGACCAGCCGACCCCCGCCCGACATGATGAGCGCCGACACGAGCGAGCACTCGGCGCACAGCGTGACGCCGTACGACGCGTTCTCGACGTTGCAGCCACTCACGACGCGGCCGTCGTCGACGACCGCGGCCGCGCCGACCGGGAACTCGGAGTACGGCACGTACGCCTTCGCCATGGCTTCGCGGGCGCGCTCGCGCAGGTCTGCCCAGTCGATCGGATCCGTTGCGGTCATGGTGCGCTCCCGTTCAGGCGATCGGTGCGACGGATGCCCCGTGGCCGGGGCCGCCCGTCAGGATTTGATGTACGGCTTGCCGTCTGCGGCCGGCGCGCGGGACTTTCCGACGAGGCCGGCGACGGCGAAGATGGTCACGACGTACGGCAGCATGAGCATGAACTCGCTGGGCACCGGCGAGCCGATGACCGAAAGCGTGTTCTGCAGGTTCGACGCGAAGCCGAACAGCAGCGCCGCCAGGGTGGCCTTGATGGGGTCCCATTGGCCGAAGATCACGGCGGCGAGCGCGATGAAGCCGGCCCCCGCTGTCATCTCTTTGTTGAAGGCGATGCCCGATCCGATCGTGTAGAACGTGCCGCCGAGTCCGGCGATCGAACCGGCCAGGGCGACGTTCCAGAACCGGGTGGGGTTCACCTTGATGCCGACGGTGTCGGCGGCCTGCGGGTGCTCGCCCACGGCACGCAGTCGCAGGCCCCACCTGGTGTGGAACAGGCCGATGTAGACGACGGCGACGGCGATGTACATCAGGTAGACGACGATCGTCTGACGGAAGAAGACGGGACCGACGATCGGGATGTCGCCGAGCACGGGGATCGGCAGCCGTTCGAACCTCGGCGGCGTGTTCAGCAGCGCCGCGTTCGGTGCGAGCACCTGCGAGAAGAAGAAGCTCGTGAGGCCGACGACGAGAACGTTGAGCACGACACCGACGATGACCTGGTCGACGAAGTACTTGATCGCGAATGCGGCGAGCACCATTCCCACGAGCATGCCGGCGACCATGGCCGCGATGAGTCCGAGCCACACCTGGCCAGTCACCGACGCCACGACTGCGGCAGTGAACGCGCCGGCGAGCAACTGGGCCTCGATGGCGATGTTGATGACGCCCGCACGCTCGCCGATTACGCCCGCGAGTGACCCGAAGATGAGCGGAACGGCGAGGCTCAGCGAGCCGAACAGCAGGCCGATCATCGGCAGCGACGAGCCCGAGCCCGCCCAGGTGAGGAATGCGAACATGAAGGCGATCGCGAAGACCACGATGAGCCAGAGCGGCACGCGGCGCTTCGAGCGCACGAGCACGACCGAGTACAGGGTCGCGACGGCGAGGAGGCCGACGACCGCCCACAACGCGGGCATCACGGGCACGACGAGGTCGGGCACCTGCAGCGCGTCGGTCTCTCTCGACCAACGGTAGGTCGTTTCGCCGGGTCGCGGCGCGAACACGGCGAGCGCGAGGGCGAGGAGCGTGAAGATCGCGAAGGCGATCGGGGCTTTCCAGCTCGTCACGACGGTCGTGTCGAGGGCGTCGGGTCGCGGCGCGACGCGGTGGTGCTCTACGGTCTTGCTCACTTCGCCTTCACCTCATTCGCGGCGGTCTTGCGAGATCGTTTCGGCTTGGCGTCGGGGGCGGGCAGGCCGAAGATCGTGCGCACGAGCGGCGGAGCCGCGATGAACAGCACGATGAGCGACTGCACCACGAGCACGATCTCGATCGGCACGCCCTCGGCGGCCTGCATCGAGAAGCCGCCGGCCTTGAACGCACCGAACAGGATGCCCGCCACGAAGGTGCCCCACGGAGTGGACCGGCCGAGCAGGGCGACCGTGATCGCATCGAAGCCGATGCCCGCGTCGATGCCCGCCGTGAACCCGGTGGTGACCGTGCCGAGCACCTGGCTGACCCCGGCAAGACCCAGCAGGGCGCCCGAGATGAGCATCGCGTAGACGTACATGCCGGGCACGTTGATGCCCGCGACACGGGCCGCGTTCGGGTTGATGCCCACGGCACGGAACTTGAACCCGAGGCTCGAACGGCTCAGGATCCACCAGACCAGCACGGTGGCGGCGATAGCGAGTACGAACCCGAAGTGCAGGTTGAACGGCGCCGGGAGGGCCGGGAAGATCGCCGTGTCCCTCATCGCCGCGGTCTTCGGGTTCGACGAACCCGGCGCCTGCAGCAATCCGGGTGTGCGCAGCATCCATGACACGAGGTAGAACGCGACGTAGTTGAGCATGATCGTCACGATGACCTCGTGCGCGCCGGTGCGGGCCTTGAGGAGCCCGGCGATGCCCGCCCACAGCGCGCCGCCGACGAGTCCGCCGACGAGGGCGACGATCATGTGCACGCCCCACGGCAGGTCGAAGCCGAATCCGATCCATCCGGCCACGGATGCCGCGATCAGCATCTGGCCCCGGCCACCGATGTTGAACATGCCGACGCGGAACGCGAGGGCGACACCCAGGCCACCCGCGATCAGCGGCGTTGCGAACAGCAGCGTCTGCGTGAGGGGCCTGATTCCGGAGAGGAAATCGTCGCGTCGGAAGTTGTAGATCGACCCCTGGAAGAGCGCGGAGTACGCACCCGACACCGACTGCCAGATCGCCGAGAGCATGTCGGCCGGCCGCGCGAAGAAGTACACGCTGGTCTCTTGCACGCGCTCGTCGGTGAACGCGATCATGATTGCGCCCACGATCAGGGCGAGCACCACCGCCAGCACCGAGATGATGGCATTGCCGGTGGCGATTTCGCGCAGCATCTTGTGCCACTTCGACGGCGGCGGTATGTCGTCTGCGGCACCCGAGGAATCCGCAACGGCACCGGGCCTCGACGCGGTCGCACGGGCGTCGGTGACGGCGGTACCCCCCTCGGGCGAGGCGGCCGCCGGCTCTTCGATGGCGACGTCGGCGTCGGGTTCGTTCGCGCCGGGGGCGTCGCCCGCCGGCTGCTGGGGGTCGCTCATGCGGCGGCTCCTTCTGGGGCGTTTTCTCCGGCCATCATGAGGCCGAGGACGTCACGCGGGGTGTCGCCAGGCACGATGCCGACGATGCGGCCGCGGTACATGACCATGATGCGATCGGCGAGCGCGGCGACCTCGTCGAGCTCGGTCGAGACGACGACCACGGGCACGCCGCTGTCGCGTGCCGCGACGATGCGCTTGTGGATGAACTCGATCGAGCCGACGTCGACGCCGCGCGTCGGCTGTGCGGCGACGAGCAATCGCAGGTCGCGGCTGAGTTCGCGAGCAAGCACCACCTTCTGCTGGTTGCCGCCCGACAGTCGCTGCACGTACTCGTCGATGCCCTGGGTGCGGATGTCGAACTCCTCGACCTTCTCGCGTGCGAAGTCGGCGAGGGTGGCGTGCTGCAGGTTGCCCATGCGCACGAACGGCGGCGACTCGCTGCGGTCGAGCATGAGGTTCTCGGCGATCGTGAACTCGCCGACCAGCCCGTCTTCGGTGCGGTCTTCGGGCACGAAGCCGACGCCCGACTCGAGGATGTCGCGCACGCTCTGGCCGACGAGCTCGGTACCGTCGAGCACAGCCGACCCCCGCACCTGGTGCGCCAGGCCCAGCAGCGCTTCGGTGAGCTCGGTCTGACCGTTGCCCTGCACACCGGCGACGGCCAGGATCTCGCCGCGTCGTACGGTGAAGCTCACATCGTTCACGACGAGCTGCCCGATCGGGTCGACGACCGTCAGGTGGTCGACCACGAGGGCGTCGTCGCCGAGCGTGGGTTCGTCTTTGTGCACGGTGAGCTCGACCGCTCGGCCGACCATGAGCGATGCCAGTTCGGCGTTCGACGCGGTCGGCTCGGCCTCGCCGACGACCTTGCCGAGCCGGATGACCGTGATGCGGTCGGCGACCTCGCGCACCTCGCGCAGCTTGTGGGTGATGAACACGATCGAGGTGCCCGCCTCTTTCAACTGGCGCATGATGACCATGAGCTCGTCGGTCTCTTGCGGGGTGAGCACCGCGGTCGGCTCGTCGAACACGAGCACCTTGGCATCGCGCGAGAGTGCCTTGATGATCTCGACCCGCTGCTGCACGCCGACCGGCAGGTCTTCGACGAGCGCGTCGGGGTCGACGTGGAAGCCGAACCGGGCCGCGATCTCTTCGACCTTCTTGCGCGCGGTGGGCAGGTCGAGCAGCCCGCCCGACCTCGTCGACTCGTTGCCGAGCATGACGTTCTCGGCGACGGTGAAGACGGGGATGAGCATGAAGTGCTGGTGCACCATGCCGATGCCGGCGGCCATGGCATCGCCGGGCCCCTCGAAGTGCACGACCTCGTCATTGAGGAGCACCTCGCCCTCGTCGGCCCGGTACAGGCCGTAGAGCACGTTCATGAGCGTCGACTTGCCTGCACCGTTCTCGCCGAGCAGGCAGTGGATCTCGCCAGCCTCTACGGTGAGGTCGATGTGGTCGTTCGCGACCAAGCTGCCGAAACGCTTCGTGATGCCGCGAAGTTCGAGCTTCATGTTCCCGATCCTAGTGATTCGACTGCATCCGTTGCAGTCGCTGCGCGAATGTTGAACGTGTCGGAGGTCGCGTGCTCAGATGTGGCGCGCGCGCGACCGAGTGGCCTCCGACAGTCGGAACGGGGAGGCCGGCATCCGCCGACCTCCCCGCTCAACGCCCTCGACTCAGTTGGCGGCGAGGTAGGACTCGACCTGCACGTCGCCCGCGATGATCGCGGCCATCAGGTCGTCGATCTCGCCCTGGAGCCCCTCGGGAACCTTGGACTCGAAGTCGTGGAACGGGGCGATGCCCACGCCCTCGTTCTCGAGGGTGCCGATGAAGGGGCTGTTGTCGAATTCGCCGTTGCCCGCAGCGAGGACCGCCTCTTCGGTGCCGACCGCGATGCCCTTGAGGATCGAGGTGAGCATGAGGTCGGCGACCGACGGGTCGGTCACGGTGAAGTCGGCGTCGACGCCGATCATCGCGATCTCGCGGCCCGCGTCGCGGATCGCCGCGGCAGCCGACTGGTAGATCGGGCCGCCGACGGGCAGCAGCACGTCGACGTTCTGGTCGATGAGCGCCTGAGCCTTCTGGCGCGCGGTGTCGTTGGCCTCGAAGCCACCGGTGAACTCGCCGTCTTGCGCGGCGCGGTCCCAACCGAGGACCTTGACGTCGGTGCCCTTCTCGGCGTTGTGGTACTCGACGCCCTGGGCGAAGCCGTCCATGAAGATCGAGACCGTCGGGAAGTTCATGCCGCCGAACGTGCCGACGACGCCGGTCTGCGAGTAGGCCGCGGCCGCGTAGCCGGCCAGGAACGCCGCCTGGGCGGTGTCGAAGAGGAGCGGCTTGATGTTCTCGGCGTCGGTGGCGCCGTCGAAGTCGCCGTCGGCCGCGTCGTCGATGATGACGAAGTTGATGTCGGGGTTGGCCACAGCCGCCTCGATGGTCGCCGCAGAGAGTGCGAAGCCGACCGTGACGATGAGGTCGCAACCCTGGTCGACGAGGTTCGTGATGTTCGGCGCGTAGTCGGTCTCGGCGTCGGACTGCACAGCGGTCAACTCGACGCCGAGCTCGTCGGCTGCCGCAGTGGCCCCCTCGAAACCGCTCTGGTTGAACGACTTGTCGTCGAAGCCGCCGGCGTCGGACACCATGCACGGCTGGAAGTCGGGAGCCGCGTCCCCGGTCTCGCCCGAGTCTTCGGGAGCCGCCGAGCACGCGGCGAGCAGCACGGCTGCGCCCAACAGCGAGAGGCCGCTGAGCGCCGCCTTCTTGGTCATGACCTTCACAGTGTCCTCCAGAGTCCTGCAGCCCCATCGGTCCGGGGGCGTTGAAGTCACGTTACCGAAAGTTGCATCGGTCGCCATCGTGGTTTGCGCCGGCGCAACGCAATGGTTATGAAGCCGCGACTTTCTGCTCACATGAGCAGGCGAATGATCCCCCGAACAGGGGTGACCGGCGCATCACGGTGCGCTGGGCGAATCCACGACGATGTCGCCGGCGATGATCGCCGCCCGAAGGCCCTCGATCTCGGCGTCGAGTTCGGCCGAGACGAGCGGCGCCAGATCGTGGTACGGCGCGATCTCGACCCCGCCGTTCTCGAGCGTGCCGATGAACGGCTCGTTCGAGAACGCGTCGTCGATGACGTCGCCGACGATCTCGACCATCGCATCTTGCGTGTTCTTCAGCACGCTTGTGAGGATCACCGGCCGGAACTCGGGGGTGAGCGTCTCGTAGCCGTCGCTGTCGACCCAGATCACCGAGACCCCGCCGCGTTCGACTGCGGCCGATGCGGCCCCCTCACCGACCTGCCCGGCCACCGGGAGGATCACGTCGGCGCCCTGGTCGATGAACCCCTCGCTGAGCGCCTTGCCCTTGTTGATGTCCTCGAAGTCGCCCGTGAACGCACCGTCTTGTTTCGCCTTGTCCCAGCCGAGCACTCGCACGGCGCCGCCGTGCACCTCGTTGTACTTGGCGACACCGTCGACGAAGCCGTCCATGAAGAGGGTCACGGGTGGCTGGTTGCCGCCGCCGAAGGTGGCGACGACGCCGGTCTTCGACACGCCTGCCGCGAGGTACCCGGCCAGGTACGACGCCTGCGCGGTGTCGAAGATGACCGGCTTCACGTTCGGCGCCTCGACGACCTCGTCGACGATCGCGAACGCGAGTTCGGGGTTCTCGCCCGCCTGGTCGAGGGTGGACTCGGCCAGCTCGAAGCCGACCGTGACGACGAGCTCGCAGCCCGACGCGGACGCCTGCTCGACGTTCGGGGCGAGGTCGGTCTCACCGGTCGAGACGAGCGCCTCGGCCTCGATGCCGTACTCGGCCTCTGCGGACTGCAGGCCCTCCCACGTCGACTGGTTGAACGAACGGTCTTCGAGACCGCCCGAGTTGGTCACCATGCGTACGCACGTGTCGGATGCCGCGACATCGTCGCCCGCGTCGGGCGCGGGTGCGCACGCGACGAACAGTGCGGATGCCGCGACGAGCACGGCCCCGACGGTGAAACCCCGACCCTGGGACATCCGCTGCCTCGCTTCTCTCGTGTGCCTAGAGCACGTCGCTCGAACCGCCGAGCCGCAGGGCGTCGACGACCGCCTTCACCCGCTGCGCGTGCTCGCTCGTGGTGACCAGCAACGCGTCGGGTGTGTCGACCACGACGATATCGTGCACGCCGATGAGGCTGATGACCCGTTTCGACCGGCTGACGACGATGCCGCTCGATGCGTCGGCGAGCACCCGCGCGTGCTCGCCGAGTATCGCGAGCTCGCCCGACCGGCCGGCGGTGTTGAGCTTCGCGAGCGAGGCGAAGTCGCCCACGTCGTCCCACGCGAAGTGCCCGCGGATGACGGCGAGCCGCCCGGCCGCGGCGGCCGGTTCGGCGACCGAGTAGTCGATGGCGATCTTCTCGAGCCGCGGCCAGATGCGGTCGACCGCCGGTCCGCGGGTCGCCGGGTCGTCCCATGCAGCCGCGAGCTCGATGAGCCCGGCATGCAGCTCGGGCTTGTTGCGGGCGATCTCGGCGAGCAGCTGATCGGCGCGGGCGATGAACATGCCCGCATTCCAGAGGTGCTTGCCGTCGGCGAGGTAGCGCCTCGCGGTGTCGAGGTCGGGCTTCTCGACGAAGCTCGACACGGCCTCGGCGTGCTCGGCGCCGTCGATGGCGAGCGCGTCGCCGCACTCGATGTAGCCGAAGCCGACCGCGGGCTCGGTGGGGGTGATGCCGATCGTCGCGATGTAGCCGGCGTCGGCAGCCGCGACCGCCTCGGCGACCGCCGACCGGAACAGGGTCTCGCCCGAGATCACGTGGTCGGCGGCGAACGAGCCGATGATCACGCCCGGCTCGCGGCGTTCGAGGATCGCGGCGGCGAGGCCGATCGCGGCCGTCGAGTCGCGCGGCTCGCTCTCGAGCACGATGTTCGCGTCGCTCAGCCCCGGGAGCTGGGCTTCGACGGCCGCACGGTGGGCGCGGCCGGTGACGACCATGATGCGCTGGTCGCCCGAGAGCGGCGCGAGCCGGTCCCACGTGTCCTTCAGCAGGGTCTGCCCGGAGCCGGTCAGGTCGTGCAGGAACTTCGGCGCATCGGCCCGCGAGAGCGGCCAGAGGCGGGAGCCGACGCCGCCCGCGGGGATCACGGCGTAGAACCGGTCGAGAGGCTGGTCCAGGTGCATCCGCTCAGGATAGCGGGCGGCGGCGAACATCAGCCGAGCGCAGAAGTCTCGACGTCAAGATATTAGGCAGCCCTAAGGGGCGCGCTCCGGAGCGTCGGACTACACTCGGGATCGGGCCGCTGCGCCCCCAGACGCCCGCTCGAGCCGGGCAGGATTCATCCCAGGGAGGGGTTGTTCATGCCACAGAACTCGGCAGGAACCCTGACCACACCCGCGAAGCCGGCGAGAGAGAAGCCGGGCGGCACGCTCTACCGCGGTCGCGAGGGTATGTGGTCATGGGTGCTGCACCGCATCACCGGTGTCGCCATCTTCTTCTTCCTGCTCGTGCACATCCTCGACACGGCGCTCGTGCGCGTGAGCCCCGAGGCCTACAACGCGGTCATCGGCACCTACCAGACGCCCATCATGGGCCTCGGCGAGGTCGCGCTGGTCGGAGCCATCGTGTTCCACGCCTTCAATGGCTTGCGCATCATCCTCGTCGACTTCTGGTCGTGGGCGACGCGCAACCAGAAGGTGCTCTTCTACATCGTCGTCGCGCTCTGGGTGATCACCATGCTCGCCTTCACGCCGCGCCACCTCATCAACGTCTTCAGCCACTAGTAAGGGGAGCGACAGTGACGAACACCATCGAAGCACCCCGCACCCCGGCCCGGCCCGCGCGCAATCGCGGCACCAACTGGGAGAAGTGGGGCTGGATCTACATGCGCGCGTCGGGCGTCGTGCTCATCGTGCTGATCTTCGGCCATCTCTTCATGAACCTCATCGTCGGCGACGGCGTGAGCGCCATCGACTTCGGCTTCGTCGCCGGCAAGTGGGCCGACCCGTTCTGGCAGTGGTGGGACGTGCTGATGCTCTGGCTGGCACTCATCCACGGCGCCAACGGCATGCGCACGATCGTGAACGATTACACGAACCCGGGAACGGTGCAGAAGGTGCTGAAGGGCGCCCTGTTCGGTGCCGCGGCCGTGCTCATCGTGCTCGGCACCCTGGTCGTCTTCACGTTCGAGCCCTGCCCGCCCGTCTCGGCCGACATGGCCGACCTGCTCCCCTCGTTCTGTTCCGCATAGGAGATCCGTGAACACCCAGTCCGCCGACGCCGAGACCCAGATCATCGACGGCGTCCACCACCACCAGTTCGACATCGTCATCGTGGGCGCCGGCGGCGCCGGCATGCGCGCGGCGATCGAGGCCGGCCCCGGCGCGAAGACCGCGGTCATCTCGAAGCTCTATCCCACGCGCTCACACACGGGCGCCGCGCAGGGCGGCATGGCCGCCGCCCTCGCCAACGTCGAGGAAGACAGCTGGGAGTGGCACACGTTCGACACCGTCAAGGGCGGCGACTACCTCGTCGACCAAGACGCTGCCGAGATCCTCGCGAAAGAGGCGATCGACGCGGTCATCGACCTCGAGAACATGGGACTGCCGTTCAACCGCACGCCCGAGGGCAAGATCGACCAGCGCCGATTCGGCGGCCACACGCGCGACCACGGCAAGGCGCCCGTGCGCCGCGCCTGCTATGCGGCCGACCGCACGGGCCACATGATCCTGCAGACGCTGTTCCAGAACTGCGTGAAGCTCGGCATCAACTTCTTCAACGAGTACTACGTGCTCGACCTGGTGATGACCGAGGTCGATGGAGTGCAGAAGCCATCGGGCGTCGTCGCCTACGACCTTGCGTCAGGCGAACTGCACGTGTTCCAGGCGAAGGCCGTGATCTTCGCCACCGGCGGGTTCGGCAAGATCTACAAGACCACCTCGAACGCGCACACCCTCACCGGCGACGGCGTCGGCATCATCTGGCGCAAGGGCCTCCCCCTCGAAGACATGGAGTTCTTCCAGTTCCATCCGACGGGTCTCGCCGGCCTCGGCATCCTGCTCACCGAGGGTGCACGAGGCGAGGGCGCCATCTTGCGCAACGCCTCGGGCGAGCGGTTCATGGAACGCTACGCCCCCACCATCAAAGACCTCGCGCCGCGCGACATCGTCGCCCGGTGCATGGTGAAAGAGGTGGCCGAGGGGCGCGGCGCCGGCCCGCACAAGGACTACGTCTACCTCGACTGCACCCACCTCGGCGCCGAGGTGCTCGAGACCAAGCTCCCCGACATCACCGAGTTCGCTCGCACCTACCTCGGCGTCGACCCCGTCTTCGAGCCGGTGCCGGTGATGCCCACCGCGCACTACGCCATGGGCGGCATCCCCACGAACAACAACGCCGAGGTGCTCAGCGACAACACCACCGTCGTTCCCGGGCTCTACGCCGCGGGTGAGTGCGCATGCGTCTCGGTGCACGGGTCGAACCGCCTCGGAACGAACTCGCTGCTCGACATCAACGTGTTCGGAAAGCGCGCGGGCAACAACGCCGTCGCGTACGTCAAGACCGTCGACTTCACTCCCCTGCCCGACGACCCGGCCGCAGCGGTGCGCAACCTGCTCACGCAGCTGCGCGACTCGAACGGCACCGAGCGCATCGCCGCGATCCGTAAAGAGCTGCAAGACGAGATGGACCGCAGCGCCCAGGTGTTCCGCACCGACGAGTCGCTCGCCCATGTCACCGAGGTCATCGCCGGGCTGCGCGAGCGCTACCGCAACATCGCGGTGCACGACAAGGGCAAGCGGTTCAACACCGACCTGCTCGAAGCCGTCGAACTCGGGTTCCTGCTCGACCTCGCCGAGGTCGTCGTGTTCTCGGCGCGCAACCGCAAAGAGAGCCGCGGCGGTCACATGCGCGACGACTTCCCCGACCGCGACGACGCCAACTACATGCAGCACACGATGGCCTACCTCTCGGGTGACGCGCACTCGTCCGATGCGGCCGACCACATCCGGCTCGATTGGAAGCCGGTCGTCGTGACGCGCTACCAGCCGATGGAAAGGAAGTACTGACGTGAGCACCGCAACGCTCGAGGCGGCCCCGACGACCGAAGCCGCGATCCCCTCGTTCACCGTCACCTTCCTGATCCGCCGGTTCGACCCCGATGTCGACACCGAGCCGCGCTGGCAGGACTTCGATGTCGAGATGTACGCCACCGACCGCGTGCTCGACGCGCTGCACAAGATCAAGTGGGAACAAGACGGCTCGCTCACGTTCCGCCGTTCGTGCGCGCACGGCATCTGCGGCTCCGACGCGATGCGCATCAACGGCCGGAACCGGCTGGCGTGCAAGACGCTCATCAAGGACCTCGACATCTCGAAGCCCATCTATGTGGAGGCCATCAAGGGCCTGCCGCTCGAGAAGGACCTCATCGTCGACATGGAACCGTTCTTCGCGAGCTTCCGCGAGGTGCAGCCGTTCCTGGTGGCGAACAGCACGCCCGAGCCGGGCAAGGAGCGCGTGCAGTCGGTCGCCGAGCGCGCCCGCTTCGACGACACCACGAAGTGCATCCTCTGCGCCGCGTGCACCTCGTCGTGCCCCGTGTTCTGGACCGACGGCCAGTACTTCGGCCCCGCCGCGATCGTCAACGCGCACCGCTTCATCTTCGACTCGCGCGACGACAACGCGCAGACCCGCCTCGACATCCTCAACGACACCGAGGGCGTGTGGCGCTGCCGGACGACCTTCAACTGCACCGACGCGTGCCCGCGCGGCATCGAGGTCACGAAGGCGATCGCCGAGGTCAAGCAGGCCGTCATGCGCGGCAAGCCGTAGGGTTCCGCGCTCGGCGAAGGGGGCAGCGTGAGCGAGCGCACGGACAGCCGTTCCGGCGAACACCGTCGACCGTACGACGCGCCCCCCGCGACATCCGATGACGCCCCTGACAGTGACGAGGCGGGCACGTCGGCCAGGCAACGATTCGACGCGTTCACCGAGCCGATCCGCGACCGGCTCGAGGAGCCGATCCACACGGTCGGCACCATCACGCAGAAGACCCTCGCCCTCTTCCCGGTGCGGGTGTGGCGGCACTTCCTGTACCAGAACGGGTTCATCCTCTCGTCGGGGCTCAGTTACCAGGCGCTCTTCGCGATCTTCGCGGCGCTGTACGTCGTGCTCGCGGTCGCGGGCATCTGGCTGACGGGCAACCCGGCGACACTCGATGCGTTCGTGACGCTGCTCAACACCTACGCACCGGGGCTCATCGGCGAGAACGGCGTGCTCACGACCGACGAGCTCACCGAGATCGCCACCCAGAGCACCAGCCTCTTCGGCTGGACCGGCGCCGTCGCCCTCGCGGGCCTCATCTGGACGGCCATCGCGTGGATCACCTACGCGCGCACCGCCGTGCGCAGCATCTTCGGCCTGCCGAAAGACATGAGAGCGTACGTGCTGCTGAAAGCACGCGACCTGCTCGCAGGATTGGCGTTCGGCTCGATCCTGCTGATCGCCACGGGCCTGTCGGTCGCGACGACCTCGTTCCTCGACTGGTTGCTCGCCCTCGTGGGGCTCGACAGCGGCTCGGGTTGGTCGGACTTCTTCGTGCAGGCCGGCGCGTTCCTCGTCGTCTTCGCGATCGACACGCTGGCCCTCGCCGTCATGTTCCGGTTCCTCTCGGGGGCGGCGATGCCCTGGCGGCGCGTGTGGGTCGGCTCGCTGCTGGGCTCTGCCGCGCTGTCGGCGCTGCAGCTGCTCGGAGGGTTCCTGCTCGGCCGTGCCTCGACCAACCCGCTGCTCGCGACGTTCGCCGTGTTCATCGGCATGCTGCTCTGGTTCCGCATCACGAGCATCATCATCCTCGTCGCGGCGAGCTGGATCGCCGTCGAGGCCGCCGATGCCCATGAGTCGCTGCGAAAGGTGACCCCCGAGCAACTCGCCGCCGAGCAACTCGAGCGCGAGCAGCAGGCGCTCGTCACGGCGGCGCGCGTTCGCGTTCGCGAGGCCACCGCCGACGTGGCCGCCGCGAACTGGATGGGGAGGTTCGCCGCCAGGCGTCGCCTCGACCGCGCCGAATCCGAGCTCGCCGAGCTCGAGGCATCCGCGCCCGGCGAAGCGTCGCGAAAGCGCGCCGGAGGCCTCCCCTAGGATCGAATGCATGCCCTCCGCGAAACCCGTCCGACTCGCCAGCGTCAACGTCAACGGCGTGCGCGCTGCATTCCGCAAGGGCATGGGCGAGTGGCTGGTGGCTCGCGACGTCGACATTCTCGCCATGCAAGAGGTGCGCGCGTCGACCGATGACCTGCAGGGCCTGCTCGGCGACGACTGGGACATCCTGCACGACCCTGCGACCGCGAAGGGCCGGGCCGGGGTCGCGATCGCGAGCCGCAACCGCGCCCAGATCCACCGGGTCGAGCTCGGCGCGCCCGACTTCGACAGCGCCGGTCGCTGGCTCGAGGCCGACTACGACGTCGACGGGCGGGTGCTCACCGTTGTGTCGGCCTACGTGCACTCCGGTGAAGACGGCACGCCGAAGCAGGTCGAGAAGTACCGATTCCTCGATGCGATGGAAGAGCGCATGCCCCGGCTCGTCGAGCACACAGAACTCGCGGTCATCGTCGGCGACCTGAATGTCGGCCACCGAAGGCTCGACATCCGCAATTGGAAGGGCAACGTCAAGAAGGCCGGCTTCCTGCCCCGCGAGCGCGAGTACTTCGACCGGTTCGTGGGTGCTGAAGACGCACCCGACTACAACGCCGGCGCGGGCCTCGGCTGGGTCGACGTCGGCCGCCGGGCAGCAGGCGAGGTCGATGGCCCCTACACGTGGTGGTCGATGCGCGGCAAGGCGTTCGACACCGACACCGGGTGGCGCATCGACTACCACCTGGCCTCGTCCGCGCTCGCGGCAACGGTGGCGTCGTACACGGTCGACCGTGCGGCGGCCTACGACGAGCGATGGTCCGACCACTCCCCGGTCGTCGTCGACTACGCCATCTGACCATCTCTCCCACACACGAGAACGTTGAATCCATGACCACCACCCCCATCGTCTTCTCGGGCATGCAGCCCTCGAGCGATTCGCTGCACCTCGGCAATTACCTCGGTGCGCTCGTCAACTGGGTCGCACTGCAAGACGAGTACGACCCCATCTACTGCGTCGTCGACCTGCACGCGATCACGGTGGCGCAAGACCCGAAGGCGCTGCACGACAACGTGCGCCGCACGACCGCCCAGTACCTCGCGGCGGGCGTCGACGTCGAGCGCTCAACGCTGTTCGTGCAGTCGCACGTGCCGGCCCACACCGAGCTCGCATGGGTGCTCGGCACCATGACGGGCTTCGGCGAGGCGAGCCGCATGACGCAGTTCAAAGACAAGTCGGCCAGGCACGGCACCGACGCCACCACGGTCGGCTTGTTCACCTACCCGGTGCTCATGGCCGCCGACATCTTGCTCTACGGCACCGACCTCGTGCCTGTCGGTGACGACCAGCGACAGCACCTCGAGCTCACGCGCGACCTCGCGGGGCGCTTCAACTCGCGCTACGGCGACACGTTCGTGGTGCCCGAGGCGCTCATCCCCAAAGAGTCGGCGCGCATCTACGATCTGCAGGAGCCCGAGGCGAAGATGTCGAAGTCCTCGGCGTCAGAGGCGGGCCTCGTGAAGCTCATGGACGACCCTGCGATCACGGCGAAGAAGATCAAGAGCGCCGTCACCGACACCGAGCGTGAGGTGCGCTACGAGCCGCACACGAAGCCCGGCATCTCGAACCTGCTCGACATCTATGCTGCGACGACCGGTGACTCCATCGCCGAACTCGAGGCGCGCTACGCGGGCCGCGGCTACGGCGACTTCAAGAAAGATCTCGCCGAAGTGGTCGTCGACCGCCTGACGCCCATCCGCGCACGCACCCTCGAACTGCTCGAAGACCCCGCCGAGCTCGACCGGCTGCTCGCGGTCGGCGCCGAGCGCGCGAGCGAGCGTGCCGAGCGCATCCTGCGCGAGGTCTACGACCGTGTCGGATTCGTGCGTCGCGGCTGAGATGCAACCTGTCACCCTGCGCACGCCGCGCCTCGTGCTCGACCTACCGGCCGAACGCGACATCGAACTGGTCACTCACTACTGCCAAGATCCGCTCTTCGAGCGGTTCCTCACGACACCATGGCCGTACACCGACGCGCACGCCCGAGGGTTCCTGACCGAGTACGTGCCCGAAGCCTGGGTGGCCGGTTCCGAGCTGACGTGGGCCATCCGACCTGAGGTGGGCAGTCCGCTCATGGGCGTCATCAGCCTGCGCACCGGGCCCCGTGAGATCGGCTTCTGGCTCGGCGCCGAGCACCGCGGCTCGGGCGTCATGGCCGAGGCGACGACGGCGCTCTGCGACTGGGCGTTCGCGGGCGGCGTGCCGGGCATCGACACGATCTCATGGCGGGCGAACGCCGGCAACGTCGCCTCGGCCTCGGTCGCCCGCGCCTCGGGATTCATCAACACGACGACCGACGCAGGCACGGTTCCGGGCCGCGACGGCGTCGACCTGCCGGCGTGGAGTGGCGAGCGGGGCGCCGTGATCGACGCGCGAGCGCACGACAGCTGGCAGTCGATCCTCGGCGGCGGCCGATGACCTCGCCGAGTGCGGCGACGCCGGTCGTGCTCTTCGACCTCGACGACACTCTCATGGCGCACCGCGCCGCGGTCGACGCGGGCATTGTGGCGCATATGGCCGAACGGGCATACGACGCTGAACGCGCACCCGCGCAACAGTTCTGGCGCGACCTCGAAGAAGAGCACTACCACGCCTACCTCGCGGGGCAGCTGACGTTCGAGGGCCAGCGACGAGCGCGCGCACGCGACTTCGCACTGGCCCACGGTGACGAGCTCGACGAACTCGCCGCCGGCGCATGGTTCGCCCGCTACTTCGAGCGTTACCGCGAGTCATGGTCGCTGCACGACGACGCGCTGCCCGCGCTCGACGCGCTCGTCGACGTGCTGCCGGGCGTGCGCTTGGGCATCATCACGAACGGCGAGCTCGACCTCCAGCGAGCCAAGCTCGAGCGGCTCGGCATTCTCGACCGATTCGCGCACATCGTCGCATCGGGCGACGTCGGCATCACCAAGCCCGACGTGCGCATCTTCGAGCAGGCGATCGCACGGTTCGAGTCCGACGCGCCCGTCACGGCTGCGGCCTATGTCGGCGACCGCCTCGCCACCGACGCCATCGGTGCCGCCGCCGCCGGACTCGTCGGCGTGTGGCTCAATCGCACCGGCGCGACGATGGCCGACGACGAGGCCGCATCGGCAGCGCTGGTCGACGTCGTCGAGATCGCATCGCTCACTGAACTCGCGCCGATCCTCGCCGAGCGCCTCACCGTCTGAGCAGCGGGGCGCACCGCAGCAGGGCGCGCCGCAGCGCGGCGCAACGGCTACGGGCGCGTCACGAGACGAGAACGGGTCGGGCGCACCCCCATGCACCCGACCCGTCACCTCACCGTACCTGCGGTGAGGCTTATGCGACGTCGTCGTCGACCCAGTCGAGGGTCTTCGAGACGGCCTTCTTCCAGTTGCGGTCGAGACGTGCACGCTCGGCCTCGTCCATCGACGGGGTCCAGCGCTTGTCCTCCTGCCAGTTGGCCCGCAGCTCGTCGAGGCTCGACCAGAAGCCGACCGCGAGACCGGCCGCGTATGCCGCGCCGAGCGCCGTGGTCTCGGCGACGACCGGGCGCACGACGGGCACGCCGAGGATGTCGGCCTGGAACTGCAGCAGCGTGTCGTTGGCGGTCGCGCCGCCGTCGACGCGGAGCTCGGTGAGGTCCACCCCGGCGTCGGCGTTCACGGCCTCGATGACATCGCGGGTCTGGAATGCGATGGCCTCGAGCGCTGCACGGGCGATGTGGCCCTTGTTCACGTACCGGGTGAGGCCGACGAGCGCGCCGCGAGCGTCGGGGCGCCAGTAGGGCGCGAACAGCCCCGAGAACGCCGGCACGAAGTACGCGCCGCCGTTGTCATCGACCGACTTCGCGAGCTCTTCGACCTCGGCGGCCGAGGAGATGAGGCCGAGGTTGTCGCGGAGCCACTGGATGAGCGAGCCGGTCACGGCGATCGAGCCCTCGAGTGCGTAGTGCACTGGCTGGTCGCCGAGCTTGAAGCCGACGGTCGTGAGCAGGCCGTTCTTCGAGTGGACGATCTCCTCGCCCGTGTTGAAGATCAGGAAGTTGCCGGTGCCGTAGGTGTTCTTCGCCTCGCCGGTCTCGAACGCCGCCTGGCCGAAGGTCGCGGCCTGCTGGTCGCCGAGGATGCCGGCGATCGGCGTCTCGCGCAGCAGCGAGTGCTCGTTCGCGACGCCGTAGACCTCCGAGGACGACCTGATCTCGGGCAGCATCGAGCGCGGCACGCCGAACGCGGCGAGGATCTCGTCGTCCCACTGGAGGGTCTCGAGGTCCATGAACATCGTGCGGCTCGCGTTCGTGACATCCGTCGCGTGCACGCCGCCGTCGACTCCGCCGGTGAGGTTCCACAGCACCCAGGTGTCGGTCGTGCCGAACAGCAGGTCGCCGACCTCGGCTTTCTCCCGTGCACCGGGCACGTTCTCCAGGATCCAGACGATCTTCGTGCCCGAGAAGTAGGTCGCGAGCGGCAGGCCGACCTGTTGCTTGAAGCGCTCGACGCCGCCGTCGGCTGCGAGCCGGTCGACGATCGGCTGGGTGCGGGTGTCCTGCCACACGATCGCGTTGTACACCGGCTCGCCGGTCGTGCGGTCCCACACGACCGCGGTCTCGCGCTGGTTGGTGATGCCGATCGCGGCGATGTCGTGGCGGGTCAGGTTCGCCTTGCCGAGTGCCTGGCCGATGACCTCTCCCGTGTTACGCCAGATCTCGGCGGGGTCGTGTTCGACCCAGCCGGCCTTGGGAAAGATCTGCTCGTGCTCGAGCTGCCCGGTCGAGACGATCGATCCGGCCTTGTCGAAGATGATCGCGCGCGATGAGGTGGTGCCCTGATCGATCGCGAGGACGTAGTCAGTCATCTGAGACCTCCGTTGCTGTCAGTGAATGGGTGGTGCGGGTGGATTCGGCGAGCGGATGCCGCAGCTCAGCCGAGGAGCGGCAGGAGCGGGATCGCGACCCAGCCGGCGAGGACGCCGCCGATGATGGGGCCGACGACGGGGACCCATGAGTAGGACCAGTCGCTGCTGCCCTTGCCCTTGATCGGGAGGATGGCGTGCGCGATGCGCGGGCCGAGGTCGCGTGCCGGGTTGATCGCGTAGCCGGTCGGGCCACCGAGGGACGCGCCGATGCCGACCACGAGCAGGGCCACGGGCAGCGCGCCGAGCGCAGCGAGGCCCGAGGCGTCGCCCTGCCGGCCGAAGCCGATGACGACGAAGACGAGCACGAATGTGCCGATGATCTCGGTGACGAGGTTCCAGCCGTATGAGCGGATGGCGGGGCCGGTCGAGAACACGCCCAGCTTGTTGGCCGGCTCGGGCTCGGCGTCGAAGTGCTGCTTGTAGGCCAACCACGCCGCGATCGCGCCGAGGAACGCGCCGAGCAGCTGTGCGCCGATGTAGGTGAGCACCGAGACGACGTTCACCGGCACTGCGGTGCCGAACGCAGGGTTGCCGAACTCGGTGGCGCCGTTCGCGACGAGTCCTAGGGTGACGGCGGGGTTGATGTGCGCGCCGGAGGCGTACGCCACGATGACGCCGGCGAAGACCGCGAGGCCCCAGCCGAAGTTCACCATGAGGAACCCGCCGTTGAAGCCCTTCGTCTTGGCGAGCGCCACGTTCGCTACGACGCCGCAGCCGAGCAGCACCAGCATCGCCGTGCCGACGAGTTCCGCGAGGAACACGATTCCGAGATTGTCCACGTTGACCTTCCTTCGAGTGGGCGAACGGATGTCGCATCCGCCCGCCGGGAGCACCGGACGATGCCGGCCTCGATGAAGCTACCGGGCCATCGGCACCGAATCACGGGTTTCGCGGTGCACATCCGTGCAGATTCGGACGACCTCACCCGGCCGCCGCGACCTCCAGCAGTGTGACGCCATGGCGCTCGGCGAGCACACGGCGCGCCTGCGCGACCTCGGCGACTCGCCGTTCGGCGTCCCAGGCGAGCTCGGCGGCGACGAGGTCGGCGAGCTCCTCGAGCAGCGGCGCCGTGAGGGTGCCGGTGAACGCGATACTGGTGCGCCGCTGCACGAGGTCGAGCAGGTGCACGACGCGCTCGTTGCGCACGAGCCACCGGATCTCGCCCCGCGTGTACCCGGGGTGATGGTCGAGGGCGAGGTCCTCGGCGCCCTCGACCTCGCCGAGCAGGTCGGAGGCTCGGGTGCCGTATCGGTCGAGGAGCGCCGCGGCCCGCGCGTTGCCGACCTCGTCGCCGTGCGCCGCGACCCACACCCGGCGGGCATCGTCGGTCGCCGGGTACGCCGCGCCGCCGCCGATCGCGAGTCCCTTCGTGGAGTGCACGCGCGTGCGCCCGAGGCGCCCGAGGACCTCGTCGGACAGGTGCTCTGCGAGGGCCCGGAACGTGGTCCACTTGCCGCCGACGAGGCTCAGCAGCATCGTTCCCGGCCGCTCAGCGACGTCGGACCGCTCGATGCGGTAGTCGCGGCTCACGAACCCGGGCTGCGTGTCATCGTGGCGCGGCAACGGCCGCACTCCCGAGAAGCGGTAGACGATCTGCGACCGATCGACCCGGATGCCTGGGAAAACGTGCGCGATGAGTTCGAAGAAGTAGTCGACCTCGTCGTCGGTGCACACCGCGGGCTGTCGCATGTCGTGCTCGAGGTCGGTGGTGCCGACCATGACGCGGCCCTTGAGCGGGTAGATGAGCACGATCCGTCCGTCTTCGTGCTCGAAGAAGATTTCGCGGCCCGCGGTCGCGGAGAGCAACTCGGGGTGGTCGAGCACGATATGCGATCCCTTGGTGCCACCCATGAACCGCGACGGGTGACCGAGCTGCGCATTCGTGATGTCGGTCCAGGGCCCCGACGCGTTGACGACGACGTCGGCGGCGATCGCAAACTCCTCGCCGGTGAGCCCGTCGCGCACGCGCACGCCTTCGGCGCCGAGCGCGACCGCCTCGAGGTGGTTGGCGGCACGGGCGTGCGGGCCCGAGGCGAGGCCGTCGAAGAGCACGTCGAGGGCGAGCCGCTCGGGATCGTGCATGCTGGCGTCGTAGTAGGTCGCGGTGTACTTCACGCCGGGGTTGAGGGCCGGCAGCTCGGCGAGCGACCGCTTCGCACCGTGGAACCGGTGTCGCGGCACCTGACCGCCGTCGCGCGAGAACGAGTCGTAGAGCGTGAGCCCGGCCTTGATGAGCGCGGCACCCCGCTCGGTCGGCCGCCCCGCCCTGTGGGTCAGGAACCGCATCGGCGCCGAGAGCATGCCCGAGAACGTCGAGAAGATCGGCACCGTCGTCTCGAGCGGCTTGACGTAGTGCGGGGCGATCCGGATGAGGGCGTTCCGCTCCCGCACCGACTCCTGGACGAGCCGGAACTCGCCGTTCTCGAGGTAGCGGATGCCGCCGTGGATCATGTGCGACGAGGCCGACGATGCGCCCGAGACGAAATCGTCGCGCTCGACGAGCACCACGTCGACGCCTTGCAGGGCGAGATCACGGAACGTGGCGATGCCGTTGATACCGGCGCCGATGACGACCACGTCGGCCGTGGGCCGGGCGTGGAGGTCCGCGACCTCGGCGCGCAGGCGCGGGGCGCGACCGTGGCGGTGTCGCTGCGTGGTCGTGGGGTTCGCAGACATCGCTGTCCTCTTCTCGATGCGGGTGGGTACTCGATGCGAATCCATCGGCCGCGATCGGCTTGCGCCGACGGGTCCGGTGTGGATGAATACATCGTGAGCATGCTCGCACGCTATTGCAAGCTGCGTGCACATACGTGCAAGGGGAGAGCAGGATGACTGAGAACGAGCCGGGCGAGACCGAGACGGTGCCGGGCAAGACACGCGACGCCCTTCGGGCCGCGCACCTCTACTACATGCAGGACCTCACGATGGACGCGATCGCCCACGAGCTGCACACCTCGCGATCCTCGATCTCACGCCTCTTGAGCCATGCCCGGGCGAGCGGACTGGTCGAGATCTCGATCCACTCGCCGCTCGACCTGCCGAGCCGGCTCGAGCAGGAGATCCTCGAGCGTCACGAGGTGCACGCGCACGTCGTCCCAGTGCCCGACCACGCGAGCGACGTCGACCGGCTCGACCGTGTCGCGCTCTCAGCTGCACGTATTCTCGGCCAGTACGTGGACTCGAACCAGACGATCGGCATCGCGTGGGGCTCCACCATGACGGCCATGAGCCGTCATCTCGTGCCGAAGGCGACCCACAACACCGAGATCGTGCAGCTCAACGGCGCCGGCAACGTGCGCTCGACCGGAATCCTCTACGCGAGCGAGCTGCTGCGCCGCTTCGGCGACGCCTTCGGTGCGCACGTGCAGCAGTCCCCCGTGCCTGCCTTCTTCGACGACCCCGAGACCCGGCGGGCATTCTGGCGCGAACGCTCGACTCGACGCCTTCTTGACCTGCAGAGCCGCATGGATGTCGCGCTGTTCGGCCTCGGCTCGCCGTTCGCCGAGGTGCCGAGCCACGTCTACCAGGGCGGCTACCTCGAGCGCGCCGATTACGAGGCGCTCAGCCGCGACGGCGTCGTCGGCGACGTCGCCACCGTGTTCTACCGAGCCGACGGCTCGAGCGACGGCATCGCGCTGAACGAACGTGCGACCGGGCCCGACTTCGCGGTACTGCGCCGCGCGCCGCGCCGTGTGTGCGTCGTCTCGGGGCGCGCGAAGATCCCGAGCCTGCACGGCGCGCTCGCTGCCGGGCTCATCACCGACCTCATCGTCGACGAGGGCGCGGCCCGGGCCCTCGTCGAGGCGGCGTGACCCGATCGAGCCCCCTTCACGCGCGCGAACACCCCGCAGAGATCGAGTGGGCAGAGATCGACCTTCATATAGCGGGGAAGGACGATCTCTGCCCACTCGGCTGCGGTGATCGACGCCGGAGAGCCGGGTGCGACGTGGGAATAGGACGCGCGCGCCCGCGTTGACATAGAATCGACACGACAACGTGCTCCGGGGTCGGTGCAATTCCGAACCGGCGGTTACAGTCCGCGAGCCGGGTGCGGTCGATCGAGAGATCGGGCGCACTCGGTTGAACCGGTGGAATTCCGGTACCGACGGTGAAAGTCCGGATGGGAGGCGGCACGTGTCGGCGACGCGAAGCGTCGTCGACCTGTTCGGCTGCGCCGAGCATCCCCGGAGCCCTGATGAACAGGACGAGGGATGACCACGGGTGCGCACACGATGGCGGATGCCGCAGCGATGCGCCGCGCGCTCGAGCTCGCCACGCGCGGCCCCTCACGCGGGGTGAACCCGCGCGTCGGCTGCGTGATCCTCTCGCGCGCCGGCGACGTCATCGCCGAGGGCTGGCACCGTGGAGCGGGCACAGCCCACGCCGAGGTCGACGCGCTCTCGAAGCTCGCCCCGGGTGCGGCCGAGGGCGCCACCGCCGTGGTCACGCTCGAGCCGTGCAATCACACCGGCCGCACCGGCCCCTGCGCGCTCGCCCTCATCGAGGCCGGCATCGCCCGGGTCGTCTACGCCGTCTCAGATCCCGGCGACCACTCCGCCGGCGGAGCGCAACGCCTGCGCGACGCCGGCATCGAGGTCGACGGCGGCGTGCTCGCCGACGAGGCCGGGGCCATGCTCGAGGACTGGCTGTTCGCCGCGCGCCACCGCCGCCCGCGCGTGATCGTGAAGTGGGCGTCGAGCCTCGACGGCCGCGCCGCCGCGGCCGACGGCACGAGCCAGTGGATCACCGGCCCGGCCGCCCGTGCCGACGTGCACCGGCGACGCGCCGCCGCCGACGCCATCGCCGTCGGCACCGGAACCGTGCTCGCCGACGACCCGGCACTCACCGCGCGCGACCCCGGCGGGCAGTTCTACGACGTGCAGCCCGTGCCGGTGGTGTTCGGCCGGCGCGAGGTGCCCGCCGACGCGTCGATCACCCGCCACCCGCACGCGCCCATGTTCTTCACCGGAACCGACCTGGCCGCCGACCTCGAGCAACTGCAGCGGCGGGGCATCCGTTCGCTCTTCATCGAGGGCGGGCCGACGCTCGCGAGCGCCTTCGTGGCCGCGGGCCTCGTCGACGAGCTGCTCGTCTACGTCGCACCTGCGCTGCTCGGCGGCCCGCGGCTCGCGCTCGGCGACCTCGGCATCACGTCGATCGACGGCGCCAAGCGCTTCACCTTCACCGACATCGAACGACTCGGCGACGACGTACTGCTCGTCGCGCACCCGGCCTCGGGTCTCGATACGCTCCGCTACTCGGGCAACGCTACTGAGAGGAACTGACATGTTCACCGGAATCATCGAGGAGCGTGGCACGATCACGCGCGTCGAGCGAACCGACGACGCCGCCCGCCTGAGCGTGCGGGGGCCGCTCGTGGTCGAGGGCGTCACGCACGGCGACTCGATCTCGGTGTCGGGCGTGTGCCTGACCGTCGTCGAGTTCGACGCCGAGGGCTTCACCGCCGATGTGATGGCGCAGACGCTCGCGATGTCGACGCTCGACGGCGCCGCCGAAGGGCTCGCGGTGAACCTCGAGCGGGCCGCGAAGGTGGGCGACCGGCTCGGCGGGCACATCGTGCAGGGCCACATCGACGGCACCGCGCAGGTGCTCGAGATCCGCCCGGGCGACGCGTGGCGGGTCATCCGATTCTCGCTCGACGCGTCGCACGCGCCGCTCGTCGTCGACAAGGGCTCGATCGCGGTCGACGGCGTCTCGCTCACCGTGAGCGCCGTCGGCGACGAGCCCGGCGGCTCGTGGTTCGAGGTGTCGCTCATCCCCGAGACCCTCACCGCGACCACGCTCGGCGACCGGGTCGTCGGCGACAGGGTGAACATCGAGACCGATATCCTCGCGCGCCAGGTCGAGCGCATGCTGCGCTTCGCCGGCCGCCTCGGCACCGAGTCGGTCGAGATCCCGTCGTCCATCCACAGCACCGGAGGTACCGCATGAGCCTCGCAACCATCCCCGAAGTCCTCGATGCGCTGCGCGCGGGCAAGCCCGTCATCGTCGCTGACGACGAAGGTCGTGAGAACGAGGGCGACGCCATCATGGCGGCGCAGTTCGCGACGCAGGAGTGGATCGCGTGGATGGTGCGGCACACGAGCGGCTACCTTTGCGCGCCGATGCCGAACTCGGTCGCCGACCGGCTCGAACTGCCGCTGATGACCGAGCGCAGCGAAGACCCGCGCACGACCGCCTACACGATCACGGTCGACGCGGCCGACCGCACGTCGACGGGCATCAGCGCCGCCGATCGCGCACACACCCTGCGCGTGCTCGCCGATCCGGCGTCGGAGCCGCGTTCACTGCATCGACCCGGGCACGTCGTTCCGCTGCGCGCCGTCGACGGCGGCGTACGCGAGCGTGCCGGCCACACCGAGGCGGCGGTCGACCTCATGCGCCTCGCCGGTCTCGAACCGGTCGGCGTCATCGGCGAGATGGTCGAGGACAGCGGCGAGATGATGCGGCTTCCGGGGCTCATCGCCATGGGCGAGCGCGCGGGGCTGCCCGTCACGACCGTGGCGGCGCTCGTCGATTGGATGCGCGACACGGGTCGCGATCCATGGGCGGATGCCGCGACCGCGGCCGTGCCCGAATCCTCGGCCGTCGCGTTCGAGGTCGAGACGAAGCTGCCGACCGACCGCGGCGAGTTCACTGTGCGCGCCTACCGCGACCGCAGCACCGGCGCCGATCACGTCGCCATCATCGCGGGCGACCCGGCCGACGACCCGGTCGGTGCGGTCGTGCGCGTGCACTCCGAGTGCCTGACCGGTGAGGCCTTCGGGTCGCTGAAGTGCGAGTGCGGGCCGCAGCTCGACACCGCGCTCGAGACGATCCAGCGCACGGGTGGCGTCGTCGTCTACCTGCGCGGCCACGAGGGCCGGGGCATCGGCCTCATCAACAAGCTGCGCGCCTACCGCCTTCAGGAAGACGGCCTCGACACGCTCGATGCGAACCTCGCACTCGGCCTGCCGATCGATGCTCGCGATTACAGCGCGGCGACCGGCATCCTTTCCGACCTCGGCATCAGTCGGGTGCGGCTGCTGACGAACAACCCCGAGAAGGTGCGCCAGCTCGAGGCCCACGGCATCGACGTCGTCGAGCGGCTGCCGCTCGTCGTCGGCGTGGTCGACGTCAACACCGGGTACCTCGAGACCAAGCGCAACCGCATGGGACACACGATCGACGACCAGCAGCTCGCCGACGCGGCGGCTGAGGCCCTCTTGGAAGGACACGCATCATGAGCGGAGCAGGATCCCCCGAACTGAACGTCGACGGCAGCGACCTGAAGGTCGTGATCGTCGCGGGCAGCTGGCACGACCAGATCACCGACGCGCTCATCGCCGGCGCGACCCGCACGCTCGAGGCGTCGGGCGCATCGTTCACGCTCGTGCGCGTGCCCGGAAGCTTCGAGCTGCCCGTCGTGTCGAAGGCCGCGCTCGAGGCGGGCGCCGACGCGGTGGTCGCGCTCGGCGTGATCATCCGCGGCGGCACGCCGCACTTCGAGTACGTGTCGGCCGCGGCGACCGACGGGCTCACCCGGGTCGCCCTCGACACCGGCAAGCCGGTCGGGTTCGGCGTGCTCACCCTCGACGACGAGCAGCAGGGCCTCGACCGCGCCGGGCTGCCCGGCTCGAAGGAGGACAAGGGCCGCGAGGCCGCCGAGGCCGCGATCGCGACCGCCCGCGCGCTGGTCGCGGTGCGCTCGGGCGGTCGCTGACCTCGGCATCCGACTTTCGATCGGATTCTCGCCGCCACCGGGTGCTCGGGTGGCGGCGAGAACCCCGCGACTCCTAGGCTCAGGAGCATGGACATCCTGCGCATCATCCTCCTCATCCTGCACTTCGTCGGCCTCGCGATGCTTTTCGGCGGATTCCTCGTGCAACAGAAGGCGATTGCGGGAGGCAAAGGCACCGTGCTTCCCATCATGTGGCGCGGCGCGCTGACGCAGATCGTAACCGGCGTCCTCCTCGTGGCGACCATCCAGATCGGCGACCTGTCCGACGTGAACAACGTGAAGATCGCGGTGAAGCTCCTCATCGCGATCATCATCACGGTGCTCGTCTTCGTCTACCGCAAGAAGGACCCGGCGCCGAGCTGGGCCCTCTGGACGACCGGTGTGCTCACGTTCGCGAACATCGTGATCGCGGTCGCCTGGCGCTGATCTCGCCGTTCGCCGCACCGAGCCCGCCGCTCACCGCATCGGGAACCCGACATGCGCCTGGGCGCATGCGGTGCTCGCGTAGGGTGGACAGGTTGCCACAAGCGACGATTCCTGCACTGCCTCCGGTTCGAACGCCTGACCGACGTGCCTCGGGGCGCAGCGTTCTTCCGCACCCCTCTTGGAGTCTTCGCCAGCGATGTCTGCACCAACCGCGGCCCCGGCCGCACCCGTCACCACCACCGCCACCCCGGCCAATCCGCGCAGCCGCGTGGTACTCGCGAGCCTCATCGGCACGACGATCGAGTTCTACGACTTCTACGTCTACGCGACCGCTGCGGTGCTCGTCTTTCCCCACCTGTTCTTTCCGACGGGCGACGCGACGACCGCGCTGCTCTCATCGTTCGCGGTCTTCGGCGCCGCGATGATCGCACGGCCCCTCGGCGCCGTCATCTTCGGACACCTCGGCGACAAGCACGGCCGCAAGGCGACGCTCGTCGGCGCACTGCTCACCATGGGCATCGCGACGTTCCTGATCGGCGTGCTGCCGACGTACGCGATGGTCGGCTGGCTCGCACCCCTGCTGCTCGTCATCCTGCGCATCGCGCAGGGCTTCGCGCTCGGCGGCGAGTGGTCGGGCGCCGCGCTCGTGGCGACCGAGAACGCCCCCGAGGGCAAGCGCGCCTGGTACGGCACGTTCCCGCAGCTCGGGGCCCCCATCGGCTTCATCATCGCGAACGGCTTGTTCCTCGTCATCGCGGCGATGCTCCCGAGCGACGACCCCTCGATGCCGTCGCAGGCATTCCTCGACTGGGGCTGGCGCATCCCGTTCCTGTTCTCGGTCGTCATGGTCGTCGTCGGCCTCTGGGTGCGACTGCGCCTGGTCGAGTCGACCGCCTTCTCGAACGCGTCGAAGCAGGGCAAGCTCACGCGCCTGCCCCTCGCGAACGTGTTCAAGAACTACTGGAAGCAGCTCATCCTCGGCACGTTCTTCATGCTGGCGACCTACGTGCTCTTCTACCTGATGACCACCTTCTCGCTGTCGTACGGCCGCGCCCCGCAGGAGGCGACCGAAGGCGCACTGCCCGGACTCGGCTACTCGTACAACACGTTCGTGCTCATGCTCATCGGCGGTGTCGTGTTCTTCGGCATCTTCACCCTGCTCTCGGGCCCGTGGGCCGACCGTTGGGGCCGTCGCAAGACGCTCATCTGGGTCACGCTCGGCATCATCGTGTTCGGCCTCATCTGGGTGCCGCTGCTCGGCGCAGGATTCTGGGGCGTCATGCTCTGGCTCGTCATCGGCTTCGCGCTCATGGGCATGACCTTCGGCCCCATGGGCGCGCTGCTGCCCGAACTGTTCCCGACGAACGTGCGCTACACCGGCTCGGGCATCTCGTACAACGTGTCGTCGATCCTCGGCGCCGCGGTCGCCCCGTTCATCGCGGTGGCGTTGTGGCAGGCCGGTGGCGGCAGCCCGTTCTGGGTCGGCATCTACCTGTCGGTCATGGCCGTGCTCACGCTCATCGCGCTGCTCGTCTCGAAAGAGACGAAAGACGTCGACATGAACGCCTGAGTGCGTTCGAGACGAGGGGCCGGATGTCGCGACATCCGGCCCCTCGTTTCGCCTTGCCGTCGCGGACTCCTGGTGCGAAAACAGGAAGCCCGGCGTCTGGCGTCGGCGTGGCTACCTGTTTTCGCGACCGACGCGGCGTGTCTTCCTGTTCTCGTGACGGGATCGGGCGAGCTGCTGGGCGCGCAACTTCACGAGAACGTCACACAGGGCCCTTCTGGGCCCGTACGGCGCGGCGTAGCATGGCCGCATCAGGGCTGCCGAGTCATCCGCCGGCACCGTCGACGCTCGGCCGCCCGGGGCGGCGGAGCGTGCAGATGAACATGACGATGGACATGATGAAGGGTGCCATGTCGTCGTCGGAGATGCCGATGAAGGGCATGGATCCGGCGATGATGCAGGAGTGTCTCGAGGCGATCTCGGCGTGCGCGCAGGCATGCGTCATGTGCGCCGATGCCGACGCGGGCGAGGGCATGGGCCGGTGCGCCGCCATGTGCGCGAACTGCGCCGACATGTGCGACACGATGATGCGCATGATGCTGCGCATGAACGGCATGGACATGGCCGTGATGTCGTCGATGATGCAGACGACGATCATGATGTGCCGCGCGTGCTCGGCCGAGTGCATGATGCACGCCGAGATGAGCGAGCACTGCCGCATGTGCGCGATGGCGTGCGATCAGGCGGCCATGGCGCTCGAGAAGATGATGGGCTCGATGAGCGAGGCGATGCCGGTGGCGTGAGCGTTCGCTGATCGAGCAGCGCCGCCGCAGGCGACGCGCATCGCGACCCGGGCTCAGGCGTACGCGACGGCGTTCAGGCGTACGCGACGCTGAAGCGCTCGGCGCCCCGGGCGAGCACGCCGTAGACCGCGTGCACGGCGACCGGGTCGCCGGCCCGCAGTGCGCCCGCGAACGCGTCATGGTGCCAGACGCGCTGGACCGCGCCGCCGTCGAAGCCGGCGATCGTGGCGAATCCCGCATCGTCGGTCGACACGACGAACCCGTCGACCCACTTGCTCGCGGTCGTCGCGGCGAGCCGTTGCTGCATCGCGTGGAGTCCGTGCCCGGGCCGGTCGCTCGAGCACTCGGTCGCCGACTCGCAGCCGCGCATGCCCTTGACCGCGCCCGTGCGGGGCTCGGTGGCGGCGTGCGGCTCGCGGTGCGACATGATGGCTCCTCGTGGTTCGATTCCGCCACGATACGCACGGGCGGGGCGGATGTCCCGACCGGCCGTCACACGCTGAAACAGTCTGCCGCCGCACTGCGCCGTCGACACGGCGGCCACGTCAGTCGGCCTGCGGCGGCAGCGCCGCAACGAGCGGGTGGTCGAAGTCGAGGGCGCCGGTCTTCGCCGCACCGCCGGGTGAGCCGAGAGCCTGCATCGAGCCCGTCGAGATCTCGAAGAACTCGACGTTGGCCTTGTAGTAGTCGGCCCACACGTCGGGAAGGTCGTCTTCGTAGTAGATGGCCTCGACCGGGCAGACCGGCTCGCACGCACCGCAGTCGACGCACTCGTCGGGGTGGATGTACAGCGAGCGTTCACCCTCGTAGATGCAGTCGACCGGACACTCGTCGATGCAGGCACGGTCTTTGACATCGACACATGGCAGCGCGATGACGTAGGTCATGAGGCGACCAGCAGGCCGGCGCGCGAGATCTCGACCTGCTCGTCGCGCGGCACGACCTTGATGCGCTCGCGCGTCACGGGGGCATCGGATGCCTCGCCGAGGGCGCGCTCGTGTGCGTCGAGCTCGAGCCATCCGGCCCACGTGGTGTAGCGCACTTCGCGGGCCTCGAGCAGCTCGAACACCTCGTCGCCGTCCGCCGCGTCGACGACCGGAGCGAGCAGTGCGCCGCCCGCGGCATCCGCGAGCAGGTTCGTGACGGTCTCGAGCGCGTCGCCCTTGGTGTGGCCGATGAGGCCGACGGGGCCGCGCTTGATCCAGCCGGTTGCGTAGACGCCCTGGATGGGCGTGCCCGCGGCATCCGTCACCCGTCCGCCGTCGTTGGGGATCACGGCCCTTCGCTCGTCGAACGGCACGCCCGGCAGGGGCGAGCTCGCGTAGCCGACGGCGCGGTATACGGCCTGCACGGGGTACTCGACGAACTCGCCGGTTGCCTCGACCGAGCCGTCGCCGACCGGTCGGGTGCGCTCGAAGCGCACACCCTCGACGCGTCCGTCGCCGAGCACCTCGACCGGGGCGTGCAGGAAGTGCAGGTGCAGTCGACGTGACGCCGTCGGGGTCCAGTCGGCGGGCTTGCGCCAGCCGTTGAGGGTGCGGGTCATGACCTTGACCTGGTTGTTCGAGGCGTGCAGCCGCTCGGCATGGGGGTCACCGGCGGCGCGTTCGAAGTCGTCGTCGTAGACGATCACGTCGACGTCGGGCACTTCGCCGAGTTCGCGCAGCTCGATGGGCGTGAACTTCACGTGTCCCGGGCCGCGGCGACCGAACACGTGAACGTCGGTCACGGGTGACGCCTCGAAGCCCGCCACGACGTTCGCCGGGACATCCGTCGACAACAGGTCCTTCGGGTGCTTCGCGAGCACGCGCGCGACGTCGAGCGCGACGTTGCCGTTGCCGATCACCGCGATCCGCTCGGCTTCGAGCGGCCAGTCGCGCGGCACGTCGGGGTGTCCGTCGTACCAGGCCACGAGGTCGGCGGCACCGTAGGAGCCCGGCAGGTCGATGCCCGGGATGTCGAGCGGGGCGTCCTTCAGCGCGCCCGTGGCGAAGACCACGGCGTCGTAGCGCTCGCGCAACTCGTCGACCGTGACGTCGCGGCCCACCTCGACGTTGCCGATGAGCCGGATCGTGCCGGCGTCGAGCATCTCGTGCAGCGAGTTCACGATGCCCTTGATACGCGGGTGGTCGGGCGCGACGCCGTAGCGGATGAGCCCGTAGGGCGCGGGCAGCGACTCGAACAGGTCGATCGCGACCTCGCCGCCGGCCTCGGCGACCTGCCGGTTCAGGATGTTGCCGGCGTAGATGCCGGCGGGGCCGGCGCCGACGATCGCGATGCGAAGGGAGAGGGTCATGAGGGGGTGGCCTTTCGGTCGGGAGCTGAGCAGGGTGAGGAGGGATCGGAGCGACCGTCTCGAAACCTCATCGACGGGTTTCGAGACGGCGCCGGGGCGCCTCCTCAACCCACGGAAGGGGCGCGTACGGGCTCAGCGTCACCACATCGCCGACCACGACGACGGCGGGCGAACGGATGCCGCGACGCGCGGCCTGCAGCGCGATCGTGTCGAGCGTGCCGACGGTGACCCGCTGGCGCGGCCCGTAGCCGTCCTCGATGATCGCGACCGGGCAACCGGCGCCGCGCTCGCCGCGCGCGAGTGTGATCGCGGAGTTCGCGAGCGTGCCGATGCCCATGAGCAGCACCACGGTGTGGTCGCGACCGCCGCCGAGCGACTGGATCTGGTCGTGCCCGGTGACCACGGTGAACGTCGTGGCGAGGCCGCGGTGCGTGAGCGGTATTCCCGCGATCGCCGGCACCGAGATCGCGCTCGTGATTCCGGGCACCACCTCGACGTCGACGCCGTGGTCGCGGCAGTACGCGACCTCCTCGCCGCCGCGGCCGAAGATGAACGGGTCGCCGCCCTTCAGGCGCACCACCTGCCTCCCATCGCGGGCGAGGGTCACGAGCAGTTCGTTGATGGCGTCCTGCGGCACCGCGTGGTGGCCGGGCAGCTTGCCGACGTCGACCACCTCGGCCTGCAGGCGCACGCCCTCCGCGGCGAGGCCGTCGAGCACGCCGCGCGCGCCGAGACGATCGGCGACGATGACGTCGGCCGCCTCGAGGGCACGTAGGCCGCGGATCGTGAGCAACCCGGCGTCGCCCGGGCCCGCGCCCACGAGGGTGACGCGCCCCGTCGGTCGAGTAGGCGCGTCAGCGCCGTATCGAGGCCCGCCGCGTTGGTCTCGATACGCGTCGCCTCCGGCGGCGCTACTCGACCGGCGACCGGCGCTCATCGCGACCGCTCCACGAGCAGGCCCCGGCGGCGCAGCATCCGCCGTTCGAGCGGGGCGAAGACGACGAGTTCGATGAGGATGCCGATCGCGAGGATCGTGATGATCGTGGCGAGCACCCCGGCGAGGTCGGCGAGCTCGCGGCTCTGGTCGAGCATCGAGCCGAGGCCGAAGCCGATCGTGCCCCCGGTGGCGATGATCTCGGCGGCCATGAGCGAGCGCCACGAGAACGCCCAGCCCTGCTTGAGTCCGGCGACATAGCCCGGCAGTGCGGCCGGCAGCACGACGAGGGTGGCGAGCCGGCCGGGCCCGGCGCCGAGCACCGTGCCGACCCGGCGCAGTTGTGGCGGCACCTGGTCGACACCTGAGATGAGGCCGTTCACGATCGACGGCACCGCGCCCATGAGCACGACGAAGTAGACGGTCGCGTCGCTGAGCCCGAACCAGATGATGGCCGCGGGCACCCACGCGACCGACGGCAGCACCTGCAGGCCCGAGATGATCGGGCCGACCGCGCGACGCAGCGGCTTCACCTCGGCGAGCAGCAGCCCGAGCGGCGTGCCCACGATGACGGCGATGAGGAATCCGACCACCCCGCGCTCGAGGCTCGTCGCGACGGCGAGCTGCAGACGGCCGCTCTGCCAGGCATCGCCGAGCGCGCCGGCCACGTCGAGCGGTCCGGGTGCGAGGTCTGGGCGCGGCTGGGCGATGACGACGTAGAGCTGCCAGGCGACGAGCAGCGCCACGACGAAGACGATCGGCGGCAGCACGCTCGTCGTGAACCGGCGCCAGAGGCCGGGCCGGTGCTCTGCGTCTGTCTGCAGGCGGTCGAGGCCGGATTCGAGCGTGCGCAGGTCGTCGCCTGCGTCGGTCGCGTGGCGAGCGCCGGCGAGCGCATCGAGACCTGGTGCGGATGTCCCGGGGTCGGGGGTCTCGATACGGGTCGCCTCCGGCGCCGCCACTCGACCGACGGTGGTGCCAGTGGTCTCGATACGCTCCTTCGTCGTTACTCGACCGACGGGGTCTTGTTCACGCGGCATTTCGGCGGATCTCCTTGCGAAGCTCGGCGGTGATCTCGATCGAGAGCGCCGCGACCTCGGGCGATTCGATGCGCCGGCCCTCGGCGGCGTCGATGCGCCACTCGCCCGCGACCCGGCCGGGTCGGCTCGACAGCAGCACGACGCGCTGCCCGAGCCGGGCCGCCTCGCGCACGTTGTGGGTGACGAACACGATCGTGCGGCCAGTGCGCCGCCAGACCCGTTCGAGTTCGTCGTGCAGCAGGTCGCGGGTGATCGCGTCGAGCGCCGCGAAGGGCTCGTCCATGAGCAGCACGGGCCGGTCTTGAGCGAGCGCGCGCGCCAGCGCGACGCGTTGGCGCATGCCACCCGACAGTTCGTGGGGGCGTTTGGCAGCGGCATCCGAAAGATTGACGGTCGCGAGCAGTTCGCGCGCCTGCGACGCGCGCGTCGACCGCGGAACCCCGCGCAGGCGCAACGCGAGTTCGACGTTGGCCTGCGCGGTGAGCCACGGCATGAGCGCCGACTCCTGGAACATCACGGCGGCGCCTTCGGCGGGCACGTCGATGGTGCCGGTCGTCGGCCGGTCGAGCCCGGCGATGAGGTTCAGCAGTGTCGACTTGCCGCAGCCCGACGCGCCGAGCAGGCACACGAACTCGCCCTCGGCGATGTCGAGGTTCACGTCGTCGAGCACGAGCGGCCCCGCGCCGAAGCGCTTGCCCACGTGCTCGATGCGAATGGCCGTCTGCCCGCTCATGTGCGACTACTCCTCGCCGAGGCCGCCGGCCGAGACGGGCTCGTCGCCCGCGTCTGCGCGCAGCTCGTTCAGGATTCGCAGGTCGAAGACCCCGTCGATCGAGCCCTCTTTCTGCGTGCCGGCGGCCAGGCCGTTCTCGATGAGGGTCTCGAACGTCTCGGCGTGCGGGTCGACCGAGAATGTCACGTGCTCGAGCGCGCGGTCGATGACGGCGTCGGCGAGCGGTTTGCCCGTCTCGGCCTCGATGCCCGCGTTGATCACGTCGGCCGCCTCGTCGGCGTGTTCGCCGAGCCAGGCGACGGATGCCTCGTGCCCCTCGATGAGCGCCCGAACAGTCTCGGGGTGCTCGGCGAGGAACTCGGCCCGCACGAGCAGTACCGTCGTGGGGAACGCGCCGTCTTCCCAGAGGTCGGCCTCGTCGACGAGCACCTTCGCACCCGCGTCGATGATGAGCCGCGAGACCCACGGCTCGGGCAGCCACGCGCCGTCGAGGCCGCCCTGCTGGAACAGCGTCAGGGTCTGCGCGTTGTCGGTGGGCGTGATGTGCACGTCACCGCCGCCGGTCGTGTCGGTCTCGAAGCCCTCGTCGGCGAGCCACGAACGCAGCGCCACGTCTTGCGTGTTGCCGAGCTGCGGTGTCGCGAGCGTGGTGCCCTCGAGGTCGTCGACCGTGTCGATGCCGTCGGCGACGACGAGCGCGGCCCCGCCGGTGGCCGCGCCGGCCACGATGCGCGCAGATTGTCCGCCCGACTGGATGAACGTGTTGATCGACGGGTTCGGGCCGATGTAGGTCGCGTCGATCGCTCCGGCCGAGAGCGCCTCGATCGCTGCGGGCCCGGCGTTGAACACCGACGTCGTCAGCTCGGTCTCGCCGAGGGCGTCGTTCAGCAGCCCCTCTTCGAGGCCGACGAGCGCGGGCGCATGGGTCACGTTCGCGAACAAGCCCAGGCGCAGCTCGTCGGCGGGCCCGGTCGACGCTGCCGGCGCCTCGTCGGCGGCGGACTGCGCGGCGCATCCGGCGAGTGCCGCCGAGGCGACGATGGCGCCGGCCATCATCATGCCGCCGACGAGTCCGAGGCGGGATGTGACGCGTGATGTTGCGGTCATGCTGCTGCTCCTTCGGTGTCGGTGGCGGTGGTGCCGGTGGTGATGGTGCCGGTGGTGATGGTGCCGGTCGTGCCGACGGTCGGCGTCACCGGTGCGGTGACGATCCCGGCAGCGAGCGAGGCGCCCGACTGCGGGTCGATGACGAGGAACGCGCCGGCGTGCCGGTTCGCCTCGTAGGGTTCGAGCGGCAGGTCTGCCGCGAGCCTGATGGTCGCGCGCCCGATGTCGTTCGCGTCGAGTGTCATCGCTGGAACGCTGGCGAGCGTGTCGAGGTCGCGTTTCGCGTCGACCGACGCCACGAGGCCCTGCACCGTCGCCGTGCCGTGCTTGACGAGCACGCGCGCTCCGGGGTGCAGCGGGCGGGGGTCGAGCCAGAACAGCTCGGCCTCGACCTCGCGGCGAGGCTGCGGAAGGGTGTCGTGCGCCGCGATGACGGCGCCGCGGGCCGCGTCGACGTCGTCGGCGAGACGCAGCGCGACCGACTGCGGTGCGACCGCCTCGTCGACGGATGCCCCGGCCAGGTCGATGCCCGTGACCGTCGTCTCGATACCCGAGGGGAACACGGTGACCCGGTCGCCCACGCGAACCCGGCCCGAGCCGATGCGGCCGGCGAACGCACGATAGTCACGGAATGCCTCGGCGAGCTCGGGGTCGGCTGCGACGTCGGGCGCGAGCCCGCCCTGGGGGCGCAGCACGAGCTGAACCGGCAGGCGGAACGGGTCGTACTCGGTGTCGAGCTCATCATGTGAGGGCAGCGACTCGAGCAGTTCGAGCAGCGCGGGTCCGTCGTACCACGGCGTGTTCGCCGAGCGATCGACGACGTTGTCGCCCTCGAGCGCCGAGACGGGCAGCACGTGCGCCTCACCGAGCCCGAGCTCGGACGCGACGCGGCGAACGTCGGCAGCGACATCCGTGAACGAACGCTCGTCGTAGCCGAGCAGGTCGATCTTGTTGACGGCGACGATCACGTGCGGCACCCGCAGCAGCGCCACGACCGACAGGTGTCGGCGGGTCTGCTCGAGCACGCCCTTGCGGCCGTCGATGAGCACGACGACGGCGTCGGCCGTGGTCGCGCCGGTGACCATGTTGCGCGTGTACTGCACGTGGCCGGGGCAGTCGGCGAGGATGAAGCTGCGCGCGCCGGTCGAGAAGTAGCGGTAGGCGACGTCGATCGTGATGCCCTGCTCGCGCTCGGCGCGCAGGCCGTCGGTGAGAAGTGCGAAGTCGAACCCGGTGCCCGCGCCGAAGCCGCGTTCGGCCGAGGTGCGGGCGACGGCCTCGAGCTGGTCGGCGAGGATCGCCTTCGAGTCGTGAAGCAGCCGGCCCACGAGGGTCGATTTGCCGTCGTCGACCGAGCCGGCCGTGGCGAAGCGGAACAGGGTGCCCGGCATCAGAAGTACCCGTCCTTCTTGCGGTCCTCCATGGCGGCCTCCGAGATGCGGTCGTCGGCGCGGGTCGCGCCACGTTCGGTGAGGGTGGATGCCGCGACCTCGCGCACCACCGCGGCGACGTCGAACGCGTCGGACTCGACGGCGCCTGTGCAGCTCATGTCGCCGACCGTGCGGTAGCGCACCGTGCGGCGTTCGACCTGCTCGTCGGGGCGCGGCGGCGACACCTCGCCGACCGCGCGCCACATGCCGTCGCGGCGGAACACGTCGCGTTCGTGGGCGTAGTACAACGGCGGCAGGGCGATGTGCTCGCGCTCGATGTAGTTCCAGATGTCGAGCTCGGTCCAGTTCGAGATCGGGAACGCGCGCACGTGCTGGCCGGGGGTGTGCCGGCCGTTGTAGAGGCTCCACAGCTCGGGACGCTGGTTGCGCGGGTCCCACTGGCCGAACTCGTCGCGCAACGAGATGATGCGCTCCTTCGCGCGGGCCTTGTCTTCATCTCGGCGGGCGCCGCCGAAGACGGCGTCGTGGCGGCCGGCGGCGATCGCGTCGAGGAGGGGCTGGGTCTGCAGCGGGTTGCGGGTGCCGTCGGCGCGCTCGTGCAGCCGGCCATCGTCGATATAGCGTTGCACCTCGGCGACCTCGAGGCGGATGCCGAGCCGCGCGACGGTCTGGTCGCGGAACGCGATGACCTCGGGAAAGTTGTGGCCGGTATCGACGTGAAGCACCGGAAACGGCACGCGCCCCGGCCAGAACGCCTTGGCGGCGAGGTGCAGCACGACCACGGAGTCCTTGCCGCCCGAGAACAGCAGTACGGGCCGCTCGAACTCGGCGACGACCTCGCGGATGATGTGGATGGCCTCGGCCTCGAGCAGGTCGAGCGTGTCGAGAGACCTCGCGGGTTGAGGAGGCGTCTCGGTCGTGGGTTGAGGAGCCGACGAAGGAGGCGTCTCGAAACCCTCGTCACTGTGGCGACTCCTGAAAACAAGGACGCTCTCGGTGGTCGCGCGACCGTCCTTGTTTTCAGGAGTCTCGCGGGGGGCAATCTCGGTTGGTCGAGTAGGTCGCTCTGCGACCGTATCGAGACCCGGTGAAGTGGTCTCGATACGCTCGCTGGCGCTCGCTATTCGACCACCGAGGGTCGTCGTCTCGCTCATAGGTGCAACCCGCATTCCGTCTTGGCGAGGCCGGCCCACCGGCCCGACCTCGGGTCCTCGCCCGCGGCGACGGGCTTCGTGCACGGCTCGCAGCCGATCGAGGGATACCCGTTCGACATCAGCAGGTTCACGGTCACCTCGTGCGCGCCGGCGTAGTCGAGCAGCTCGTCGAAGGTCCACGCGGCCAGCGGATTGACCTTGACGAGTCCGTTCCGCTCGTCCCAGGCGACGAGTGGCGTATTCGCACGCGTGGGCGCCTCCTCGCGGCGCACGCCCGTGAACCACAGCTCGTAGCCGTCGAGCGCGCGCTGCAGCGGCTCGACCTTGCGGAGCGCGCAGCAGAGGCCGGGGTTACGCGCAAACAGCTCGGCGCCATACGCGGCATCCTGTTCGGCGACGGTCTGCTCGGGCAGCACGTCGACGACGCGCACCTCGAGCGAGCGGGCGACCTCATCGCGCGTCACGTACGTCTCGGTGAAGTGGTAGCCGGTGTCGAGGAACAGCACGTCGGCGCCGGGCAGTTGGGCGGCGACCATGTGCGGCAGCACCGCGTCGGCCATCGAGCAGGCGACCGCTGCGGCATCCGTCGCGAAGTTCTCGGCGACCCAGGCGACGACCACTGCAGCGGATGCCTCGGGCCCGCCCTCGGGCGAGAGCAGCGCGTTGCCCGCCTCAGCCAGTGCGCGCAACTCGTCGGGCGCGCGGCGGGGGCGGGTCTCGATACGCTCGCTGGCGCTCGCTACTCGACCGACGTTACGCGCGCTCATTGCAGCGCCTCCTCGTCGGCGCGGTGCGCCCACTCGGCGAACGTCTCGTTTGCGGCCGCGTCGCGCGAGGCGAGGAACCGCCGCACCACTCGCTCGACGTAGTCGGCGAGTTCGTCGGCTGTCACCTTCAGCCCGCGCACGGTGCGGCCGGTGCCCGCCTGCTCGCGTGTGGCCGAGGCGAGTCCGCCGCCGAGGTGCACCTGGAATCCGGGGGTCTGGCCGCCGTCGCCGTCAGGGAGGAGCTGCCCCTTGAGTCCGATGTCGGCGGTCTGGATGCGCGCGCACGAGTTGGGGCATCCGTTCACGTGGAGGCTGATCGGGTGCGGCACCTCGATGCCGGCCAGTCGCTCCTCGAGGGCGATCACGGCATCGGTCGCGGTCTGCTTGGTCTCGACGATGGCGAGCTTGCAGAACTCGATGCCGGTGCAGGCGATCGTGCCGCGGCGGAAGAGGCTCGGACGCGCCTGCAGCCCGATGGCGTCGACCTCGGCGATGACCTGCTCGACATCGGGCTCGGGGATGTCGAGCAGCACGAGCTTCTGGTGCGGCGTGGTACGGAGCCGGGTCGAGCCGTGCCGTTCGAGCACGTCGGCGACGGCCGTGAGGGTCGTGCCCGAGACGCGGCCGACGAACGGGGTGACGCCGATGTAGTAGCGTCCGTCCTTCTGGCGGTGCACGCCCACGTGGTCGCCCTGCGTGAGCGGCTTCGGCGCGGCCGGGCCGTCGGGCAGGGCCGCGCCGAGGTACTCGGTCTCGAGCACCTCGCGGAACCTCTCGGCACCCCAGTCGGCGACGAGGTACTTGAGCCGCGCCTTGTTGCGCAGGCGCCGGTAGCCGTAGTCGCGGAAGATCGACGTGACGCCGAGCCAGACGTCGGCGACCTGCTCGGGCGCGACCCATGCGCCGAGGCGCACGGCGAGGTGCGCAGCCGTCGACAGGCCGCCGCCGACCCAGAGATCGTAACCGGTGCCGAGTTCGGGATGCTCGACGGCGACGAACGCCACGTCGTTGATCTCGTGCACGACGTCTTGGCTCGGGTGGCCCGTGATCGCCGTCTTGAACTTGCGCGGCAGGTTCGCCAGCTCGGGGTCGCCGATGTAGCGGGCGGTGATCTCGTCGATCGCGGGCGTGGGGTCGATGAGCTCGTCGGCCGCGATGCCCGCGACGGGTGAACCGAGCACGACGCGGGGCACGTCGCCGCACGCCTCGGTCGTCGACAGGCCGACAGCCTCGAGACGCCGCCAGATCTCGGGCACGTCCTCGACGCGCACCCAGTGAAGTTGCACGTTCTGGCGGTCGGTGAGGTCGGCGGTGTCGCGGCCGAACTCGGTCGAGATGCCGCCGATCACCCGAAGCTGCTCGGTCGTGAGCTGGCCGCCGTCGATGCGCACGCGGAGCATGAAGTACTCGTCTTCGAGCTCATGCGGTTCGAGCGTCGCCGTCTTGCCGCCGTCGATGCCGGGCTTGCGCTGCGTGTAGAGGCCCCACCAGCGGAACCGTCCGTGCAGGTCGGTGCCGTCGATCGACGAGAACCCGCCCTTGGCGTAGATCGTCTCGATGCGCTCGCGCACGCTGAGGCCGCCGTCCTCCTGCTTCCACACCTCGTTGGCGTTGAGCGGGGCCGTGCCGTCGACCTTCCACTGCCCGTGCGGGCGGCTCGCCGGACGCGGCGGACGCTCGACGGAACGGCCGGCGGGGCGGCTCGGCGCCTCGATCGTCTCCTGCGTCATGTCTGCTCCTCGGTCACCCGCGGTGTGCGGGTTTCGACCGAGGCTATGCGGGCTCGCGCCCGGCCGGAATGCGCGCCGTCACATCACGGCAAGGAAGGCAACACGGGGTCAATCGCAGCAACGCTTCGTCACAAACGGCGGAGGGCGGCAGCCCTCGGTATCCTCCCGCCCACTGTCGTCGGCGTGGAACGGTTCGAGCCGGCAGCTCATCGCCCTCGCGCTCGAGGTGTCGAAGCAGGCGGTGCACGAGAAGTACGGACGCAGGTGGGCCACGTAGGCTTCTCTGCGGTGATGAGACCGCTCGTGGATGGAGCATCCGCCAGCCGCGCACCGAGGAAGAGACGATGAGCGCCACTGAAACCCCTACCCGGCGATCGACCCGAGCCGACCGCACCCGAGCCAGCCGACCCACCCGACCTCCGCGCAGGTCGCCGTTCGCCCGGGGCGACGCCGAGCCCACCGGCCCGCGGGCGACGTTCCGGCAGTTGCTGCCGTTCCTGTTCGAGCATCGCCCGGTGCTCATCTGGGTCGCCGTGCTCAGCGTCGTCGGCGCACTCACGAGCCTCGCCCAGCCGCTGCTCGTGGCGCAGGTGATCGACATCGTCGAGGCGGGCGAGACGCTCGGCTGGATCGTGTGGGGCCTCGTCGCGCTCGTCATCGTGAGCGGCATCATCACGGGCTACCAGCACTACCTGCTGCAGCGCACGGGCGAGGGCGTGGTGCTCTCGAGCCGTAAGCGGCTCATCGGCAAGCTGCTGCGCCTGCCGATCGCCGAGTTCGACACCCGCCGCACCGGCGACCTCGTCTCGCGTGTCGGCAGCGACACGACCATGCTGCGGGCGGTGCTCACCCAGGGCCTCGTCGAGGCCGTCGGCGGCGCCGTCACGTTCGTCGGCGCGCTCATCGCCATGCTCATCATCGACCCCGTGCTGCTCGGCCTCACGGTGCTCGTCGTCGTGATCGCCATCACGACCGTGACCCTGCTCTCGCGCCGCGTGCGTGAGGCGTCGCATGCCGCGCAAGAGAAGGTGGGCGACGTGGCCGCATCGGTCGAGCGCGCGATCAGCGCGGTGCGCACCATCCGGGCATCGGGCGCGACCGAGCGCGAGGTGCGCGACGTCGAGGCCGAGGCCGAGGGCGCGTGGACCATGGGCGTCAAGGTCGCGAAGATCTCGGCGCTCATCGTGCCGGTGGCCGGCATCGCCATGCAGGTGTCGTTCCTCGTGGTGCTGGGCGTCGGCGGATTCCGGGTGGCTTCGGGCGCGATCACGGTGTCGGACCTCGTCGCGTTCATCCTGTTCCTGTTCATGATGATCCTGCCCCTGGGCCAGGCCTTCGGCGCGATCACCTCGGTGAACCTGGCGCTCGGCGCGCTCGGCCGCATTCAAGAGATCCTCGACCTGCCCGACGAAGACGCCCACGACCGCGAACTCGCCCCGCTCGCGCTCATGGTCGGCGACGCCAACGAGGGCGTACTGCCCGACGCCCCCGCCATCGAGTTCGACGGCGTGCACTTCGCCTATGCCACGACCCGGTCCGATCCTGCCGACCCCGCCAACGAATCGCCCGACGAGCACCAGCCCGAGCCGTCGGTCACCGACCGGCAGCCCGTGCTGCGAGGGGTGTCGTTCCAGGTGCCGCGCGGCCGGCGCATCGCCCTCGTCGGCCCCTCGGGCGCCGGCAAGTCGACGATGCTCGCACTCATCGAGCGGTTCTACGACCCGTCAGTGGGCATCGTGCGCATGGGCGGGCTCGACCTGCGCTCGATCGATCGTGCCCAGTTGCGTGCGCAGATCGGCTACGTCGAACAGGATGCCCCGGTGCTGGCCGGTTCGCTGCGCGACAACCTCAAGCTCGGCACGCCCGACGCGACCGACGCCGAGTGCGAGCACGTGCTGCGCGCCGTGAACCTCGGCTCGGTGCTCGACCGCGACCCGGCCGGGCTCGACGCGGCGGTCGGCGAAGACGGCATCATGCTTTCGGGCGGCGAGCGCCAGCGCCTCGCGATCGCCCGCGCACTGCTCGCCGCTCCCCCGATCCTGCTGCTCGACGAGTCGACCTCGTCGCTCGACGGCGTCAACGAGCGCATGATGCGCGAGGCGATCGATGCCGTGGCTTCCGGCCGCACCCTCATCGTGATCGCCCACCGGCTGTCGACGGTGATCGACTCCGACCGCATCATCGTGGTCGACGAGGGGCGCGTCATCGGCGAGGGCACCCACGCCGAGCTCGTCGCCGCCGTGCCGCTCTACCGCGAGCTCGCTGCGCACCAGCTGCTGGTCTGACCGCAGACGCTCCATCGAGTGGGCGAAGAACAACCTTCCCGGCGCAGGGAAGGTTGTTCTGCGCCCACTCGATGTGTGGCAGCGCGCGGCCGGCGGCGCGCGGCCTGACTCAGGGACATCCCGAACAAACCTCAGTGCCTGCTCGGATGGTTCGACGGCGACTCATTCGTAGCGTGGAGGAATCGCATCCGATGCTCGGATGTCACGAGCTGATTCCCCCACGGAGGACCATCATGACGATCGCCACGGTCACGGACGCGCGCAGGATCGCGCGCCTCGATGAAATTCCCGTCGACCTCATCGACGACCTGCCGGGCGCCGAAGCCGGTGCTGAGAACGCTGCGGGCACGCCGCGGAACGGTCTGGGCAACTCGTTCGACCGCATCCAGGCGGGCATCCAGGGCTGGCTGCGCCACTGGGAGCCGCAACGGCTGCCCGCGTTCACCGCCGTGCGCGACGAGATGCCCGCGAGCGACCGCGGACGCAGCGCCCTTCGCGCCGCACCGACGCAGCCCGACGGCGCCGTGCGCATCACCGCCGCACTCTACGACCCGCCCAATCGCGAGGGCGCGCCCCTCAGCTGGTCACGCAACTGGGCGAGCGTCGCGGTGCTGCCGCCCGCCCGCGACGCCGGCCGGCTCTACTATCGCTTCCGGGTGTCGAGCCGCCTCGTACTCGACGGTCAGGCCTCGCTCAGCCTCGCGTCGACGAGCGTGAACTTCGGCATCGTGCCCGACGCCGCCAAGGCGAGCCCGTTCGAGACGCACGGTTTCGCGACGCCGATCGTGCGCCCGCTGGTGGGCGTGCAGTGCCGCGAAGATCAGGATGCCTCGGCGTCGCAGGTGTTCGAAGGGTCGATCGCCGTGCGCCAGGGCGACACGCCGGCCATGGCGTTCGTGATCGGCACCGATCTGCTGTTCCAGCAGGGGTGGGTGCGCGTGCACGAGGGTTCGAGCACGTGGATCGGCACCACCGAGCCGGGCGCGAGCGGCACCATCGAGTTCCGCTATGCGCCGGCCGCGATGCTGCGCGTGCTCGGCCGACTCGACGAGCCGCACGGCGACGACGCACATTGACGCGGGCGTCTCCCATCCCGCTTCCCAGACCTCGTCGATGCAGCGCGCCACCCGGTTAGAATCACCGGATGGCGCGCTTCGTCGTCGTGCTCCCGCTCGTGCCGCTCGCCGCCGGCGACGAGTTCACGGTCGCCGACTGGCCGCTGCACGTCACCCTCGTCGAGCCCTTCGCAACCGAGCATCCGGCCGGTCTGGTCGCCGACGCGGTGCGCACGGCGACCACGGGTGCCGCGATCGTGCGCGCCACCGCCGGCGAAGGCGCGATGTTCGGCCGCCACCGCGACGTGCCGGTCACGCTCGTGCGCGACGGCGGCCAACTCGCCTCGCTTCGCACGCGAACCCTCGTCGCATTGCGCCGCGCGGGCGTCGACGTCGGCCATGTGCGCACCGACTTCCGCCCGCACGTCACTCGCAAGCACCACGGTCGGCTGCACGCCGGCGACTTGGTCGTGCTCGACATGGTCGCCCTGATCGACATGCGGCCACCCGAGGGATCGCACCACCGACGGGTCGTCGCGGCGATGGGCCTCGGCGCGTGACCGGCCGAGCCCTCAGCGCGTGATCGGCGGCGAGGCGTCGGCGTCGGCGTCACTTGCCGCCGACGCGCCGCGCTTCTGCCACGGCCACCGGCCCGAGATCTCGAGTTCGAGCGACCAGCTGAGGAACGTTCTGATGAGCACGATGATCGCGAGCACGACGACCGAGTCGAGCGTGGGCGTCACGGCGACCGTCTTGATGATGTCGGCCGCGACGAGCAGTTCGAGCCCGAGCAGGATGGCCCGGCCGAGCACGCGCTTGAATCTCGTGTAGACCGGGCTGACCCGACGCAGGCCGCGCAGCGCGGCATCGAAGATCGCGTAGAGCACGCCCACCACGATCGCGATGACGCCGAGGATGTCGATGACCTCGCCGACGATCGAGATCACGCTGCCGAACTCCACGTTGCACCTCCCCTGCCGCACACGCTAGACCCGGCGGCGGCGGGGGCGGCTGCGACGTGCCGCGCATGCAGAAGGACCGGGGCGCGCCTTCCCGTGCGCGGCCCCGGCCCTGGTCTGTGCCTGCTGTGCGGCCTACGAGTGCTGCAGGTGGTAGCGCAGGCTCGCCAGCTCGGCCTTCAGCGCGGCGGGCACGCGGTCGCCGAACTGGGCGAAGTACTCTTCGGTGAGGTCGCACTCGGCGAGCCACGAGTCGCGATCGACGTCGAACAGGTGCGACAACGTGTCATCCGTGATCTCGAGACCGTCGAGGTCGAGCGACTCGGCCGCCGGCAGCAGGCCGATCGGCGAATCGACGCTGTCGGAGGTGCCCTCGACGCGGCCGACGATCCACTCGAGCACGCGCGAGTTCTCGCCGAAGCCGGGCCACAGGAACGAACCGTCGGCGCCCTTGCGGAACCAGTTGACCTGGAAGATCTTGGGCGCCTTGTCGCCGAGCACGCGGCCCATCTTGACCCAGTGGCCCCAGTAGTCGGCCATGTTGTAGCCGCAGAACGGCAGCATCGCGAACGGGTCACGGCGCAGTTCGCCGACGGTGCCCTCGGCCGCAGCGGTCTTCTCGCTCGAGATCGTGGCGCCCATGAACACGCCGTGCTTCCACGAGCGGGCCTCGGCCACGAGCGGCACGTTCGTCGCACGACGACCGCCGAAGAGGATCGCGTCGATCGGCACGCCGTCGTGCGCGTCCCAGTCGTCGGAGATCTGCGGGCACTGCGCGGCCGCGACCGTGAACCGCGAGTTCGGGTGCGCCGCCGGGCGGCCGGACTCGGGCGTCCACGGGTTGCCCTCCCAGTCGGTGAGGTTCGCGGGCACCTTGTCGGTCAGGCCCTCCCACCAGACGTCGCCGTCGGGGCGCAGTGCGACGTTCGTGAAGATCGTGTTGCCCCAGAGCGTCTGCACGGCCGTGGGGTTGGTCGTCTCGCCGGTGCCGGGCGCGACACCGAAGAAGCCGGCCTCGGGGTTGATCGCGTAGAGGCGGCCGTCGGCGCCGGGGCGCATCCAGGCGATGTCGTCGCCGATGGTCTCGACCGACCAGCCGGGGATCGTCGGGCGCAGCATCGCGAGGTTCGTCTTGCCGCATGCCGACGGGAACGCCGCCGCCACGTGGTACGACTTGCCCTCGGGCGAGGTGATCTTGATCAGCAGCATGTGCTCGGCGAGCCAGCCCTCGTCGCGGGCCATGACGCTCGCGATGCGCAGCGCGAAGCACTTCTTCGCGAGCAGCGCGTTGCCGCCGTAGCCCGAGCCGTACGACCAGATCTCGCGCGAGTCGGGGAACTGCACGATGTACTTCGTGTCGTTGCTGGGCCATTCGACCTCGGCGCGACGGTGGCCGACGCCGTCGACGAGCGGGTAGCCCACCGAGTGCAGCGTGCGCACCCACGGTTCTCCGGCCTCGATGAGGCGGTAGACCGCGTCGCCCATGCGGGTCATGATGCCCATCGACAGCACGACGTAGGGCGAGTCGGTGATCTCGACTCCGAGCTGCGAGATCGGGCCGCCGAGCGGGCCCATCGAGAACGGCACGACGTACATCGTGCGGCCCTTCATCGAGCCGTCGAACACGTGCGTGAGCTCTTCGCGCATCTCACGCGGGTCGCGCCAGTTGTTCGTCGGGCCGGCGTCTTCTTCGTAGGTCGAGCAGATGAACGTGCGGTCTTCGACGCGGGCGACATCGGCGGGGTCGGTGCGCGCGAGGTAGCTGTTGGGGCGCCACTCGGGGTTGAGCTTGATGAGCTTGCCCTCGGCGACGAGCTGCCTCGTCAGCAGGTCGGCCTCGTGCTGCGAGCCGTCGCACCAGACGATCTCGTCGGGTTTGGTGAGGCCCGCGATCTCGTCGACCCATGCGCGCAGGGCCGGGTCGGTGGTTCCACGCTGGCGGTGAGCGCGGTCGGATGCCTCGGTGCCGGGTGCGACGTCGGAGATGGTCATCTTCGTGCCTTTCCAGTGTGTTCCAGCGGTGGCCGGAGAAGTTCGTGTTTCCAGAATGCGCCAGTTCGGGACATCCGACACTGCAATTCGCTTGTTAAGAACGGGTGATCTTTCGATATTCTTAATCCATGAAGGCAGGATCACCCGACCTCGCGACGCTGGGGCATCGCATCCGTCACTTCCGCGCCGAACGCGGGTTCACCCTCGACCAGTTGGGCGACGCGATCGGCCTGGCCGGCAGCCAGCTGTCGCTCATCGAGAACGGCAAGCGCGAGCCGAAGCTGTCGACGCTCGACGCCCTCGCGGCCGCGCTCGACGTCGAATTGGCCGACCTACTGGCCCGCGAGGCGCCGAGCCGGCGCGCCGCACTCGAGCTCGAGCTGGGACGGGCGCAGTCGAGCCCGCTCTATGCGACCCTCGGGCTTCCCGCGATCAGGCCGGGCCGGGGCATCACCGACGACACGCTCGCCGCGATCGTCGGCCTGCACCATGAGTTGCAGCGGCGCGCGAGCGAGGCGATCGCGACCCCCGAAGAGGCGCGGCGCGCCAACACCGAGCTGCGCGAGCGCATGCGAGACCGCGCCAACTACCTTCCCGACATCGAGCAACTCGCCGAAGAGCAGGTCGCCGCGGCGGGTCACCGCCAGGGTGCCCTCACGCACCGCGAGGTGAGTGTCATGGCCGAGCGACTCGGGTTCCAGCTCATCTACGTCAACGACCTGCCCGACTCGACCCGGTCGATCACCGACCTCGCGAACGGCCGCATCTACCTGCCGCCGGCGTCGATCCCGGGTGGCCACGGCCTGCGGTCGATGGCGCTGCAGGCGATGGCCCACCGGCTGCTCGGGCACACACCCCCGGCGAGCTACGTCGAGTTCCTCTGGCAGCGACTCGAGATCAACTACTTCGCGGCGGCCTGCCTCATGCCGCAAGACGCGTCGGTGGCCTTCCTCTCGCAGGCGAAGAAAGAGAAGCGGCTCGCCATCGAGGACTTCCGCGATGCGTTCGGCGTCACGCACGAAGCAGCGGCGCTGCGCTTCACGAACCTCGCGACCAAGCACCTCGACATGACCCTGCACTTCCTGCGGGTGGCCGGCGACGGCGCGCTGCAGAAGGGCTACGAGAACGACGGGCTGCCGCTGCCGACCGACGTCACCGGATCGATCGAGGGCCAGTGGGTCTGCAAGAAGTGGAGCGCACGCACCGCGTTCGAGCACACGAACCGCACGACCGAGAACTACCAGTACACCGACACACCGGCGGGCACGTTCTGGTGCGCGACGCAGACCGGGCGAACCGATGCCGCCGAGTTCTCGATCACGGTCGGCGTGCCCTTCGCGCAGGCGAAGTGGTTCCGGGGTCGCGAGACGACCGTGCGAGCCGAGTCGACGTGCCCCGACGAGAACTGCTGCCGCCGAGCCGACGATGGCCTCGCCGAGCGCTGGTCGGGCCGGGCGTGGCCGAGCGCGCGCCTGCACGCGCATGTGCTGTCGCCCCTGCCCTCGGGCACGTTCCCGGGCGTCGACGACGCCGAGGTCTACGAGTTCCTCGAGTCGCACGCCGACCTGTAGGCAGGCGCGTAGGTCGCGTACGCCCCCGTGCGCAATTCAGGTGAGCCCGCGGCGTGTCGCCGCGACACGCCGCTCGATCGCTTCGCGACACACCTTCGCGCCTGAATTGCGCACACCCAATCGCAGCCGACGGGGTTCGAGACGGGCACGGGCATCCGCTGACGCAACGAAGTGACTGTTGCATTAGTGTATGTCGCACAGTATCGTGTGAGGCATGAGCACTGATGAGACCACGACCGGGCACATCCAAGAACTGCGCCGCGGCACCGTAGTGCTCGCCTGTCTCATTCGGCTGCGCACGCCCGACTACGGGTACGCGCTGCTCGAATCGCTGAACGGGCTCGGCATCCTCGTCGACGCGAACACGCTCTACCCGCTGCTGCGCCGCCTCGAGAAGCAGGGGCTGCTCACGAGCGAGTGGAACACCGAAGAAGCGAGGCCGCGCAAGTTCTACCGCACGAGCCCCACCGGCGAGCAGCTCGCCGCCGCACTCACCACCGACTGGCGCCGCATCGACGACGCCCTCGCACGACTCGAGACCGATTCCGACACGGGAGATGCACGATGACGACCCTGACCGACCGCTACGTGTGGGCCGCCGCCCGCACCCTGCCCGAGACGCAGCGCGCCGAGTTCGACCGCGAGCTGCGCGAGCGCATCGGCGACGTGATCGATGCGCGCGTCGAGCGGGGCGCCGCCCCTGCTGACGCCGAGCACGCCGCTCTCGTCGAGCTCGGCGATCCGCTGCGGCTGGCCGCGTCCTACGTCGACCGGCCGCTGCAGCTCATCGGCCCCAAGTACTTTCTGACCTGGTGGCACCTGCTGAAGCTGTTGCTCATCATCGTGGTTCCGATCGCCGCCGCGGGCGTGCTGCTCGGCCAGGTGATCGCGGGAGCCGACGTCGGCCAGATGATCGGCACGACGATCGGAACGACGATCTCGGTCGGCGTGCACCTCTGCTTCTGGGTCACCCTCGTCTTCGCGGTGCTCGAGCGCTCGCCCGGCACGGTGCCCCTCACGACATGGACCCCCGAGCAGCTGCCGCAACCGCGCGACGACGCCCGCGCCGGGCGACTCGGCGACCTGGTCGCGTCGGTCGTGTTCCTCGTGCTCTTCGCCGTCGCGATCGTCTGGCAGCAGTCGGGCGCCGTCTGGATCGACGGCGAGCGCCAGCCGATCCCGGTGCTCGATCCCGCCCTATGGTCGTTCTGGATCCCCTGGTTCCTCGGCCTGATCGCGCTCGAGGTGGTCTTCGCGATCGTGATCTACCTGCGCGGCTGGACGTGGGTGCTCGCCGGCATCAACGTGCTGCTGACCATCGCCTTCACGGTGCCCGCACTGTGGTTGTTCCTGAGCGGCCAGTTGCTCGACCCGGCGTTCATCGAGGCGATCGGCTGGCCGTGGGGCGAGGCATCCGGCGCGACGATCGCGGTCATCGTGGTCGTCGTCATCGGCGTCACCGTGTGGGACATCATCGACGGGTTCATCAAGGCGGCACGCAATCGCGGAGGATCGGCGCTGGGCGGGTACTAGCCTCCGATCGAGTCACCTCGATCGGCCGGGAACCCCGCTCGCGAGCGACCGTATGAGGTGACTGGCGGGGATTGAACGGCGGATGTCCCGGGGCCGGCCCCGGGACATCCGTCATGTCACTTCGGCTGCATGCGGATCGCGCCGTCGAGGCGGATCGTCTCACCGTTCAGCATCGGGTTCGCGATGATCGAGCGCACGAGGGCCGCGTACTCGGTCGGATGCCCCAGCCGCGACGGGTGCGGCACCTGCGCCTCGAGCGACGAGCGCACCTCGTCGGTCATGCCTGCCATCATGGGGGTCTCGAAGATGCCGGGGGCGATCGTCACGACGCGGATGAGCAGCTTCGACAGGTCGCGTGCGATCGGCAGGGTCATCCCGGCGACGGCTGCCTTCGACGCCGAGTAGGCGGCCTGCCCGATCTGGCCCTCGAACGCGGCGACCGACGCGGTGCTCACGATGACGCCGCGTTCGGCCGTCGCGGGCCCGCCGGGCAGTGCGGCGCTGACCGGCTCGGTGGCGGCCATCGCCGCTGCGGCGAGGCGCGTGACGTTGAACGTGCCGATGAGGTTCACCCTGATAGTGCGCTCGAACGCGTCGAGCGGCGCGGGGCCGTCGCGGCCGACCGTGCGGTTCGCGGTGACGATGCCGGCGCAGTTGACGGCGACGCGCAAGGGCCCGAGCGCCGAGGCCGCTTCGACCGCAGCCTGCACCTCCGCCTCGTTCGCCACGTCGGCCGCGACGAATCGGGCCCGGTCGCCGAGCTCGGCGGCGGCCTCGTCGCCGCGAGGGCCGGGCAGGTCGACGAGCACGACGGATGCCCCGCCTTCGATGAGTGCACGCGCCGTGGCGCGCCCGAGGCCCGAGGCCCCGCCCGTGACGATCGCGGAGGCGCCGTCGATTTCCATGTGATGTCCTTTCGTCGTGGTGCTCACCCAGTGAAGTCGCGCGAATCGTCGGCAAGCCGGGTGGATGAGAACGATTTGCGCGACATCACCGGACGGGGTGGGAAGGGGCTCGGCCGGCCGGGGTGGGAGGCTGCGCCGCCGGCCTGCGGTCAGAGGCGCTCGATGATCGTGGCGTTCGCCATGCCGCCGCCCTCGCACATCGTCTGCAGTCCGTAGCGGCCGCCTGTCGCCTCGAGCTGGTTGACGAGGGTCGTGAGCAGCCTCGTGCCCGAAGACCCGAGCGCGTGGCCGAGTGCGATCGCGCCGCCGCGCGGGTTGAGCTTCGCCACATCGGCCCCGGTCTCGCGCGCCCACGCGAGCGGAACCGACGCGAACGCCTCGTTGACCTCGTACGCGTCGATGTCGTCGTGCGTGAGGCCGGCACGGTCGAGCACCTTCGCGGTCGCCGGGATCACCCCCGTCAGCATGTACAGCGGGTCGCTGCCGACCACCGAGAACGACCGGAAGCGTGCCCTCGGGGTGAGTCCCAGCTGCGACGCGCGTTCGGCGCTCATGATGAGGGCTGCGGATGCCCCGTCGGTGAGCGGCGACGAATTGCCCGGCGTGATGCGCCACTCGAGCTCGGGGAACCGCTCGGCGAGCGCGTCGGTGCGGAACGCCGGATTGAGCCCGGCGAGCGATTCGACGGATGTCGCGGGCCGCACGGTCTCGTCGGTGAGCGAGTCGACGCCCGCGATGGGAACGAGCTCGGTCGCGAACGCACCCGTCTGACCCGCGGCCGCCGCGAGCCGGTGCGAGCGGGCGGCGAACTCGTCGAGCTCGTCACGGCTGAAGCCCCACTTCGCGGCGATGAGCTCGGCCGAGACGCCCTGGTTGACGAGCCCGTCGGGGTAGCGCGCACGGATGCGAGTGCCGTAGGGGTCGGCGCCCGCGGCGCTCGAGCCGAGCGGCACGCGGCTCATCGACTCGACGCCGCACGCGATCACGATGTCGGCGTGGCCGGCGAGCACCGCCTGCGCGGCGAACGTCGCGGCCTGCTGGCTCGACCCGCATTGCCGGTCGATCGTGGTGCCAGGAACATGCTCGGGGAAACCTGCGGCGAGCACCGCGTTGCGGGTGATGTTGTAGCTCTGCTCGCCGATCTGGCTCACGCAACCGCCGATGACGTCGTCGATGAGGGCGGGGTCGAGGTCGTTGCGGTCGACGAGCGCCGTCAGCACCCCCGCCAGCAGGTCGACGGGGTGCACACCCGAGAGGATGCCTCCGGGCTTGCCCCGCCCCACAGGTGTGCGGAGGACATCGACGATGACGGCTTCAGTGCTCATTCCCTCAGCCTACGACGGTGCGAGGTGCGGATGGCCCGGGGTCGCACTGCGCCCGGGCGCACCGGCCCGGGGCATCCGTCGGCGCCCCGGAACAGGAACGTCGCGACGCCACCGGTCGCTGGTTCCTGTTCTCGTTGCTCGTGCGGCGTGTCTTCCTGTTTTCAGACCGGCGGGGGTTGCGGCTTTCAGCCCGGGACGGCTACGGCCTCGCGCGCCAGCAGCACAGGCTGCCGCTCGGGCAGCACCACCGGGTGCGTGCCGGCCATCGCCTCGATGACGCGCACGACCTGGCACGAGTAGCCGTATTCGTTGTCATACCAGACGTAGAGCACCACGTCGGTGCCGTCGGCGATGGTCGCGAGCCCATCAACGATGCCGGCACGGTTCGAGCCGACGAAGTCGGTCGAGACCACCTCGGGCGACTCGATGTAGTCGATCTGCTGGCGCAGCGGCGACGTGAGCGACACCTGGCGCAGGTACCGGTTGATTTCAGCCTTCGAAGCCGGCCGCTCGAGCTGCAGGTTCAGGATCGCGAGCGACACGTCGGGCGTCGGCACGCGGATGGCGCTGCCGGTGAGCTTGCCGGCAAGTTCGGGCAGCGCCTTCGCGACGGCCTTGGCGGCGCCGGTCTCGGTGATGACCATGTTGAGCGCGGCCGAGCGCCCGCGCCGGTCGCCCTTGTGGAAGTTGTCGATGAGGTTCTGGTCGTTCGTGAACGAGTGCACCGTCTCGACGTGCCCGCGCACGACCCCGTAGGCGTCGTTGACGGCCTTCAGCACGGGCGTGATCGCGTTCGTCGTGCACGATGCAGCCGAGAGGATGCGATCGTCGTGCGAGATGTCGTCGGCGTTGATGCCGTGCACGATGTTCTTGATCGCGCCCTTGCCCGGTGCCGTGAGCAGCACGCGCGAGACACCCGCTGACCGCAGGTGCTGCGACAGGCCCTCTTCGTCGCGCCAGCGGCCGGTGTTGTCGACGACGATCGCGTCGTCGATGCCGTAGGCGGTGTAGTCGATCGTGGCCGGGTCGTTCGAGTAGATGACCTGGATGAGGGTGCCGTTCGCGAGGATCGTGTTCGCCTGCTCGTCGACCTCGATGGTGCCCTGGAACGGACCGTGCACCGAGTCGCGGCGCAGCAGGCTGGCGCGCTTGACGAGGTCGTTCTCGCTGCCCTTGCGCACGACGATCGCGCGCAGGCGCAGGCCGTGGCCGCCGCCCGTGTGCGCGATCAGGATGCGGGCGAGCAGCCGCCCGATGCGGCCGAAGCCGTAGAGCACGACATCGGTTCCGGATGCCTCGGCCCCGGCCCGTTCGCCGGCCGGGTCGCTCGCCGCGATGATGGACTCGAGCTCGGCGCGCACGAAGTCGACCAGGTCGCGGGCGTCGCCCTCGCCGACGGCGTCGGCATAGCGGGCGACGAGTCGCGCGACGTCGATCGACGCGGGGCCCGGAACGATCTCGCGCAACGCCTCGAGCACCCGCATGGTGTCGGCGAGGTCGAGTTCGACATCACCCGCCTGCCGGGCGAAGCGGTGCGCCTTCAGCAGCTCGATGGCCGAACGGTTGATGAGCCGGCGGCCGTGGATGGAGGTCACCACCCCGTGGTCGCGGTAGAGGCCGCCGATGAGCGGGATCATGCGCTCGGCCAGCTCTTCTTTGGCGATCCACTCGGCACGTCGGGCGTCGAACTCGTGAGTCACGTTCATCCTCTCGGCCGAGTGCGCGCGGGTGGGCAGCATCGACCACGTCAGTCAGTTTGGGGTGTGCCCGTATTGTATCGGCGCATCGTTGCGCGAATCCTGTACACGCTGGCGCGAGCGGATGCCCCGACCCGCCACCGTGGCGCGGGGCATCCGCTCGTTCGGCGGGCCGTCAGGCGAGCGGCGCATCGTCGACGAACCGAATGTCGGACGCGGCGACCCGCTGCGGAACGCCCTCGAAGGCGGCGGCGCGAGCGTCGGAGTCCATGTACGCGGACTCGAGGGCGAGGAACGCCTCACGATCACCCTCGGCGCTCACGGCCCACACGAACTCGTTCGACTCGCGGATGCCGTGGGCGAACTCGATCGCGAACCCGGCGGCGGGGCGCACGAAGGGCATGGTCGACCGGAACCACGCGACGAACTCGTCGTAGGTTCCGTCGACAAGGGTGTAGCGGCGCAACTGAATCGTCTTCACCCGACAATCATGCCGTGTGGATCGCGACACGACGGCGCACAAAGTCGGAGCCGATTCTTTTGAGCCGGGAGCGAGAATCGCCATGCCGCCGAGCCATACCGTGACCTGAAGGACCCTCGTCCGAATCCATCGATCCGCAAGACAGAAAGCCGACACATGACCGTTCTCGCACCGCCTGTTCCCCGTCGACTCGTACTCGCCGATCGGGTGCTGCCGCGCAGCGTCGCCGTCGATGTCGTGCTCATCGTCGCGGGTGCCGCGCTCGTCGGCGTCTTCGCCCAGCTGTACGTCCCGCTCTGGCCGGTACCGGTGACGGGTCAGACGCTCGCAGTGCTGCTCGTCGGGTCTGCGCTCGGCGCCGTTCGGGGGGGTCTTGCGCTCACCGCGTACGCCGCCCTCGGTGCAGCCGGGCTCCCATGGTTCAGCGAGGCTTCGAGCGGCTGGGGTGTGCTCGCGGGCCCGACCGGCGGTTACATCATCGGGTTCATCGTCTCGGCCGCACTGACCGGATGGCTCGCCGAGCGCACCTGGGACCGCACGCTGTGGAAGGCGCTCGCCTGCTGCGGTGCCGGCACGCTCGCGACGTTCGCGATCGGCCTACCGTGGCTCGCGGTATTCCTCGGCTCGGTCGGCGCCCCGAACGACCTTGCGTCGGTGCTCGCCGCCGGGTTCACCCCGTTCATCATCGGCGGGGTGATCAAGACGGCGATCGCAGCGATCCTCCTGCCGCTCGCATGGAAGGCGGCCGGCCGGCTCCCGTCCCGCGCGGAGTAGCCGCGGCGGCCCGCGTCACCTGTTCGGGTAGAGTCGCTGGTGTCCGGCGCCGAATCCGACCGCGCCGGTGCTCGAAAAATGGGCACGAAGCGAGCCGCCTACGAGGTTGCGCCTGCGCGAGACACATACGGAATCTCTCACCTCCGTCATCGTCTCGAAGGACCCTCATGCCCACCGTCTCGGCGCTCGTCGCACACACCCTCTCGGCCCACATCGACCACGTCTTCGGCGTGATGGGCAACGGCAACGCCCTGTTCCTCGACGCACTCGACCGCACGTCGACGAGCTATACCGCCATGCGCCACGAGGCGGGCGGGGTGGTCGCCGCCGACGCGCACTTCCGCGCCTCGGGCCGACTCGCGGCGGCGACCGCCACCTACGGCGCCGGCTTCACGAACACGCTCACGCCGCTCGCCGAGGCCGCGCAGGCGCGCATCCCGCTCGTGCTCGTCGTCGGCGACGAGCCCACCACCGGCTCGCGGCCGTGGGACGTCGACCAGATCGCGATGGCCTCGGGCGTCGGCGCACGCACGTTCACGGTCGGGCGAACGGATGTCGCGGCCACGACCGTGCTCGCCATCGAGCACGCGCTGGCCAATCGCACGGCGGCCGTGCTCGCGATTCCCTATGACGTCGCGGGCCTCGAGGTCGGCGAGGCCGACGAGCGAGCGGATGCCGCGACTCGGGCCCTCGACGAATCGGCCGCGGTCGCGACATCCGCGAGCGCTCCCGCCCTGCCCTCGCTGCGCCTGCCCGCGCCGATGACCCCGAAGGGCGAGTTCGCCACCCGGGTGCTCGTCGACGCGGTCGCCGCGATCGCCACGGCGCGGCGCCCGCTGCTGCTCGCCGGGCGCGGGGCGTGGCTCGCCGGCGCGGGCGATGCGCTCGGCGCACTCGCCGACGCCACGGGTGCCCTCACCCTGACGACCGCGCTCGGGCGCGGCGTGTTCCCCGACGACCGCTACGACCTCGGCGTGGCCGGCGGCTTCGGTGCCGAGGGCGCGATGCAGCTCGTGCGCGAGGCCGACGTGGCCATCGTGTTCGGCGCGTCTCTCAACCAGTTCACGATGCGCTTCGGCGAGCTCTTCGCGCCCGGCACCCGCGTGGTGCAGGTCGACGTCGCCGCGACAGCGACGCACCCGAACGTGTCGTCGTTCCTCCGCGCCGACGCCGGGGTGATCGCACGCGCCCTGGTCGACGAGCTGCGCGTGACGGGTGCGTCGCCGTCGGGCTGGCGCGAGTCGGTCGATGTCGGAGCCGCACGCGCGTACGACCCGGGCGACGCCGTGGCATCCGACAGTCGGCTCGACCCGCGCAGCGTCGCCGCCCGCATCGGCGAGCTGCTGCCCGAAGATCGGATCGTGGTCAGCGACGGCGGCCACTTCATCGGCTGGGCGAACATGTACTGGCCCGTGGCCTCGCCCGACCGCATGATCATGGTCGGCACGGCGTTCCAGTCGATCGGCCTCGGCTTTCCGAGCGTTCCGGGCGCAGCGCTCGCCCGGCCCGAGTCGACGATCGTGCTCACGACCGGCGACGGCGGCGGGCTCATGGCGCTCGCCGACCTCGAGAGCGCGGTGCGCGTCGCCGGCGGCCGGGGGCTTGCGGTCGTCTGGAACGACGCCGCCTACGGCGCCGAGGTGAACCTCTACGGCCTGAAGGGCCTCGCCGAGGCGCCCATGCTCATCCCCGAGACCGACTTCGCAGGTCTCGCCGCGGCGGTCGGCGCCGAGGGCGTCGTCGTGCGAGAGCTCGCCGACCTCGACGCGCTCGCGCGCTGGGCCGAACGCCCGGCCGACGAGCGCCGGTTCCTGATGCTCGACTGCCGCATCTCGGGCCGGGTGGTCGCGCCGTACCAGCAGGAGATCATCCGCGTGAACAGCTGACGTTCTCGTCTCTCGAACGAGCGGATGCCCCGGCCGAGCATTCGGCACTGGGCATCCGCTTCTCACCCGCTTCCAGCCATCCGGGGGTGCATTTCCGCCAGTTGCGAGTCGGTTTGCACCGATTTGTGGCGGGAATCCACCCCCGGAACGGGGAGCGCGGGGCGCTACTTCTCCCAGATGAAGTGGCGGCGCGACTGCTCCGCCTCGGCGTCGGGTCCGAGCGGGATGCCCGTGCGGTCGCGCAGCAGCAGAGTGGCTGCGAATGCGACGATCATGACGCCGGCGATGTAGAACGCGACCGAGTTGGCCGTGCCGGTCGTCGCAACGAGCCAGGCCGCGATCGTCGGGGCGAACGCGCCGCCGATGATGGCACCGATCGCGTAGGTGATCGAGACGCCCGAATAGCGGATCGACGCCGGGAAGAGTTCGGTGAAGTAGGCCGCCTGCTGGCCGTAGGTGAACCCGTTGCCGATCGCGAAGAGCGAGACGCCGAGGAACAGCAGCCAGGGGTTGCCCGTCGTCGCGAGCGGGAACAGCAGGAACACGGTCGCGAGGAACGCGATCCAGCCGATGATGTAGGTGTTGCGCCGGCCGATGCGGTCTGAGACGATTCCGGCCGCGAAGGTCGTGATGAGCCAGACGACGGATGCCCCGGCCACGGCCAGCAGCACGGGCGTGCGCTCCATGCCGACGAGACCGCCCTCTTCGATGGGCATCGTCGCGTAGTTCTGCAGGTATCCGCCGGTGGTCATGTAGCCCGCGGCGTTGTTGCCCGCGAACGTGAGCGCGGCGAGCAGCACGAGCAGCCAGTGCTTGCTGAACAGTGTGAGGATCGGGGTCTTCGCCTTCTCCTTCTTCGCGGCGATCTCCTGGAAGACCGGGCTCTCGTCGACGGCTCGGCGCACGACGATGCCGACGATGATGAGCACGAAGCTCAGCAGGAACGGGATGCGCCAGCCCCACTCGAGGAAGGCCTCGCCGGGTGAGATCCAGCCGGTCATGATCGCGAGCACGCCCGAGGCGAGCAGCAGGCCGATCGGCACCCCGATCTGCGGGAACGCGCCGTACCGGCCGCGCCGACCGTCGGGCGAGTGCTCGACGGCCATGAGCACGGCGCCGCCCCACTCGCCGCCGGTCGAGAGACCCTGCAGGATGCGCAGCAGCACGAGCAGGATCGGCGCGGCGATGCCGATCTGCTCGTACGTCGGCAGCACGCCGATGAGCGTCGTCGCCGCACCCATGAGGATGAGGGTGATGACGAGCATCGCCTTACGGCCGATCTTGTCGCCGTAGTGCCCGGCGAGGAACGCGCCGAGCGGTCGGAACAGGAAGCTGACGCCGACGGTCGCGAACGCCAGGATCGTTGCGAACTGCGGTCCGGCCGGCGCGAAGAACAACGAGCCGAACACGAGGCCGGCGGCGCTCGCGTACAGGAAGAAGTCGTACCACTCGATGGTGGTACCGATGACGGTGGCGAATGCGACGCGCCGAAGCTCGTGCTGTCTCGTCTTGGGGTGGAACTCAGTGCCGGATGTCGCGGTCATGGCGGTGTTCGACTCCTCTGTCGGGTCCGCGGGCGGGGGTTGGCCGTAATGTCTCGGATGGCTTTCCGAGCGTGGCGTGTTTCCGAGAATGATATACGATTTCGAATACAGCGCAACCGATCTGCAGACGGATGCCCCTTCCGGGCCAGCATCGTATACGATCGCACCAGCAACCTCGACGACGAAGTGGAGCTCCACGTGCTCGATCCCTCCCGTATCTCGGCGATCGCCGAAGAGCTCGCCACCGCCGAGCGCGACCGCACCACGGTGCCGCTGCTCACGGCGCGCAATCCAGGCATGACCGTCGACGACGCGTACGCCGTGCAGAAGCGCTGGGCCGACTCGCGGCGCGAGGCGGGCGCGAGGCTCGTCGGCCGCAAGATCGGCCTCACCTCGAAGGTGATGCAGGTCGCCACCGGTATCACCGAGCCCGACTACGGCGTGATCTTCGACGACATGGTGCTCGAGTCCGGCGCATCCGTCGAGTTCGACCGCTTCTCGAACGTGCGCATCGAGGTCGAACTCGCGTTCGTGCTCTCGAAGCCCCTCGAGGGCCCGCACGTCACCGTCTTCGACGTGCTCGATGCGACGGCCTATGTCGTGCCGGCGCTCGAGATCCTGAACTCGCACATCGAGCTGCAGGGGCGCACGATCGTCGACACGATCAGCGACAACGCGGCCATGGGCGCCATGGTCGTCGGCGGCCGGCCCGTGAAGGTCGACGAGGTCGACCTGCGCTGGGTGTCGGCGTTGCTCTACCGCAACCAGACCATCGAGGAGTCGGGCGTCGCCGCGGCCGTGCTCGGCCACCCCGCCATGGGCGTCGCCTGGCTCGCGAACAAGCTCGCACAGCACGGGCAGTCGCTCGGCGAGGGCGAGATGATCCTGGCCGGGTCGTTCACCCGGCCGATGTGGGTCGAGCGCGGCGACACCGTGCACGCCGATTACGCACAGTTGGGGGCGGTCACATGCCGGTTCGAGTGAATCTTCCCGAGACGTTCGCCGCACGCGTCGCCGAAGCCTCCCGGCCGCAGGTCGGCATGTGGGTGTGCTCGGGCAGCCCGATCATGGCCGAGATCGCCGCCGGTAGCGGGCTCGACTGGGTGCTCATCGACGCCGAGCACTCCCCCAACGGCCTCGAGTCGATCCTCGGGCAGCTCTATGCGATGTCGGCCTACCCCGTCGCCCCCGTCGTGCGCCCGCCGATCGGCGACGTCGTCGTCATCAAGCAGTACCTCGACCTCGGCGTGCAGAACCTGCTCGTGCCCATGGTCGACTCGGCCGAGCAGGCCGCCGAGCTCGTGCGGGCGGTGCGGTATCCGGGCGGCGGTGTTCGCGGCGTGGGGGCATCGCTCGCCCGGTCGTCGCGGTGGAACCGGGTCGACGACTACCTGCAGAACGCGTCGACCACGATCAGCCTCACCGTGCAGATCGAGTCGGCGACGGCGGTCGCGGTGGCTGCCGAGATCGCCGCGGTCGACGGGGTCGATGCGCTCTTCGTGGGGCCGGCCGACCTCGCGGCCTCCATGGGCGTGCTCGGGCAGCAGAGCCACCCCGATGTCGTCGCCGCCGTGCTGTCGTCGATCGAGGCCGGACGCGCCGCGGGCAAGCCCGTCGGCGTCAACGCGTTCGTGCCCGAAGACGCCGAGCGATACCTCGCCGCCGGGGCATCGTTCGTCGCCGTGGGCGCCGACGTGGCCATTCTGGCGCGCGCGAGCGAGGCGCTCGCCGACCGCTTCATCCGAGCGGATGCCCCGGGCTCCGACACTCCCGCGGGCCCCGACTCCCCCCGCACAAGCTACTGACGGCCGGTGAGTCGAGTGGGCGATCTCGGCGGTTCGGCGGCCCGAAGCCGCGCTAAGATCGCCCACTCGACAGGGTCGGCCAGATCGTATATCATTTCAGATATCGAGAGACGAGGACGTCTATGACGAACGACTTCACCGCCACGGGCGCCGGCGCGATCCCGACGCCGGGCAAGATCATCGCCGTGCACCTCAATTACCCGTCGCGGGCTGCCCAGCGCGGTCGAACCCCCGCCCAGCCGAGCTACTTCATCAAGCCCTCCTCGTCGATCGCGGCATCGGGCGGCACGCTCGAACGCCCGGCCGGCACCGAACTGCTCGCCTTCGAGGGCGAGATCGCACTCATCATCGGCGAGCCCGCGCGGCGCGTGACGCCCGAGCGCGGCTGGAGCCACGTGGCATCCGTCACCGCCGCCAACGATCTCGGCGTCTACGACCTGCGTGCCGCCGACAAGGGCTCGAACGTGCGCTCGAAGGGCGGCGACGGGTTCACCCCGCTCGGCCCGGCCACGATCCCCACCGACGGCATCGGCGAAGACGCATGGCGCGTGCGCACCTGGGTCAACGGCGAACTGGTGCAGGATGACTCGTCGTCGACGCTGCTCTTTCCCTTCGGCCGGCTCGTGGCCGACCTGTCGCAGCTCATGACGCTCGACACCGGCGACGTGATCCTCACCGGCACGCCGGCAGGATCGTCGGTCATCGTGCCGGGCGATGTCGTCGAGGTCGAGGTCGACGCCCCCGAGGCGCCCGGGGCGCCGTCGACGGGCCGGCTCGTGACCACCGTCACCCAGGGCAGCGCCGAGTTCGGCGACTTCGGCACCAAGCCGGCGGTCGACGACCTGCAGCGGGTCGAGGCGTGGGGCAGCGAGGCCGAGCTCGCGGCGGCGGTCGCCGCCGGGCGGGCGAGCGCCGGTCGAGTAGCGGCGCCGGATGCGACGCGTATCGAGACCCCGTCACCTGGTCTCGATACGCGTCCTCCTTCGTCGGGCGCTACTCGACCGACGGAGGAACCGACTTCGTCGGGCGCTATTCGACCGACGGCGCTCACCGACGAGGTGCGCGAGCTCATCAGCTCGACCGCCGTCGCGACCCTCAGCGTCGCGCTGCGCAAGCGCGGCTACCACGACATCTTCATCGAGGGCGTCACGCCCAACCACCCGGGCGACCGAATTCTGGGCACGGCGAAGACGCTGCGGTTCATCCCGTTCCGTCCCGACCTGTTCACGCAGCACGGCGGCGGGTTCAACGCGCAGAAGCTCGCGTTCGACACCGTCGAACCGGGCGAGGTGCTCGTGGTCGAGGCCCGCGGCGAGCGCGGGACCGGAACCGTGGGCGACGTGCTCGCGTTGCGCGCGCAGGTGCGCGGCGCGGCCGGCATCGTCACCGACGGCGGCGTGCGAGACTTCGACGCGGTCGCCGGCTTCGAGATCCCGGTGTACTCGCAGGGCCCGCATCCGAGCGTGCTCGGACGCAAGCACGTGCCGTGGGAGGTCGACGTCACGATCGCGTGCGGCGGCGCGGCCGTGCAGCCGGGTGACGTCATCGTCGGCGACGGCGACGGCGTCATCGTGATCCCGCCGCACCTCGTCGCCGAGGTGGCCGCCGAGGCGGCCGAGCAGGAGCGCCGAGACGCCTACGTCGCCGAACAGGTCGCCGGAGGGGCATCCGTCGACGGATTGTTCCCCATGAACGCCGACTGGCTCGCGCGTTACGAGGCCGGTCGCAGCGGTCGCGAAACGCGTCCGGCTTCGCCGGGCGCTCGTCGGCCCACGGAGGGGTCGCGGTGAGTGCCGAGAGCAAGTCGCAGCGGGCCTACCGCTTCATCCGCGCGCGCATCGATGACGGCCGCTACGTGCCGGGCTACCGGCTCGTGCTGGGGTCGATCGCCCGCGAGCTCGACGTGAGCGTCGTGCCCGTGCGCGAGGCGATCCGCCGGCTCGAGGCCGAGGGGCTCGTGACGTTCGAGCGCAACGTCGGCGCCCAGGTCGCCCTCATCAAAGAGACCGAGTACCTGCACACGATGCAGACGCTCGCGCTCGTCGAGGGTTCGGCCACCGCGCTGTCGGCGGCGCTCCTCACCCCCGACCACCTGCGCCGGGCGCGCGAGGTCAACGAGCGCATGCGCCGCACGCTCGACGACTTCGAGCCGCACCGGTTCACCGAGCTCAACCTCGAATTCCACTCGGTGCTGTTCGAGGAGTGCCCGAACCCGCACATCCTCGACCTCGTGCACCGCGGCTGGAACCGCATGAAGGTGCTGCGCGACTCGTCGTTCAGCTTCGTGCCCGGCCGCGCGCGCGAGTCGGTCGACGAGCACGACCGCATCCTCGACCTCATCGAGACGGGCGCCGACCCGCTCGACATCGAACTCGCGGCGCGCCGGCACCGCACCGCCACGCTCGACGCGGTGCTCGCCTACCAGGGCGAGCACAAGCCACACGCGACGGATGTCCCGGACGCCGGGTCATCCGCCATCTCAGCCTGAATCCACCCACCGATCGGAGAACATCCGCCATGACGCATCACATCCCCGAGGGACTGCCCGACCGCATCCGCCACTACATCGACGGCGAGTTCGTCGACTCGGTCGGCGGCGAGACGTTCGACGTGCTCGACCCGGTGTCGAACGAGACCTACGTGCAGGCGGCCGCAGGCCAGAAGGCCGACATCGACCGCGCCGTCGCCGCCGCCCGTCGCGCGTTCACCGAGGGCCCGTGGCCGCGCATGCTGCCGCGCGAGCGCTCGCGCGTGCTGCACAACATCGCGAACATCGTCGAGTCCCGCGACGCGCGGCTGGCCGAGCTGGAGTCGTTCGACTCGGGCCTGCCGATCACGCAGGCGCTCGGCCAGGCGCGGCGTGCCGCCGAGAACTTCCGGTTCTTCGCCGACCTGATCGTCGCGCAGGCCGACGACACCTACAAAGTGCCGGGCCGTCAGATCAACTACGTCAACCGCAAGCCGATCGGCGTCGCCGGGCTCATCACGCCGTGGAACACACCGTTCATGCTGGAGTCGTGGAAGCTCGGCCCGGCCCTCGCCACCGGCAACACGGTCGTGCTGAAGCCCGCCGAGTTCACGCCGCTGTCGGCGTCGCTGTGGGCGGGGATCTTCGAGGAGGCCGGACTGCCGAAGGGCGTGTTCAACCTCGTCAACGGGCTCGGCGAAGAGGCGGGCGATGCGCTCGTGAAGCATCCCGACGTGCCCCTCATCTCGTTCACCGGCGAGAGCTCGACCGGATCGCTGATCTTCGGCAACGCGGCGCCGTACCTCAAGGGCCTCTCGATGGAGCTCGGCGGCAAGTCGCCGGCCGTGGTGTTCGCCGACGCCGACCTCGACGCCGCGATCGACGCGACGATCTTCGGGGTGTTCTCGCTGAACGGCGAGCGGTGCACGGCCGGTTCGCGCATCCTCGTCGAGCGCCCGGTGTACGACGAGTTCGTCGAGCGCTATGCCGCGCAGGCGAAGCGCGTCGTCGTGGGCGACCCGCACGACCCGAAGACCGAGGTGGGCGCACTCGTGCACCCCGAGCACTACGACAAGGTCATGAGCTACGTCGAGATCGGCAAGACCGAGGGTCGCCTGGTCGCCGGCGGCGGGCGGCCAGAGGGCTTCCCGACGGGTAACTACGTCGCCCCGACGGTGTTCGCGGACGTCGCGCCCGACGCCCGCATCTTCCAGGAGGAGATCTTCGGGCCGGTCGTGGCGATCACCCCGTTCGACACCGACGAGGAGGCGCTCGAACTCGCCAACGGCGTCAGGTACGGGCTCGCCGCCTACATCTGGACCAACGACCTCAAGCGCGCGCACAACTTCTCGCAAGCGGTCGAGGCCGGCATGGTCTGGCTCAACTCGAACAACGTGCGCGACCTGCGCACCCCGTTCGGCGGGGTCAAGGCCTCGGGTCTCGGGCACGAGGGCGGCTACCGCTCGATCGACTTCTACACCGACCAGCAGGCCGTGCACATCACCCTCGGCGCCGTGCACAACCCCACGTTCGGCAAGGCCGAGCACCACAACGTGACCGACCTCGACGACCCCGACCCGCGCTGAGCTGCGACATCCGCTTCTTTCACATCGATCTCAGGCAAGGACGCTGACATGACCAACCGCGACGACATGACCCTCACCTCCTCGGGCTTCTACGTGAGCCAGGAGGCGCCGATCCACACCGACAACCCCATCCCGACGCCCTCGGCCCCGGCGCCCGACATCCTGCGCTGCGCGTACATGGAGCTCGTCGTCACCGACCTCGAGCGTTCGCGGAACTTCTACGTCGACGTGCTCGGCCTGACCGTGACCGAGGAAGACGAGAACGTCGTCTATCTGCGCAGCCTCGAGGAGTTCATCCACCACAACCTCGTGCTGCGCAAGGGCCCCGTCGCGGCGGTCGCCGCGTTCTCGTACCGCGTGCGCACGCCGGAAGACCTCGACAGGGCGGTTGCGTTCTATGAAGAACTCGGATGCCGCGTCGAACGCCGCGCCGAGGGTTGGACGAAGGGCATCGGTGAATCGGTGCGCGTCGAGGACCCGCTCGGCTTCCCGTACGAGTTCTTCCACGACGTCGAGCACGTCGAGCGTCTCGCGTGGCGGTACGACCTCTACACGCCGGGCGCCCTGGTACGCCTCGACCACTTCAACCAGGTCACGCCCGATGTGCCCCGCGCGGTGAACTTCATGCAGTCGCTCGGGTTCCGCGTCACCGAGGACATCCAGGACGATGAGGGCACGGTCTACGCGGCGTGGATGCGGCGAAAGCCCACCGTGCACGACACCGCGATGACGGGCGGCGACGGCCCGCGCATGCACCACGTCGCGTTCTCGACGCATGAGAAGCACAACATTCTCGCGATCTGCGACAAGCTCGGAGCGCTGCGCATGAGCGACCGCATCGAGCGCGGCCCCGGCCGGCACGGCGTCTCGAACGCGTTCTACCTGTACCTGCGCGACCCCGACGGCCACCGCGTCGAGATCTACACGCAGGACTACTACACCGGCGACCCCGACAACCCCGTCGTCACCTGGGACGTGCACGACAACCAGCGCCGCGACTGGTGGGGCAACCCCGTCGTGCCCTCGTGGTACACCGAGGCGTCGCTCGTGCTCGACCTCGACGGCAACCCGAAGGAGGTCGTGGCGCGCACCGACGCGAGCGAGATGGCGGTGACGATCGGCGCCGACGGCTTCTCGTACACCCGCGCCGACGAGGGCGAGGAGTCGATGCCCGAGTGGAAGAAGGGCGAGTACAAGCTCGGCCACCAGCTGTGAGGATTCCGCCGGTCGAATAGGTGCGCTCGGCGCGGATCTGCCGCGCGGGTGGTTGCCCGTTCAGGGGATTCTTGAGACACGCCGTGTCAGCGGCCTCACCGGGCCGCGTGTCGCGAGAATCCCCTGAACGGGCAGCATCAGTCCCAAGGCGAACGGATGCCTCGGGGTCGGGCTCCCTCCGTCAGAGGGCGTGGTTCAGGTGCAAACCACGTCGCATGACGAGTTGCACGGTGCTGAGCACGCTATCCCAGTCGTCGACGACCTGCTTATGGCTGAAATTGAGCACGATGTAGCCGCACGCGCGCAGAAACGCCATGCGCGCCCGATCGTTCTCGAATGCTTTGTCGCCGCCGTGCGCCGAGTAGCCCTCGCACTCGAAGATGAGCCGGTCGCCGATCAGCAGGTCCGCGAAGTAACCACCAGGCAGTGCGGCCTGCGGCTCGGCGACAATGCCCGCCTCGCGAAATCGCTCACGGGCCACGGTCTCGCCCACCGCTTGGCTGAGGGTGCTCGATCGGCTCGCGATGTCACGCCCCCGCTGGCTGAGCCGGTCGAGCAACCGGGCGAACTCCGCATCAGCGAGTTTCGGCGGAACGTCGAGCCACGGCAGATCCTCTCGTGCCGAATCAAGGATGCACAGGGCATCCAGCGGCGGCAGGCAGTCGATCGCCTGGGCGACTACTTCGACGATGTCGGGCAGCGCACCCTGGGGCGATCCCGCACGTGACCAGTGGAACTCGAGGTGGTCGCGCGATGTCGTCGGGAAGATGCGTCCCTTGCCGTCGCGCGCTCGGCGGAACCGTGAGCCGTGCTCGCCGACCTCGACGTGCAGCACGAGCGAGGGGTTCAGCACACGCAGTCCGAGCAGCGCCGCAGCACTCGCGCACGCAACACGACCCCCGACGCGGAGCGCCCGCTTGGCGTCTCCTGCGAGATCTGGCGACATGAAGTGCCCTATACGTGCCCGCTCGATGCTTCCCGCCGCCACAGCGGAGGCGATGCTGCGCGGGTGATGCCCGACGGCACGGAGATCCTTCGTTCGACATGTGCCGCCGTGCCTTCGCACGACCTCGATCGCTGCTTCCATGCGACAAACGTCGCGTGACGGCGCGCGCGCGGACGGGGCATCCGTCCCTCTGTGCGCAGGGGCACCTGCCGCCCGCCTGTTGAGGACCACTCCCCACCCTTCGCGCGCTGCCCGTTCAGGGGATTTCGTCGACACTCCGGGCGGTCGCGTCCGGACTACCGCGTGTCGGAAAGATCCCCTGAACGGGCAACGCACACGCAGCCCGTTCAGGGCAGGATCAGGCCAGGAACTCGATCGCGGCGGTCTTGAAGGCACGTGCGGTCAGCGTCGAGACGTGGTCGCGGCCCGGGATCGTCACGAGGTCGGCGCCCCAGTCGAGCGCGAGCTGCTGCACCCCGGCGGGAACGGGGTCGTTCTCGCCGGCGACGAACAGGGTCGGGATGTCGCCGGGGATCGCGAGGGGCGCGCCCGCGACGCCCTCGATCACGGCGAAGAGCACGTCACGGTCGGCGCCGGCGTCGATCGCGGGCCGCAGTACCTGCTCGATGAGCGGATGTCCCGCCCAGTCGTCGCGCGCCAGCACGGCCCGCACCTCGTCGAGGTCCCAGGAGGCGAACAGCTCGTCGGGCCCTGCTCCGCCGATGACGACCCGCCGGATGCGTTCGGGGGCGAGTTCGGCGAGCGCCGAGGTGACGCGGTTGCCCATGGAGTAGCCGATGACGTCGACCTGCCCGGCGCCGGCCGAGTCGAGCACGGCCAGCAGGTCGGCACCGAGCAGCTCGGGCGCGTAGGCTCCTCCGTCTATGGGCTTGTCACTGTCGCCGTGCCCGCGCAGGTCGACGGTGATCACCGCACGACCGGCCTCGGCGAGCGCCTGAACCCAGCCGGTGTTCTCCCACGTGACTGCCGCGTTCGATGCGAATCCGTGCACGAGCAGCACTGGCGGCAGCGGGTCATCCGTCGATCGTTCACCCCGCAGTCGGTAGCCGATGAGCACGCCGTCGGCGCTCTCGGCGTAGAGCGTGGGAACCGGTGCGGCGGCCGCGGGCCTCACGCGCCGGCCTCGGCCTCGCCGAGCGAGCTCGACTCCACGATCACCGCACCCGCGTGACCCAGCTCGGCCAGTGCCGCCGCGGACGACGTGTCTGCGACACCCGCGACGAGGTCGGTGAACACACGCACGTGCTGCCCGTGCTCGAGGGCGTCGAGCACGCTCGCCCGCACGCAGTAGTCGGTGGCGAGGCCGACGACGTCGATGTCGGTGATGCCGTGGCGCGTGAGCACCGAGCTCACCGTGTCACCGGCGTCGTCGGTGCCCTCGAAGATCGAGTAGGCCGGAATCCCCTGGCCCTTGCGGATGTGCACGTCGACCTCTTCGGTCGACAGTGCCGGGTGGTACTCGGCCCCGGGGGTTCCGGCGACGCAGTGCGGCGGCCAGCTGTCGACGAAGTCCGGCTCGGAGTCGAGTGCGAAGTGGCCGCCGTTGTCGTGGTCGCCTGCGTGCCAGTCGCGCGAGGCGAACACGAGTTCGTATTCGCCGCGCCGCGTCGCCAGCAGTTCGGTGATGCCGGCGGCGACGGCCGCTCCCCCTTCGACGCCGAGCGCTCCGCCCTCGGTGAAGTCGTTCTGCACGTCGATGATGAACAAAGCTCGGGTCACGAGTGCTCCTTCCGTCCTATGATCCATTCTCGTCGCAGATGGAGTGGATGATGCCCTCGAGCACGTCGACGAGTGTCTCGAGCGACGCGATCGAGACCCATTCCTCGTCGGCGTGCGCGCCGCCGCCCGTCGGCCCGACGAGCACCACCGGAATGCCTGCGTCGGCGACCAGCCCCGCATCGGTCCACCACGGGTCGCCGCGACGCACGGCCGGCGCACCGGTCTTCTGCTCGACGGCAGCGAGCACCGCTCGGGCGATCGGCGCGCCGGCGTCGGCCTCCATCGCGGGCCGCGCCACCAGCCGCACGATGCGTGCCGGCAGCGACGGCGCGAGCACTCGCTCGAGTTCTGGGCCCGGGTCGGGTTCACCCGGCAGGCTGCGCCGCTCGACGACGATCACGCACCGGTCGGCGACGGTCGCGGCGTCGGTGCCGCCGTCGATCGTCGACACGCGCATGCTTCCGGAGCCGAGCAGCGGATGTCGCGGGCGCGCGTCGAGCTCGGCCGCGAGGCCGCGCAGCGCCACGAGACCGTCGACCGCCCGGTCGATCGCGTCGATGCCGAGCTCGGGCTGCGATCCGTGTGCGGCGCGGCCCTCGTACTCGACGCGATACCAGGCGAAACCACGGTGGGCGAGCGTCACCTCGAGATCGGTCGGTTCGAGCACGACGGCGGCGTCGGGGCGCGGCGACGGGAAGTGGGACGCCTCGGCCTCGGCATCGATCGCGGCGAGCAGCTCCTCCATGCCGACGGAGCCGAATTCCTCGTCGGCGGCGAACGCGAGCACGATGTCGCCATGCAGGTCGGCCGGCGCCGCCGCGGCGGCGACCATCGCGGCCGCGAGCCCGCCCGCCATGTCGTAGGCGCCGCGGCCGACGATGCGATCGGCATGGGGCGCGCCCACCACAGCCGCGGCCTCCGACGCCGGCCACGAGCCCGAAGCCTGCCACGACCCCGCACCCCCGACCGTGTCGAGGTGCCCCGCGAGCAGCAGTGTTCGCCCGCCGCCGGTGCCCCGTCGGCGCGCGAGCACGCTCGGTCGCGCAGGGTCTGCACCGATGAGGCGCACATCGAGGCCGCGCTCACCGAGCCACGCGCCGATCGCCCCGGCGAGCTCACGTTCGCCCGCTGCGCCCGGAACGAGCGACGGGTTCGTGGCATCGATCGCGACGAGGCTGCGCGTGAGCGCCACAACCTCGGCGCGGGGCATCCGCTCGCCTGATCGCATCGCCGCGCCGCCGATCACAGGTTCGAGAGGTTGTCGCCGCAGCGGTAGAACGCGGTCGCGAGCGTGTCGATCGCCGTCTTCGCCTCGTCGGTGACGTCGCCGAGCGCGTAGATGGCGAACGTGAGCTCGGTGTCGTCGGCGGCGCGGATGACCCCGCTCAGCGTGTAGCCGGTGTCGATCCAGCCCGTCTTCGCGATGACCCGGCCGTCGGCGACCGAGTTGTCGCCCCAGAACCGGTCGTCGTACGCGAGCGAGCCGCGTTCGCCCGACACCGGCAGCGAGTCGAGGATGTAGCCGAGACTCGCCTCGCGGGCGTTGATCTTCGTGAACAGCCGGGTGAGGTACGACGGCGGCACGGCGTTGTCGGGCGAGAGCCCCGACCCGTCGATGATCGTGATGCCCGTGGTGTCGACGCCGTAGCCCGCGAGTGCCTCGAGAATGCCGGCGTTCAGCGAGGCGAACGTGTTGCCCGCATCGGTCGCGATGGCGACGAGCCGCGCGAGCATCTCGGCGACCGTGTTGTCGCTGACGACGAGGGCCTTGTCGATGAGCTCGGAGACGGTCGGCGACGCCACGGCGCCGAGTTGCACGGCTCCCGCTGGGGCCACGCCGCGTTCGATGGCGGCCACCCCGCCGAGCTCGTCGGCGAACGCCTGGCCGGCACGGCCGATGGGGTCTTCGCTGCGCCACGACGTGTTCGTGTAGGGGTCGTCGCGGTCGCCGTCGACCATGAGCGCGGTGATGTTCGACATGTAGCCCAGCTCGCGCTCGGAGGCCAGCCAGCTCGCGTGCCACTCCTCGCCGCCGAAGTAGCTCGCGTCGAGTATGAGTTTCGTGATCGGCGGGTTCGCGGGGTCGGCCGCCCATGCCTCACGCACCTGGCGGGCGAGCTCGTCGAGGTGCGCGGCGCCGGGGTAGGCGGTCTCGTCGCCGCTCGGCGTGCGCGACAGCGTGACGTCGCCGCCGCCGACGAGCACGATCGAGCCGGGCTCGGCGCCCTTCACGACGGTCGTCGTGGCCCGGTAGTCGGGGCCGAGCACCGAGAGCGCCGCGGCCGAGGTGAGCACCTTCATGACGCTCGCGGTGCGTGACGGTGTGGTGCCGCCCCGGTCGTAGAGCACCTCGCCCGTCGACGCCTTGACGACCTGCGCCTGCAGGTTCGCGAGGCGCGGGTCGGCCGCAGCCTCGGCGACCGAGCAGGTGCGCACGCGACTGGCGGCGACCGCCTCGGCGGGCACCGCGCGCGCCGGCTCGGGCGTGGGTGTTGCGGTTTCGCTGGGCACGACGGCGGCGTTCGCGTCGCCGTTCGTCGCGGCCCCCGCGAGCACGGCTCCGGTGCCGGCGAGTGCGAGCACGAGCGCGGCGGCCGTGATGGTGACGCCGAGGCGGTGGCGGCGCACGAAGGCGACGACGGATGACCCGCGGCCGGGCTTGCCGCTCACGGCCACGCCGGCACCGGGGTCTGCGAGCGCAGGGCTGTCGCCCGGGGCATCCGTCTCGTCGCGCACCCGGGCATTTTACGGGGTCGTGCTGACCCGATTCTGGGAGCCCGGACGCCTACTCGCCGGGGTAGCGCAAGCCGATCTGCGCGCGGATCTCGTCGAGCGTGCCCATGATGGCGACGCTCTCGGCCGTCGATAGCGCGTCGCCGCCGTCGAGCCGGCCTGCCGCGACGAGCCGTTCGAGTGCGGCCGCCTGGTAGTGCATGCCACGCCCGTTCACGTCGGACGCGTACTGCTCGAGCACGTCGCCGTCGTTCGAGACGAGACGGAACGACGTCGCCGTGTACCAGACCGGGTCGATCTCGATGCGGGCCTCGCTGCCGAGCACGACGGCGACGTTCGGCCCCTTCGTGTCGCTCGCCGAGATCGACGAGGCGATGCGGTTGCCCTCGTACCCGAAGATCACAGCGACTTGCGCATCGGCCCCGGTGGCCTTGAATGTGGCCGAGGCCTGCACGGTCTTGGGGGCGCCGAACACATCCCACGCGAACGACACCGGGTAGATGCCGAGGTCGAGCAGCGCGCCGCCGCCGAGTTCGAGCGCGTTGATGCGGTGGGCGGGGTCGTCGGGCAGCTTCTGGGTGTGGTCGGCGATCACCGAGCGCACCTCGCCGAGCGCGCCCGCCGCGATGAGCTCGCGGATGCGCACCATGTGCGGCAGATACCGCGTCCACATCGCCTCGAGGGCGAGCAGCCCGCGGGCGGCGGCGAGGTCGGCAACCTGGCGGGCCTCGGCCTGGTTCAGGGCGAACGGCTTCTCGATGAGCACGTGCTTGCCGGCCTCGAGGGCCAGCGTCGCGTGGGCCGCATGGTGCGGATGCGGCGACGCCACATAGACGACGTCGACATCGGGGTCGGCGACGAGGGCCTCGTAACTGCCGTACGCCGTCGGAATGTCGAACTCGGCCGCGAACGCGTCGGCGCTCGCCTGCGATCGCGAGCCGGCGGCCCGCACGTCGAAGCCGTTGGCCTTCAGGTCGTCGGTGAAGAGGCGCGCGATGCCGCCGGTCGCAAGGATGCCCCAGCGCAGAGATTCGCTCATGCCGTCAGCCTATTGGCTGCCTCAGCGGTGCCGGGCGCCCCCGGTGGCCCATGTGACCCCGGTGACCCCAGTGACCCCCGGTGACCCCAGTGACCCCCGTTCGGGGATGCTGTGGATCACTCACGTTCAGGTCTAGCGTGGGCCCATGACGACTTCAATCGGCAAGGGTCGCGCGATCGTCGTCGCGGCCTTCATCGCGTTGTTCGCAATCCCCGTCGGGGTCGCCGGTCCGGCCGCGGCCGCGCCACCCCCACCTGTCGCGAAGTACGTCGCCCTCGGTGATTCCGTCGCAGCGGGCCAGGGCACGGGCGTCTACATCGACGCCTGCTTGCGAAGCCCGCTCGGGTATCCGGCCCTGCTCGACGCCGAGCCCCGCACCAACCTGCTGCGCAACGCCTCGTGCACCGGCGCCGACTTCACCGACGTCGACCTGCAACTCTCCGAGATCAACCGTGGAACGACGCTCGTCACGATGACGGTCGGCGCGAACGGGCTCGACCTGCCCGGCCTGCTCGCGGCGTGCGTTCCCGATCCGAATACGCCGCAATGCACCGCAGCGATCCTCGCGGCGAACACCTACCTCACGTCCGAACTCGGGCCCGAACTCGGTGAGACGCTCGCCGCGATCAGCAGCCTTTCCCCGAACGCGCGCATCGTCGTCACCGGGTACCCGCTTCCGCTGGCGCCCGGCATCGCGGATGGCGTCAACACGGGCGTCGCGATCATGAACACGATCCTCTCCACGACCGTGACCGCCGCGGCGGCGCAGGGTGTGAACGTGGTGTTCGCCGACGTGACCGCGGCCTTCCTCGGCCACGGCGCGTTCGGCCCCGACCCGTGGGTGGGTCAGGACCCGGCGAACCCCGAGACGTTCCTGCACCCGAATGCCGCGGGCTACCAGGCCTATGCCTCAGTGGTCGGCGCGGTGCGATGACCTGTCCCTGACTTACGCGCTTCTTCCTCGCGTGAGATGCGAACGGCCCGGCGATCCCGGGCCGTTCGTTACGCGCGCGGCGAGGATGCTGCGGAGCCAGTGGTACGAGGTCTTGGGCGTGCGTGTTCCGGTGGCGAAGTCGACGTGCACGAGACCGAACCGTTGCGTGAACCCTGCGGCCCACTCCCAGTTGTCCATGAGCGACCACACGAAGTAGCCACGCAGCTCGAGTCCGTCTGCGACGCCGCCCGGGGCGACCGCATCCAGCGCAGCCTCGAGGTGATCGCTGAGGAATGCCACTCGTTCGGGATCGGGGACCGAGCCATCGGCAGCGATCACGTCGTCGAAGCTCGCGCCGTTCTCCGTGATGTAGACCGGCGGCAGCGAATCGCCATAACGTTCCTGCACCTCGGCGAGTGAGCGGGCGAACCCGCCGGGCACGATCGGCCAGCCGAACGCCGTCGTCGGCACACCCTCGAACTCCT
>NZ_BAAANJ010000020.1:0-71531 GCF_039529735.1 Agromyces neolithicus
CTCCTCCCCCTCCCCCTCCTCCCAATCCCGCGCCTCCCCCGTGATGTCGCGCGAACGGTCGTTTCACCCGTCGCATGCGGGCGATCTGCGCGACATCACGAGTGTGGCCGCGGTGCGAGAATGGGTGACATGGCGAATTCGAGCGACACCTCCACCACTGAGACCCGGGCTGCGGCCGTCACCGACGAAGAGGCGGGTCGCAACGCCAATCGCTCGACGACGCCGAGTTCCGAGGGGTTCAAGCGGTTCATCGGCAGCGGCTGGGCCGACCGCGACGAGACGCTGCCGTCGGCGCGCGAGCAGGCCTCGTTCGCCGCGGCCCGACGTGCGAAGGTCTCGGCGGCGTTCCCCGGGCAGCGTCTCATCGTGCCCGCCGGCGACATGAAGCAGCGCGCCAACGACACCGACTACCCGTTCCGCGCGCACTCGGCGTTCGCGCACCTCACCGGCTGGGGCTCCGATTCCGAGCCGGGGGCCGTGCTCGTCTTCGAGCCCACCGCCGACGGCCACGATGCCACCGTCTACTTCCGCGAGCGCGCAGGCCGCGACTCCGAGGAGTTCTACGCGAACCCCGCCATCGGCGAGTTCTGGATCGGCGCTCGCCCGTCGCTCGCGCACGTCGCGGCCGACCTCGCCGTGGCGACGCGCGGCCTCGACGAGTTCGACCACGTGGTCGACGCCGTCGACACCGCGACCCTCGTGCTGCGCGAGGCAGATGCATCCGTCACCGAGCGGGTCGACCATGCGCGCATCCGGTTCGCCGCCGAGCAGGCGCTGTCGACGAACGCGGCCGACGCGCCGTTCTCGATCGAGGTGGGCGCGTCGCACGAGCCCGACGGCGAGCTCGCCCGGGTCGTCTCCGAACTGCGGCTCGTGAAAGACGAGTTCGAGCAGGCCGAGATGCGCGCGGCGATCGATGCAACCCGGCGCGGCTTCACCGAGGTCATCGCCGAACTGCCGCGCATCACCGCCGAGGTCCGCGGCGAGCGGGTCATCGAGGGTGTGTTCGCGACCCGAGCCCGCCTCGACGGAAACGCCGTGGGCTACGACTCGATCGCCGCGGCCGGTCCGCACGCCACGATCCTGCACTGGACCCGCAACGACGGCCCCGTCGTGCCCGGCGACCTCGTGCTGCTCGACGCGGGTGTCGAGCTCGACAGTTACTACACGGCCGACATCACGCGCACGTTCCCGGTCAGCGGCACCTACTCGGCAGTGCAGCGACAGATCTACGACGCCGTGCTCGAGGCGGCCGACGCGGCATTCGCCATCGTGAAGCCCGGGGTGATCTTCCGCGAGGTGCATGCCGCGGCCATGCAGGTCATCGCCCGCAAGACCGCCGAGTGGGGCTTTCTGCCGGTCTCGGCTGAAGAGTCGCTCGAGCCCGACAACCAGTTCCACCGCCGCTACATGGTGCACGGCACGAGCCACCACCTCGGCCTCGACGTGCACGACTGCGCGCAGGCGCGACGCGACATGTACATGGACGGCGTGCTCGAGGCCGGAATGGTGTTCACGATCGAGCCCGGGCTCTACTTCCAGCCCGACGATCTCACCGTGCCCGAGGAGTTCCGCGGCATCGGCGTGCGCATCGAGGACGACATCCTCGTCACCGCCGACGGCGCCGAGAACCTCTCGGCGGGCATCCCGCGAACGGCCGACGAGGTCGAGGCCTGGGTGCGCGGCGCAGGTCACTGAGCCGCGCCACCGCCCACCGGGTCAGGTCGAGGCTGATGCGCCGCGATCGGCACGGCGGGCTCGCCACCACGCCCAGAATCGGGCGAGCTGGCGCTTGGTGAACGCGGCGAGGCGCTTCGCCCAGGCGAACTCGGTGCCGAGGATCGCGAGCCCGAGGAACACGACGAGCCACCCCGGTCCGGGCAGCGGCACGAGCAGCAGCCCGAGCGCGGCGATGGCACCGCCGAGCAGGGCCACAACCAGGCGGTACGCGCGCCGGAGTGCCGGCGTGCCCTCGATGCGACGACGGATGACCCGCAGGAGTCGTCGAATCGGCCGGTCGGGTCGCTCGCCCTCGGCGATCGCGTGCTGAATCTCCCGCTCGGTCACCATGCACGACACGATATATCGCGAGACTGGGAGTGCGCCGAAGCCGCCGCGAGAAATGCCGGCGCGTACGAGTCGAGAGTGCACTCGCCGCCCTGCCGGAGGGCGACGAGTGCACGCTCGACCCCGGTCGTGGTCGGGACGGATCTGGCGGATGCGATCGCCTCGGTCTACATTGTGCGCAGACCTGATCTGCACCACCCGACGCTGGAGAATCCATGTCGCACCGCAAACCCGCACTCCTCGCCCTCGGCGCCGTCGGCGTCGCTGCCGCGCTGCTCGCCGCCCCGTCGCTCGCAACCGCGGCGCCCGCCGACCCGGGCGCGCCACGGTACGGTGCGGGGGCCGACGGCGCCGGCGACCCGTACTTCCCGCTCGCCGGCAACGGCGGCATCGACGTACTGCACTACGACCTCGACCTCGACTACACGCCGGCACCACCCGAACCGGCACCGATCGAGGGGAACCTGAGCGCGGTCGCGACGATCGACCTGCTCGCCATGCAGGACCTCGATCAGTTCAACCTCGACCTGCGCGGCCTGACGGCCTCGGAGGTCACGGTCGGCGGCAAGCCGATGGCCTTCACGCAGAGTGCGAACGAGCTCATCATCACGCCGCGTCCGAAGCTCAAGGCCGGAGCCGAGGCGCAGGTCGTCGTGACCTACGGCGGCACGACGATCCGGCCGAGGGACATCGAGGACGCCCTCTACGGCTGGGTCACCACGCGCGACGGCGCGATGGTCGTGAGCGAACCCGACGGCTCGGCCACGTGGTTCCCGGTGAACGACCACCCCACCGACAAGTCGACGTACACGTTCGAGATCACCGTTCCCGAGGGACTCGTCGCGGTCGCGAACGGCCTGCCCGCCGGTGAGCCCGTCACCGAAGGCGGCACGACGACATGGTTCTGGGACGCGCCAGACCCGATGGCCGCCTACCTCGCGACCGCGAGCGTCGGCGACTACGTGGTCGACGAGTACACCGCCGCGAACGGCACGCCGATCTTCGACGCGGTCGACCCGACGCGCCTCGGCGCACCCTCGGCCGGCCTCGCCCTCACGAGCGACATGCTCGTCTTCTTCGAGGATCTCTACGGTCCCTATCCCTTCAACTCATATGGCGCGATCGTCGACGACGACTCGGTCGGCTACGCGCTCGAGACGCAGACGCGCTCGTTCTTCTCCCGCAACGCACGCGAGGGCACGGTCGCTCACGAGCTCGCCCACCAGTGGATGGGCGATCACGTGAGCCCCGAGCGCTGGGCCGACATCTGGCTGAACGAGGGCTGGGCGACATACTCCACCTGGATGTGGACCGAGCACCGTGGCGGCGACTCGGCGCAGACGTCGTTCGACGACTACTACGCGATCCCCGCCGACGATCCCGAGTGGGACCTCATCGTCGCCGACCCCGGCCCTTTCGGCCTCTTCCAGAACCCGGTCTACGACCGCGGCGCCTCAACACTGCACGCGCTGCGGGTGAAGATCGGCGACCACGCGTTCTTCGAGGTGGCGCAGACGTGGGTCGAGCGCTTCGGGGGCGGCACCGCCTCGACCGCCGACTTCATCGCACTCTCGGAGGAGGTGTCGGGGCAGGACCTCGAGACGTTCTTCGACGTGTGGCTGTACACGCCCGAGAAGCCGGTCAGCTGGTAGCCCCCGACTCACCTGGCACGGCGCTCAGTCGCCGGCGTTGCGGCGCTCGCGGGCGGCGCGGCGCGCGGCGTCCTGCGCCTCGCCGTAGGTGAGACCGCGCGGCTCGTCGTCGACGGCCTCGCCGGTGGCGGCATCGGATGTCGCGGACTCGGCGTCGCCCGCCGCAGCCTCGCTGTCGGCGTGGGGGGCCGGCGTGTCCACGGGCGGTGCAGAGGGTGACGCGACCGGCGGGGCCGGGGCATCCGTCGTACCGAGCACCTGACGTGCCCTGGTGACGTGCGCCGGTTCGGCGATGATCGCGTAGCGGGTGGCGAGCACCTGCATGGTCGAGGTGAAGTCGCGGCGCCGGCGGTTGACCGAGTACGACACGAGGCCGAAGATCATGCCGAAGCCGGCGCCGAGCAGGATCGCCGAGATGAGGATGCCGACCGACGTGCCGGTCGGCGAGAAGATGAAGAACAGCAGGCCGAGGAAGGTTCCGAACCACGCCCCCGAGATCGCCCCGGCGCCGCCCGCCCGGCCCCACGTGAGCTTGCCGGTGATGCGCTCGACCGTCGTCAGGTCGGTGCCGACGATCGCGAGCTCTTTCACCGGGAACTCGGCCTTGGCGAGCGTGTCGACCGCCGCCTGCGCCTCGGGATAGGTCTCGAAGGTCGCAACGGTCTCACCCTTCGGCAGGGTGGGGTACTGGCGGCCCATGCGGCCACCGAACGGCGATTGATTCGTCACCTCGTCATTCTCCCATGACGCGGGCGGCGGGCCGCCCGTGAAGGGGCCGGGTCGGGGCGTGCGGGGTCTAAGTTGGAAGCGTGAGCGCCACGAGAGTCTTCGTCGCCCGACTCGCCGGGTCATCCGTCTTCGACCCCAACGGCGAGCGGGTCGGCAAGGCGCGCGACGTGCTGGTCGTCTACCGCAAGAACGACCCGCCACGGGTCGTCGGCCTCATCGTCGAGATCCCGGGCAAACGCCGCGTGTTCGTCTCGATCGGGCGGGTCACGTCGATCAGCGGCGGCCAGATCATCACGACGGGCCTCATCAACCTGCGCCGCTTCGAGCAGCGCGGCGGCGAGGTGCGCGTCATCGCCGAGATGCTCGGGCGCAAGGTCGCCTTCAACGACGGCTCGGGAGTCGCGACCGTCGAAGACGTCGCGATCGAAGAGCAGGAGCCCGGCGAGTGGCAGGTCGACCAGCTCTTCGTGCGGCGACCCAAGGGCGCATCTCCGTTCTCGAAGGGGCAGTCGGCCTACGTCACGTGGCGCGAGGTGCGCGAGGCAAGCGCCCCGGGTGAGGCGCAGTCGGCCGAGCAGCTGATCGCCACCTACTCCGAGCTGAAGCCCGCCGACCTCGCCAACACCCTGCTCGACCTGCCTGCGCAGCGGCGGCAGGAGGTTGCTGAAGAACTGCCCGACGACCGGCTCGCCGACGTGCTCGAAGAGATGCCCGAGTCCGAGCAGGTGCACATCCTCGCCGGGCTCGGCGACGACCGCGCCGCCGACGTGCTCGACCACATGCAACCCGACGACGCCGCCGACCTCATCGCGCAGTTGCCCGACGAGCGCGGCGAGCACCTGCTCGAGCTCATGGAGCCCGAAGAGGCCGACGACGTGCGGTTCCTGCTCTCGTACGGCCCCGACACGGCGGGCGGCCTCATGACGCCCGAGCCCATCATCGTGTCGGCCGACGCGACCGTCGCCGAGGGACTCGCGCTCATCCGACGCCACGACCTGCCGCCCGCGCTCGGCGCGGCGGTGTGCGTGACCCTGCCGCCCTATGAGCCGCCGACCGGCCGCTTCCTCGGCATCGTGCACTTCCAGCGCATGCTGCGCTACCCGCCGCATGAGCGGCTCGGCACCCTCATCGACCAGGGCCTCGAGCCCGTCAGGGCCGACACGTCGGCAGCCGAGGTCAGCCGCATCCTCGCGAGCTACGACCTCGTGTCGGTGCCGGTCGTCGACGAGAAGCATCGACTCGTCGGGGTGGTGACGATTGACGACGTGCTCGACTACCTCCTGCCCGATGACTGGCGAAGTCATCCCGAGGATTCCGATATGGGCCGCCGCGCGGCGGCGCGCGCCCAGTTGATGACCGGAAGTATCCCGATCCCACCCGGAAGGAGGGCAGGAGATGGCACGCACTGACGTCGACGACCGGCGATTCGACACCCCGAAGGGCACCCGCCGATCCGTGTCCTTCCGCGGGTCGGGCGACAACGACCGGTTCGGTCGCTTCACCGAGTGGGTCGCACGCGGAATGGGAACCCCGGGGTTCCTGCTCGCCCTCTCGGTGTTCGCGATCGGCTGGATGGTGTGGAACACGTTCGCGCCCGAGAACCTGCGGTTCGATTCGATCGCGATCGGGTTCACCGCGCTCACCCTCGTGCTCTCGCTGCAGGCGTCCTACGCCGCACCGCTCATCCTGCTCGCGCAGAACCGGCAAGACGACCGCGACCGGGTGCAGATCGAGCAGGACCGCCAGCGCGCCGAGCGCAACCTCGCCGACACCGAATACCTCGCGCGCGAGGTCGTCGCGCTGCGGCTCGCCATGAAAGACCTGGCGTCGCGGGAGTTCATCCGCTCCGAGCTGCGCGCGGTGCTCGAGGAGCTCGACCGGCGTGACGAAGACGACGAGGCGGCGAATGTCCCGCGCTGACTCGACGGCACTGGCGGCGGCGGTGCGCGCCGCACTCACGAGTGTCATCGACCCCGAGATCCGCAAGCCCATCACCGAGCTCGACATGGTCGACCGGGTGGTCGCCGGCGAAGATGGGCGGGTCGAGGTCGGCATCCGGCTGACGATCGTCGGATGCCCCGCCTCCGACCGCATCGAACGTGATGTGCGTCAGGCGGCCGAGTCAGTGGCCGGTGCCGGCAACGCCGCCGTCGAGCTCTCGGTGATGACGCCCGAGCAGCGGGCGGCCCTCACAGAGCGCCTGCGCGGTGGGCGAGCCGCGCGCACGAATCCGTTCGGCCCGGGCACGCTCACGAAGGTGCTGGCCGTGACGAGCGGCAAGGGCGGCGTCGGCAAGTCGACGATCACGGCGAACCTCGCGGTCGCGCTCGCGGCGCGCGGGCTCGCCGTCGGGCTCGTCGACGCCGACGTGCACGGCTTCTCGATCCCCGGGCTGCTCGGGCTCGTCGACGACGCCGGTCTCGCGGCACGGCCGACCCGGGTCGACGAGATGATCCTGCCGCCCGTCGCGCACGGCGTGAAGGTGATCTCGATCGGCATGTTCGTCGAACCGAGCGAGGCCGGCGGGCGGGCGTCGTCGACCGCCGTCGCCTGGCGCGGGCCGATGCTGCACCGCACGCTGTCGCAGTTCCTCACCGACGTGTACTTCGGCGATCTCGACGTGCTGCTGGTCGACCTGCCACCCGGCACGGGTGACATCGCGATCTCGCTCGGCCAGCTGCTGCCCAATGCCGAGGTCGTCGTCGTGACGACGCCGCAGCCCGCCGCGGCCGACGTCGCCGAGCGCTCGGGGGTCGTCGCGCGGCAGACCGGCCAGCGCATCGTCGGGGTCATCGAAAACATGGCTGGGTTGGTGCAGCCCGGCGGCGAGGTGCTCGAGCTCTTCGGTGCCGGCGGCGGTGTGCTCGTGGCCGAGCGGCTCTCAGCGGGTCAGCCCGACTCGGTGCCGCTGCTCGCGAGCGTGCCGCTCAGCATGGCGTTGCGGCAGGGCGGCGACGCCGGTGTGCCCGTGGTCATCGCCGCGCCCGACGATCCCGCCGCCCGAGCCATCGAGTCGGCGGCCGCCCAGCTCGCCGCACTCCCCCGAGACCTCGCCGGCCGGCGGCTCGACGTCAGCCTGCGATGACTCCCACGCCGCGCGCCCGTCTGATGAGCCGGTTCACCGTCGGCGTCGTGGTCGCGATCGTCACGGTCGGTCTCGCGGCGTGCGCGGCACCGTCGGCGCCGGCAGGCGTGCCCGACGGCATCACCGCCGAACTGCGGCAGGGCCGCTTCGACGTCGAGGCCCGGCAGCTCGTCGTGCACGTCGAGAACGGCAGCCCATCGCCCTTGGACGTCGACCGCCTCACGGTCACGGCACCCGTGTTCGCCCAGCCGCTCGAGCACGACCGTTCGTTCGACCTTTCGGCCGGCCAGGGCATCGACATCCGCATCGACCTACCCGACCCGCAGTGCGGAAGCGGCGAGGGCGAACCGCGCGTCGACCTGCGGGGCCGCATCGGTGACCAGCCATTCATGGGCGTGGTCGCCCCGACCGACCCGTTCGACACCCTCGAGCGCATCGGCGCCACCGATTGCCTCACCGCGTCGGTCGACGCCGTCGCCGCGATCACGCTCCCCGAGCACCTGCGCACGACCGGAGACGGGGCGGCGAAACGCGCCTGGATCGACGTCGTGCTCACCCCCGAGCCGACCGGAGACGCGTCGTTCACCGTCGATGTCGTACATGGCACGACCCTGCTCAATGCCGAGGACGGCCCCGAATGGCCGCTCGCGCTCGACGTCGCCGCGGGCGGCGAGCCGATCACGGTGCCGCTCGCCGTGCGCCCGGCGCGGTGCGACGCGCACGCGATCGCCGACGACAAGCGCGGCACGATCCTGCCGTTCGAGATCACGACCAGCGACGGGCTCACGGGCCGCATCGACCGGTCGTCGGGCGACACGTTGCAGGCCGAGCTGTACGACTACGTCACCGAGCGCTGCGGCCTCGGGTGACGCCCGTCGGGTAGCCGCGCTCGCGCATTCCGTGGGTCGACGAGGGCCCAAGTCAGGAGAATGGGCACGATCCCCCCTTCACACGGCGCATCGAGTCCATTCTCCTGAGTCAGGTGGCCTGGCTTGGCCGAGTGGCCCGCGCACAGAGCCTGCTACAGGCGTGGCGGCTCGACCACGCGTGCCAGCAACTCGACGAGCAGCCGCTCGGTGAGCGGCCCCGGCAGTGCTTCGACCAGCGCGAGCACGGGCGCCATGCGATCGGGCAGGGCGCCGGCGCCGCCGGCGGTGCCGCCATCGCCATCCGAAGCGGCGTCACCGCCGAGCAGCCCCGCCGCCCGCAGCAGCCCGGCGGCGCTGTCGGAGTCGAGCATCACCGCTGCCGCCTCGAGTGCTTCGGCGCCCCCCGGCAGCGCCGCCGAAAGACCCGCAGCCACGACGGCACCATCGACCGGCGGCACCCCGCGCACAGCGTCGGCCGCGGCGTCGAGCGCCGCGGCGAGCTCGGGCACCACCGCCTCGGTGACCGGCGTCACGGTGAGGTGCGTGGTGTGCGGCAGCCGAGAACCGTCGGATTGAATGAGCCCAGGCTGCAGTTGCAGGTGCCATCCCGACGCACGAGCCGCATCGGCCCAGTGGTGCGGGTCGACCCGTCGTTCGACGGGCAGCGATTCGTCGGTCGCGACGGCGAGCAGCGGCCCGACGGGCGAGCCGACGACCCGCAGGCCCTCGATACGCTCGACGCACGAGCGCAGCGCGGCTGTCGCCCGTGCCGCGCGGCCGGTGAGCTCAGCGAACCCGGGCTCGCCGAGCGCCTCGACGATGGCCCAGGCCGCGGCGAGCGGCCCGGCGGGCTTCGAGCCGGTCATGGTCGGGTTCACGACGGGGTAGCCCGGCCAGCCGGTCGTGGCGAAGTACTGGTGCCGCTGCCGGTCGCGTCCGCGCGTGAGCAGCACCGAGACACCCTTCGGCGCGTAGCCGTACTTGTGCAGGTCGGCCGAGAGGCTCGTCACCCCGGGCACCGAGAAGTCCCAGGTGGGCAGCCGGTCGGGCCAGAATGCGAGTGCGAACCCGCCGATGCACGCGTCCACGTGCAGCGCGATGCCCCGCGGTGAGGTCATCGCCGCGACATCGGCTACCGGATCGAGGCTCGCGAACGGGTACGAGGGGGCGCTGACGACGACGAGCGCGACGTCGTCGCCGAGACGGTCTTCGATCTCGGCGAGCGCGGGCACCCCTGTCGCCGGGTCGACGGGCGCGAGGTCGAGTTCGAGACCGAAGTAGTGCGCGGCCTTGTGGAACGCGGCGTGCACGGTGACCGGTGCGACGATGCGCGGCACCCGGGGCGTGCCGAGCCTGGCGGCGCGCCACGCGTCGCGCGCGGACTTCACGGCGAGCAGGCAGCTCTCGGTGCCGCCCGACGTGACCGAGCCGACCACGTCGTCGTCGCCGCCGAACACGCTCCGCGCGAAGCCGACGACCGCGGCCTCCATCGCGGCGACCGAGGTGAACGTCGTCGGGTCGAGCCCGTTGACGGGCTGCACGAGCCGAGCCGCCGCCCCCGCGAGCTCGTCGAGCTCGGCGACCCCCGAGTCGTACACGTACGAGAGCACGCGGCCGCCGTGGGTGGGCGCATCGGCGGCGCGCAGCGCCTCGAGTTCGGCGATGATGTCGGATGCCTCGCGGCGCAGGTCGATTCGGCCGAAGTCGGTACGGCGCAGGTCGGTCATGGGGTGCTCCATTCGGGCGAGGCTGCGGCATCGGCGTTCACGTCGGCCCGGCGCAGCGGGTAGGCGCGCAGCACGACGACGCTGACGAGCACGAGCACCGCCGGGACGACGCTGAACGCGACCGCGATGCCGGCGATCGCGGCGGGCGACTGCGTGACGGACTCGGCGCCGGCCGACTCGATGTAGCCCGTGAGGGCGAGCACGATCGTCAGCAGCGTCGCGCCGAGCGCCATGCCGGCCGTCTCGCCCGCCGTCCACACGCCGCCGAAGCTGCCGGCGCGGTCGATACCGGTCTGGCGTGCGTCGTGCGAGATGACGTCGGGCAGCATCGCCATCGGCAGCGATTGCATGCCCGCGTACGCGGCACCCGCCACCGCGACGGGCAGGTAGACCCACGGCCCCGGTGCCCACACGAGCACGACCATGCTGAGGGCTGCGGCGGCGAACACGAGGCTCGCGATGCGGAATCCGCGCTCCTTGCCGATGCGGCCCGCAACACGCTGCCACACCGGCGCGAGCAGCACGGCGGGCGCGATGAGGGCGATGAAGAGCAGCGTCACCGCCGCCTCGGAGTCGAGCACCCAGGTCGCCACGAACTGCGCGCCCGCGAGCATCAGTCCGGTCGCGAGCCCCTGCAGCACGAACGCGCCCAGCAGCGTGCGGAACGGCGCGCTGCGCCGTAGCGCGCGAAAGCCCTCTGCATACCCGCCGCTGAGCTTCGACGCCGCGGGCGGGGCCGGCGGCGGGACATCCGCTCGCTTCGCAGTGCCCGCGCTCACGAACATGCCGATTCCGATCACGAGGCCGGCGACGACCGCCATCACCAGGTACCCGACGTACTCGTCGTCGAACGCGCGGCGCAGCTCGGGCCCGCCCGCGCCGAACAGCAGGATCGCGATCGTGAGCACCACGACGCGCCACGTCAGCAGCCGCGTGCGCTCGTCGTAGTCGGGCGTGAGCTCGGCCGGCAGGGCGATGTATGGCACCTGGAAGAGGCTGAACGCGGTGGCCGTCGCGAGGAACGCGACGAAGACCCAGATTCCGGATGCCCCGGGCCCGATGCCCGCCGGCACCGCGAAGGTCAGTGCGAACCCGACGGGCAGGGCGATCGCGCCGACGAGCATCCACGTGCGGCGGGTGCCGGTGCGGGCGAGGGCACGGTCGCTGCGGGCGCCGATCCACGGGTCGATCACGACGTCCCACACCTTCGCCGCGGTCACCACGAGACCGGCGATCAGCGCGGTCACTCCGAGGGTGTCGGTGAGGTAGTACACGAGCACGAGGCCGGGCAGGGTCGCGAAGCCGCCAGTGCCGATCGAACCGATCGCATATCGGGCGACGACCCCGCGCGCCAGAGGTCGCTGCACTGCGGTCATTCAGGCAGTGTACTCACTCGCCGGCGAAGTGGGTCAATTGACCTAGACTGTGCTGATGCGAGCCGCGATCGCCTCCCCCGCCCTCTTCCAGCGCCTCACCGACGATGTCGTCGCGTCGGGCGATGAGACCACCGCCGTGCCGACACCGTCGACCGGCGAGGTGCTGCACGAGCTGCCTCGCTCGAGCGCCGACGACGTGCGCGAGGCCGTGGCCCGGGCGCGCCTCGCGCAGCTCGCCTGGGCTCGCGCTGGATTCGCCGAGCGTCGCCGCGTGCTGCTCGCCGCGCACGACCTCATCCTCGAGCGTCGCGAGCTGCTGCTCGACCTCGTGCAGCTCGAGAGCGGCAAGACTCGCGGGCAGGCCTTCGAAGAGGTGTTCCAGGCGGCCGGCGTCACCCGCTACAACGCGCTCACGGCACGCCGCGTACTCGGTGGCCGCCGCAAGCGGTCGGGACTGCCCACCGTCTTCACCACCCGCATGCGCTTCCGCCCGAAGGGCGTCGCCGGGGTCATCACGCCGTGGAACTGGGCCCTGAGCCTCGCGGCGATGGACGTCGTGCCCGCCCTCGCCGCCGGCTGCGCCGTGGTGCAGAAGGCCGACGACCAGGGCGCCCTGTCGATCCTTGCACTGCGCCGCGCGTTCATCGACGCCGGCGTGCCCGAGGCGCTGTGGGCGGTCGTCACCGGGCCCGCGGCCGAGGTCGGCGAGGCCCTGACCGACGAGGCCGACTACATCTGCTTCACCGGGTCGACGGCCACCGGTCGCAAGATCGCCGAGAAGGCCGGACGACGCCTGGTCGGGGCATCCCTCGAACTCGGCGGCAAGAACGCGCTGCTCGTGCTCGACGACGTCGACCCGGCGCAGGCGGCGGAAAGCGCCGCGCATGCCGCCTTCTCGACGATGGGGCAGCTCTGCGTGTCGATCGAACGCATCTACGTCGACCAGAAGGTGGCCGCGCCCTTCCAGCGCGCGCTCATCGGCAGCCTCCGCGAGGCGAAGCTCGGCTCTGCCCTCGAGTACGACGCCGACTTCGGCTCGCTCGCGACCGCGGCGCAACTCGAGCGTGTCGAGGCGCACCTCGCCGACGCCGTCGCCAAGGGCGCGACCGTGCTCGTCGGCGGGCGTCACCGCCCAGACCTGGGGCCGTGGTTCTTCGAGCCGACCGTGCTCACCGGGGTCACTCCCGACATGAAGGTGTACGCCGAAGAGACCTTCGGCGCCATCGCGTCGCTCTACCTCGTGGGCGGCGACGACGAGGCCGTGCTCGCCGCGAACGCGAGCGACTACGGCCTGAACGCGGCGGTCTTCACGCGGTCTGCGGGCCGCGCACGGCGCATCGCCGACGCGCTCGAGGCCGGCAGCGTGAACATCAACGAGGGCTACCGAGGCTCGTTCTCATCGGTCGCGGCGCCCATGGGCGGCATCAAGCAGTCAGGCCTCGGGCGCCGCAACGGCGAGGCCGGCCTGCTGCGTTTCGTCGACCCCGTCACGGTCTCGTCGACGACCGGGCTCTTGCAGCTGCCGCGCACCGCCGCCGAGTACACCACGAAGGTCGGGCTGATGGTGCTGCTCGCTCGCGTGCTCAAGGCGATCCGCCGCGCCTGACGCGTGCCACGCGTCATCCGAGTCGTACGGCTCGCGCGCTCTGCGCCACTTTCGCACCCGCTGCGCCAGCCCAGCCGGCGCAGGGGCGCCGAAGTGGCGCAACGCTGCCCGCGTCAGGTCGCTTCGGAGTCGAACGGTGCCGGTTCTTCGGCCCCGAGTGCCTCGCGCTTGCGCTTGCGCTGCAGGTAGGCGGAGTTCTCATTCACCGCGGCCCGACCGACCACGGGTGCGGGCGTCTTCTCTTCGGCGAACGGGTCGACGTCGGTGAGGGCTTCGCGGATGATGCGGCGCGGGTCGTACTGGCGCGGGTCGAGCTTCTTCCAGTCCATGTCGTTGAAGTCGGGGCCCATCTCTTCGCGCACACGGTCTTTGGCGCCGCTGGCCATATCGCGAAGCGAGCGCACGAGACGCCCGAGCTGGGCCGCGTAGTGCGGCAGTCGTTCGGGCCCGAGCAGGAAGACGGCGATGACTCCTACGATGAGGAGCTTGTCGAACGTCAGTCCACCGAACATCCTTACAGGATAGTCGGCGGCGAGGCATCCGAACGCCACGCCGCCGCACCTTTAGGCTGGGGACTCCAGAGATTCATCCGGGAGCCGAGAAACGTGACCGATCACGACCTGAACTGGAAGTATGTCGACGAGTCCGTCGTCGAGTCCGAACCCATCGCGAAGGCCCGCCAGCAGTCCCTCGAACTCGGCGTCGAGCCGATCTCGCCGGCAGTCGGCGCGCAGCTCGCGGTCATCGCCGCGGCCACTCGGGCGGGTTCGATCATCGAGGTCGGCACGGGCGTCGGCGTCTCAGGTCTCTGGATGCTGCAGGCATCGCCGCGCGCGCAGCTCACGTCGATCGACACCGAGAACGAGTACCAGCAGCACGCGCGAGCGCATTTCGCCGACGCCGGCATCACCGCGGCGCGGGTGCGGCTCATCGCAGGGCGTGCGGGCGAGGTGCTCCCCCGCATGAACGAGAGCTCCTACGACATCGTGTTCGTCGATGCCGACGCACCGTCGGTGATCGAGTACGCCGAGCACGGGCTGCGCCTGGCCAAGCCCGGAGGCAGCGTGCTCGTGGCACGTGCGCTGTGGAAGGGCCGGGTCGCCGACCCGTCGAAGCGCGACGAGGCCGCCAGTGCCTTTCGCACGCTCATCGCCGAGCTGGCGTCGTCGTCGGCGGTGGCGACGGCGATCTCGCCCGCCGGAGACGGGCTGCTGCAGATCGTCAAGCTCGGCGCCTGACCTTCGCCGGTCGAGTGGCGAAGCGAATCGAGACCCCACCCAAAACGCCACGAGCCCCGAGTCTCCTCGGGGCTCGTTGACGTACGTGTGACTCAGGCAGGGTTCACGACGCCACCGAGGACGTCGTAGAGCTCCTTGGCCTCAGCGTCGTTCACCGAGACGACGAGACGGCCGCCACCCTCGAGCGGAACCCGCACGATGATGAGTCGACCCTCCTTCACAGCCTCCATAGGCCCGTCTCCGGTGCGTGGCTTCATGGCCGCCATTGAGCTCCCCTTTCGTGGCTGAGCTTCCATTATCGGTCATCAGCGCCGTGGCTGTGAAATCGCCGCGAGTCTTCGGCGCGCCGAATTTCTCTGGACTGGTCGCGCTCTCACGGGCGACGCCAGACGTTTTCCCCTGCGATCAGGGGGGCGTCCAGTCGATGCCGTCGATGCCCCACGCGATCATCAGCCAGCCGACCTGCAGCGCGATGAACACCATCACGATCGCCCACCGGTACCATCGGGCCCGCGGCACCGCGAGCGCCCCGACGACGGGGAACATCGGCGCGAGAATGCGGAACGTGCTCGATTGCGGAAAGAACACGGCCACCAGGTACAGCCCGTAGCTCGCGAGCCACAGCCTGATGTCGACGCCGAGTCGCTTCACCGCGGGCAGGAACAGCATCGCCGCGAAGCTCACGACGAGCACGACGAGGGCGGCGATGCCGAGCCATGCCGGCAGCCGCACCCATTCGGCCCACCACGCGGCGCCTTGGAACCACGCGGTGAACGGCACGAGTTCCTGATATCCGATGTAGGCCGACCGCCACGCGAGCTCGGTGTCGGTGTACCCGTGGAAGTCGCCGGTCACGAGCCACACGATGCCCGGCCACGCGAATCCCGCGACGACCGCGAAGGCGGTGACGGCTGCCGCGACCACCCGCTCGCGCATCGGGAACGGGTCGCGCTCGCGCTGCCACCACCGCCACACCCAGTGCAACCCGAGCGTGAGGGCGAATGCCAGCGCCCCGGGGCGGGTGAACGCCCACGCCGTGAGCACGGGCACGAGCCATCCGTATCTTCGGTCGACGAGCAGCAGCAGCGCGAGCGCGAGCCACAGGAATCCGAGCGATTCGGCGTACCCGAACTGCATGATCGGCGACACCGGCGCGACGGCGAACAGCACGACCGCGAACAGGGCGCGGTCGGGTTCGAGGAATCGAGACATGAGGCGGTGCAGCACGAGGGCCGCGCCGAGGCCTGCGAGCACCGCGATGGTGACGGATGCCGCGTTCCACGGCAACCCGAGCGACGTGAGCATTCCCGACAACACGGGGAACACGGGTAGGAACGCCCACGCGTTCTCGGCGACGTGGCCGGCGTCGGTGATCGGCAGCTCCCGCGGGTAGCCGCCGATCCAGATGATCTGGTACCACCGCGCATCCCACAGGTTGGCGTACTCGAAGTATCCCGGCCTGGGGCCGGTCCACGGATTGGGGCCCTGCAGGCTCGCGAGCATGAGCACGATCGTCGTGGTGATGAGTCGGGCGCCGAGGTAGATGGCGACGACCTTGGCCCACCACGGGGCGAGCCGCCATCGCACGCGCGGCGACCAGCGCGTCGCGCGGAAAGGGTCGCGCTCGCGCGTGGCAGGCTGCGACGTGCTCATGCGGCGCGACCGGTCAGCGGGCCACGCCCGTGAGCCAGGCCCGCAGCGCGTGCTCGGTCGAGCGGATCTGGTCGAGCGCCACGCGCTCGTCGTCGGCGTGCGCCTTCAGCGGGTCGCCCGGGCCGAAGTTCACGGCGGGCACGCCGAGCGCGCTGAATCGCGCGACGTCGGTCCACCCGTACTTCGGGCGTGCCTCGGCGCCGACCGCGCGCACGAACTGCTGCGCGAGCGGTGCGTCGAGGCCCGGTCGTGCGCCCTCGGCGCCGTCGACGACGGTCACCTCGTAGTCGTCGAAGAACTCGCGCACGAGCTCGGATGCCTCGGCCAGGCTGCGGCTCGGAGCGAAGCGGTAGTTCACGTCGAGCACGGCGTCGTCGGGGATGACGTTGCCCGCGACGCCGCCCCGCACCACGACGGCGTTGAGGCCCTCGCGGTAGGCGAGCCCGTCGACCTCGACGGTCTCGGCCTCGAACTCGACGAGGCGCGTGAGCGCGGGCGCGAGCTTGTGGATCGCGTTCTCGCCGACCCAGCTGCGCGCCGAGTGCGCCCGCAGCCCGGTGGTGCGCACCTCGGCGCGCAGAGTGCCGTTGCACCCGCCCTCGACGTGCCCGTTCGACGGCTCGCCGAGGATGGCGAAGTCCGCCTCGAACAGGTCGGGCCGGTTGCCCGCGAGCCGGCCGAGGCCGTTGAGCCCCGCGGCGACCTCTTCGTGGTCGTACCACATCCACGTGACGTCGACGATGGGCTCGGTGAGCTCTGCCGCGAGCTTCAGCTGCACTGCGACGCCGGCCTTCATGTCGACCGTGCCGCGCCCCCAGAGGTGGTCGACGCCGTCGACGGTCTCGAAACGGGTCGGCAGGTTCTCGTTGATCGGCACCGTGTCGAGGTGCCCCGCGATCACGACCCGGCGGTCGCGGCCGAGATTCGTGCGTGCGACGATCGTGTCGCCGTCGCGGATGATCTCGAGATGGGATGCCCGAGCGAGCGCCGACTCGACGAGGTCGGCCAGGATCGTCTCGTCGCCCGAGACGCTCGGCACGTCGCAGATCGCCCGCGTGAGCGCGACGGAGTCGGCGGAAAGATCGAGCGAGGTCGGGGTCTCGGCGGGCATCCCCCAAGTCTATGGGCGTTGATCGGGCGTGCCATGTGGCAGTCAACCTCTTCCCCCGCCGACACAGTGGTCGCACACTGGATGGGACAGATCACGTCGGCATGCCGTGATCACGTTGGCGAGGGGTTGCGGCGCATGAGGCGCTTCGGCATCGAAGAGGAGTTCATGGTGCTCGACCGCCACCGGCTGGCTCCGGTGGCGCTGGGAGAGCGCATGGTGCACACCCTGCGTCGCGGCGCGTATGGTGAGCGCGTCACGGGCGAGTTCCTGGCCGCTCAGGTCGAATACTCGACCGCGATCCACCGACATGTACGGCAGGCCTCAGCGGAGTTGCACGGCTTCAGGAGGGAGCTCGCCGCGGTCGCACAGGACCTCGATGTCGTCGCGGTCGGCAGCGGCACGCCGTTCGATGCGTGCGACTCGTCGACGATGGTCACCGAGAAGGAACGCTACCGGCGCATCGCCCGCAACTTCGGCGGTCTCGTGGTCGACCACCAGGTGAACGGGCTCCATGTGCACGTCGAGGTCGACGATCGCGAGGCGGGGGTGCGTGCGCTCAACGGCCTGCGGCACTGGCTGCCCTGCCTGCTTGCGCTCACCGGGAACTCTCCGTTCTGGCGCGGTCGCGACACCGGGTTCGCGAGCTGGCGCACGATGATCCAGCGTCGGCTGCCGACGATGGGATGCCCACCGCAGTTCGCCGATGCGGCGGATTACTCCGCTCGCTCGCGGGCCCTGGTCGCGACGGGCGCCATCACCGACCTGCAGTCGCTCGGCTGGACTGCAAGGCTGTCCGAGCGGTTCCCCACGATCGAGGTGCGCGTCTTCGACGCACAGCTGACGGTGGCTGAATCGCTGCTGGCGGGAGCACTCACGCGATCCATCGTGACGACCGTGCTCGAGACCCCGCCACTCGCGCACCTGCCGCAGGAGATCCTCGACGGCTCGCTCTGGCTGGCGGCACGCAACGGCATGGCCGCCGAACTCGCCGACCCGTTCACCGGCGATCCGGCGCCGGCGTGGTCGGTCGCGGCTGCGCTCGTCGACTACGTCGGCCCGGCGCTCGTCGGTCATGGTGATCTCGCGTTCGTCACCGAGTCGCTCGCACGCATCCGCGCACGCGGCACCGGTGCGCAACGACAGGTCGAGGTCTTCCGGCGAGACGGGCCGATCGCCCTGCGCCGGTGGTACGCCGACACGCTCACCGAGGGTACCGGTACGACGCGCGGCGCCGCCCCGGCCTCCGAGGCCCTCCGGCGTGCCCGGATCGACACCCGCCCTCGGCTCGCGCCAGCCGACGAGCAGAGCACGGTGGCGGGCTGAGCAGGTCCGCGAGCGGCGTGACGTCGCCCCGCGTCATACTCGAGCGGCCATCGCTACCCTTGACGTATGCCCGCGAACGATGCCGCCACCACTCCTGCCCGCACCGCCCACGGGGCCGGTCTCGCGACCGTCGCGGCCGACGGCACGGTGCTCGACGCGTGGTTCCCGAACCCCGCGCTTGTGAGCGAGGGCTCGGCCGAGCCATCCGTTCTCGCCCCTGAACACGCCGCGCTCGCCGGGCCCGACGAGCGACGCAACGTCACCGTCGAGGCCGTCGACCTCACGATCGACCTCGACACCGCCCCCGCCGGCACGGCCGACGCATACCTGCGGCTGCATCTGCTCTCGCACCTCGTCGTGCGCCCGAACACGATCAACCTCGACGGCATCTTCGCGCACCTGCCCTCGGTCGTGTGGACGAACGCGGGGCCGGTGCATCCCGACGACTTCACGCGTCTGCGGCCCGCCCTGCAGCGCGCTGGAATCCATGCTGAAGGGCTCGACAAGTTCCCGCGCCTGCTCGACTACGTCACACCCGACCGCGTGCGCATCGCCGACGCCGCCCGCGTGCGCCTCGGTGCGCACCTCGCACCCGGCACCACCGTCATGCACGAGGGCTTCGTGAACTTCAACGCCGGCACGCTCGGCGCCTCGATGGTCGAGGGACGCATCTCGCAGGGCGTCGTCGTCGGCGACGGCAGCGACATCGGCGGTGGCGCCTCGATCATGGGCACGCTCTCGGGCGGCGGCACGCAGCGCATCGAGATCGGCGAGCGGGCGCTGCTCGGCGCGAACTCGGGCATCGGCATCTCGATCGGCGACGACAGCGTCGTCGAGGCGGGCCTCTACGTCACGGCCGGAACCAAGGTCGTACTGCTCGGCGGCAAGGGCGAACGGCCGAGCACGGTCAAGGCCGTCGTGCTCTCGGGAGTGCCGAACCTGCTGTTCCGACGCAACTCGCTGAACGGCCAGGTCGAGGCGCTGTCGCGGTCGGGCGAGGGCGTCGCACTGAACGCGGCGCTGCACGCCTGAGGGTAGGCCTCGACCGACGGGTCTCGATACGGCGCTGGCGCGCCTACTCGACCGACGGAAGGAGGCGCTGGCGCGCCTACTCGACCGACGGAACCACCGCCGCTTCTCGGCTACAGTGGTGCTTCCGATCACGCATCACGAAGGAGTGACGTGGGTACCGACGCACCCAGAACCCGCAGGCACCGAGGGCTCAGCTTTCTCATCGGCCTGCTCGTCACCGTGCTCGTACTCGCCGTCGTCGCCGCGGGTTTCGGATGGTGGACCGTGCAGCGCTCGTTTCCCACGACGAGCGGTCGCGTCGACGTGCCTGGGCTCACCGCGTCGGTCACCGTGTACCGCGACGACGCTGGCATTCCGCAGCTGGTCGCCGAGACCGACCACGACCTCTTCTTCGCGCAGGGCTACGTGCACGCCCAGGATCGCTTCTGGGAGATGGACTTCCGTCGCCACGTCACCGCCGGTCGCCTCGCCGAGCTGTTCGGCCAGTCGCAGGTCGGCACCGACGCGTTCATCCGCACGCTCGACTGGCGCGGCATCGCCGAGCGCGAGTACGAGCTGCTCGACCCCGAGTCGAAGGCCTATTACGACGCCTACGCCGACGGCGTCAACGCCTACCTCGACGAGCGCGGGGGCGCCGACCTCTCGCTCGAGTACGCCGTGCTCGGGCTGCAGAATCCCGGCTACTCCCCCGAGCCGTGGTCGCCCATCGACTCGATCGCGTGGCTCAAAGCCATGGCCTGGGACCTGCGATCGAACCTCGGCGACGAGATCGACCGGGCGCTGCTCGCCACCGAGTTGACTCCAGAGCAGATCGACTTCCTGCACCCCGAGTACGCGTGGGGCGAGATGCCAACGATCGTCGGGGGGCCGCTCGCCGCGGCGCCCGCCGCGACGTCGATCGAGCCGCTCGCCGAGACAACGGCGACGGCGACGGCAACGGCAACGGCGGATGTCTCGTCCGACGGCGTCGCCGACGCCCTCACCTCGCTCAGCGCGGCGATCGACGGGGTGCCCGAACTGCTCGGCCCCGAGGGCGGCGACCTCGGGTCGAACTCGTGGGTGATCTCGGGGGCGCTCACCGAGTCGGGCCGGCCGCTGCTCGCGAACGACCCGCACCTCGGGCCCGCCATGCCCTCGATATGGACGCAGATGGGCCTGCACTGCGCCGAGGTGCGCGACGACTGCGCCTTCGACGTCGCGGGCTACACCTTCTCGGGACTGCCTGGCGTCATCATCGGGCACAACGACCGCATCGCCTGGGGGTTCACGAACCTCGGGCCCGACGTCGCCGACCTGTTCCTCGAGCGCGTCGACGGCGACACCTACGAACTCGACGGCACCCAGGTCCCTCTCACTGTGCGCGAAGAGACCATCGACGTCGCCGGCGGCGACCCCGTGACGATCACCGTTCGCTCCACCGGGCGCGGCCCGATCGTGACCGACATCCGCGACGATTTCGGTGACGTCGCGGCCGAGTACCCCGCGGCATCGGGCGCCCCCGAGGGTGAGTACGAGGTTTCGCTGCAGTGGACGGCGCTCACCGCCGGCACCACGCCGCAGGCGATCTTCGCGCTCAACAAGGCACGTGACTGGCAGGGTTTCCGCGACGCTGCCGCCCTCTTCGACGTTCCCTCGCAGAACCTCATCTACGCCGACGACTCGGGCAATATCGGCTACCAGGCGCCCGGCGACATCCCGGTTCGCCTCTCGGGCGACGGCACGGTGCCGCTGCCCGGGTGGACCAGCGCGAACGGCTGGTCGGGCAGCCTCGCCTTCGATGAGCTGCCGTCGGTGTTCAATCCCGCTGCCGGGTACATCGTGACCGCGAACAACCCCGCGGCCGGCCCCGACGGCCCGTTGCTCACCGAGGACTGGGACTACGGCTACCGCGCCGTGGGCATCGACCGCCTCATCCGCGAGCGCATCGCCGACGGCGGCAAGCTCACCGCCGACGACCTCGCGCAGATGCAGCTCGACACCGCAGACGCCAACGCCGCGATGTTCCTGCCGCTCATCGCCGAGCTCGACCTCGACGGCGACGCCGCCCGCGGCGCGGCACTGCTCGACGGCTGGAACGGCCACGCCGACGCCGACAGCGCCGAGGCGGCCTACTTCGCCGTGTTCTGGCGAACGTTGCTCGACGACCTGTTCGCATCGCTGCCCGAACCCACGCGACCGCAAGGCGGAGACCGCTGGTTCAACGTCGTCGGCACCCTGCTCGGCCAGCCCGATTCCCCATGGTGGAGCAGCACCGCCTCTGGCGCCACCGGCCGCGACGCCGTCGTCGCCGAGGCGCTCGCCGCCGCCTGGTCGGAGGCCTCCGAGCTCATGGGCGACGACTCCGACGCCTGGCGTTGGGGCGAGCTGCACACGCTCACCCTCACCAACGCGAGCTTCGGCGAGTCGGGCATCGGGCCGATCGAGTGGCTCTTCAACCGCGGGCCCTACGAGCTCGGCGGCGGATCGTCGATCGTGAACGCCATCGGGTGGGACGTGAGCCTCGGCTACGGCGTCGACTGGGTGCCGTCCATGCGCATGGTCATCGACCTCGACGATCTCGACGAATCACGCTGGATCAACCTGACCGGTGCCTCGGGTCACGCGTTCAACCCGCACTACGACGACCAGGCGCCCCTGTGGCAGCGCGGCGAACTGCGGCCCTGGCCGTTCACCGTCAAGGCCGTGCAGGAGGCCGCGAGCGACACCCTGCAACTGCGCCCCGCGGGCTGACGCCGGGCCACCCCGCGATGACGCCCAGCTGACCACTCAGCGCAGCACCGAACTCAGCAGCAGGCTGGTCTCGCTGTTGACGACGCCCTCGATCGACCTGATGCGCCCCAGCACACGGTCGAACTCGGCGAGACTCTCGGTTCGCAATTCGGCCACGAGGTCCCAGCCGCCGTTCGTCGTGTGCAGCGCAATCACCTCGGGCAGCCCGCGAAGCCCGCGGATGACGTCATCGGTCGTGCGCCCCTCGACCTCGATGAGCGAGATCGCGTGGATCGCGAGCGGTTCGAGTTCGTCGCGCACGCGCACCGAGAAGCCGACGATGATTCCGGATGACACGAGCCGATCGATGCGGCTGTTCACGGTCGCCCGGGCCACGCCGAGGGTGCGTGCGAGGCTCGCCACCGGTGCGCGCCCGTCTTCGCGCAGCGCAGCGAGCAGCCGCCGGTCGAGATCGTCGAGCACCGCCATGCACAGATCGTACATCGGGGCTCTACGTTCTGCGAGGTCCTATGACGATTCGTGCACGCTTCGGGCGTTGCCGTTGTATATCGCCGAAATCTAGGCTCGATGGCAACACCGAGAGGATCACGATGACGAGTTTCGTCGATGTACGCAGCATGGCCGCCTGGGTGGCGAGCACCGGGCCCGAGCATGTGATCGCCGGGCTCGTCGACGAACTCGACCGCGACTTCCGGCGCTGGGAGTCGTTCGACAAGTCGCCTCGCGTGGCGAGCCACACGCCGTTCGGCGTCATCGAGCTGATGCCCACGAGCGACCACGAGACCTACGGGTTCAAGTACGTGAACGGACATCCGTCGAACCCGGCACGCGGCTACCAGACGGTGACCGCGTTCGGCGTGCTCGCCGACGTGCACAACGGCTACCCGACCTTCCTCGCCGAGATGACGATCCTCACGGCGCTGCGCACCGCGGCCACGTCGGCGCTCGCCGCCCGCGCGCTCGCCCGCCCCGACTCGCAGGTGATGGCCATGATCGGTGCCGGCAGTCAAGCCGAGTTCCAAGCGCTGGCCTTCCGCACCGCGCTCGGCATCGATCGCCTGCGCGTGTTCGACGTCGACCCCGACGCGGTCGCCAAGTTCGCCCGCAACCTGCTGCCGCTCGGCTTCACGATCGAGGTGACCGGCAGTGTCGCCGAGGCCCTCGACGGCGCCGATATCGTCACCACGTGCACCGCCGACAAGGCTCGCGCCACGGTCCTCGCCGACGAACTCGTGCGGCCCGGCATGCACCTCAACGCGATCGGCGGCGACTGCCCCGGCAAGACAGAGCTCGACGCCGCGATCCTCGACCGCAGTGCCGTGTTCGTCGAGTACACCCCGCAGACCCGCATCGAGGGCGAAATCCAGCAGCGCGGCGACGACTTCGCGGTCACCGAGCTCTGGGAGGTGCTGACCGAGCGGGCGCCCGGCCGTGCCGGCGACGAACAGGTCACGGTGTTCGACTCGGTCGGCTTCGCCATCGAGGACTTCTCGGCGCTGCGCTACGTGCGCGACCGCGTGGTGGGTACGCAGTACGCACAGCAGATCGACCTTGTCGCCGACCCCGATGACCCGAAGGACCTCTTCGGACTCGTCGGCGCATTCTCGCCGGTCGGCTGACCCGTGGCGGTGCAGGCACCCGAGGCGGTCGTCATGGTGCGGCCGCACCGTTTCCGCCCCAACGAGGCGACGCTGGCCGACAACGGCTTCCAGACCGACGGCGGCGGCGTCGATCTCGCCCGTGTCGCTGCATGCGCATTCGACGAGGCCACGCGCGCCGCCGAAGCGCTCGAGGCGGCCGGTGTCACCGTGCACCTCTTCGAGGACGAGCGGGACGATCGGCCCGACAGCGTCTTTCCCAACAACTGGATGTCAACGCACTCGGGCGGGCACGTCGCGGTCTACCCGATGTTCACCCCGAACCGCCGCAGTGAGCGGCGCGGCGACATCATCGACACCTTGAAGGCGCGCTACCGGGTGCAGGACGTCATCGACTACTCGGGCCTCGAGTACGACGACGTGTTTCTCGAGGGCACCGGTGCGATGGTGCTCGACCACGAGTTCCGCATCGCCTATGCGACGCGGTCGAACCGCGCCGACCCCGTCGCGCTCGAGCGGTTCTGCACCAACTTCGGGTACGAGCCGATGGTGTTCGAGGCGTCCGACGCGCGCAGCATCCCGATCTACCACACCAACGTCATGATGTGCGTGGCCACCGAGTTCGCGCTCGTCGGCCTCGATGCGATCACCTCACCGATGCGCCGCAACGAGGTGGCCGAACGACTCGCGGGCCGCAACCGCCGCTCGGTCATCGAACTCAGCTCCGCGCAACTCGATGAATTCTGCGGCAACGCGATCGAGCTCGAAGCGCAAGACCGACGCGTGCTCGCGCTGTCGCGCCGCGCGTTCGATGCGCTCACCGGCGAGCAGCGTGCGGTCATCGAACGCAGCGCAGAACTGCTGCCGCTCGACGTGCCGACGATCGAGCTCGCCGGCGGATCGGTGCGGTGCATGCTCGCGGGCGTGCACCTCGACCCGCGACCGCAGCGGAGTCAGACGCCGGGGTAGTGCCGTTCGGGCTCGCCGATGTACAGCTGCTGCGGGCGACCGATCTTGGTGGCCGGGTCGAGATTCATCTCGCGCCAGTGCGCCATCCACCCCGGCAGGCGCCCGATGGCGAACAGCACCGTGAACATGCGGGTCGGAAAGCCCATTGCCTTGTAGATGACGCCGGTGTAGAAGTCGACGTTCGGGTACAGGCGCCGCTCTTTGAAGTAGTCGTCTTGCAGGGCGAACTGCTCGAGCTCCTGTGCAATGTCGAGCAGGGGGTCGCTGACGCCGAGCCCGGCGAGCACCTCGTTGGCCGACTGCTTGACGATCTTCGCGCGGGGGTCGTAGTTCTTGTAGACGCGGTGCCCGAAGCCCATGAGCTTCACGCCGTCTTCTTTGTTCTTCACGCGCTCGACGAACCTGCCGACACCCTCGCCCGAGTCGCGGATGCGTGCGAGCATCGAGAGCACGGCCTCGTTGGCGCCGCCGTGCAGGGGGCCTGAGAGTGCCTGGATGCCCGCCGAGATCGACGCATAGAGGTTGGCGCCCGTCGACCCCACGAGGCGCACCGTCGACGTCGACGCGTTCTGCTCGTGGTCTTCATGCAGGATGAGCAGCCGGTCGAGCGCGCGCGCGAGGGTGGGGTCTTCGACGTATCGTTCGGCCATGTTGCCGAAGTTCAGCCGCAGGAAGTTCGGCACGAAGTCGAGCGAATTGTCTGGGTACAGGAACGCCTGACCCACGCTCTTCTTGTGTGCGTAGGCAGCTATGACGGGAAGCTTGGCGAGCAGTCGCACCGTCGTGAGCTCGACGTGCTCGGGGTCGTGCGGGTCGCTCGAGTCTTCGTAGTAGGTCGACAGTGCCGACACCGCGCTCGACAGCACCGACATGGGGTGCGCCGTGTGCGGCAGCGCCGAGAAGAAGCGCTTGAGGTCTTCATGCAGCAGCGTGTGACGGCGCACCTTCTCGTCGAACTCGGCGAGCTCGTCGGCGGTGGGCAGCTCGCCGTAGATGAGCAGCCAGGCCACCTCGAGGAACGTCGAGTGCTCGGCGAGCTCTTCGATGGGGTAGCCGCGGTAGCGAAGGATGCCCTGTTCGCCATCGATGTAGGTGATCGCCGACCGCGTCGATGCGGTGTTCACGAAGCCGTAGTCGAGGGCGGTGAGCCCGGTCTGACGCGTCAGTGTGCCGAGGTCGAGACTCGAGTTGCCGTCGATCGCCGGCTGGATCGGGAACTCGGCACGCCCGCCGGGGAATGAGAGCGTTGCAGCTGCGGGGTTCTGCCCCTCTGCACTGTTCACGACGTCGCTCACGGCGCCTCCTGTGATCGTCACTTGCGCGGTCACCTGCCTTCTGGCGGCGCGCCGGTCGGCGCACGGCCCGGGTTACAGCCTAGACGTGCCATCGGCACACTGTTGCATCTGCCAAGACAATCGGCCATTCGTTGGAGACGTTCACAATCGGTGCCAGACGGCGGGCGACGAACGGATGCTACGCGGGTGCGGCGGCCCGCAGCCTCGAGGCCGCGGCCTGCACCCGCTCATCGGTCGCGGTGAGTGAGAGCCGCACGTGCTCGGGGAAGTGCACGCCGTAGAAGTGGCCCGGGCCGCCGACGATGCCGAGGTCGGCGAGACGCTCGATCGACTGCCACGCGTCGCGGCCCTCGGTCGCCCAGAGGTAGAGCCCCGCCTCACTGTGGTCGATGCGGAACCCCGCCGCCTCGAGCGCCGGCTTCAGCAGATCGCGGCGCGCGCGGTAGCGCTGCTTCTGCTCGGCGACGTGCGCGTCGTCGCGAAGCGCCGCGATCATGGCCTGCTGCAACGGCTGCGGCAGCATGAGCCCCGCGTGCTTGCGCACCGTGGTGAGCCGGGCGATCACGGTGCGACATCCGGCCACGAACGCCGTGCGGTACCCCGCCATGTTCGATTGCTTCGAGAGCGAATAGATGACGAGCGTGTCGCGGCGGCTGTCGCCGACGACGCGCGGATCGAGCAGGCTCGGCGCGGGAGCGTCGGCCCACTCGCCCTGCCAGCCGAGCTCGGCGTAGCACTCGTCGCCGACGATCACGGCGCCGAGCTCGCGCGCGCGCTCGCGCGCCGCGCGCAGCTCGTCGATGGTGAGCACACGCCCGTCGGGGTTGCCCGGGCTGTTGAGCCACACGAGCTTCGTGGCCGCGGGCCATGCCGCGGGGTCGTCGGATGCCATCGCGGTCGCACCGGTGAGCACGGCACCCATCTCGTAGCTCGGGTACGCTGCGCGGGGATGCACCACGACATCGCCCTCGCCGAGGCCGAGCAGGAAGGGCAGCAGCGCGACGAGCTCTTTCGAGCCGATGGTAGGCAGCACATGCGCCGGCGTCAGGCCCGTGACGCCGCGGCGCCGTGCGAACCACTCGACGATCGCCGCCCGAAGCTCATCGGTGCCGACGGTCTGCGGATAGGCGTGCGCGTCGGTGGCCGCGGCGAGCGCCTCGCGCACGATGGCCGGCGTCTGGTCGACCGGCGAACCTATCGACAGGTCGACCACGCCGCCGGGGTGCGCGGCGGCGCGCTCGCGGAAGGGCGCCATCAGATCCCATGGGTAGTCGGGAAGTGCCGCACGCCCCACGATCAGTGCGCCTGGGGCGGCAGGGCGGCGATGACCGGGTGGTCTTTGGCGATCACGCCGACCTTCGCCGCACCGCCCGGCGAGCCGATGTCGTCGAAGAACTCGACGTTGGCCTTGTAGTAGTCGGCCCACACGTCGGGAAGGTCGTCTTCGTAGTAGATGGCCTCGACCGGGCAGACCGGCTCGCACGCACCGCAGTCGACGCACTCGTCGGGGTGGATGTACAGCGAGCGTTCACCCTCGTAGATGCAGTCGACCGGACACTCGTCGATGCAGGCACGGTCTTTGACGTCGACACATGGGAGGGCGATCACATAGGTCACGGCAGTTCGACGCTCCTTCGGAAGGCTGGGATTCCAGTCTAGGCGCCTGCGCGACCGTCGGCGTCGGCCTGGCCCGCGCGGACGTCGACATCGCCGCGTCGCCGGGGCGGCAGCTCGGGCCAGGCCACCACGAGCACGGCGATGAGCGCGGGCGCGATGCTCCAGATCGTGCCCGAGAGGTCGCCGACGACGAGCACCGAGCCGCCGGGGCCAGGAAGGGTGAGCAGGGCGATGACGACCACGATGCCCGCGGCCGCCGCAGCCGCCGTCGCGCGGCCCGGCATGACCAGGCGGATGCCGACCAGCAGGGCTGTGACGCCCACGAGCGCCGCCGCAAGCCCCCACGGGATCGTCACCTCGCCGATGCGTAGCGTCGCGCGATGACCGATTGTCGCGAGCGCGCCGTAGACAGCACCGATGAAGAAGGCGACCAGGATCGTTCCGATGCGGGCGCCGAATGCGGTGGTTGGCATGCCTGCTCCCTCGTCGATCCCGGCTGCGGCTCCGAGCGATGCCGGCCCGCTGCCGATCCGAGTCTACCGACGTTGGGCGAGTTGAACTCATGCCGTAGCGTGGTGCCGACGCCCCGCCGACCGAGAGGATCGATGACGATGACCGAGGCCACGACCGATGGCACGACCGACTCGAACGACGTGCGCATCGAGCGCGACGGCGCGATCGCGACGGTGACCATCGACCGTCCGAACGCCCTCAACGCGCTCTCCCCCGCCGTGCTCACCTCACTTGCCGAGGCCTTCGAGTCGCTTGCCGCCGAGGGCCCGGCCGTGCGGGGCGTGTTGCTGGTCGGCGAGGGCGGGCGGGCGTTCGTCGCCGGCGCCGACATCCGCGAGCTCGCGGGCTTCACGCCCGAAGCGGGCGAGGCCACGGCGCTGCTCGGCCACCGTCTCGCCGCGCTCATCGAGGCGCTCCCGGCGCCCGTCATCGCGTGCGTCGACGGGTTCGCGCTCGGCGGCGGACTCGAGCTCGCGCTCGCCTGCGACTTCATCTACGCGACCGATGCCTCGGGTTTCGGCCAGCCCGAGGTGAAGCTCGGCCTCATTCCCGGCTTCGGTGGCACGGTGCGACTGCCCCGGGCGGTCGGCCTCGCCCGTGCGAAGGAGCTCATCTACACGGGGCGCCGCATCGGCATCGACGAAGCCGTCGACATCGGACTCGTGGTGCGCCGGTTCCCCGACCGTGAGTCATTGCTCGCCGGCGCGCGCGAGACCCTCGACCTCGTGGCCACGAACGCGGCACCGGCGGTGGGCCTGGCCAAGCGGGTGCTCGTCGCCGCGACGGGCACCCCGACCGAGGCCGCGAGCGCACTCGAGGTCGAGGGGTTCCGCGACGCGTTCCGCACCGATGACATGCACGAGGGAGTCGCCGCGTTCCTCGAGAAGCGCGAGCCCTCGTTCACCGGAAAGTAGGCCCGCCTCCGCCGGTCGAGTAGCGAGCGCAGCGAGCGTATCGAGACCCGGTCACCAGGTCTCGATACGCGTGCTCCTTCGTCGCCCACTACTCGACCGACGAGGAGTCACCAGGTCTCGATACGCGTGCTCCTTCGTCGCCCGCTACTCGACCGACGAGGAGTCACCAGGTCTCGATACGCATGGTCCTTCGTCGCTCGCTACTCGACCGACGAGGCGATCAGCCGATGCGTTCCGAGAGCCAGGCGAACCCGTCGAAGCGCACGCCGTCGCCGCGGAAGATCTCGAAGTGAAGGTGCGGTCCGGTCGACTGGCCGGTCGTGCCGACCAGGCCGAGCTGCTGGCCCGCGGTGACGCGCTGCCCGACCGACACCGCGAGCGATCCGTACTGCATGTGGCCGTACGAGGTCGTGATGAGCTCGCCGCCGATGTTGTGCTGCACCTCGACGTTCACGCCGAGGCCGCCGCCGTTCTCGGTCGAGAGCACCACGACGCCGTCGGCGATCGACATGACCGGGGTGCCGTCGCCGGGGTTGAAGTCGATGCCGTCGTGGAACGTCGAGCATCCGCCACAGGGGGCCTCTCGGGGACCGAAGCCCGAATAGCGCTTCTCCCAGGTGACCACGGGCCACACGATGGCGTCGCCCTCGGCGATCGACACGGAGCCGACGTTCGCCACTTCAGAGACGATGGGCGGCGGGGCTGCCTCGACGTCGTAGGTCTCGGCGGCGAGCGTCGAGATCACGGCCTCTTCGCTCACCTCGACGCTCTGCGGCGCGTAGGTCACGGTGTCTTCACCGGCCGGGGCATAGACCGAGGCGGTATCGACACCGTCGGTCGCGGTGACCGCGAGCGCGGGCACGCTCGTGGCAAGCATCATCGCGGCCACGAACGACATGGCGAGGGCCGAGAACTTCGGACGCACGGCGCGGCCGGAGCGAGCGGGGCGAGCGGAGCGGCGCTTGAGTCGGGGACGGGCAGGGGCGGGGGCGGCCGCGCGGCGGCCATGCAAGGGGGAAGTCATCACAGCGTTACGTATCTGAGTTTCGGGTTTCGGGGCAGGGAACTGTTACGAGATCGAGACAATCTCAGCTACCGTACGCAGTGATTCTGGGAGGTTCATCCGTGGAGCATGCGTTTTCCCCGTGCATCCGTGAGAGCGATCTCTGTCAGCAACGGCGCGGGAACAGCGAAGCGGATGTCGCGGGCTCGGCCCGCGACATCCGCTTCGAGGTTGCTCAGCCCTGCTTCTTGAGACGCGACGTCGCGCGCGCACGGGCCGTCGCGTCGAGCTCGACCTTGCGGATTCGGACCGCCGCCGGGGTGACCTCGACGCACTCGTCTTCGCGGGCGAACTCGAGGCACTCCTCGAGCGAGAGCTGGCGCGAGGGCGTCATCGACTCGAAGGTGTCGGCCGTCGAGGACCGCATGTTCGTGAGCTTCTTCTCTTTGGTGATGTTCACGTCCATGTCGTCGGCACGCGAGTTCTCGCCGATGACCATGCCCTCGTACACCTCTTCGGTCGGGTTCACGAAGAACGTCATGCGCTCTTGCAGGGCGATGATCGCGAAGGGGGTGACGACACCGGAACGGTCGGCGACGATCGAGCCGTTGTTGCGGGTGACGATCTGGCCGGCCCATGCGTCGTAGCCGTGCGAGATCGCGTTCGCGATGCCCGTGCCGCGGGTGGTGGTCATGAACTCGGTGCGGAAGCCGATGAGGCCGCGGCTCGGCACGATGAACTCCATGCGCACCCAGCCGGTGCCGTGGTTCGACATGTTGTCCATGCGACCCTTGCGCGAGGCGAGCAGCTGGGTGATCGCGCCCAGGTACTCCTCGGGCGCGTCGATCGTGAGGTGCTCGTAGGGCTCGTGCGTCTTGCCGTCGACCTGCTTCGTGACCACCTGCGGCTTGCCGACGGTCAGCTCGAAGCCCTCACGGCGCATCTGCTCGACGAGGATCGCGAGCGCGAGCTCGCCGCGGCCCTGCACCTCCCAGGCGTCGGGACGGCCGATGTCGAGCACCTTGAGCGACACGTTGCCGACGAGCTCGCGGTCGAGGCGATCTTTCACCATGCGCGCCGTGAGCTTGTGTCCCTTGACCTTGCCGACGAGGGGCGAGGTGTTCGTGCCGATGGTCATCGAGATCGCCGGCTCGTCGACCGCGATGATCGGCAGAGGGCGCACGTCGTCGGCATCGGCGAGGGTGTCGCCGATCATGATGTCTTCAAAACCTGCGACCACCGCGATATCACCGGGGCCGGCACTCTCGGCGGGGTACCGGTCGAGCGCCTTCGTGAGGAAGAGCTCGGTGACACGCACGTTCTGCACGGAGCCGTCGTGCTTGACCCACGCGACCGTCTGGCCCTTCTTGATGCTGCCGTGGAAGACGCGCAGCAGCGCAAGCCGGCCGAGGAACGGCGACGCATCGAGGTTGGTCACGTGCGCCTGCAGGGGGTGCTCGTCGTCATATGTCGGCGCGGGGATGTGCTGCAGGATCGCCTCGAACAGAGGCTCGAGGTCGTCGTTGTCGGGCAGCTCGCCGTTCTCGGGCTTGTGGTGGCTCGCGGCCCCGTTACGGCCCGAGGCGTAGACGACGGGAACGTCGAGGATCGCGTCGAGGTCGAGGTCGGGCACATCGTCGGCGAGGTCGGATGCGAGGCCGAGCAGCAGGTCTTGGCTCTCGGCCACGACCTCGTCGATGCGCGCGTCTGGACGGTCGGTCTTGTTGACCAACAGGATCACGGGCATGCGCGCTTCGAGCGCCTTGCGCAGCACGAACCGGGTCTGCGGCAGCGGGCCCTCGCTCGCGTCGACGAGCAGCACGACGCCGTCGACCATCGAGAGACCGCGCTCGACCTCGCCGCCGAAGTCGGCGTGACCGGGGGTGTCGATGACGTTGATCGTGATCGGGCTGCCGTTCGAGTGCACGCCGTTGTACGAGATCGCCGTGTTCTTGGCGAGGATCGTGATGCCCTTCTCGCGCTCGAGCTCGTTGGAGTCCATCGCACGCTCTTCGACGTGCGCGTGTTCGGCGAACGAGTGCGTCTGGTTGAGCATCGCGTCGACGAGCGTGGTCTTTCCGTGGTCGACGTGAGCGACGATCGCGACGTTGCGCAGGTCGTTGCGGGTGGCGTTCGCCATGGTTCGGTCCTCTGGGCTGGTGGGCTTCGCGCGACGCCCCGGTGGCCGCGAATGGCGGCACGACGGGAGCGCTGGAAGCGCTGTGGGTGAAGGTCTGTGGGAGAGCGCGAGACGCCGAATCGACGGCGCGCGCCGGTACAGCCTACCGTGCCATCGGGTGAGAAGCCTGCGAACGCCGAACGCCCGGCATCCGAAATGATCGGATGCCGGGCGTTCGTGCGCGAGCTGATGCGCCGAGAACTACGCCCCGAGCGGGATGTTCGCGCCCGGAATGGCCGCGAGCAGGTCTCGGGTGTACTGCTCTTTCGGGTTGTCGAACACCTCGTCGGTGGTCGCCGCCTCGACGACGCGCCCCCGCTGCATCACGCAGACGTTGTCGGCGATGACGCGCACGACCGCGAGGTCGTGGGTGATGAAGAGGTACGTCAGGTTGAGCTCGGCCTGCAGGTCGGCGAGCAGGCGCAGGATCTGCGCCTGCACGAGCACGTCGAGCGCCGAGACCGCCTCGTCGAGGATGACGATCTCGGGCTTCAGGGCGAGCGCACGCGCGATCGCGATGCGCTGACGCTGGCCGCCCGAAAGCTCGTTCGGGTAGCGGCTCACGAGCGTGCGCGGCAGCGACACCTGGTCGAGCAGCTCGAACACCCGCTCACGACGCGACGCCTTGGTGCCGACCTTGTGCGTCGACATCGGCTCGGCGATGGTGTTGCCGATGTTGCGCAACGGGTTGAGCGAGCCGTAGGGGTCTTGGAAGACCGGCTGCATGCGGCTGCGCAGCGCGAACATCTCTTGGCTGCTCACCGACGACAGGTCGTTTCCGCCGACGACGATCTTGCCGCTGGTGGCATCTTCGAGCTTCAGCAGCATCTTGGCCACGGTCGACTTGCCCGAGCCCGACTCGCCCACGAGCGCCGTGGTGGTGCCCTTGGCGATCTGGAACGAGACATCGTCGACCGCCGTGAAGTCGCCCGCACCACGGATCTTGTAGACCTTGGTGAGATTCTCGACGACGATGGCCGGCGGCTGGGCCGCGGCGGCCTCGAGCGCCTCGGCGCGCGCCTCGGCGGTCGCGATCAGGTCGATCGTGTCGCCGGCCGCGGTTGCCGCACCGCTCGACATCGCCGTCTCGGCGGCGGCGATGCTGCCCGACGCCTGGATGCGACGCGAGGCGAGGCTCGGAGCCGCGGCGACGAGCCGCTGCGTGTACGGGTGCTGCGGGTTCTGGAGGATCTCGACCGACGGGCCGGCCTCGACGACCTGGCCCTTGTACATGACGAGCAGCTGCTCGGCACGCTCGGCCGCGAGGCCGAGGTCGTGCGTGATGAACAGCAGCGTCGTGCCGAGTTCGCGGGTGAGCGATTCGAGGTGGTCGAGGATGACCCGCTGCACGGTGACGTCGAGCGCCGAGGTGGGCTCGTCGGCGATGAGCAGCTGCGGGTTCGCCGCGAGGCCCATGCCGATGAGCACGCGCTGGCGCATGCCGCCCGAGAACTGGTGCGGGAACTGCTTCAGGCGGCGGTCTGCGTCGTGCAGTCCCGCCTCTTTCAGCACCTCGATGGCCCGCTTCTTGACGGCCTTCCTGCCGGTGGCGATGCCGTTCGCGCGGATCGCCTCTTCGACCTGGAAGCCGATCGACCACACCGGGTTGAGGTTCGACATCGGGTCTTGTGGGACGAACCCGATCTTGCGACCGCGGATCGACTCCATCTCGTGCTCATTGGCCTTGGTGAGATCTTGCCCGTCGAGCAGGATCTGGCCGCCGGAGATGAAGCCGGTGCCGGGCAGCAGGTTGATGATCGCGTGCGCGGTCGTCGACTTGCCCGAGCCCGATTCGCCCACGATCGCGAGGCTCGAACCACGCTCGAGGCTGAAGCTCACGCCGCGCACGGCCTGCACGAGGCCGTCTTGGGTGCGGAACGCGACTTCGAGGTCTTTGACTTCGAGAAGTGGGGTGCTCATCGCTGTGCCCTCGCCTTCGGGTCGAGGGCGTCACGGATGACTTCGCCCATCATGATGAACGAGAACACCGTCAGCGAAAGCGCGATCGACGGGTAGAGCAGCACCTGGGGTGCCGTTCGCAGCGTCGTCTGCGCCTGCGCGATGTCGTTGCCCCACGACATGAACGTCGAGGGCAGGCCGACACCCAGGAACGAGAGCGTCGCCTCGGCGACGATCGCACCCGCGAGCGCGATCGTGGTGATGACGATGACCGGCGCGATCGAGTTCGGCACGACGTGTGCCCACATGATCTTGAACCGGGGAACGCCGATCGCCGTGGCCGCGGTCACGTAGTCGGATTGCTTCACCCGCAAGATCTCGGATCTGAGCACGCGAGCCGTGACCGGCCATGCGAAGAGGCCGATCGCAAGCGAGATGACCCACACGTTCCGGTAGTCCGCGAGGACCGACATGATGACGACGGCCGCGAGGATGTAGGGGATGGCGAAGAAGATGTCGCCGATGCGCGAGAGCAGGCCGTCGACCCATCCGCCGTAGAATCCGGCGAATGCACCGAAGAGCACTCCGAGGGTGAACACCAGGATGGTCACGATGATGCCGACACTCAGCGACGTGGCGGCACCGTGCACGATGCGCGACCAGACGTCGCAGCCCTGACGGGTGAACCCGAGCGGGTGCCCGTCGGTGGGCGCGCCGTTGCTGTTGGCGAGCTGGCAGTTCGAGTTCGGCGGCTCGCTCGTGAACAGGCCGGGGAACAGGGCGACGAACACGATGATGAGGATCATCGCCGCCGAGATCCAGAACATCGGCCGACGACGCAGGTCGGCCCACGCGTCGATCCAGAGGTTCGACGGCTTGCCCTCGGCCTTGATGGTGTCGATCGCGTCGAGCGGCGTCTCTTCGAGCGGAGCGACGTAGTGCCCGGGCTGGGGCTTCGATGTGGTGGTGTCGATATCAGGCATAACGGATCCTCGGATCGAGTACGGCGTAGAGAAGATCGACCAGGAGGTTCACGATGAGGTACAGCAGCACCATGACCGTGACGAACGACACGATCGTGGGCCCCTCACCGCGAAGGATCGCCTGGAAGAGCGTGCGACCGACCCCGGGCACGTTGAAGATGCCCTCGGTGACGGTGGCTCCCACGAGCAACGTGCCGAAGTCGGTGCCCAGGTAGGTGACGACGGGGATCAGCGAGTTGCGCAGAATGTGCACGGGGACGATGCGTCGTCGCGTGAGCCCCTTGCTGTATGCCGTGCGCACGAAGTCGAGGCCCGCGGTCTCGATGACCGACGAACGGGTCAGTCGCACGATCTGCGCGAAGCTGATGCTCGCCAGCACGAGGGCCGGCAGGATCAGGTCTTCGAGCGGGGCGCCCGCGCCGACCGTGGGGCTGAACCAGCCGAGCTGGATGGCCAGGAAGTACTGCGCCACGAAACCGATGACGAAGATCGGCAGCGAGATGAGCACGAGGCTCACGCCGAGGCCGGTCGCATCGAAGATGCCGCCCTTGCGAAGTCCGCTGATGAGGCCGACGAAGATGCCGGCGACCATCTCTATGAAGATCGCGAGCAGTGCGAGGCGAATGGTCACCGGGAAGGTGCGAGCCAGGACATCGTTGACTGACTGACCCGAGTAGGTGACACCGAAATCGCCTTGGAAGATGCCGATGAGGTAGTGGAAGTACTGCACGATGAACGGATCGTTCAGGTGGTACTGCTCACGGATCTGTTCGATCACACCGGGCGCCGGCGGGCGGTCACCGTAGAGCGCCGCGATCGGGTCGCCCGGCATGGCGAAGACCATGAAGTAGATGAGGAAGGTTGCTCCGAGGAGCACAGGGATGACTTGGAGGAGACGCTTACCGGTGTACCAGAGCATCAGCTCTCCTCAGTTGTTGTCGCTGAGAGCATTAGAACCGCAATCACAAGAATCGAGCATAGATCAGCAAGATGTCCGGGGCGTCACCGCCCCGGACATCTTGCCTCAGGGATTATTCAGACGGGTCGCGTCTCAGCCCTTGGTGATCTGGTGGTACAGCGGGACCGAGTCCCAGCCGAACACCACGTTGTCGACCGTGTCGGCCGATGCGCCGGTCACGTTCGAGTACCACAGCGGGATGGCGGGGAGGTCCTTGAGGAGCACCTCTTCAGCCTGCTGGTACTTGGCGGTCGCCTCTTCGACGGTCTGGGCGACAGCGCCCTCGTCGAGCAGCGTCTCGAACTCTTCGCTCGAGTAGCCCTCGTAGTTCGACCCGGCGCCGGTGCGGTACAGCGGTGCGAGGAAGTTGTACATCGAGGGGTAGTCGCCCTGCCAGCCGGCGCGGGTGGCACCGGTCAGCTTCTCGTTCTCGCGGTCGTCGAGGGCCGCAGCGAACGTCGGGTACGGCTTGCCGACAGCCTGGATACCCAGGGTGTTGGCGATGCTGTTCGCGACTGCGTCGACCCAGGCCTGGTGGCCGCCGTCGGCGTTGTAGGCGATGTCGAAGACGGTGTCGCCGTAAGGAGCGATCGCCTCGGCCTCGGCCCACTTGGCCTGCGCCTCTTCGGGGTTGTACGCGAGGACCTCGGCGCCTTCGAGGCTGTCCGACCAGCCGGCGATGACCGGCGAGGTGAAGTCGGAGGCCGGGGTGCGCGTGCCCTGGAAGATCACGTCGGTGATCTCGTCGCGGTTGATCGCCATCGAGATGGCGGCGCGGCGGAGTTCGCCCTCTTCACCGCTCCAGTGAGGGAGGTAGTACGGCATGTTGAAGCCCTGGAAGATGGCTGCCGGCTGGTTGACCGCGCGGTCGCCGAACTCGTCTTCGAAGGTCGCGAGCGCCGAGTCGGGCACAGCGTCGAGCACGTCGAGGTTACCCGCCTGCAGGTCGGCGTACGCCGTGTCCTGCGAGGTGTAGAAGACGATCGTGAGGCCGCCGTTGGCGGGCGTGCGAACACCGTCGTAGTCGGGGTTCGTCACGAGGTCGATCTTCTCTTCATGCGTCCAGGCGTCTTCGCCGGCGAACATGTAGGGACCGTTGCCGACCGGGTTCTGGCCGAACGCCTCGATGTCTTCGAAGGCGACCTCGGGCAGCGGGAAGTAGGCCGTGTAGCCGAGGCGCAGCGGCCAGTCGGCCTCGGGCGCGACCAGGTCGACCGTGAAGGTCAGGTCGTCGACCACGTTGAGGCCGGTGAGCTCGCTGTCTTCGGTGTAGCTGAAGCCCTCGATGTTGTCGAAGAAGTACGAGGCGCTCTGGGCGTTGCTGTACAGCGCGCCGTAGTTCCACGCGTCGACGAACGAGTTCGCGGTGACGTCGGTGCCGTCGGTGAAGGTCTGGCCTTCCTTGAGCTTGACGGTCCAGTGCTGCGAGTCGTCGGACTCGATCGAATCGGCGACGTCGAGCTCGATGTCGCCCTCGGCGTTGTACGAGACGAGGCCCGCGAAGAGCGACGTCACGATCTTGCCGCCACCGGTCTCGGTGGTGTTCGTCGGGATCAGCGGGTTCTGCGGCTCGGAGCCATTGGTCGTGATGATCGCCTCAGGGTCGCCGGCCGGTGCCGAGGGCTCCGATCCACCGCTCGTGCAGCCGGTGAGCACAAGCGCGCCCGCAGCGGCAAGAGCAATGGCGGCAACGCCGTATCTCTTGGTCTTCAATGTTCCTCCTGTGAGATGTGCGCGAGAGCAGAACGGCTCGTGGCCGCCTGAGCGCTTAGTGCCTACGACAATACGAACCGATCCTGAGACTTGCCAACTCGAGTCGGAAACCGTTACCGATGCGCAACCTTGCCGCAGCACGCCCGGCGGATTCCGTCGCCGAAACGCACGATTGTTGCGTTCTGAGCCGCCGTGCGATGATTGCGGCATGCGATCCGACCGTCGACTGCGGCTCGAGGTGGGCATCATGCTCGGCCTGTCGCTCGGGGCATCCGCGGTGTACTCGATCGTCTCGATCGTGGCTCGTGTCACCGACGAACGTCCGCTCGCCGAGCAGTCGGCCGCCATCAACCAGTCGCGATCGAGCCGCGAGTGGCTCGACTTCACATACCAGTTGCTCGACGTGTTCTTCGGGCTGTTCGTGGTCGCGCTCGCACTCTACCTGCTCTGGCAGCCGGGGCGCAGCCCGTTCCGCCGCATCGGCCTCGACTTCACGCGACCGGGCCGTGACGCGGCATCCGCTCTCGCGCTCGTCGCCGTCATCGGCATCCCCGGAATCGCGCTCTACGCCATCGGCCGGCTCGCCGGCTGGACGGTCGCGGTGGTCGCCTCACCCCTCGACGCGCACTGGTGGACCGTGCCGATCCTGGTGCTCGCGGCGCTGAAGGCGGCGCTCACCGAAGAGGTCATCGTGGTGGGCTACCTGTTCACGAGGCTGCGGGAACTCGGTGTCGGCCCGTGGTCGACCATTCTCTCGAGCGCGCTCCTGCGCGGCACGTACCACCTCTACCAGGGCTTCGGGCCGTTCGCCGGCAACGTCGCGATGGGAATCGTCTTCGGCTGGTGCTACCAGCGCTGGGGGCGCACGATGCCGCTCGTCGTCGCGCACTGGATGCTCGACATGATCTCATTCATCGGATACCCGCTGGCGGTCGGCTGGTGGCCCGAGCTGTTCGCGCCGCCCGAGTAGTCAACAGGCGTCGGATGCCCCGGGCGAGGCGCCGTGGCGGTCGCGCGCCGCGCGCGACGACGTGACGGCCCTGTGGCGTGGACGCGACGGCCACGGTCGGCACTGGCCGCGCGTTCACGGGTTCGACGTACTCCTCGTCGCCGCTGAGGTGCAGATTGCGGCGCGAGGGCGTGCACACGATCGCCATCGACTCGAGCCCGAAGAACCCGCCGCGGGCGAGGTCGGTGACAGCTTGAGCACGACGCACCGCGTCGGCGGTGGCGGGGTCGCCCCGGTCGAGGCTCCGAAGGCGTTTCTCGATGCCGGTGACGTCGGCCGTGGCGGCGCTCACGCCGATGAAGGCCGCGACGAATCCGATGACCGTGAGGACGTCGAGGGTGAGCATGCGGCACCTCCCTGTGCGAATGATCCTCAGTTTATCGCGCGAGGGCGTGCGGCGACATGGGTTCGGGCTCGCGTGGCCCGGCGCGTGCCGCGCCGCGCCGGGCCTCACGAGCGGTCAGCCGTTGAGCCGGTCAGGGCCCGATCTTCTCACCGGCAGGGCTCAGCACCCACCAGACGTCCTGCACGCCCTGGCCGTTCGTGTCGCCGGCGGCCTCGTCGCCGATGTACGAGTAGAGCGGCCATCCGTTGAGCGTGAGCTGGGCGGAACCGTCGACGCCGGTGATGGTGCCGACCTCGCCGGTCACCCCTTCGACCTCGGGGCTGTCGGAATCCGTGGTCACCGCCGGCCAGTTCGTCGCGCACTCGCCCTCGCAGACGCTCGCATCGGCTCCCTGGGTGTCGTTGTCGAACATGTAGACCGTCATGCCCTCACCGTCGACGACGATCTCGCCGAGCGACGACTGGGCCGTGGTGAGGGCTGCCGACATCGACTCGGCCGGCGCCTCTGTCTCGGTCGCGGTCGGTGCTTCGGCAGGCGGTTGCTCGGCCGCTGGTGTCGTACAGCCCGTGAGTGCTACGGCGAGTGCCGCGACGGCGAGTCCGGCTGCAATGCGCAGTTTCATGCGAAGATCCTTCTCTCGTGCTCGCGACCGCCGTGCGCGGCCACGTCGGGTACACGAGAGGACGGCTCGAATGGTTCACCGGCGCTGCAGCTCGTCCGAGACGCCGCGCATGAGCACCTCGCCGCTGGCGATCGCCCGGATCTCGAGGGAGGCGATATCGTCGAGGTCGGCGGCGGTAGCTGCAGAGAGGCGTGCCCCCGTACCGGGACTCGCCCGCCAGCTCGAGACCTCGCTGCGCGTGCCATCGCGTTCGATGACGACGAGCGAGTACGGCCACCCGCCGGGCGGCACGTCGGCGTCGGCGTCGGCATCGCCGTAGCGGCAATCGAGTTCGATCCGGGTTCCCCACCCGACCTGGGTGAGCATGGCCGTGGCGGTGAGCGGAACGTCGACGACCGCCTCGAACGCGACCGCCTCCCGCGCCGTGGCGGGTTGGCCCATGCTCAGCGGCAGCACGACCGCGAGCACGGCGACCGCCGCCGCCGCGGCCACCGCGCCCCACCAGTACCGCGTGCGCCGCGTGCGGCGACGTCGGTCGGCGAGGCGCACCGCGTCGAGCAGGTCGTCGCGAGGTGCCGGTGCGGATGCCCCGTCGGGGTCCTCTGCGATAGCGCTCGCCCGCTCGGGCGCGAGCCGGGCGAGCAGCCCGGGCATGGCGGCGAGCTCTGCGACCGCCCGCGAACACAGTTCGCAGGACTCGAGATGCTCCTCGAACTCGCGCCGTTCGACGGGTGACAGCGCCCCGAGTACATAGGCCGAGTCCCATTCCGCGAAGCGCGCGTGATTCGGGTTCATCGCGTCACTCCCTTCTCTTGCAGCGCGAGCCGCAGGGCGCGAAGACCGTAGTGAAGCCTCGACTTGACCGTGCCCTCGGGAATGCCGAGGCGCCGCGCGACCTCGGCCACGCTGCATCCGCCGTAGTAGGCGTGCACGATCACCGCACGATGCTCCACCGACAGCGTCACCAGCGCCTCCTCCACCAACAGGCTCTCGAACAGGGCGTCGGTTGCGTCGTCCTGTACGCGTTCGGGCAATTCGGCAACTCCGATCTCGTGGCGGCGACGGGCGCTTCGCACCTCGTCGATCACGAGATTGCGGGCGACCGTGAACATCCACGACCTGGTCGACGTAGGCTCCTGGGCGAGGATTCGGGGGCTCCTCCACGCCCGCAGCAGGGTCTCCTGCACAATGTCGTCTGCGCCGGCCGGGTCACCGGTCAGGTGCACGACGTACCGCCACACCGACGGGCCGTGCGCGTCGTACAACGCGGTCAGGCGGCTGTCGTCGTCGGGCGGCATCCGTCACCTCCTGTCTTTCACAACGAGGTAGGGCTGCGATCGGTTCACCGATGCCCGATCGGCCTGCCGGTGAGCCGAGAGCGGGTCGAGCATCGTGTCGGTTCGGATGCCGCGGACCTCGGCCTGGTCGTCGTGCTTACACCGCTCACGGTACTCGCCCTGCTGCTCGGCACGTTCTGGCCGGCCACGCGACGCCGTCTCGGCATCGTGACGGCGCTCGGGGCGTTGCTCGTGCTCGTGATGGTGCCGGTGACGGTCGCGGCCGGAAAGTGGCTCGCCCCCGTGCTCGGACCCATCCCCACGGTCGAGCGGCACGAGGCCTCGGCGAGAAGCTGCCGTCGTCGAGGATCGGCCTGTTCGTCGTGGCCGCGGCCCAGTGGGCGTGGCCCGGTCCACCCGCGACGTCCGGACTTCCCGGGGCACGCAGCCGTGGGCCGCCGGCGACCCCCGAGGACCCAGGTGACCCCCGAGGACCCAGGTGACTCCCGAAGATTCGGGTGACTCCTGAAAACAAGGACGCCGCCCGGTCGAAGGAGTGTCCTTGTTTTCAGGAGTCAACAGCCCGAGGACCCGCGTCGCGGCACTCAGCGGGGCTGGGTAGGGCAGCAGGCGGCTGTGCCTCGTCGAGGGTTCGCGGGGTGCTCGGTCACGCGAACGCCTCCACCGGCGGGCAGGCGCACACGAGGTTGCGGTCGCCGTAGGCCTGGTCGATGCGTCGCACGGGCGCCCAGTACTTGTTGCGCACGAGCGAGTGCACCGGGTACACCGCCTGCTCACGCGTGTACGGGTGCGTCCACTCCCCCGCGATGACCGACTCGGCGGTGTGCGGGGCGCCCCGCAGCGGGTTGTCGTCGACGGGCCACTCGCCGCGCCCGACCGCGTCGGCCTCGGCCTTGATGGCGATCATCGCCTCGACGAATCGCTCGAGCTCGGCGAGGTCTTCGGACTCGGTCGGCTCGACCATGAGGGTGCCCGCGACGGGGAACGACATCGTGGGCGCGTGGAACCCGTAGTCGATGAGACGCTTCGCGACGTCGTCGACCGTGACCCCGGTCTCGGCGGTGAGCGGGCGCAGGTCGAGGATGCACTCGTGCGCGACGAGCCCGTTGTCGCCGGTGTACAGCACCGGGAAGTGGTCGCGCAGGCGCGACGCGACGAAGTTCGCCGAGAGCACCGCGGCCGCAGTCGCCTGCTTGAGGCCCTCGGCGCCCATCATGCGCACGTACGCCCACGAGATCGGCAGGATCGACGGACTGCCATAGGGCGCAGCCGAGACGGGACCGCCGTCGTGCGTGACTCCGCCCGAGTGGTCGGCGCGCTGGGCCATCGGGTGCCCGGGCAGGTAGGGCGCGAGGTGCGCCTTCGCCGCGACCGGTCCGACGCCGGGGCCGCCGCCACCGTGCGGGATGCAGAACGTCTTGTGCAGGTTCAGGTGCGACACGTCGCCGCCGAAGTCGCCGAAGCGCGCGAAGCCGAGCAGCGCGTTGAGGTTGGCGCCGTCGACGTAGACCTGGCCGCCCGCGTCGTGCACGGCCTGCGTGATCTGCTTCACCTCGTGCTCGTAGACGCCGTGCGTCGACGGGTACGTGATCATGAGCGCGGCGACGCGGTCGGCGTGCTCGGCGATCTTCGCCCGCAGGTCGTCGAGGTCGACGTTGCCGAGCTCGTCGGTCGCGACGACCACGACGCGCAGCCCCGCGAGCACCGCCGATGCGGCGTTCGTGCCGTGTGCGCTCGACGGAATGAGGCAGATGTCGCGCTCGGCCTCGTCGTTGGCGAGGTGGTAGCCGCGAATCGCGAGCAGGCCGGCGAGCTCGCCCTGGCTGCCCGCGTTCGGCTGCAGCGACACGGTGTCGTAGCCGGTGACCTCGGCGAGCCAGGTCTCGAGCTGCTCGATGAGCGCGAGCGATCCGACGACGTCGGCCTCGGGCGCGAACGGGTGCAGGTTCGCGAAGGCGGGCCACGTGACCGCCTGCATCTCGGTGGCGGCGTTGAGCTTCATCGTGCACGACCCGAGCGGAATCATGCCGCGGTCGAGCGCGTAGTCGCGGTCGGCGAGCTGCTTGAGGTAGCGCATCATCTGCGTCTCGGAGTGGTGCGTGTTGAACACCGGGTGCTCGAGGTACGGCGACGTGCGACGCAGCGCCTCGGGGATGGCGTTCTGCGTGATCGGACCGTCGAGGTCGCGCTCCTCGGGGCCGCCGAAGGCGCGGGTCACGAGGTGCAGGTGCTCGATCGTGGTGGTCTCGTCGACCGAGACCAGCACCGTGGCCTCGTCGGCCTCCCAGAGCAGCACGCCGAGTTCGCGTCCGCGCGCGACGACGTTCTTCGCGAGGCCCGGCACGTGCACCGCGAGGGTGTCGAAGTACGCGTCGTGGGCGACGTGCTGGCCGAGGTCTTCGAGCCAGCCGGCGAGCAGCCTCGCCTTTCCGGCCGCCTGCGTCGCGATCGCGCGGATGCCCCGTGGCCCGTGATAGACGGCGTACATCGACGCCATCACGGCGAGCAGCACCTGCGCGGTGCAGATGTTCGACGTCGCCTTCTCGCGGCGGATGTGCTGCTCGCGTGCCTGCAGGCTGAGGCGGTAGGCGGGGTGGCCGGCGGCGTCCTGCGAGACGCCCACGAGGCGTCCGGGGAGCTGCCGTTCGAGTCCGGCGCGCACGGCCATGTAGCCGGCGTGCGGACCGCCGAAGCCCATGGGCACGCCGAAGCGCTGCGACGTGCCCACGGCGACGTCGGCGCCGAGTTCGCCCGGGCTCGTGATGAGGGCGAGGGCGAGCAGGTCGGCGGCGGCCACGACGAGGGCACCCTGCGCCTTCGACGCGGCGATGACCGACGACGGGTTCCAGACCCGGCCCGAAGCGCCGGGGTACTGCACGAAGAGACCGAAGTGCTCGCCGAGTGCGGCGACGTCAGTGGTCTCATCCAGCTCGGCGACCACGAGCTCGATGCCGACGGCCGCCGCCCGCGACTCGAGTAGCGCGTGCGTCTGCGGCAGCGCGTCGGCGTCGACGACGAAGCGGTTCGAGGCCGACTTCGACGCACGACGCGTCAGCAGCATGCCCTCGACGACGGCGGTCGACTCGTCGAGCATCGACGAGTTGGCGGTGTCGAGCCCCGTGAGGTCTGAGACCATCGTCTGGAAATTGATGAGCGCCTCGAGCCGCCCCTGGCTGATCTCGGGCTGGTACGGCGTGTACGCGGTGTACCAGCTGGGGTTCTCGAGCACGTTCCGCTGGATCACGGCGGGCGTCACGGTGCCGTAGTACCCGAGGCCGATCATGGGCGTGCGCACGGTGTTCTGCGAGGCGAGCGCGGCGAGTTCGTCGAGCGCCTCGCGCTCGGTGGCCGCGGCGGGGATGGCCGAGTTCAGCACCTCGTGCATGCGGATCGAGGTCGGCACGGCCGCCGCCATGAGGGCGTCGAGCGAGTCGTAGCCGAGCGCGGCGAGCATGAGCCCGTGGTCGTCGGGGGTGGTGCCGATGTGGCGGCGCCCGAAGGCGTCCACGTCGAAGGCGGAGGAGACGGTCATGTGGTTCTGTGGTTCCTTACTCGCCGACGAAGGCGCGGTATTCGTCGTGCGTGAGCAGCTTGGGCATGCTCGACGTGCGCACCTTGAGCAGCCAGCCCTCGCCGAACGGGTCGCTGTTCACGAGCTCGGGCGTGTCGACGACGGCCTGGTTGGCCTCGACGACCTCGCCGTTGACCGGCGCGAACAGCTCGCCGACCGACTTGGTGGACTCGATCTCGCCGACGACGGTGCCCTCGGTGACGGTCGTGCCGGCGGCCGGCAGGTCGACGTAGACGACATCGCCGAGCTTCTCGGCGGCGTAGTCGGTGATGCCGACGGTGGCGACGTCTCCGTCGACGTCGATCCACTCGTGTTCTTCGGTGTACTGCAGTGCGCTGGGCTCGGTCACGGTGTGCTCCTCGAGGTCGGTGATGCGTTGGTGGCGGTCGTGGGAATCGGTCAGGCGTCGCGTTTGTAGAACGGCGGCTTCACGACGGATGCGGCGATACGCGTGCCGCGCACGTCGACGAAGAGCTCGCGCCCGAGCTCCGAGGCCTCGGGCGACACGTAGGCCATCGCCACGGGGTGTCCGAGCGTCGGCGACAGCGCGCCGCTCGTGATCTCGCCGATCTTGGCCGCATCGGCGCCGTCGCCGTCGTACACGTCGTAGTGCGCCCGGGCGGCTCGCCGGCCCTCGGCTGCGAGGCCGACGAGCACCGGCGCATCGGCCGCTTGTCCGGCCTCGATCGCGGCGCGGCCGACGAAGTCTCCCTCTTTCGCGAGTGCGACGACGCGACCGAGACCCGCCTGGGCGGGTCGGATTTCGCGGCTCAGCTCGTTGCCGTAGAGCGGCATTCCCGCCTCGAGGCGCAGGGTGTCGCGGCTCGCGAGCCCGCATGGCACGACGCGGGATCCGCCGGTCTCGCGCAGGGCCTCCCAGAGGCGGCCGGCCCGTTCGGGGGCGAGGTAGAGCTCGAAGCCGTCTTCGCCGGTATAGCCGGTGCGGGCCACGAGCACCGGCTCGCCCTCAAAGGTCGCGGGGAACGCGCGGTAGTACTTGAGCGCGCCGATGGCCGTGTCGAAGTCGTCGGCATCGTTGCCGGGCCCGTCGACGCCGAAGCCTGGCGTCTCGAGCAGCACGGCGCGCGCGTCGGGACCCTGAAGCGCGATGAGCGCGACGTCGTCGCTCTCGTCGGAGACGATCGTGTCGAACGCGGCGGCGCGGGAGCGCAGCTCGGCCGCGACGACGCCGGCGTTCGATGCGTTCGCGACCACCATGTACCGGTCGTCACCGGTGCGATAGACCACGAGGTCGTCGATGATGCCACCGTCTTCGGCGAGCAGCAGCGAGTACTTCGCCTGGCCGACCTCGATCGCCGAGAGTTTGCCGGCGAGCGCGTAGTCGAGCGCCGCGGCGGCCTCGGGCCCGATGAGCACGATCTCGCCCATGTGCGACAGGTCGAAGAGACCCGACGTGGTGCGCACGGCGTGGTGCTCGGCGAGGTCGCTCGAGTACCGCACCGGCATCTGCCATCCGGCGAAGTCGGTGAAGCTCGCGCCGGCGGCGCGGTGCACGGCATCGAGCGGGCTGAGCCGCTCGACCGCCGCGGCGGATGCCTCAGGGGTGGTGGTACCGGGTTCGGGGGTCACGAGTTCTCCAGACGTGCCTGTCGTGCGGCGGGCGCCGCATGAGAACTCCCCCTCTGTCATGAGCCTGAGAGTTTCACGCGATGGGTCGCGCTTTCACCTTGGGCGGAGTGTCGCTCACGCGACGCTCGCTTTTCAGAGCGGCCTCGTCGTCGCGGTGTGAGACCTGAGAGATTGGCAGGGAGGCTTGCTCCTTCGGTGCCGGCCAGTGCTCAACTCGAGTACTGGCCGGCTCTCCCGCGACGCGTCGATGGCCCGGTATGAGGTTGTACGCCGATCCTAGCAGCGCCGATTGCTACTCTGGACGGTTGCCGTGGGCGCCGGCGTGCTCGAACGGGGTCGTGACGCCGTCGTACGCGAGCGTCATCATCATGCCCTGCGCGGCGTGTTCGAGGTCGTGGCAGTGGTCCATCCAGATGCCGGGATTGTCGGCGACGAGCGCGAGCTCCCACACCTCGCCGGGGCGCACGTCGACCGTGTCGAGCCAGAGCGGCGCACCGGTCGCAGCCACGCCGTCGCGCGAGAGCACGAGCACATGGTGGCCGTGCACGTGCATGGGGTGCACGTCGAATCCGCGGTTCGCGACGGTGACCTTCACGACGTCGCCCTCACGCACCTCAATCGGCGCGACGTGCGGGAACACCGCGCCGTTCACGGTGTACGCGTACGACGGGGCGCCGCCGAGGAACCGCGGCATGCGGTCGAGCACGAGCGTGCCCTCGGCCGTGAACGGGCCGAGTTCGGGCCGTTCGCCGCCGCCGTATGCGAGCAGGTCGAGCTCCGGGACATCCGTCACCGCACGCGGCAGATCGCCGACCGACGCACCGGCGGGCGCGATGGCGACGACGGATGCCTCGGACAGGTCGGTCTCGAATCGCGCGCCGTTCAGCGGCACCGTGAACACGAGGTCGGCGCGCGCGCCCGCGCCGAGTCGTACCGAGCGACGTTCGATCTCGGTCGCGCCCTCGAGGGAACGCCCATCGACCGCGGCGACCGTGAACGGCGCACCCGCGACGGTCACCCGCACCGGCGTCTGCTCGGTGTTCGCAACCCGAAGGCGCACGACCTCGCCCTCGGCGGCCTCGAACGACTGGGGCCCATCGGTCGCGCCGATCACGACCTCGCCGCCGATGCGGTGCACGGGCAGCGCGAGGTCGAGCGACTCGGCCACGCCGCCCTCCGGCTCGACGACGAGCATGCCGTAGAGCCCCCGGCGCACGCCCTCCGAGGCGGCCTGGTGGGTGTGGTACCAGTACGTGCCGGGCTGGTCGGCGGTGAAGCGGTAGGTGAACCGGTCCCCGGGCGCGACGGAGTCCTGGGTGACGCCCGCGACGCCGTCTTCGCCGTTGGGGACGTCGTAGCCGTGCCAATGCAGGGTGACGCCGTCGTCGATGTCGTGGTTGACGAGGGTGACCTCGACGAGCTCGCCCTCGGTGACCCGCAGCTCGGGACCGGCGACCCCGTCGCCGCCGAAGCCCCACGCCTCGACCGTGTCGCCCGAGGCGAGCGTCACGTCGTGCCGCGCCGCGGTCAGCTGCACCGCATGCACCTCGCCCGGGGAATCGTCGGGCGTGCGCAGCGCGGTCACCGGGATCGCGGGCGCGCCGATCTCTGCGGCGGTGAGCGCATCGCCGTGGTCGTGGGCGCCCGACGCCTCGATGCTGGGCGCGGCCATGTCGCTCAGCCACGACCACGCGACGCCGCCGGCGAGCAGCACGGCGAGCATCCCGGCGAAGCCCGCGACGGCTCTGCGGCTGCGATGCGCGAGCAGCGCCCACGTGAGGCCCGTCACGAGCACCACGATGCCGAGGAGCACGATCGCGGCGATCGGCTGCGGCGGATAGCCGACGAGCCACGTGGCGAGCACACCCGCCGCCATGGCGTAGCCGCCGCCGAGCATGAGCGTGCGTGCGAGGCCCGCCCGGATGTCGCGAAGCCACCACGCGCAGCCGAGCCCGCCCGCGACGAGGCCCAGGATCTGGAAGGGAAGGCCTACCGTGACCTTCTCGCCCGCGAACCACCAGCCTCGACCCGCGAGCAGGGCGGTGAGCGCCCCGGCGGCGAGGAGCCCGAGCGTGCCGCCCGCGGCGAACGCGAGTACGGTCATCCGCTCATTTCGGGTGCGTCGATCGGCAGCCGACCCGGCCGCGAATCCGGCCGCGAGCCAGAGGCCGGCGCCGGCGACTGCGGCGGCGGCCTGCAGCAGCAAGAGGGCGGCGGTGGTCATCGCGCCCTCCTCACTGCTCGACCGGATTCGGCTGAAGTGCGGTCAGGCACCCGGCACTGCGGCGGGCGTCTCGTCGGCCTCGGGCGCGGTCGATGCCTCGACCGGCTTGGCGGGCGGGCCTTCGCGCACGAGCCGGCGCGCCCGCACGATCATCAGCACGCCCATGAGCAGGATCGCTGCGCCGTTGACGGCGTGGAGGGAGATGAACAGCGTTGCGGCGAGCGGCGGGCTCGCGTGGTCGTCGGGGCCGAGGCCGAAGATCACCCCTGTGAGGATGAACAGCGCCGTCTGGAACAGGATGAGCACGAGCGGCAGCACGCTCAGCCAGATCGTGCGCTTACCGGCACGGGCCAGCGCAGCGGTCACGATGAGCAGCAGGGCCAGGATCGGCAGCGCGAAGCGGCCGTTCATGCCGTGCCAGGCGAACAGTTCGTCCTCGGGGTTCGAGAACACGCCGACGGCGGCGAAGTAGAGCTGGAGCACGACGGCGGCGGTGAACAACCACGCCACGGTCAGAAACAGTTTGCGCATGGGGGGATCCTCTCGGGAGCGCCGACGCACGCCTTGTGGGCCGGGACGGCACCATGTTGGCGCCCGGTGAACGGCGTCACATCAGTGCCAGTACTCAACTCGTCGTCGGGGCAATCCCCCTGCTCGGTGCACAGCCGGCGCTCGCGGGTGACGCGCGGGTGACGCACAGCCTCGGTGGCGTAACGCAGTTGGTGTTCAGGTCAGTGTGACTGTAAGCTGCGTTCGTTGACTGTTCGAGTCATCCTGACTCGAAGATCGGAGGTGCCGGATGACGCTACGTGACGGCGCACCCGTGCGCCTCGCGGTCTCGACCGTGATCTTCGCCCTGCGTCCCGATCACGCCGGGCATCCGGTGCTGTGGACTCCGCTCGTGCGGCGCACGCGCGAGCCGCAGCGCGGGCTCTGGGCGCTGCCCGGCGGCTGGCTGCCCCCGAACGAAGCGCTCGAGGCCGCTGCCGCCCGCACGCTGCGCTCGACGACCGGCCTCGCGCCGAACTACCTCGAACAGCTCTACACCTTCGGCGAAGTCGACCGCTCACCCGACGAACGCGTCGTCTCGGTCGTGTATTGGGCGCTCGTGCAGAGCGACGAGGCCGCGCAGGCCACGGTCGGCCCCAACGTGCGCTGGGTTCCGGCCGACACCATGCCCGAGCTCGCGTTCGACCACAACCGCATCGTCGAGTACGCCCTGTGGCGCCTGCGCACGAAGGTCGAGTACGCCGAGCTCGCGCACGCGTTCCTCGGCGCGACGTTCACGCTCGCCGAACTGCGTGAGGTATACGAGATCGTGCTGCAGCGCCGCCTCGACCCCGCGAACTTCCGGCGCACGATGCTCGCCTCGGGCCGGTTGCTCGAGACGGGCGAGCGCGCCTCGGGCGCTCCGCACCGACCCCCGAAGATCTACCGCTACGAGACCACCACCGCAGCAGCCCAGACCCGCGAACCGTTCATGAGAGAGAGGCCAGCATCATGAACCCCACGATCGTAGAGACCCGAGCAGCGGCATCCGTCGACCGCACCATTCAACTCATCGCCACCGGTGCGACGCCCGGCGAGGCGTGCACGCCCGACCTCGCGAAGGGGCCGTGGCAGTTCGACTCCGGCCCCGCCACCTATGGACCCGGGTCGTCGATGGGCGACGTCATCCCCACCGGCTCGCCGCGCCAGAGCGCCCTGCCCGAGGCGTACCGCACCGCCTCGAACGACGAACTGCACGCGCGCATCCGCGCCGCGAAGGCCGCGCTCGCCGACCGGGTCGTCGTGCTCGGCCACTTCTACCAGCGCGACGAGGTCATCGAGCACGCCGATTTCGTCGGCGACTCGTTCCAACTCGCGAACGCCGCGCTCTCGCGGCCCGACGCCGAGGCCATCGTCTTCTGCGGCGTGCACTTCATGGCCGAGACGGCCGACCTGCTCTCGACCCCCGCGCAGGCCGTGATCCTGCCGAACCTCGCCGCGGGCTGCTCGATGGCCGACATGGCCGACGAGTCGAGCGTCGAGGAGTGCTGGGAGCAGCTCGCCGACGTGTACGGCGACCTCGACGCCGTCGATGCCGACGGGCGCGTGCCCGTGATCCCCGTGACCTACATGAACTCGAGCGCCGCGCTCAAGGGCTTCGTCGGCCGGCACGGAGGCATCGTCTGCACCTCGTCGAACGCGAAGACCGTGCTCGAGTGGGCGTTCGAGCGCGGGCAGCGCGTGCTCTTCTTTCCCGACCAGCACCTCGGCCGCAACACCGCGAAGGCCATGGGCGTGCCCCTCTCGCAGATGCCGATGTGGAACCCGCGCCGCCCGCTCGGCGGCAACGACGCCGCGGCGCTCGACGACGCCCGCGTCATCCTCTGGCACGGCTTCTGCTCGGTGCACCGGCGCTTCACGGTCGACCAGATCGCGCAGGCGCGGATCGACCACCCCGGCGTGCAGGTCATCGTGCACCCCGAGTGCCCGATGCCGGTCGTCGATGCGGCGGATGCCTCGGGGTCGACCGATTTCATCGTGAAGGCCATTCAGGCCGCGCCGGCCGGGTCGACCTTCGCGATCGGCACCGAGATCAACCTCGTGCAGCGGCTCGCGGCCGAGTACCCCGAGCACACGATCTTCTGCCTCGACCCGGTGGTCTGCCCGTGCTCGACGATGTACCGCATCCACCCGGGCTACCTCGCGTGGGTGCTCGAAGAGCTCGTCGCGGGCCGCGTCGTGAACCGCATCACCGTGCCGGCCGACGTCGCCGACCCCGCCCGGCTCGCGCTCGAGCGCATGCTCGCGGCCAAGCCCACCCCCGTCGCGGCACCGACCGGAGCCTGAGATGAGCCGCGTGCTGGTCGTCGGCGGCGGCATCGGCGGCCTCTGGACCGCGGTGAAGGCGGCCGATTCCGGCTGCGAGGTCGAGCTCGTCACGAAGACCGAGCTCGCCGAGTCGAACACGAGGTATGCCCAGGGCGGCATCGCCGCGGCCCTGTTCCCCGACGACTCGGCCGACCGGCACTTCGCCGACACGCTCGAAGCCGGGGCCGGGCTCGCCGACCCCGCCGCGGTGCGGGTGCTGTGCGACGAGGGCCCCGCGCGCGTGCGCGACCTGATCCGTTTCGGTGTCGCATTCGACCGCGGCGAGTCGGGGCTCGAACGCGGCCTCGAGGCGGCCCACTCGCGGCCGCGCATCCTGCATGCGGGCGGTGATGCCACCGGTGCCGCCATCGAGTCGGCGCTCGTGGCGACGGTGCGGCGCCGGGCAGTGCATATCGCCGAGCGCACGATGCTCGTCGACCTCGTCGTCGAGCGCGGCGACGTCGTCGGCGCCGCGCTGCTCGACGAGCACGGCTCGATCACCGAGCATCGAGCCGACGCGGTCGTACTCGCGACCGGCGGCAGTGGATGCCTCTACCGGCATACGACGAACCCCGCGGTCGCGACGGGCGACGGAGTGGCCGCAGCGTGGCGCGCCGGAGCTCGCGTCGCCGACCTCGAGTTCACCCAGTTCCACCCCACGGCGCTGGCGGCGACAGGCACTCCCCTGATATCCGAAGCGGTGCGCGGCGAGGGTGCGGTGCTGCGCGACCACCACGGCCGTCGGTTCATGCTCGACGTGCACCCAGACGCCGAGCTCGCGCCTCGCGACGTCGTGGCCCGTGCCGTCTGGCGGCAGATGACCGCACAGGGCGGTGCGCCCGTGCTGCTCGATGCCACGGCGCTCGGCGCCGAGTTCCTCGCCCAGCGCTTCCCCGGCCTCAACACCGTCGTGCGCAATGCCGGGTTCGACTGGTCGCGCGAGCCCGTGCCGATCACGCCCGCGGCGCACTACGCCATGGGCGGCGTGGTCACCGACCTCGACGGGCGCACGAGCCTGCCCGGGCTGTACGCGGTCGGCGAGACCGCCCGCACGGGCGTGCACGGCGCGAACCGCCTGGCCTCGAACTCACTGCTCGAAGCCGCCGTATTCGCCGACCGCGCGGCCCGGGCGCTCTGCTCCGACACCGGACTCCCCCACGCGGGTGGCTCGGCCGATGCAGGAACTTCGACCCGACACGCCGTGATGAGCCACCCGGCCGGCGGCGCGTCGCGCGGTTCTTCCTGCACTGCGCGCGGGGTGGGCGGGGTCGGCGGCGACGGCGCGACGGTGACGGTCGACCGCGAGCAGTTGCAGGAGCTCATGTGGCAGGCGGTGGGGCTCGAGCGCGACGCGTCGGGGTTGGCAGCGGCATCCGCTCGCCTCGACGCGTGGCACGCACCCGACGTGCGCGACCGGCGCACGGCGGAGGATCGCAACCTGCTCGACCTCGCGCGCATCACCGTCACGGCCGCGTCAGCGCGCCGCGAGAGCGTCGGTGCGCATTTCCGAACGGATGACCCGGCGCTGACCACATCGTCGGCCGCACCCGTCGCACCCGAACTGGAGGCCGCCTGATGACCGACGCCCGCGAGATCGACCGCATCGTCGGAGCCGCGCTCGACGAGGACGCCCCGTGGGGCGACCTCACCTCCGAGACACTCATCCCGGCCGACGCGAGCGCGACCGCCGAACTCGTGGCGCGCGAGCCGGGCGTGCTGAGCGGCATCGACGTGTTCGCGGCGGCGTTCCGCCTCGTCGATCCGCGCATCTCGGTCGAACCGCTCGCGCGCGACGGCGAGCCCTTCGAAGCCGGCGCGACGCTCGCCCGGGTCGAGGGCCCCGCGCGCGGCATCCTGCGCGCCGAGCGCATCGGCCTGAACCTGCTGCAGCGCATGTCGGGCATCGCCACGCTCACGGCGACGTACGTGGCCGCGGCGTCGGGCACGCGCGCCCGCATCGTCGACACCCGAAAGACGACGCCGGGCCTGCGCAGCCTCGAGCGGCAGGCAGTGCGCGACGGCGGGGGGCGCAACCACCGCCGGTCACTCTCCGACGCGGTCATGGCGAAGGACAACCACCTCGCCGTGCTCACCGCGGGCGGGCAAGACCTTGCGACCGCCCTGCGCGCAGCGCGAGAGCGCATGCCCCACACGGCGCATCTCGAGGTCGAGGTCGATCGGCTCGACCAGGTCGAGGCGGTGCTCGCCGGCGGAGCCGACACGGTCATGCTCGACAATTTCGGGCTCGACGACCTGCGGCGCGGCGTCGAGCTCATCGCGGGCCGCGCGGTGGTCGAGGCGTCGGGCGGCGTCACCCTCGACACGGTCTCCGCGATCGCCGCGACCGGGGTCGACGTCATCTCGGTCGGCGCCCTCACGCACTCGGTGCGGTCGCTCGACCTCGGGCTCGACGTCGTCGTCGCGGCGAAACCTGTGAGGCACGCGTGATCTTCCTCGACCACGCCGCCACCACGCCCGTGCGCCGCGAGGCGCTCGAGGCGATGTGGCCGTTCCTGTCGGGTGCGTTCGGCAATCCGTCGAGCAGTCACGGGCTCGGCGACGAGGCGGCCCGGGCGCTCACGGCGGCCCGTGCCGAGGTCGCCGCCGTCGTGGGCTGCCGGCCTGGTGACGTCGTGTTCACGAGCGGCGGCACCGAGGCCGACAACCTCGCCGTGAAGGGGCTCGCGCTCGCGAACCCGCGCGGCCGCCACCTGGTCGTCTCGCCCATCGAGCACGAGGCGGTGCTCGAGTCGGCCTCGTACCTCGCGCGGGTGCACGGTTTCGAGGTAGCCGAGGTCGAGGTCGACGCGACAGGGGTCGTGCGCCCCGAGGCGCTCGCCCGGGTCATCCGGCCCGACACCACGCTCGTCTCGGTGCAGCTCGCCAACAACGAGATCGGCACGGTGCAGCCGATCGCCGAGCTCGCCACGATCGCCCACGACGCGGGCGCGCTCATGCACACCGATGCGGTGCAGGCCGCGGGCTGGCTGCCCCTCTCGATCGACGCGCTCGGGGTCGACGCGCTGTCCCTCGCCGGCCACAAGGTCGGCGCGCCGAAGGGCACCGGCGCGCTCATCGTGCGCGGCCGCCTTGCGCTCGAACCCGTGCTGCACGGCGGCGGGCAGGAGCGCGGCCGCCGCTCGGGTACCGAGAACGTCGCCGGTGCGGTGGCGTTCGCCACGGCGCTGCGGCTGGCCGAGCACGAGCGAACGGATGCCGCGACGCGGGTCGGGGCGCTGGGCGCACGCCTCACGCGCCTGGTCATGAGCGGCGTGCCCCGCGCGATGCTCACGGGCGACCCCGTCGACCGGCTGCCGGGCACCGTGTCGTTCGTCTTCCCCGGCACGAGCGGCGAGGCGGTGCTGCTCGAGCTCGAGCGCGACGGCGTCGTGTGCTCGAGCGGGTCGGCGTGCGCCGCCGGCAGCGACGAGCCCTCGCACGTGCTCACCGCGATCGGGATTCCGGGCGAACTCGCGCAGACCGCGGTGCGGTTCACGCTCGGCGGCGAGACCACTGCCGACGAGATCGACGCGGCCGGGGCATCCGTCGCCCGTGCCGTGTCGGCGGTGCGCGGTATCGTCGCCACCTGACGCGTTGCGAGGCAGCGCCACGAGCTGCGAGATCCATTCATGTCGATGGAAACGGCAATCCGGGAATAGCGGATCCCGTGGCTCGGGTTGACCCATCTATTCGACTGACATCGACGCTCTCCCGGCGCAGCCGTGCGCCGAAACCGATTGGACCCATTCCGTGACCGAACGCGCCCTTCCCGACCTCGAACCACCAGGCACCGCCGATCGTGGCATACCCGGTGACGGCATCATCGACTCCCCCGCCGACGCCGCCGCGCAAGACGCCGCCGTCGTCGCCCACCAGCCCGACCACGGTGCACGCAACAACCGCGTCATCTGGCTGCTGCTCGGCGCAACATTCGTCGTCTTCCTCAACGAGACGATCATGGGCGTCGCGATTCCCCACCTCGTCACCGACCTCGACATCACGCTCTCGCTGGCGCAGTGGCTGACCACGGCCTTCATGCTGACCATGGCCGTCGTCATCCCGATCACGGGCTTCCTGCTGCAACGCATCGCGACCCGGCCGATCTTCATCACCGCGATGAGCCTGTTCTCGGCCGGCACCCTGCTCGCGGCGCTCGCCCCGGGCTTCGAGGTGCTGCTGCTCGCGCGCGTCGTGCAGGCCACCGGCACCGCGATCATGATGCCGCTGCTCATGACGACCCTCATGACGCTCGTCGCACCGAGTGATCGAGGCCGATTCATGGGTCGCGTGTCGATCGTGATGTCGGTCGCACCCGCGATCGGGCCGACCATCTCTGGGCTCATCCTGAGCTTCCTGTCGTGGCGGTACATGTTCTGGCTCGTGCTGCCGATCGCGCTCGTGATGCTCGTCATCGGCATCCGCCGCGTCGAGAACGTGAGCGAGACCCGCGTGCTGCCCATCGACCTGTTCTCGGTCATCCTGTCGGCGTTCGGCTTCGGAGGGCTCGTCTACGGACTCAGCCTCGTCGGCGGCGTCGTGAGCGGGCGCTCGACGGCCGATGCACCGGCCATGTGGATCGCACTCGCGGTCGGCGTGCTCGGCATCCTCGGGTTCATCGTTCGGCAGCTGATGCTGCAGCGCCGAGACCGAGCGCTGCTCGACCTGCGCACGTTCCGCTCGCGCAACTTCTCGGTGTCGGTCGCGCTCATGGTCGTCATGATGGCCGCGCTGTTCGGCACCATCATCCTGCTGCCGATCTACCTGCAGAACGTGCTCGGGCTCGACCCGCTCTTCACCGGCCTGCTGCTGCTGCCGGGCGGGCTCATCATGGGCCTGTTCGGCCCCACCGTCGGCCGCCTCTACGATCGCTTCGGGCCGACGCCGCTGCTCGTGCCGGGCAGCATCGTGGTCTCGTTGGTGCTGTGGTCGCTCACCATGGTCTCCGAGAGCACGCCGCCGTACATGATCCTCATCGCGCACGTGGTGATGTCGACGGCGCTCGCGTTCATGTTCACCCCGCTGTTCACCTCGGCACTCGGGTCGGTCGAGCCGCGGCTGTACTCGCACGGCTCGGCCATCGTCGGCACCATCCAGCAGGTCGCCGGCGCCGCCGGCACCGCGCTGTTCATCACCGTGATGACGGCACGCACCGCAACCGAGACGGCCGCGGGCACCACGGCCCTCGCCGCCGAGGCCGCGGGCATCCGCACCGCGTTCCTCGTCGGGGCGATCCTCTCGATCTCGGCCGTCGTCGGTGCATTCCTCGTGCGCCGGCCCGCCGACATGATGCAGGGCGCACCCGTGGGTCACTGATCCGCCAGACGGCGAGCGCGCGGCATCCGTGCGAACGCGAACGAAGGGGCCTGGCGCAGATCGCGCCGGGCCCCTTCACTCGTTCTGGCAGGGTTTCGTCAGCCGCAGTTCGGGCGGCAGGTGCGCTGCGAGAGCGCGTCGACGAGCACGATGCCGAGGTCTTCGGGCTTCGAGGCCGAGTACGCGGCGCCCTTGGTGACCTGGGCGATCTGCTGCATCGCGGGCACGTCGGTGTCGGGACCGAACCCGATCATGATGACGGGCACGGGCTTCGTCGGGTCGTCCATCTTCTTGAGCTCGGCGAGCAGCGCCTCGAGCGAGATGCCGTTCTCGTCCTCGTTCTTGCCGTCGGTGATGAGCAGCACGGAGTTGACCTTCTCGGGGTCGTAGCTCTCGCGCACGCGCTTCACGGCTGCGAGGGTCGAATCATAGAGGCCGGTGGCGCCACCGAGGCGGTCGGGCAGCGACTGGATGATGCCGGCGATCTGCTGCTTGTGCGCGAGGTCGGCGAGCGGCGCGATCGGTGCGAGGTCTTCGTAGTCGAGTTCGCCGTTGCGGGCCGTCGAGAAGATCCACACGCCCAGTTCGACCTCGCCCGAGAACTTCTCCATGGCGCCGACCGCGGCCTGCTGGAAGATGTCGATGCGGCGCAGGCCGCTCTCTGCCGGTTCCTCCATCGAGCCCGAGACGTCGATGACGGCGAGCATGCGCGAACGCAGCGTGAGCACGCCCCACGCGCGAAGGATCTCGAGCTGTGCAGCGCCGTCGAGCGCGGTCCCGGCGATGGGAGCCTCGACCCCCACACCAGCGAGATCGAGCTTGCCGGTGCCGTCGGCGGCGCGGAAGCCGGCGGCGGTGAGCACCTCGGTGTCGGCGCGGATCGCGGCCTCGAAGTCCTCGAGCAGCTCGGCCTTCGTCTTCACCCCGTCGGGCTCGGGGTCGGCCGACGCGGTCTCAGTCTGCTGCGATGCCGCCTCGGGCAGCACGACGAACGGGTAGTCGAGCGCAACGGTGCCGTCGGTCGGGTAGGCGGCGACGAGCGGCTCGGCCTGCTCCTCGTTGTTGTAGGCGGCGACCTGCGCCTCGCTCGTGATGACGATCATCGGCGCGTCGCTCGCGCCGAGCGCGCCGAATGCCGCGGTGGTCGACGCCGGGATCGACTTGCCGAGCGCGATCATCGCGCCGGCGAACTGCCGCGGGTCGTCGGGCGACGAGTGTCCGCGCAGGGCGTAGAGGCCTGCGAGGCTCGCGGCGGATGCCTCGGGGTCGGGCAGGATCGTCGGCAGCGCGCCCCCGAGCACCCTGGTCCAGCTCACCGGTTCGCTCGCGAGGGCGGTGGCCTTCGTGGCCGCGGCGGCGAACACCACGGGCGACGACGCGACGCCGTCGCGCACCTCGACTGCGGGCACGGCCTGGCCGAGCGATGCCGCGGTCGCGTTCATGCGGTCGAGCCACACGCTCGACTCTGGAACCCACGCGTCGGCGTCGGCGCTGCCCGACGCGAGCACCGCGGCGGTGTCGGCCGAGTCCTGCGCGGTGATCTCGGTCGAAACGCAGCCGTCATTGGCGTCATCGAAGTCCTCGGCGATCGCGGTGAGTGCCGGCGCGATGGTGCGATCGGCGACGACGGCGAGCTGCACGGGTTCGGCGCATCCGCCGTCTGCCGACGCGAGCAGCGGGTTCAGGTGACCGCCGACCCAGAGGTAGACCCCCGAACCGACGAGGGCGACGACGGCGACCGCCCCGATGATGGACATGACGATTCCGCGGCGCGGCATCGACGCCGGCGCCGCGACGGTGTGACGTCCCACGGGCTCTCCAAGCCGGCGGGGCGGGGGCCCGCCGCATCCTTGTACGGGTTCCCCAGCAGGGGGAAGGATTTCGTTCAGTGTAGGCGACGCCGCCCAGAACGCGAATTTCGCTCGGTACTTGGCGCTGTTCCACAACGAGCGACCGCGAGACGGCGGCGCTGGCGTGCGTCGACACTATGGAGGCATCGTTCGCGGGTGGTCGCAGCGTCTGCCACGTGCGAGCATGGAGTTGCCGCATGGAGTTGCCGCATGGAGTACTTCACCGATCGCGCCGACGCAGGCAGGCGGCTCGCCGCCCGCCTGAGCGGCCTCGACGTGCCCGACTCGGTGGTGCTCGGGCTTCCCCGCGGCGGCGTGCCCGTCGCCGCACCCGTCGCGGTCGCGCTCGGCGCCCCGCTCGACGTGCTCGTCGTACGCAAGCTCGGTGTGCCCGGCCAGCCCGAGCTCGCGATGGGCGCGATCGGCGAGCAGGGGGCGCGCGTGCTGAACGACGACATCATCTCGCACGTGCGCCTGAAGCCCGGCGAGCTGGCCGCGGTCGAGCGCCGCGAGCGCGACGAGCTCGAGGCCCGCGTCGCGAGATTCCGTGGCGACGCAGGCCCGGTCGACCTCGCGGGGCGCACCGCGGTGATCGTCGACGACGGCATCGCCACGGGCGCCACGATGCGGGTCGCCTGCCTGGTCGCACATGCCCGGGGCGCGACACGCATCGTCGTGGCGGCGCCGGTCGGCGCCCCCGACAGCCTGGGCGAGATCGCATCGATGCCCGAGGTCGACGAGGTGGTCTGCCTCTCGGCACCGCGCGGATTCATGGCCGTCGGCTCGCACTACCTCGACTTCACGCAGACGCCCGACGCGCAGGTCGCCGCGCTACTGGCCGCAGCTCGCTCAAGCGGCTGAGCGGAGTTCGCCGACGACGATCGTGGCGTCGTCGTCGTCGTGCATGATGCTCGGTACGAGCCCGCCCTGTCGCATGAGGGCGGCTGCGGTGGCCGCCTGCCGACCACTCGTCTCGATGATCAGAACGCCGCCGGGTGCAAGCCAGCGGGCAGCGGATGCCGCGACGCGGCGATGCACGTCGAGCCCGTCGCCGCCGCCGTCGAGCGCGATGCGAGCCTCGTGGTCACGCGCTTCGGGCGGCATGAGCGCGATCTCGTCGGTGGGCACGTAGGGCGCATTCACGGCGAGCACGTCGATGCGGGCTCGCAGGTCGTCGGGCAGCGCGTCGAAGAGATCGCCCTCGAACACCCGCGCTCGGCGCGACTCGAGGTTGCGCCGTGCCGCGCGAACCGCCGCCGGGTCGAGGTCTGCGGCGACGAGGTCGACCGGCCCCGCGATATCGGCGATCATCGCGCCGATCGCACCGATACCGCAACAGAGGTCGACGACGACCGGGCGTGCACCGCCCGCGGCGACCCTGCGCTCGCCCGCGAGACGGGCCGCGACCTCGGCGAGGTATTCGGTGCGGTGGCGCGGTACGAAGACACCGGGCTCGACGGTCAGGCGCATGCCGCCGAACTCGGCCCAGCCGAGCACCTGCTCGAGGGGCTCGCCGGCGACGCGGCGCACCACGAGCGCCTCGAGCAGGTGGGTATCGTCGGTCGTCTCGAGCAGCAGGCTCGCCTCGTCTTCGGCGAAGACGCAGCCGGCCGCCCGGAGTCGGCGCACGAGGTCGGCTTCGGCAGGCATCACTGCATCGTATGTCACGCTGTGGGCTCAGCCCAGCGCGATCACGGATTCGAGGATCGTGTCATCGAGCGGGCGATCGGCGAAGACCAGCCGTTCGAGGTGCGTCGTGTCGTCAGGGCCGACGGCGGCCGCGCTCGAGGCGCCCTGCCACACCAGGTGGAGGCCGAGTCGCTCGAGCACGCGCACCGAAGGCGGGTTGTTGGCGAGAACACGGGCGGTGACCGGGGATTCGGGTCGAGCCGACTGGGCGGCGGCGAGCGCCAGGCCTGCCGCCTCGGTCGCGAGGCCGTTGCCCCACGCCTCGGGTGCGAAGCGGTAGCCGAGGTTCCACGCGTCGAATTGCAGCATCGTCGCACCGGCCGACCCGACGAACGTTCCCGCCCGCAGCGCGCCGACCGGCTCGCGCAAGACCACCGCGCAGTGCCCGAAGCCCGCGGTTCGGCGGCTCAGCATCGATCGCTCGATGGCACGCGCCGAGTCGCCGCGATTCGTGTGGCGCCCGCCCGGAAGGTGCTGCCAGGTGCGGGCGTCACCGTAGACGCGGAAATAGTCGTCGACATCGTCGATGGTGAGCGGGCGCAGCAGCAGTCGTTCAGAGAAGAGTTCGTCGGTCATCCCCGCCAGTCTCGCAGCGGCCACCGACACCGAGCCGGCAGCACCCGGCACACTACTTGAGCAAACGTGACAGCACGCGGTCTGCGAGCGGCTTGCCGCCGGTCTGGCAGGTGGGGCAGTACTGGAACGTGGAGTCGGCGAAGATGACCTCGCGCACGGTGTCGCCGCACACCGGGCACGCCTGGCCGGTGCGCCCGTGCACCTGCATGTGGGTGCGCTTGTTGTCTTTCAGCTCGTCGGGTCGCTTGCCGGATGCCTCGGCGATCGCAGCCTCGAGGGTGCCGCGCATCGCGTGGTACAGGTTCTCGACGTCGTCGGGGCCGAGCTTCGCGGCGAGCGCGTAGGGCGACATCTTCGCGGTGTGCAGGATCTCGTCGGAGTACGCATTGCCGACCCCCGCGAACACCGACTGATCACGAAGCAGGCCCTTGATGCGCGTGCGGCGGTCGCGCAGGATCTCGGCGAAGTCGGCGAGCGAGAAGTCGGGCGCCGTTGGGTCGGGACCGAGCCTCGCGATGCCGGGGACCTCTGCCGGATCGCGGACGACGTACACCGCGAGCGACTTCTTGGTGCCTGCCTCGGTGAGGTCGAACCCCGAGCCGTCGTCGAGGCGCACTCGCAGGGCGATCGGCGACTTGCCCGGCTTGATGAGCGTCTTCGGCACCTCGTCGTACCAGCGCAACCACCCGGCCCGGGCAAGGTGGAACACGAGGTGCAGGCCCGCTGCGTCGAGGTCGATGAACTTGCCGGACCGATGCACCGCGACGACCTGCCGGCCTGCGAGGTCGGTGAGGGCCGGGTCGAACGTCTTCAGCGCCGCGATCGCGGCGACGCTCGCCGATGCGATGGCGCGCCCGACCGCGAACTCGCGCAGGTATTGCGTGAGCGTCTCGACCTCGGGCAGTTCGGGCACTCCCCCATCGTGGCACCGGCCCCCGACATCTGCGAAGCATCTCTTCACCCCGTCGAATAGTGTCGAGCCATGCGCATCGACGAGAGCAGTGGCATCCGTACCCTTCACCTCGCGCCCGAAGGCGCGTCGATCGCGTCACCCGACGATGCAGCCGACCTCATCGGCGACGCGTGGGCGCACGACGCCGCAGTCGTCGCCGTGCCGGTCGAGCGGCTCGCCGACGACTTCTTCGACCTCAGCACGGGCATCGCCGGGGAGATCACGCAGAAGTTCGTCAATTACCGGGTGCGGTTCGTGATCGTCGGCGACATCGCTCGGCAGCTCTCGGCGAGCGACGCGCTGCGCGACTATGTATGGGAGTCGAACCACGGCCAGCACGTCTGGTTCGTCGAAGACCAGGCTGCGCTCGAAATGAGGCTCGCCATGGCCTCGGCGACGACTCGACGCTGAATCGCCGCAGTCTGCGCCGGTCAGCTCGACCGCAGCGGAAGGATCGCGCCCCCGGTCTGGCAGGTCGGGCAGTACTGGGCGGTCGTGCTCGCGAACGAGAAATCGCGGATCGTGTCGCCGCAGACCGGGCACGCCTCGTCCGTCCGGCCGTGCACGCGCATGGCCGCGACCTTCGCCGCCTTGAGGCCGTCGATCGGTACCCCGCGGCGGGCGTCGATCGTCTCGGTGATGATGCCGACGGTGGAGTCGAAGAGCCGGTCGAGTTCGTCGAGCGTCAGTGCGGCGGCGTGCGCGACGGGCGAGACCTTCGCGGTGTGCAGGATCTCGTCGGAGTACGCGTTGCCGATGCCGGCAAGCGATTCCTGCTCTTGGAGCACTGCCTTGACCTGCTTGCGTCGCCCCGTCACCGCCCGGTCGAAGTCGGCCCGCACGAACCCGGGGTTCGCGGGGTCGGGGCCGAGCTTCGCGATCGCCGGCACCTCGGTCGGATCGTCGACGACCCAGCAGCCGAGCGACACCCAGTCACCGGCATCGGTGAATTCGAGAACCTCGCCGTCGTCGAGCGTGAACGCGACGAGTGTCGGCGGAATGTCGCCGGCAGGGACATCCGTCGCAGGAGCGTCGCTGCCGACGCCGCCATATCGTGCCCAACCGTGCCTGCCGAGCGAGACGACGAGGTGCTGCGCATCGCTGACGGCGATGGCGACGTGTTTGCCGTGACGCGATGCGCCCCGCACCCGCGTGCCGACGAGCGACGAGGGCGGACGATCGCGCGTCTTGGTCACACGGAACTCGACGACGTCGACGTCGCTGATCTCACGGCCGGCCAGCCGTGCGCCGAGATCTTCGACGAGCGCCTGCACCTCTGGCGACTCTGGCATGCCGCCAGCATTGCACACCAGCGATCCGACGGGAGACCGAGATCACTCCGTCGCGAAGTCGAGCATCGATTCGTCGATGGCGATGACCGACCAGGCGCCGCCCTCGGCATCGGTGAACTCGTATGCCGGAACGATGAGGACACTCCCGTCGGGCTGCCACTGGCTCGCAAGACCCAGACGGGCGCCGACGATCTCGACCTCGTTCACCGGCCACGAGAGCGACGTGCCCTCGGTCGGCGTCGCGGGCGGTTCGGTGGGAGGCACCCACTCTTCGGTTGCGACCGCCGGCTGTTCGCGCATGGCAAGCGGCATGATCGTCATCTGCGCGCCGAAGCGCGGATCGGAGAGACGTTCGAATCCCTCTTGCTCGCTGACGACGGCGTATTCCCCGAGATCGACGATGCGGGCCAGCGCACCGTAGGCGCTCGACACTCCGGCATCGGTGAGCTCCAGCGACCAGGCTTGATCGATGCGCTGCCCGTCGACGACGGGCCAGGCCTGGGCCATGCGCGTCACCGCGCCCTCCCAGGTCTCCGACATGAACTCGAATGAGCCGGGGTCTCGTCCCACCGACACGATGAGCGAGCGCAGCGCGTCGATCGCAGCCGCCTCGCTGGGAAGCTCGCCCACCGGTTCACACGCCTCGACGACGTCGACGCCCTCTGCGCACTTCCACGGATCGATCAGGGGGTTCCAATACGAGAAGCCGAGCGTGCCGTCGAGGCTGACGCCCAGGTATGGGGCGGTGCCGTCCTGCGAGCCCACGAGCCAGCTGCCGTCCTTCAGTTCGGCGGTTCCCTCGACGCCGAGCGCGGCAGCGAGCGCGGTGACGTTCTCGGCGCTCGATGCGGCGCGGGCGTCGTAGGCGTACGCGGGCGCCGTTCCCTCCGCCGTGGCGAGCCCGGACGAGCTGAAGTGGTTCCGGCCGAACCCGTAGGGATAGATCGAGTCGGCTGATTGCGATCCGGCCGACATTCTGGCGTCGTCCGCCGCAGCCCCGCCCTCCATCGCGCCCGCGTCGGTCGCGACGCCATTGCCGCCGATGTCCGTCTGCAGCGAGATCGGCGGCGCAGCGCTCTCAGCGAGGTTCGTCGGCCCGCCCGTCAACGCTCCGACACCGTAGCCGGCGGCTCCGACGATCGCGATCGACGCGGCGACCGCGGCGATGGGGAGCCAGCGCGGGCGACGGCGGGCGCGCTCCGAGGTCAGGTCGGCGACCGGTGCCGACGCGGCCGTCGGTTCAGCGGCCGGCTCGGACGTCGCACGAGCCACGACCTCGTCGGCGAACCCTTCACGGGGCTCGACCTCGGCCGCAGGGTCGGCGGCGCGCAGTCGCGCGACCGGGTCGAGTTCGTGGTGGTCGTTCATGTCGATCAGCCTCCGTGGGTGTGGTTCACCTACGGATATGTGCAGGAGAGCCCGAATCTTGCAGGAGCGCCTAGAACGACATCCGCTCGCCCCACGCCTCGCGCAGGCGCTTGCGAGCGCGCGAGAGCGCGGCATCGGCTCCTGAGCGGGAGATGCCGAGTGCCTCGGCGAGCTCTGCCCCGTCGAGGCCCTCCCACGCATGCAGGAGCAGGATCTGCCGGTCGCGTTCGCCGACGCTCGCGAGCGCGCCGCGGAGTTCCGCGTCGAACAGCGCACTCAGCTCGGGGTCGTCGGCGACGCGCACCGCGCCCGCCTCGGGCACCTCGTCGACCGGGAGGTCGATGTGCTTGCGGCGGTGGTTCGCGAGGGTGAATCCGGCCGTGCGGTACAGCCACGGCAGCACGGCCTCGCGTGGCACGTCGTCACGGCGGCGCCAGGCGGTCACGAAGACATCGGCTGCAAGGTCTTCGGCGTCCTGTCGCGGGCCGCGACGGGCGAAGTAGCGCACGAGCGCGGTCGAGTGCTCACGGACGATCGCAGTGAACCACTCCACGTCGGCGCTCATCACGGGCGAGTCGGCGCCCTCGGGCATCGCCACCCCCTCGGTCACGTCGGCGGCTGCAGTGGCACTGGCGATCCTCACGCCATGTATGTGTCGCGTCTGCCGCGAGTCTTGCACGGGATGTCGCGAATGTGGTGATCCCGCGCGACGTGAAGGCTGAGAACCACTGGCGGGCGAGCGTCTCCCCCGGTGACCGCCTGCGGTTGACCGCCGCCGCCATGCAGTCCCGCTCCGCGCCTCTACCGCTTTCGCTCCCGCATGTGTATCGTTTCTCGATAGTTGTCTACCGATTATCGATAGGAATATCATGCAACGGCCGACCATCCTCGCGCTCAAGGCGCTCATCGCCGTGATGCTCCTGCTGCTCCTCTCCTGCCAGCTGTTCCTTGTGCCGGGGACGGCCCGCAGCCTGGCCGCGAACTACCCCGAGCTCGCGGGGCTCCAGGTTCCGGGCATCGTCATCGCCGTGCTGTTCCTCATGTGCGTCGAGGTCGTGATGCTGTGCGTCTGGCGTCTGCTGTCGATGGTCGGCGAGCAGAACATCTTCAGCGCCGACGCGTTCCGCTGGGTCGACGTGATCCTCGGCGCGATCGTGACGGCGACCCTGCTCATCGTCGTCGCCTTCGCGATCCTGGCCGCCGCGGGCGTCGGCAACCCGTCCATCCTGCTGCTCGGTTCACTCGGCGTGGTCGTCGGTTCGGGGCTCTCCTTCCTCGTCATCGTCATGCGCGGACTGCTGCGAAACGCGGCGCAGTTGCAGCACGATCTCTCCGAGGTCGTCTGATGGCCATCGTCATCGATCTCGACGTCGAACTCGCCCGCCGCAAGATGTCGGTCGCCGATCTCGCGGCGGCGATCGACATCACTCCCGTGAACGTTTCGGTCCTGAAGAACGGCCGGGCGAAGGCGGTGCGCTTCTCGACGCTCGACGCCATCTGCCGCGTGCTCGAGTGCCAGCCGGGCGACATCCTGCGTTGGGTGCCCGATGAGACGGATGCCCCGACCGACGCCGAATCGGAGGTCTCAGCGTGACCCCGCCCACGACCTCCGTAGCGCGCGGATGGAGCGACGCCGCGGTCGCGTACCTGCTCGATGCGACCGTGTGCCCGGTGTGCGCGCGCGACCGCCTGCGTGACGGTCGGTGCCCGACGTGCGGCACGCTCGTCGACGCTGAGCTCGGCTCGGCGCTCGCCGCCGCGTCTGCGCAGGCCGCCGCCGCGATCCGAGACCGTCAGGCGGTCGTCGATCAGATTCCGGTGCCGGTCGAGATGGGTGACCGAGTCGCGGCCATGGATGTCGCGGCGCGCGCTTCTCTGGCAACCGTCGGCCCCGAGGCATCCGACACGATCGCACCGCCGTCGAGCGAGAACACGCCGCGAACGCCCGCGGCCGCCGCGCGTCCCGAATCGACTGCGACGGTGCAGTCGGTGCTCGCCGTCGCGGGCGCCGGGCTCCTCGCCGTCGCGGCCGTCGTCTTCACCTTCTTCAACCCCGACCTCACCGACCTCGGCGCGCGCAGCGCGATCATCACGGCGATCACGCTCGTGTTCATCGGCGGAGCGTGGTGGCTCGCCCGTCGCGGCCTGCGCTTCTCGGCAGAATCGGTCGGCGGTCTCGGGCTCGTGTTCGGTGCGCTCGACATCGCTTCGATCGTCGAGCCGGCCGCCGACCCGGCGAGCGCGTGGCTCGCCGCCGGGGTCGCCACGCTCGTCGGCGGCGCTGCGATGGCCGCGTTCGGGCTCCTGGCACGCATCCGCATCTGGGTCTGGGCATCGTTCGTCGCGCTCGCGACGGTTCCCGCGATGTTCGGGTACGCGGGTGAGGCAGTCGGCGCATCACTCACCGGCCACCTCGCTGCGGCGTATGCCGCGTTCGGCCTCATCGCGCTCGCTCGCCGCGTGGCGCCCCGGTTCGGCAGGCGTCTCGTCGCAGAGGAGCGCACCCTCACGGTCGTGCAGGTCGCCGCCGTTCCGCTCACTATTCTGCTGATGCCGTTCGTGGACACGGACTCGAGCGCGGCCCGCTGGCTTCTCGTCACCGGCGTCCTCACCAGCGTCGCGGTGCTCGGCGTGCTCTCTTCGCGCCACCCGGGGGGCGGTTTCTGGAGCGCCCTCGCCGGTTTCACGGGCGTCGCTGCGGTCGCGGTGCTGCCGTTCGCGACGGGCGTCGGCGACGGACTGCCGGTGTTCTGGGCGATCGCCGTGCTCGTCGGGGCCGCGACCCTCGGCGTCGTGGCAGCGTGGGCGCTCGCGCCCGGGCTCCGCGGAGTGGCGCAGCACGCCTTCAGTGGCGGCGCGCTCGGCGCGGTCGCGGCATCCGTCGCCGTGCCTGCGTTCACCGGGGCCATGACGGTTCTCACCGCGCTCGTCGGCACGCTCACCCCCGTGCCGTACGACGGGCCGCTCACCGCGACCGGCGACATCGCCGCAGTCGCGTCGGCCTGCGCCGCATCGGCCGTCGGTTTCGCCTCGATCGCGGTGATCACCGCACGCCGACGCCGTACAGTGACCGCGGAATCCGAGGCGGCACCCCAGAGCGGGGCCGACGGCGCGCTCGGCACGATTGCAGCGCTGCTCGCAATGCTTGCCTGGCTGCTGCTCGCGTGCGCGCCCGGGCTCCCGATCGGTGTGCGCATCATGATCACGCTGGCACTCGTTCTGCTCGTCGCCGGTGTCCTGCGGTTCGTCGCCGTGCTGCGGCCCGGTACCCTCCTCGGCGGTTCGCTCCTCGGTGGCGCGCACGTTGCGATCCTACTCGGTGCGCTGCTCGCGAGCACGGATGCCGCGACTCAGCCGTGGGCTGGAATCGCGGTGCTCGTGGCGCTCACGGCGCTCGCGCTCGTCACCCCCGCGAAGGTGCGTTTCCTCTACGTCGGTGCGGGCTTCGCCTACTCTCTGGCGGTCGTGGCGACAGTGCTCGGCACGACGGCGCTCGAAGGGATCGCGCAGTGGTGCCTCACGACCGCGGTCGGCCTGCTCGGCGCGATCGTCGCGACCTTCCTGCCGCGGGTCGGAGCGCGCTCATGGTGGGCGATCCTCGCGGTCGCCGCCGTGCCATTCGGTATCGGCATCGTGCAGGTCGTCTTCGAGCGCAGCGGTTGGACCGCACTCTCGACGGGGCTCATGCTGCTGCTCGCGGCAAGCCTCGTCATCACGCGCCGCCCCGGTCTCGGCGTCGGGCTTCGCACGGCGGCCGCAGCGCTCATCGTGCCGAGTGCCGCTGTGGTCGTGGTCTGCCTCGGAGCCGAAGTACTCACCGCCAGCGCCTCACCCATCGTGCTGCCCCTGATCGCGGCGATCGTCGCCGGGGTCCTGCCCGCGACTGCGGCCATCGGGCGGGCGCTGGAGCGTCACGGGCTCGGCCCCGTGGCATCACGCGCCGCGCGCATCGCCATCGAGTGGTCGACGCTCGCGACCGGCGCGATCACGGTGCTGCTCTCGCTCGTGCGCATCGCGGCAGGCCTCGAGACGACACTCGTCGTGCTCGTCGTGCTCGGACTCGGCGCCATCGCGATGGCGGTCGTGCAGCGCCGCCGACTCGGCTGGTGGCTCGCTGGGGCGAGCTTCACCGGCGCGCTCTGGAGCATCTGGGGCCTCGCCGGCATCACCGAGATCGAGGCGTTCCTCGTGCCGCCGGGCGTGGCCGCGGCACTCGTCGGCGCGGTGCTCACCGCTCGCGGTGCGCGCGGCGTGGTGCTCGTCGCATCCGGTCTGCTCGTCGCGGTGCTACCGACGCTGCTGACGCTCGGGGTCTCGTTGCTCTCGATCGCGGAGGGCGACGACGCCGACCGCGCCGCCGACCTGCGCGGGTGGGCACTGATCTGCGCGGCCTGGGTGCTCGTCGCGACCGGTCTCGTGATCGGCCGCGGGGGCGGCGACGGCGGTACCCGGCGCGCGGCACGACTCCGGACAATACGGCCGGCGGTCTTCTCGTCGGCGATCGTCGCCGCCGCGGCCGGCGCACTGCAGGGCGCGCGCCTGGGTGTCGACGGCATGCCCGGGTCACCCCTCGTCGGCATCCCGCTCGTACTCGTGTGCGCCGGCGTCGGCCTCATCGGCGCGGCGGCGGCGACGACGGCCGGGCGTGCGATCGCCGCGGGCGCTCCAACCGGTTCGGCGCTCGCTCGATCGCGGTGGCTGACCGCTCCGGCGCTCGTCTACCTCGCACTCGCGGCGTGGCCCGCGATCCGCACCGAGTGGCCCGAGATCTGGTCGATGTGGGCGCTCATGCTGGCCCTGCTGGCCGTCATGCTGCTCGCGGCGGTGCGCTCGCTCTCCGCGCACACGAGCCTGCCACCCGTGTGGTTCGCATTCGCGGTCGCGTTCGTGACGGCGGTGGTCGCGTGGAGCCCGCGCGAACTGCGCGTGGAGTGGTTGTCGGTGCCGCTCGGCCTGTTCCTGCTCGCGGCCGGCGTGGTCGCGCTTCGGCGGGGCGGGGCCGACGACTCGATGCGGGATGCCGCGGCATCGACCGATGACGTCCGTCGGCGCTCGCTCACGACCTGGCCGGCGAGCTGGACCGGATCGTGGGCGCTGCTCGCCCCCGGGCTCGTCGTGCTGCTCTCCGCGTCGATCGCGGCGACCTTCACCGACCCGCAGACCTGGCGAGCGATACTCGTCATCGTGTTCGCGCTCACCGCGATCCTCGTCGGCTCATCCCTGAAGCTCGCTGCGCCGTTCCTCATCGGCATCATCGTGCTGCCGATCGAGAACGTCGTCGTCTTCGCCGTGCAGATCGGCCGCGGCATCGAGTCGATGCCGTGGTGGATCACCCTCGCAGTGGTCGGCGCCGTGCTGCTCATCATCGCCGTCACGACCGAGCGGCGCGCGGGCGCCCAGCAGGGCATCGCCGCCCGGCTGGGTGATCTGCGATGAGGTGAGCGGTGGCCCGGCCGCGCTCGCGAGAATCGCACGCACCCGCGCCTCCATCGAGCGGCGATCCGGGTCCAGACAATCCGAAAGGCCCTGGCGTCGGTCGACTCGTCGGGCCTTTCTATGCCGAAGCGTCCTTCGGTGGTGAGGATGATCATACGCCCCTCGTCGCAGGATTCAAGAGGTTCGTGACATTCGCTCACATCCGGCCGACAGGCCGCGCATGGGCCGGCGACAAGCCGCTCGCAGCTCGGAGGTTCCTACAGTCGCTGCGGGCTCAGCGACGTCGGGCGACGATCGCCCGTAGCCGAGCAGGTCGGTGTACTCGACGGCACGGATCGATACCGCTCCCGCACCTCATCTACAGTCAACCGCGCCGCCCTACGCCCTCTTCACGCCCCGCCCTGTCGGTCAGACCGAGGCGAGGAACCCCTTCACTCGCTCCATGAGCAGCGCCGACGCCTCGGCGTCGTACGCGTCGAGCGAGGGATCGGCGAAGAGATGCTGGTCGCCGGGATAGACGAACAGCTCGGCGTCGCTCGTGGAGCCGACGAGCTCGCGTGCGGCCGGCAGGTCCTCGTCGAAGAACTCGTCGGCCTCCTTGCCGTGGATCTGCACCGGCACTCCCTCGGGCCAGGCTCCCCCGAACTCCGCGACCGGGATGCAGGAGAACATGAGCAGCGCCCCGCGGGCACCGGGCCGGGTCTGCGCGAGTCGCTGGGCGATCGTCACGCCGAACGAGAATCCTGCGTAGACGAGCTCGGGCCCGAGCTCCGCCGCCGCGGCGGCGCCGCGCTCCCGAATGGCCTCGAAACCCGCCTCGCGGGCGAATGCGAACCCCTCCTCGATGCTGTCGAACGTGCGACCGTCGAAGAGATCGGGCGTGTGCACGATGTGGCCGGCCTGCCGCAGTTCGTCGGCGAACGCCTGCACTCCGTCGGTCAGGCCCTGGATGTGGTGGTACAGCAGTACTTCGGCCATGTCAGCGGCATCCCCGTTCAATTGATCGACTATTTTGGATCATTCCACGATGCTAGTCTGTTCGGTCATGGCGGACAACCCTCCTGGCTACGAGCTCGCCGATCGGATGGCGCTGACCGAGCCCGCCCAGGTGAGGGCGATCGGCCATCCCCTCCGCACCACGATCCTGCAGCTGCTCCACGAGCGCGCCGCGACCGTCACCGAGTTGGCGGCGGCTGTCGAGCGACCCAAGAGCACGGTCGCCCACCACGTCGATGTGCTCGCCCGCAACGGCCTGCTCCGGGTCGTGCGCACGCGGAAGGTGCGGGCGATCGAGGAGCGCTTCTACGGGCGCACCGCCCGCATGTTCTCCATCATGGCGGAGACCGCCGCCCTCGGCGGCGAGGCAGCGGGCGACTTCAACGACTTCGAGGTCGCCGCCCGCGAGTCGGCGACGGCGTTCGATCAGGGAAGTCTCTGGGGCTTCATCCGGCACGCACGCATCTCGGAGGATCAGGCATCTGAGTTCTGGGACCGCATGGCCGGGCTGGTCGATGAATTCGACCGGCTGCCGAGGTCGGGCGAGACCGTCTACGGGTTCACGATCGGCATCTACCCAACTGCGTTCCCAGCCCTGCCGGCCGCAGAGTGAGGTGGCCGCCTGCTTCTTGCCACTCCTAGTAGTACTTGGTTAGGTTGGTCCGGCTCGTTGGTTGCAGTAGGGGCAGTGGCCGAGGATCTGG
>NZ_BAAANJ010000021.1:0-120105 GCF_039529735.1 Agromyces neolithicus
GCACTATCCACGCCGCGAGATTAACAGGATCCGACGCAGATTAATAGACCTAACCAAGTACTACTAGACGTTGAACTGGAACGCCCCCACGTCGCCACGTTGGAGCCGGCGGCCCTGCCGGACCAGCAGGGTCATCGCCGCCACGCTACGTCTGATCAGCTGAGAATGGATTGACCAGTTCGATACCGAGCCCCTCGAAATCGGTGATGTTCCGCGTCGCGAGTCGTGCGCCGGCGACGTCGCAGATGGCCGCGATCATGCCGTCCTCGACGCTCAGCGGACGCCCTGCTGTGCGTCGCGCCTCCTGGAAACGGGCATGCGCGCGGGCTGCACGATCGTCGTAGGGCAGCACGATCCCCCTGTGGGATTCGATGACCCGTTCGATCGCGGTCACGAGCCCGTCCCGCCGACGACCAGGGGCGAGTCGGGCCGCACCGTCGAGGAGTTCACCGAGGCTGATCGCGGTGATTGCAGAGGGTTCATCGAGGCGTTGCAGCCACTTCATCACGTTGGCGTCGGGCGATACTCGCATCGGCTCAGACAGCACATTCGTGTCGAGTACGATCACAGGTCGAACGGCCGCGGCGCACTACGGGTCGGCTCGGGGAGCTCGATTCCTCGATATTCCACCGCTATGTCCAGCCAATCGCGCACGAAGTCGGCGCGGCCCACCACAGTGGTAAGAATGGCGCGCGCTTCCGCCTCCATCGACTGCCCATGGGCCGCCGCGCGCTCGCGAAGTCGCTGCTGCACCGTGTCATCGAGATTTCGAACGGTCAGTGTGCCCATCGAAGCTCCTCCTGTTGCTAGCAATGCTAGCATTCCAGCCCCGGCGATCGCACTACGGCTCGCCCGGCCTTGACCCGGGGCCCGACCAGCCGAGTCCTTGTCTTCTCCTGAGGGCGACTCCTCGACGGTTTGGCCTAGACGTTGAAGCGGAACTCGACCACGTCGCCGTCCTGCATGACGTAGTCCTTGCCCTCCATGCGGGCCTTGCCCTTGGCGCGCGCTTCGGCGACCGACCCGGTCGCGACGAGGTCGTCGAATGAGATGACCTCTGCCTTGATGAAGCCACGCTCGAAGTCGGTGTGGATCACGCCGGCGGCCTGCGGGGCCTTCCAGCCCTTGTGGATCGTCCAGGCGCGCGACTCCTTGGGGCCGGCGGTGAGGTACGTCTGCAGGCCGAGCGTGTCGAAGCCGACGCGGGCGAGCTGGTCGAGGCCAGACTCGTCTTGACCGGTCGACGCGAGCAGCTCTGCGGCATCGGCGGGGTCGAGGTCGATGAGTTCCGACTCGATCTTCGCGTCGAGGAACACGGCCTCGGCAGGCGCGACGAGCGCCGCAAGATCGGCCTTGCGAGCGGCATCCGTCAGCACCGCCTCATCGACGTTGAACACGTAGATGAACGGTTTCGCGGTCAGCAGTCCCAGTTCCCTGATCGGTTCGAGATCGACGGATGCCGCAGACAGGGGTGTTCCCTTCTGCAGGGCCTCCTGCGCCTCAGTGGCGGCCGCGAGCACCGTTGGGTCGAGCTTCTTGCCCTTGACCTCTTTCTCGAACCGCGGGACGGCGCGTTCGAGGGTCTCGAGGTCGGCGAGGATCAGCTCGGTGTTGATGGTCTCCATGTCGGCCTTGGGGTCGATGGTGCCCTCGACATGCACCACGTCGGAGTCGTCGAAGCCACGCACGACCTGCGCGATGGCGTCGGCCTCGCGGATGTTCGCGAGGAACTTGTTGCCGAGCCCCTCGCCCTCGGAGGCGCCCTTCACGATGCCGGCGATGTCGACGAACGAGACGGCTGCGGGCAGGATGCGCTCGGAGCCGAAGATGCCCGCGAGCGTCTCGAGGCGCGGATCGGGCAGGTTCACCACGCCGATGTTCGGTTCGATCGTCGCGAACGGGTAGTTCGCCGCGAGCACCTGGTTCTTGGTGAGTGCGTTGAACAGGGTGGACTTGCCGACGTTGGGCAGGCCGACGATGCCGATAGTGAGAGCCACGAGGGTCTATCGTACCGGCACGCCGATGTGGTTCAGGCGGGCTCGAGCCGCAGTCGCACCATCGGGATGTAGGGGTCGGCCTCGCCGGTGGCATCCCTGATCGCTTGATCCAGCATCTTCCACGCGGCGGGATGTCTCGCCGCGTACCGCCCGAGCAACCGACGGCTCTCGTCTTCGCCGAGCAGCTCTGCACGCGCACGCCGCCGCTGGATCGCGCCGACGCTGACGATGCAGCGCGGATCGGCTTCGAGGTTGCGGTACCACTGGGCGTGCCGCCCGAACCCCGACGCGATCACCACGGTGTCTCGATCCTCGCGGTCGGCGACCTCGAGGACGACCTGCCGCCACTTCTTCGAGGATCGACCGAGGTGCTCGAGCATGAGCAGGCGCCCGCCGAAGACGAACCCGAATCCCGCCCGGTAGATCCCGATGGGCAACCGCACGATCCATCGCGTCTTGAGCATGCGGGCTGCGAGATCCATGCGCTCACAGTACCGCCCGGCGTGAGGGCGGTGTCAGATCACCGAAACACGACGGCGATGCCGGTTATCCGATCAGCCGGGTGCGGTAGCAGTGCGTGAGGTAGGGCACTTCGAGCTCGTCGGCGCCGGCGAGGTCGGGATGGGTCTCGAGCAGGGTCTCGAGGGCCGCGAGCATGGCATGCTGCTCGGCCTCGGTCGCGGTGATGAAATACGAGCGCGAGCGCACGAGATCGAGGAACCGCTGTCGCGACATCCGCTCGACCCATTCGACCGTGTGCTCTTCGATGGCGCCGAACGGCGGCCCGACCGTCACGTACGTCTCGAACGTCGCGCTCGCGTCGTGACGCTCGTGCATGATCTCGCCTGCCTGGCGTAGCCAGTCGGCACGGATGTCGCGGCTGTTCCACACGAGCCCGAGCACGCCACCCGGTCGCAGCACGCGGGCGATCTCGGGGATCGCGCGCGCGGGGATGAACCAGTGCCAGGCCTGGCCGGCGACCACGGCATCGACCGAGCGGTCTTCGATCGGGATGTCCTCGGCAGTGCCGAGGATGCGCGGCACGCCGGGCACCGCGATCTCGAGTTCCTCGAGCATCTCGTCGACGGGGTCGACGGCGATGACATCGCGGTCGAGTTCGACGAGTGCCTCGGTGAGCTTGCCGGTGCCTGCGCCCAGGTCGAGCACGCGCACCGCATCGCCGATGACCCACTCGATCGCCGCAGTCGGGTAGCCGGGGCGCGAGCGGTGGTACACCGATGCCGCCGCGCCGAAGGATCGCGCTGACCTGACCGTCGCCGGGTCGCCCGGGTCGGCCACGAGTCCGCCGCGTGTCGCCTCGGATCGCTCATCGCCCATGAGGTGCCCTCCCGTCGCCGCCGGTGCCATTCCACGCCCTGCGTGCGGCATCCGTCAACCTTCTTCGCCTGATCGTCGGTCGAGGAGCGACGCGTCTTGAGACCCGCCGCTGCGCAAGCGAGCCGTGTCCGCCCGCCGTGCGACGATACGTGCGTGCCAGTGGACTTCACCGCGATCGACTTCGAAACCGCCAACTCCTCTGGCGCCTCCGCCTGCTCGGTGGGGCTCGTCAAGGTGCGCGACGGCCGGGTCGTCGACCGCGTGCACTGGTACATCCGGCCGCCGTTCCCGCACGACGAGTTCTCGCAGTGGAACGTGCGCATCCACGGCATCACGCCGGCGATGGTGGCCGATGCCCCGGGCTGGGGCACTCGCGTCGCAGGGCTGCGCGAGTTCGCGGGCGACGACGTGCTGGTCGCGCACAACGCCGGGTTCGACATGGGCGTCATCGTGAAGTCGTCCGAGGCGCTGGGCCTCGCCGTGCCCGACTACCGCTCGCTGTGCAGCCTGCAGGTCGCCCGGCGCACCTACCACCTCGACTCGTACCGGCTGCCCGTTGCGGCGATGGCCGCCGGCTTCGAGGGCTTCTCGCACCACGACGCGCTCGCCGACGCCGAGGCCTGCGCGGCGATCATCGTGCACGCGGCCGCGCGCCACGAGGTCGGCGACATCGAGCAACTTGCGCACATCACGCGAGTGCGACTCGGCGCGATCGGTTCGGTCGCCGTGCGCGATGACCGCGCCACGCACGGCCCGATGGCCCTGCAGTAGCCGCCGAGACCCGCCTCGCCGACGCCTCGGCACGGCGATGTCGGCGGGCGCTGCGACACTCGATGCATGGAAGTTCTGCTGCTCGTCATCGGCCTCGTCGCCGGCATCGCCCTCGGCGCGCTCGGCGCGTGGTTCCTCGGCCAGCGTCGTGCAGTATCGAGTGCCGACCTGGCGACCGAAGACCCCGCGCTCGTCGAGGCACGGCACCAGGCCGAGCTCGCAGGAGTGCATGCGGCCAGCGCCGCCGAGCAGGCTCGCATCCGCGCCGAAGAGCAGCAGGTGCAGGCACGGCTGCGCGCCGAACTTGCCGCGTTCGAGGCGACCGCCGATGGGCTCCGCGAGCAGATCGAGGCCGCCCGGGCACAATATCGAGAGATCATCGAACGCCAGCGTGTCGAGCAACATGAGCGCGAGGCCCGCGAAGCCGCCGACAGCAAGGTGCTGCAGGCCCTCGCACCCGTGAAGCAGTCGCTCACCGACATGCAGGCCAAGGTCACGGCGCTCGAGACGCAACGTCACCAGCAGCACGGCGAGCTCAGCCAGCAGCTCAAGATCGCCGCCGAGAACGAGGAGCGGCTGCGCTCGACGGCGGAGTCCCTGGCGTCGGCACTGCGCTCCAACAGCACACGCGGCGTGTGGGGCGAGACCCAGCTTCGCAGCGTCGTCGAGGCTGCGGGCCTCCTCGAACGCGTCGACTTCGATACCCAGCACTCCGTCACGACCGACGCCGGCGCCGGCCGACCCGACATGGTCATCCACCTTCCCGGCGGCAAGCACATCGCCGTCGACGCCAAGGTGCCGTTCAACGCGTACCTCGAGGCGAGCCAGATCCCGGCGACCGCATCCGGCACAGACGGCGCGCAGCGCGAGCGCCTCATGAAGGGCCACGTGAAGGCGGTCCGCGACCACATCATCGCGCTCGGCGGCAAGACCTATTGGGAGGGCCTCGGAGCCTCTCCCGAGATGGTCATCGCATTCATTCCGAGCGAGTCGCTCATCTCGAGCGCGCTCGAAGCCGACCCGTCGCTGCTCGAGTTCGCCTTCGCGAAGCGCGTCGCGCTCGCTTCGCCCGTCACGCTGTGGTCGGTGCTGAAGACCGTCGCGTTCAGCTGGCAGCAAGACGTGCTCACCAAAGAGGCGAAGACCCTGTTCGACCTCAGCCGTGAGCTCTACGCGCGCCTCTCGACCACGGCAGGCCAGATCGAGAAGCTCGGTCGCACGATCGAACGCACCGTGAAGGACTACAACACCTTCGTCGGCTCCCTCGAGTCGCGCGTGCTGCCGACCGCCCGCAAGCTCAAGGCGCTCGACGAGACCAAGGTGCTCGCGACCCTCGAGGGCATCGAAGAAAGTCCCCGCGAACTCACTGCATACGAGTTCACGACCGCGACCGCAGAAAATCCGCCGGTCGAGATCGAGGCACTCATCGAGCACGACGACCTCATCGCAGACATCGATCCCGAGATCCGCTCATCGCTCTGAGCACGGCACCGCCGCCTGCGGGCTCGCGACATCTGCGCCCCGCAGGCGGCGCAGCCGTCACATGCCGATGACGCTCAGCACGTTTCCGGCAGGATCGCGGAACCACGCGATATCGGGTCCCTGACCGCTCTGGCCACCGCGAGCGACGCCCCGTTCATCGGTGCCATAGTCGTCGGGTGCCTCGTAGATCTTCGTCACGATGCCTGCTTCGTTGAGCTCGTCAACCGCATGGTCGATGTTCTCGACGACGAGGTTCAGCATCGTGTACGCGGCAGGCACGTGGTCGGGCTTCGGATAGATGAACACCGCCTGCCCCGACGGCAACGACAGCTGCAGGGCGCCGGCCATCGGTTCGTCGCTCACCGCAAGCCCGAGCTTCGTGCCGTAGAACTCCCGAGCAGCCGTGATGTCGTCGACACTGAACCCCGAGAATGCGTCTCGAATGGTGACCATGTGGATCCTCCTTCATCCCGCCAAGACTCCCACTCGCGTCGGTTCGCGTCGAGAGTTCGACTGCACACCGGTCGAGGCGGGCACGCATTCAACCCGGTTCTGGCTCGGCGCGACCCGACCGCTCGGCACGCGGGTGAGGTTCGTCGACCGGCAGCTCGAATCCCGCCGCAGCCTCGGCGCCGGTCACGATCGTCGCGTCGGCGTGCGCGTCGTCGAGCGGATGCGCGAGCTCGTCTTCGCCGAGGCGTGCCAGCGCGAGCGTCGCGATCGCGAGCAACGGCGGCACGAGGCCCGCGATGAGGAACGCCGGCACGAGCCCGATGGCTTCGCCGATCGGCCCTGCGACCGCCATCGAGATGGGCATGAGCGCGAGTGACACGAAGAAGTCGAGGCTCGAGACCCGCCCGAGCATCGATGGCGGCACGCGGCGCTGCAACAGCGTGCCCCAGACCACCTGCGCGCCGTCGAAGAGCACGCCGACGATGAAGAGTGCGATGACCATGACCCACAGCCACGACGTGAGCCCGATGATCGCGAGCGGCACGCAGCCGAAGCCCCAGGCGAGGATCATGAGCGTGAGGTATCGCCGCGGGATGCGCACCGACGCGACCGTGAGCGAACCGACCGCGCCGCCCACACCGAATGCGGCGAGCGCGAGCGCGAACGCGCCGGCTCCGCCACCGGTCTGGTCTTTCACGGCGAACGGCAGCAGCACCTCGATGGGCCCCATGATGAGGAACACCAAGATGATCGAGAACACGAGTGTGGCGAACAGCCAGCGCGTGCGCAGCAGGTAGGCGAACCCGTCGCGCATGTCGATGAACGACTGCCGCAGCGGATGCACCACGACCTCGTCGGCATCACGCCGAACCGCGGTCGTGCGCATGACCAGCAGCACCGCGGCGGCCCCTGCCTGTAGCACGGCGACGACCGCGAACGCGAGCCACGGCCCCTGCACCGCGATGAGCGCGCTGGCGAGCGCCGGACCGGCAGCTTGCATGACCGCGGGCCGCAGTACCCCCTCGACGCCGTTGGCCGCGAGCAGCTGTTCGGCGGGGAGGATCGCGGGCAGCCACGCCGAGTACGCAGGGTAGAAGAACCCGTCGGCGACACCGAGCACGAACGAGAGCACCGCAAGGTGCCAGACTTCGATGACCCCTGAGGCGGCGAGCACGGCGGCGGTGGCGAACGTGACTCCGCGCACGAGCTCGACCGTGATCAGAATGTAGCGCTGGGGAATGCGGTCGGCCGCGACCCCGCCGAAGAGCACGGCGAGCACGAGCCCCAGGCTCGCTCCCACCGCGACGTACGAGAGATCGACTGGTGAGCCGCCCAGTTCGACGACCTGCCACACGGCGGCGACGAGCCAGGCGCCCGCCGAGAGCAACGACGCCGAGAGTGCCGCCACCAGCAGGCGGTACTGGCCCGACGAGAACGGGCGAAGCGCGCGCGGAAGACGACTGGCGTCGGTCATCGGTTCATTGTGCCCCGTGCCGCCGACATCCGCCCACGAGATCAGGTCATCGGTCGGCTGCGTCGAGCCATTTCTCGACGAGGTGGTCGGCGCGCACGCGCCGGATCGTGCCCGAACGGCCGCGCAGCACGATCGACTCAGTGCGGATGATCGGACCCTTCTTGCGTACACCGTCGACGAGTTCGCCGTCGGTCACGCCGGTCGCGACGAAGAAGGTGTTGTCGCCGCGCACGAGCTCGTCGAGTTCGTACACCTTGTCGCAGTCGAGTCCGGCGGCTTCGCCGCGTGCGCGCTCGGCGTCGTCGCCCGGCGCGAGTCGGCCCTGCATGAACCCACCCAGGGCCTTGATCGCGCACGCCGTGGTGATGCCCTCGGGGCTGCCGCCGATGCCGACGCACATGTCGATGCGCGACTCGTAGCGGGCCGCGTTGATGCCACCGGCGACGTCGCCGTCGCTGATGAGGCGCGTGCCCGCACCGGCCGCACGGATGTCGGCGATGAGCTGCTCATGTCGGGGACGATTCAGTACGGCAACTCGGAGCTCGCCGACGTCTTTGCCCTTCGCCGCGGCGAGCGCCCGAAGGTTCTCCCCGATCGGCTTGCGGATGTCGACGACGCCGATGCCCGCGGCATCCGTCACGATCTTGTCCATGTAGAAGACGCTCGACGCATCGAGCATCGTGCCGCGATCGGCGACCGCGATCACCGACAGCGCATTCTGGCGGCCCGCGGCCGTCAGCGATGTGCCGTCGATTGGGTCGACCGCGATGTCGCACGCCGGGCCGCGCCCGTTGCCGACCCGCTCGCCATTGAACAGCATCGGCGCCTCGTCTTTCTCGCCCTCGCCGATGACGACGACGCCGTCGAAGTTCACGGTGCCGAGGAACGCGCGCATGGCGTCGACCGCAGCGCCGTCGGCTCCGAGCTTGTCGCCGCGGCCGATCCAGGGGTACGAGCGGATCGCCGCCGCCTCGGTCGCCCGCACCAGCTCGAGCGCGATGTTGCGATCGGGGTGCGAGTAGAGGGTTTCGGTGTCGGTGCTCACCATCGAGGGTTCCTCCGGGAGGCGTCATCGACCTCGTCGAGGTCGGGCTGAGGGGGCGATCGCCCGGTTCCAGCCTAGGCAGGCGGCAGACGGTCGGCACGGATTTTCATGGCCAGGACGATGAAAGATCGTCGAATCTTAAGGCTTCGATCGAGGCCGTCCGCTCCGGCCCGCACCCGTCCCGAAAACAGGAAGACACGCCGCCCCGGCACCGAGAGCAGGAACTTCTGCGGCCTGTCGAGCGCATGTGCCTGTTTCGGGACGGGGCAGCAACGGCCCGCAGCGACCCCGCACACGTGAGCCTCGCTCGGCAACTCAGTAGACTCGTGGCGAACCCAACAGTCTTCCGAAGGAGCAGCATGCCCATCGCCACCCCCGAGCAGTACGCCGAGATGCTTGACGCCGCGAAGGCGAAGGGCTTCGCGTTCCCGGCCTTCAACGTCTCCTCGTCGCAGACCCTCAACGCGGTGCTGCAGGGCCTGAGCGAGGCGGGCTCCGACGGCATCATCCAGGTGACCACCGGCGGGGCCGACTACTTCGCCGGCCACACCGTGAAGGCCCGCGCCGCCGGTGCCCTCGCCTTCGCGCGCTTCGCGCACGAGGTCGCCAAGAGCTACCCGATCACGGTCGCCCTGCACACCGACCACTGCCCGAAGCCCGCCCTTGCCGACTTCGTGTTCCCCCTCATCGAGGCGTCAGAGGCCGAGGTCAAGGCGGGCCGCAACCCGATCTTCCAGTCGCACATGTGGGACGGCTCGGCCGTGCCGCTCGACGAGAACCTCGAGATCGCGCGCGAGATCCTCCCCCGCATGAAGGCGATCAACGCCATCCTCGAGGTCGAGATCGGCGTCGTCGGCGGCGAAGAAGACGGGGTCAGCCACGACATCAACGAGCACCTCTACACGACGCTCGACGACGCGATCGCAACGGTCGAGGCGCTCGGCTTCGGCGAGCAGGGCCGCTACATGGCCGCCCTCACGTTCGGCAACGTGCACGGCGTCTACGCGCCCGGCAACGTCAAGCTGAAGCCCGAGCTGCTGAAAGAGATCCAAGACGGCCTCGCCGCCAAGTACGGCACCGCACCCAAGCCGCTCGACCTCGTGTTCCACGGCGGGTCGGGATCGACCGACGACGAGATCGCCACCGCGGTCGCCAACGGCGTCGTGAAGATGAACATCGACACCGACACGCAGTACGCGTTCACGCGTTCGATCGCGGGCTACATGTTCGACAACTACGACGGTGTGCTCAAGGTCGACGGCAGCGTCGGCAACAAGAAGCAGTACGACCCCCGTGCGTGGGGCAAGGTCGCCGAGTCGGCGATGGCCGTTCGCGTCGGCGAGTCGACCCGCCAGCTGGGTTCGGCCGGCCAGTCGATCACGGCGTAAGGCTGCGGATGACCCAGGACGAGGCCGCTCGCAGCATCGGCGATGCCCGGGGCGGTGACGAGCGGCCCCGTCCCCGCTACGGCGAGTACGCACCAGAGGGGTGGACGTGGCAGCCTCCTGCCGACCCACACGCATCCTCCGAGCCGGCGCTCGAGGCCCCGGCCGCCGCCGCGCCTGCCGGGCCGCCCGCACCCGGCGCTGCGACATCCGCCGCCGCACGTCGCGACCGGCCGATCGACCGCCTCGCGACCATCGTGCTGCTCGTCATCGGCGTGCTCGGCATGTGGGGCGCGATCGGCACGTTGCAGTCGCTGCCCGACCAGTTGCCGACCGCGATCCGCCAGGCGTCCGAGATGCTCGGCACCGATGTCGCCGGCTTCGAGTACGTGCCGGGCCCCGAGGTGCCCGGCATCCTGCTCGCGGGCTCGATCGCCCAGATCGTGCTGTGGGTGCTCGCGGCGTGGTGGTCGATCGCGCGCCTGCGCGCCCGCAGGCTCGCGTTCTGGGTGCCGCTCTCGGCGGGGGTCGTCTCGTTCGTACTGCTCTACGCGACGATGTTCGTCATCGTGCTGAACGACCCGGCGCTCGTCGCGGCGATCACGCCACGCTGACCTCGTCGTCGGTGGCGGCCGCGATCGCCGCGGTGGCGCCTGCGCGCATCGCCCCGGCGGCCTGCGCGCCGTCGTCGATCGGCTCGGCCGGTGCCGCGAACTGCGCCTCGTAGAGACGCGCATACGCGCCCCCCTCGGCGAGCAGTTCGGCGTGCGTGCCCTGCTCGACGATCGAACCCGATTCCATGACGAGGATGAGGTCGGCGTCACGGATCGTCGAGAGCCGGTGCGCGATGACGAAACTCGTGCGGTCCTTGCGCAGCGCGTTCATGGCGTGCTGCAGCAGCAGCTCGGTGCGGGTGTCGACCGAGCTCGTCGCCTCGTCGAGGATGAGCACCTCGGGCCGGGCCAGGAACGCACGCGCGATCGTCACGAGCTGCTTCTCGCCGGCCGACAGGCTCGATGCCTCGTCGTCGAGCATCGTGTCGTAGCCATCGGGCAGGGTGCGCACGAACCGGTCGACGTAGGTGGCGCGTGCCGCCGCGAGGATCTCGTTCTCCGTGGCATCCGGCCGGCCGTATGCGATGTTCTCGCGAATCGTGCCGGTGAACAGCCACGTGTCCTGCAGCACCATGCCCATGCGTGAGCGCAGCTGGTTGCGGGTCATGCGGGTGATGTCGACGCCGTCGAGGGTGATGTGGCCGCCGTCGAGCTCGTAGAAGCGCATGATGAGGTTCACGAGCGTGGTCTTGCCGGCGCCCGTGGGCCCGACGATCGCGATCGACTGGCCGGGCTCGGCCGTGAGCGAGAGGTGCTCGATGAGCGGGTTCTCGGGGTCGTAGCTGAACGAGACATCGTCGAAGATGAGGCGACCCGACGTGTCGACGGGTGTGGTCGAGTCGACCGAGTCGGCGACTGGGTCGGCGACCGAGTCGGCGACCGGGTCGGCGACCGATTCGGGCACCGGGTCGGGCACCTGCTCGTCGGCATCGAGCAGCTCGAACACGCGCTCGGCGCTCGCGACGCCCGACTGCAGCAGGTTCGCCATCGACCCGAGCTGGCTGAGCGGCTGCGTGAACTGGCGCGAGTACTGGATGAACGCCTGCACGTCGCCGAGGCTGATCGAGCCGGCCGCGACCATCAGCCCGCCCACGACGGCGATGGCGACGTAGACGAGATTGCCGACGAACATCATCGCGGGCATGATGATGCCGCTCACGAACTGGGCGCCGAAGCTCGCGTCGTAGAGCTCGCCGTTCTTGTCGGTGAAGCCCCGCTCGACCTCGCGGCGCCGACCGAACACCCGTACGAGCGCGTGACCCGAGTACGCCTCCTCGATCTGGGCGTTCAGGGTGCCGGTGTGGGTCCACTGGGCGACGAACAGCTTCTGCGAGCGCTTGGCGATGACCGTGGTGATCACGAGCGTGAGCGGAATGGTCACGAGCGCGATGACGGCGAGCAGCGGCGAGATGACGAACATCATCACGAGCACGCCGACGACGGTGAGCAGCGACGTCAGCAACTGGCTCATCGTCTGCTGCAACGACTGCGAGATGTTGTCGATGTCGTTCGTCACCCGCGAGAGCAGTTCGCCGCGCTGCATGCGATCGAAATACGCGAGCGGCAGCCGATGCAGCTTCTGCTCGACCTCTTCGCGCAGCCGGTAGACGGTGCGCTGGGTGACGCCGTTCAGCACGTAGCCCTGCGCCCACCCGAACAGCGAGGCCAGCACGTAGAGTGCGAGCACCCACCCGAGCACGGTCGCGACCGCGGCGAAGTCGATTCCGGCGCCCGGGGTGAGGTTCATCGACTGCACCATGTCGGCCTGCTGGGTGTTGCCGGCCGCGCGCAGCCCGTCGACGACCTGCTGCTTCGTCGCGCCCTCTGGCATCTGCAGCGAGAAGAACCCCTCGAAGATGAGGTTCGTCGCCTGGCCGAGCAGCTTCGGACCGAGCACCGAGAACACGACGCTCACGACCCCCAGCAGCACGACCGCGACGACGAGCGTGCGCTCGGGCCGCAGCCGGCCGAGCAGCCTCCTGGCCGACGGACCGAAGTTCATCGACTTCTCGGCGGGCATGCCCATGCCGCCCATCGGGCCGCCGCCGAAGGGGCCGCGACGCTGCGGCATGCGCACCGGCGCGGCGGGCTTCTCGTTCGGCTCGGTCATGCTGCGTCCTCCAGGCTCAGCTGGCTCTCGACGATCTCGGCGTAGGCCGCGCTCGTCTCGAGGAGTTCGTGGTGGGTGCCCTGCGCCGTGATGCGCCCGTCTTCGACGACGAGGATGCGGTCGGCGTTCACGATCGTCGCGACCCGCTGGGCGACGATGATCATCGTCGCGTCGCCGACGGTGTTCGCGAGCGCCTGACGCAGGCGGGCGTCGGTGGCGGTGTCGAGTGCCGAGAACGAGTCGTCGAAGAGATAGACCGACGGATGCTTCGCCAGGGCCCGCGCGATCGACAAACGTTGTCGCTGCCCGCCTGACACGTTGGTGCCGCCCTGCGCGATCGGCGCGTCGAGCTGGCCGGGCATCGCCGCCACGAAGTCACGGGCCTGCGCCGTCTCGAGCACGTCCCAAAGTTCGGCATCGGTGGCGTCGGGGTCGCCGTAGCGCAGCGTCGAGCCGACGGTGCCGGCGAAGAGGTAGGGCTTCTGGGGCACGAGGGCGAGTTGCGCGTTCAGCACATCGGGGTCGAGTTCGCGCACGTCGACGCCCCCGACCCGCACGGTGCCGTCGGTAGCGTCGAACAGGCGGGCGATGAGGTTCACGATCGTGGTCTTGCCGGCGCCGGTGGCGCCGATGATGGCGGTCGTCTCACCGGGCCGGGCGACGAAGCTCAGGTCGTGCAGCACCGGCTGTTCGGCACCCGGGTACGAGAACTCGACGTCGGCGAACTCGACGGTGCCCGGGCTGGTGAGCGCGGTGACCGGGCGTTCGGGGTCGGCGACGGTGGGGCTTGTCTCGAGCACCTCGCCGATGCGCCGGGCAGAGACCGCGGCACGCGGCAGCAGGAACGCGATCATCGTCGACATCATGACGGCCATGAGGATCTGCACGAGGTAGCTGAGGAATGCGACGAGCGCGCCGACTTGCATCGACCCGTCTTCGATGCGGAATGCGCCGAACCAGAGCACGGCCACGCTCGAGACGTTGAGCACGAGCAGCACGACGGGGAACACGAGTGCGAACAGGCGCCCCGCGCGCAGGGCGGTGTCGGTGAGCGCGTCGTTGGCCTCATCGAATCGCTCGCTCTCGACGCCCTCGCGCACGAATGCGCGGATCACGCGGATGCCGGTGAGCTGCTCGCGCAGCACGCGGTTGACGGCGTCGACGCGCTGCTGCATCGACTGGAAGAGCGGCACCATGCGCCAGATGATGAGCCCGACCGCGACGAGCAGCACGGGGACCGCGACGACCATGATCCACGAGAGCACGAGGTCTTCGCGGAGCGCCATGATGACCCCGCCGATCGCGAGGATCGGCGCCGACACGAGCATGGTGCACGACATGAGCACGAGCATCTGCACCTGCTGCACGTCGTTCGTCGTGCGGGTGATCAGGCTCGGCGCGGTGAACCGCGACACCTCCTGCTCAGAGAAGTCGGCGACGCGGCGGAACACCGCGGCGCGCACGTCGCGGCCGAAGGCCATCGCGGCCCGCGCGCCGAAGTACACGGCGGCGATGGCGCAGGCGATCTGCACGCCGGTGATGGCGAGCATGAGGCCGCCCGTCGAGATGATGAACCCGGTGTCACCGGTGGCGACACCGTCGTCGATGATGTCGGCGTTCAGGGTCGGCAGGTAGAGCGAGGCGATCGATTGCGCGAGCTGGAACACGACGACCGCGAGCAGCAGCGCCAGGTACGGGCGCAGGTACCGCGTGAGCAGTTTCATCAGCATGGGTCGGTTCCGTTCTCACTGGGGCGTGCTCCGGATGTCTCGGTGACGATGCCATACGCGATGAGCCGGGCGAGCTCGTGCGGCTCGAGGCCGACCGTCGGCCCGAACTGCGGCATCGCCGAGGCGAAGGCGACCATGCGCACGTACTGGAAGACCTGCTCTGGCGACACCCGCAACCGGTGGGCGTCGGCACGGAACAGGTCTTCGAAGATGCCGACGATCACCTCGCGCGCGGCGTCGCGCGGCGGCTGGGGCCGGGTGCCGAGCGCCTGGAACACCCCGAAGATGCCCTGGAACCGGTCGTGGAACCGGTCGATCACGAGCTGCAGCTTGAACTCGAACGGCAGCGTGGGATCGATGTGCCGTAACGCCTCACGGAACGGTGCGGGGTCGAGGAACCGCGCGACGGCAGCGTCGATGATCGCGTCTTTGTCTGCGAAGGCACGAAACAGGGTGCCTTCGGCCACGCCCGCGGCTTCGGCGATCTGCCGGGTCGTCACGTCGCGGCCGTACTGCGAGAGCAGTGGGATCGTCGCCTGCGCGATCGCCGCCTGCCGCTCTTCGACCGGCATGGGCCGGGCGCGCTTGACACGCTCGCTCGTCTGTTCCATGAGCGAGATTCTAAGCGGAGTGAGCGCTCACTCCAACGCTGTTGTGTACGCCGTGAGCGAAGCGCGCCGTGCTACTGCACCGGCCGGTTACGACCGCCGAGCGCGCGCTCGTCGCGATTGCCGGCGAGGTCTTTGCGCAGCTCTTTCGGCAGCGAGAACATCAGGTCTTCTTCGGCGGTCTTCACCTCGGCGACGTCGCCGTACCCGGCGTCGCTGAGCGCGAGCAGCAGCTCTTGCACGAGCTCTTCGGGTACTGATGCACCGCTCGTGACGCCGACGGTCTCGACGCCGTCGAGCCACTCCTGCTTGACCTCGCTCGCGTAGTCGACCCGGTAGGCGGCCTTCGCGCCGTACTCGAGGGCGACCTCGACGAGGCGCACGCTGTTGGAGCTGTTGGCCGAGCCGACGACGATCACGAGGTCGGCGTCTTGGGCGACCTTCTTGATCGCGACCTGGCGGTTCTGCGTGGCGTAGCAGATGTCGTCACTGGGCGGGTCGGCGAGGTTCGGGAACTTCTCGCGCAGACGCCGCACCGTCTCCATGGTCTCGTCGACGCTCAGGGTGGTCTGCGACAGCCACACGACCTTGTCGGGATCGCGCACCTCGATGTTCGCCACCTCGTCGGGGCTGCCGACGAGGGTGACGTGGTCGGGTGCCTCGCCCGCGGTGCCCTCGACCTCTTCGTGGCCCTCGTGACCGATGAGCAGGATCTCGTAGTCGTCGCGCGCGAAGCGCACGGCCTCGCGGTGCACCTTGGTGACGAGGGGGCAGGTCGCGTCGATGGCGTGCAGACCCCGATCGGATGCCGCGTTCACGACCGCCGGCGAGACGCCGTGCGCGCTGAACACGATGTGGGCGCCCTCGGGCACCTCGTCGACCTCGTCGACGAAGATCGCGCCCATCGCCTCGAGCTCGGTGACCACGTGGATGTTGTGCACGATCTGCTTGCGCACATACACCGGCGCGCCATAGTGCTCGAGCGCCTTCTCGACGGCGATCACGGCACGGTCGACCCCGGCGCAGTAGCCGCGCGGCGCGGCGAGCAGCACGCGCTTGTGTCCGGGGACGGGGATATCCTTGAGCCGGCCGCGCACGCCCGGAACTCTGGGCATGCCAAGGCCGATTCGCGGGGTATCCGTCATGCTCGTCACGGTGTCCATCCTACGCGGCTGGGCTTGGCGGGCGGCTGGGAGGCCAGGGTGACCGATGCACCGGCGACACGTGACGCGCCGTGGCCCGTCGCACTGCTCTCGGGCAAGATCAAGCAGTACCTCGACCGACTCGGCACCGTGTGGGTCGAGGGCGAGATCACCCAGTGGGGTGTCTCGGGCGGCAACGTCTACGGCAAGCTCAAAGACCTCGACGTCGACGCGACGGTGTCGTTCCAGGTGTGGTCGTCGGTGCGTGCGCGCTTCACCGAGCAGTTCAAGCAGGGCGACCGGGTCGTCGCACTCGTGAAGGTCAACTGGTGGGTCAAGGGCGGCTCGCTCTCGATGCAGGTCTACGAGCTCAAGCACGTCGGCATCGGCGACCTGCTCGAGCGCCTCGAGCGGCTGCGCACCCAGCTCGCCGCCGAGGGGCTGTTCGACCCGGCACGCAAACAGAAGCTGCCGTTCCTGCCCGGCGTCGTCGGCCTCATCACCGGCAAAGACAGCGACGCCGAGCACGACGTGCTGCGCAACGCACGCTTGCGCTGGCCGTCGGTCGAGTTCCGCGTCGCGCACGCAGCCGTGCAGGGCGACCGAACGGTGCCCGAGGTGGTCGCCGCGCTCGCCCGGCTCGACGCCGACCCCGAGGTCGAGGTCATCATCATCGCCCGCGGCGGCGGCGACTTCCAGAACCTGCTCGGCTTCAGCGACGAGCGACTCGTGCGCGCGGTCGCCGCGGCGTCGACACCCGTCGTCTCGGCGATCGGCCACGAGGCCGACCGGCCGCTACTCGACGAGGTCGCCGACCTGCGCGCCTCGACCCCTACCGATGCGGCCAAGCGGGTCGTGCCCGACGTGGGCGAAGAGCTCGTGCGCGTCGGCCAGGCGCGCGCCCGGCTCACGATGCGGCTGCAGCACCAGCTCGCCCACGAGATCGACCGAATCGGCCACCTGCGCTCACGGCCGGCCCTCGCCGACAGCTCGTGGATCGTCGACCGTCGAGCCGAAGAGCTCACCCGCTGGGTCGCCCGCGGCGCCGAACTCGTCGAGCGTTCGCTCGAACGCGCCGACTCCCGCGTCGCCGAGTTGCGCGGGCACCTGCGCGCGCTGTCGCCTCAGGCGACGCTCGACCGGGGCTACGCGATCGCCCAACTGCCCGACGGGCACGTGCTGCGTGCGGCCGGCCAGGCGCCCGAGGGCACCCGCTTCACGCTCGCGCTCGCCGACGGCGCGATCGCGGCCGAGTCCGCAGGTGCCGCGCACGACGCTGTCGGCAGCGCCGAATAGAATGGCACTCATGCCCCCCACCAGCGATATCGCCGAGCTGAGCTACGAGCAGGCACGAGACGAGCTCGTGCGCGTGGTCGGCGAGCTCGAGCAGGGGTCGGCCACCCTCGAGCAGTCGCTCGCGCTGTGGGAGCGCGGTGAGGCCCTCGCCGCCCGCTGCGAAGAGTGGCTCATCGGCGCGAAGGCGCGGCTCGATGCCGCACGCGCGGGCGCGGCATCCCGTCAGGCGACCGACGGCGGCGGGCGCTGATGGCGCAGCGCCCCCCTCGAGTCGTCGCCGAGCTCGGTCGCCCCGAAACTCCCGAAGAGGCAGCGGCCCGCAAGGCCGAGAACTCGCGCAACCACCGGCAGCGCCAGACCACGAAGAACCTCGTGCTCGCGCTCGGTGCGAGCCTGCTCGTGGTGCTCGTCATCGTGCTGATCGTGCCGCGCAGCGATGCCCCCATCGAACGCGACATCGACGTGGCAGCCGTCGCGCAGCAGGCGCAGATCGCCATCGACGACCCGCTCGCGGTCCCCGAGCTGCCCGAGGATTGGCGCGCGAACGCCGCCGAGATCCGTACGAGCGAGACCGACGGCGTCACTGCGTGGTACGTCGGCTACCTCACGCCCAGCGACGAGTACATCGGCGTCTACCAGGGTGTCGAGGCGAACCCCACGTGGGTCGCCGGGCTGCTCTCACGCACGCTCGCGACCGGCACCACCACGATCGACGGCATCGAGTACACGGTGTACGACAACCGCGAGTCGAGCGACGACGTCGGCAATGCGCGCTACGCTCTCACGACCGAGGCGGGCGGCACCACCTTCGTTCTGCTCGGCACCGCCACCCAAGATGAATTCACGACGCTCGCGTCGGCGCTCACGCCGACCATCGAGGCGCAGAACTGAAAGCAGAACACGTGACCGTGCAGCCGATCGAACGCCCAGAGACCCCGGCTGCGACGTGGCGTGAGTTGCGCCGCGGCAACGACCGTTTCGTCGCGGGCAAGCCCCTGCACCCCCGTCAAGACGTCGAGCGTCGCACCTCGCTCGCCCACACGCAGCGCCCGCTCGTGACGATCTTCGGGTGCAGCGACTCGCGCCTCGCCGCCGAGATCATCTTCGACGTCGGCCTCGGCGACGCCTTCGTCGTGCGCAACGCCGGGCAGGTCGTGACCCCCTCTGCGCTCGGCTCGCTCGAGTACGCCGTCGGGCTGTTGCACGTGCCGCTCATCATCGTGCTCGCCCACGACGGGTGCGGTGCGGTGCGCGCCGCCGTCGACTCGCAGCTCGCCGACGCCACGCCGTTGCCGGTGCACATCGCGGGCCTCGTCGAGAAGATCGTGCCCGCGGTGCGCAAGGTCGCGGGCGGCGCGGCCGACGGCCCCATCGAACCCGATCACGTCGACGTCGGCTTCGTCGGGCGCGAGCACCTGCGCAACACCGTCACCGAGATCGTCGAGTCGTCAGAGATGATCAGCGACGCGATCGCAGCGGGTACGCTGGCTATCGTCGGCGCGAACTACCGACTCTTCGAGGGTCGTGTCGAGACCGACATCGTCGTCGGCAACGTCTGACCGACGATCGCCGCGCGAGCGGGCCTCGGCCGGAGCATCCGGCCACGCACATCGAAAGGGAATCACACCGTGGTGGACAACGCCGACGACTATCGCATCGAACACGACACGATGGGCGAGGTGCGGGTCCCCGCATCGGCGCTCTACCGGGCGCAGACGCAGCGCGCGGTCGAGAACTTCCCGATCTCGGGCTCGGGGCTCGAGCCCCAGCAGATCCAAGCACTCGCCCGCATCAAGAAGGCCGCCGCGCAGGCCAACGCCCAGCTCGGTGTGCTCGACGCCGACATCGCCCGCGCCATCGAAGCGGCCGCCGACGAGGTCATCGCGGGTCAGCACGACTTCACCGAGCACTTCCCCGTCGACGTCTACCAGACCGGTTCGGGCACGTCGTCGAACATGAACATGAACGAGGTGCTGGCGACCATCGCCACCACCAAGCTCGGCAGCGCCGTGCACCCCAACGACCACGTCAACGCCTCGCAGTCGTCGAACGACGTGTTCCCGACCTCGGTGCACATCGCCGTCACGGCCGCGCTCATCGACGAGCTCATCCCAGCGCTCGACCACCTCGCCGTCGCCCTCGAGGCCAAGGCCGAACTGTGGGCCGACGTCGTCAAGGCCGGACGCACCCACCTCATGGACGCGACCCCCGTCACACTCGGTCAAGAGTTCGGCGGCTACGCCCGCCAGGTGCGCCTCGGCATCGAGCGGGTGCGCTCGGCGCTCCCCCGCGTCGCCGAAGTTCCACTCGGCGGCACCGCCGTCGGAACCGGCATCAACACCCCGGCGGGCTTCCCCCAACTCGTCATCGAACTGCTGCAGCGCGACACCGAACTGCCCATCACCGAAGCGGTCGACCACTTCGAGGCGCAGGCCAACCGCGACGGCCTCGTCGATGCGTCGAGCGCGCTGCGCACCATCGCGGTGAGCCTCACCAAGATCGCGAACGACATCCGCTGGATGGGCTCGGGCCCCAACACCGGGCTCGGAGAACTGCAGATCCCCGACCTGCAGCCCGGGTCGTCGATCATGCCCGGCAAGGTCAACCCGGTCGTGCCCGAAGCCGTGCTCATGGTCTGCGCACGCGTCATCGGCAACGACGCGACGATCGCATGGGGCGGGGCATCCGGTGCCTTCGAACTCAATGTGCAGATTCCCGTCATGGGCACCGCGCTGCTCGAGTCGATCCGCCTGCTCTCGAACGCCGTGCGCGTGCTCGCCGACAAGACCGTCGACGGCCTCGAGGCCAACGTCGAGCGCACGACGGCGCTCGCCGGCATGTCGCCGTCGATCGTGACCCCGCTGAACAAGCTCATCGGCTACGAGGCTGCCGCCAAGATCGCGAAGCACTCGGTCGCCGAGGGCATCACCGTGCGCGAGGCCGTCGTCGCTCTCGGCTTCGTCGAGCGCGGCGAGCTCACCGAGGCGCAACTCGACAGCGCCCTCGACCTGCTCTCGATGACGCGGCCGCCGAAGGCGTAGCCCGCGCACCCAATGCCGCACCCTCGACACCTGCGGGGTTCGTAGGACATCGAGCGGTTCGTAGGACGGTTGGCGACTCAGTCGTCCTACGAACCCGCGATCGTCCTCCCGACGAGCAGCGCCGTCCGGAATGTGCGCCCCTGGAGGCGTCTCATTCCGTTTCGAATCGCACTGCTGAGTGGTGCTCCTCTGCCAGGCGGCGAAGCGAGGCGAGCATTTCCCCGAACACCACCTGGCCGACGACCAGTTGTGCGAGCAATGCGTCGCGTGGGGCAGCGGCGTCGAGATCGGCGACCTCGAAGCGCGCAACGGCGTCGGCGACCCGCGCGTACTCGTCGATGATCGACAGACGGTCTTCATGAGTGCCGAACCCGACGATCACCTCGATCGCCGCGGCGAGATTCTCGCGATCCGGAGCGTCGTCTGAGACCCTCGCCCACCCTGCGGCTTCGATGACGGCGGTCGCGATCTCGCGAGCGCGCTGTCGATCGGGGCCGGCGCGCGGCGGTACTGGCGAAAGCGCGTACGCCGCTGCGCGCATCGCATCAATATTCTCCGTCGTCACCCCGTCGACCGCGGCCACGAGTTCGCGCAGGCGAGCCACCGGCACTCCACCGACCTCGCGCAGCACCCGCAGCAGCCGCACGCGCGCCACGTGGCTGTCGTCGTACTGGGCCTGGTTCGGCGCCTGCCGGTGCCCGGCATGCAAGAGCCCCTCGCGGAGGTAGTACTTCAGCGTCGGAACCGGCACGCCGGTGACGGTCGAGAGTTCAGACATGCGCACGCTGCATTCTCCCTTGACAAAGATAGATAGTGCGAGTATCTGTAATAGATAGTAGCACTATCTGCAAGGAGATGATCATGATCTCGACAGTGGGCGACCTGCGCGACGGTGCCCTGTTCGACGCCCTCCGCAACCGCCGATCTCGACGATTCGCGCGCGGCCTCGCCTTGACCGGTGGTCCGCTCGCGTATTCCGGCAGCAATCCACCCTCGCCCCTCAGCGAAGAGGAGACCGCTCGTCTCGCGTTCGCCGCGGCAGGGCTGACCGGTGGCATCCTCGCAGACTGGGATTGGCGAGAAGAATCCGGCGGCAACATGCTCGCCAACATCGCCGGACGCACGATCCCGAGCGCCGACGCCGCGCACATGGCGACGCTCTTCGTGATCGACGACTCCGGGGTCAGCATGATGCCGCGGCCCGGTGACCTCGACTCGGCGACGGCCCGGCACGCGGTCGCTCTCGCGAACGACGGTGACTACCTCCAAGCGTGGCGGGCGACGCGGATCCGAGTAAGCGAGGGTCGGTCGAACCCTTCCACCGAGTTTCCGCACGGAATTCCGCCGAACCGCTGGTCGGTGTCTGCGCCCGGCACGACGACGTTCCTCCCGGTCGTCGAGAGCGGGTTCCTGCTCATCAACGTGTTGCTCGAGCTCATGAGCGAGCGTTCGCGAGCCGTCGTGCTCGACGATCGCCACGGGTTCCTCCCGGCGGGGCTCGGGCCGCTGCTCAGCCGCCGCCGCGGTCATCTCGACGCCGACCCGCGGCGCGGGCGCACGATGTCGCTCTCAGCCGGGGAGCGGGTCATCGCAGAGATGGGCGCCGTCGAGATCGGCGCGATGGTGCAGAACCTCTCGCTCGCGGCCGAGGTGATGGGGCTCGGCGCCTTCTCTCACTACGCGCTTGCTGACTTCGCCGGTCCTGGGCGCACCTGGTTCGACGAGCTCGGCTTCACGATGCAGAAGGTTCCGCTCACCAAGCTCTTCGGCGTCCCTGCCCCCGCACGCTGGGCCCTCAAGGCACAACGGCGAGACATCACGATGCGCATGCCGATCGGGCTCGAGGTCGGCGGACGCACTGTGCTCCGCGCCCACCGTCCCCCGTACTTCCCGTCGATGGCTGCAGCCGTCGACGCGGTCGCGGAGCACAAGCTGGGTGACCGAGGTTCGTTCCGCGCCGGCGCGGTCGACGGCCGGTGGAGTGACGCCGCGGGGTTCGCCGAGGGCGTTCCAGCCGTGAGCGCCGCTGGACGCGAGGCGACGATCGCCTTCGCCGAATATGTGTGGCGTCGCTACGGTCGCTTCCCGGTCGGCATCGGATCCTTCCACTCGCTCGTCGCCGTGCAGGTCGCCCATCTCGACGAGGATTTCTACGATCGCCATTACCGAACCGACAGCCTGACCGACGCCCACCGACGGCACGAGTCGGTCTGGCACACCGACTCCGAGACCGTATGACAGGTGCTGCCGACTCCAGGCGGTGCCGCGCCGCGCTACGACCTTTTTCCGGGTGACGTGCTCCTGCGAATGGCCGTCACCCGGAAAAAGGTCGTGAGCGCACTCGAAATCAGGTCAGCTCGGCCCCGTCGAGCATCTCGCTGACGAGCGCGGCGATCGCCGAGCGCTCGCTGCGCGTGAGCGTGATGTGCGCGAAGAGCGGATGCCCCTTGAGTGTCTCGATGACCGACGCGATGCCGTCGTGGCGGCCGACGCGCAGGTTGTCGCGCTGCGCGACGTCGTGGGTGAGCACGACACGCGAGTTCTGACCGATGCGGCTGAGCACGGTGAGCAGCACGTTGCGCTCGAGCGACTGCGCCTCGTCGACGATCACGAACGCGTCGTGCAGCGAGCGGCCGCGGATGTGGGTGAGCGGCAGCACCTCGAGGATGCCGCGGTCGACGACCTCGTCGAGCACGTTGTCGCTCACGACCGACCCGAGCGTGTCGAACACCGCCTGGCCCCACGGGTTCATCTTCTCGCCCTGGTCGCCGGGCAGGTAGCCGAGCTCTTGGCCGCCGACCGCGTACAGAGGCCGGAACACCATGATCTTCTTGTGCTGTTGGCGTTCGAGCACCATCTCGAGGCCCGCGCACAACGCGAGGGCCGACTTGCCGGTGCCCGCACGGCCGCCGAGCGACAGGATGCCGACCTCGGGGTCGAGCAGCAGATCGATCGCGAGCCGCTGCTCGGCCGAGCGCCCGTGCACGCCGAACACGTCGCGGTCGCCGCGCACGAGCTTGACCTCGCGCTCACCCACGACGCGGCCGAGCGCCGAGCCGCGATCGGAGTGGATGACCAGCCCGGTGTTCACGGGCATGCCCTCCACCTCGGGCGTCGTCATCGCCTCGTGCTCGTAGAGCTTGGCCATGTCGTTCGATCCGAGCGACAGCTCGGCCATGCCGCTCCATCCCGAGTCGAGGGCGAGTTCGGCGCGGTACTCCTGCGCGTCGAGGCCGATCGAGGCGGCCTTCACGCGAAGCGGAAGGTCTTTCGAGACGACGGTGACGGCGACGCCGTCGTTGGCGAGGTTCGCGGCGCACGCGAGGATGCGCGAGTCGTTGTCGCCGAGCTGCAGCCCGCTCGGCAGCACCGACGGGCTCGAGTGATTGAGCTCGACCCGCAGCGATCCGCCGTCGCCCACCGGGATCGGGAAGTCGAGTCGCTCGTGCTCGACGCGCATCTCGTCGAGGATGCGCAGGGACTGCCGTGCGAAGTACCCGATCTCGGGATCGTTGCGCTTCGACTCGAGCTCGGTGATGACCACCACGGGCAGCACCACCGCGTGCTCGGCGAATCGGAACAGCGCCCGCGGATCGGACAGGAGCACCGAGGTGTCGAGCACGTACGTGCGCTCGGCCTGTGCGTTGCGCACGGGCGTCGAGGTGTCGGGCTGTGCCTTGCGGCGCCCCGCGCCTCTACCGTCGGATTTGGAGGTCTCGAGTGACGCCACGACCGCTCCCGCCCCGAGCATCTGCTCGGCTCTCGCGCCGGCCGGCGAATCCTCCTACGAGCGGTTCACGAGCCGACTCGTTCAGGCACCTTGCCTGATGTCTCAGACGCTACGACGCGCCTACGACATCTGCGTCAGCGACACGCGAAACGTCACCTGTCGTTCACGTCTGAGCAGGGATTGCGCGATTCGCCTGCCCGCGACGCAACGAATCGCGAGCGAGCGCATGCCGCGCCCGGCTCAGTACGAGGCGGCCGTGCTGTACGAAACGAATGCGGCACGCAGCATCTCGAACGTCTCGTCGGAGGTGGCGGCGTGGATCGAGAGTCGCACCTGCCCCAGGCGCGTGCTCGCGGTCACCCCGTGGTTGTGCAGCGAAGCCGTGAGCAGCGTGACCTGCTCGGCGGGTGGCTCGAGCACGACGATGCCGGCGCGCTCCTGCTCATCGCGAGATGAGACGACCGCGACCGCGTACTCGTCGGCGAGTTCGATCGCACGGCTCACGCGCCCCGCGACCGCGGCGTTGATCGCGGGCACGCCGACGCCTGCGATCTCTTCGAGGCTCGCCGCGAGACGCGCCTGGGCGATCGGGTCGGGATTCGACACCCGATACGCCCGAGCGTCGGGAGCGGGCGGCGGCACATGGCCCCACGGTTCGACTTCTTCGGTTGCGCTGAAGCCCGAGAACACCGGCGTGAGTTGCTCGAGCGCCCGCTCGGACAACGCCATGATGCCGGTGCCCCACCCGGCACGACACCACTTCTGCCCCCCGCTCAGCACCACGTCGGCGGCCTCCCAGGGTGCGTCGACGACACCGAAGCCCTGGATCGCGTCGACGATGAGCAGCCGGTCGCCGATGACCTGCCGGATGCCCTCGATGTCGCAGAGGTAGCCGGTGCGCGAGTCGACGAGGCTCACCGCGACGGCGGCGACGTTCTGCTCGAGCTGCTCGCGGATCTGCCCGGGCGTGACTTTGCCGTGGTCGGTCTCGAGCCAGACCGGTTGCACGGTGTGCAGTGCCTCTCGGGCACGCACGGCCGAGATCGGCAGGCTCGGGAACTCTTCGGCCGAGAGCAGCACGCCTCCCGTGAGCCCGAACATGGTGTGCATGAGTCCTTGCGTCGTGTTCGGCTGGAACACGATGCGGTCGGCCGGGAACCCGGTGACCTCGGATGCCGCTGCGCGGACCCGCGCGTCCTGCTCGGCGAACACGTCGAGACTGCCGTGCCTGGCGCGCTGCAGCACCTGCGTGAACGCGAGCGACTCTTCGGCGGCGGCCGTCGAGAGCGGCCCGAAGCGGCCGTAGTCGAGGTAGCCCGGCTCTTCTGAGAACGCGGTGATGTACTCGTCGATGGTGGTCACGTGTCAGTGCCCCCTTCCGTCGAACATCTTGGCAGAACGTTGCGCTCCATTACCCGCCGAAGCGACGATGGCGCTTGGCGTAGTCGCGCAACGCCCGAAGGAAATCGACCTGGCGCAGGTCGGGACCGAGCGCCTCGACGAAGTAGAACTCGCTGTGCGCGGCCTGCCACAGCATGAAATCGCTGAGCCGCTGTTCGCCCGACGTGCGGATGACGAGGTCGGGGTCGGGCTGGCCGCCCGTGTAGAGGTGCTCGCCGATGAGGTCGGGCGTGAGACGCTCGGCGAGGTCTTCGAGGCTGCGGCCCTCGGCGTGGTGGGCGGCCACGATCGAGCGCATGGCATCGGTGATCTCTTTTCGCCCGCCGTAGCCGACCGCGAGGTTCACGTGCAGGCCGCGCTTGCCGACGGTGCGATGCTCGGCCGCGTCGAGGGCGGCCACGAGCGGCTCGGGCAGCCCCGCGTCGGACCCGACGTGCTGCACTCGCCAGTCGCGATAGTGCGAGAGCTCTTCGGCCAGTTCGGCGATGATCTCGATGAGATCGGCGAGCTCGTCGCTCGGTCGGTTGCCGAGGTTGTCGCTCGAGAGCAGGTAGAGCGTCACGACCTTGATGCCGAGGTCGTCGCACCACTCGAGGAACTCGCGCATCTTGGCGGCGCCGGCGCGGTGGCCGTGCGCCGCGGTGTCGTAGCCGAGCTGCTTCGCCCACCTGCGATTGCCGTCGATGATCATCGCGACATGGCGCGGCAACGATGCCGGATCGAGCCCGCGACGGAGTCGGTTCTGGTAGAGGCGGTAGAGGATGCCACGACCGAGTGGCTCATCGCTCTTCTGCACGGCACTACGCTACCCCCAACGTCGTCCGTCGACTCACAGCAGACCATGACCGGCGAGGCTCTACGCTGTGAAGATGAACCGTGAGCGCCGCCGTGAGCCCGTCGACGTCGGCTCCGGGCTGTCACAGCCCGTCGCACCCGACGATCTCGCCGACAGGTCGGTCGCACGCTCCGATCACGGCCACGACCTGCCGAACATCCCCCTGCTCGACGACTCGCTGAGTCACGCCGACGACGTCAAGCCCACCTGGCGCGGGTGGATCCACGCGGGCACGTTCCCGGTGACGATCGCCGCAGGCGTGGTGCTCATCGTGCTCGCCGACGGCCCGTGGGCCAAGTGGGCGAGCGCGGTCTTCACGCTCACCTCGATGCTGCTGTTCGGCAACTCGGCGCTCTACCACCGCTTCAACTGGAAGCCGAAGACCAAGGTCGTGCTCAAGCGCATCGATCACGCCAACATCTTCCTGCTGATCGCGGGCACCTATACGCCGCTCGCGATCCTCGCGCTGCCGCCCGACAAGGGGTGGCTGCTGCTCGCGATCGTGTGGGGCGGCGCGCTCATCGGCATCGGCTTCCGCGTGTTCTGGATCACCGCGCCCCGCTGGCTCTACGTGCCCATCTACCTGCTGCTCGGCTGGGCTGCGGTCATGTACATCGGCGACCTGCTCGCGGCGAGCGTCGCCATGATGGTGCTCGTCATCGTCGGCGGCCTGCTCTACACGGCCGGCGCGATCGTCTACGGCATCAAGAAGCCGAACCCGTGGCCGGGGGTGTTCGGGTTCCACGAGATCTTCCACACCTGCACGGTGCTCGCGTTCATGTGCCACTGGACCGCGACGCTCATCATCGCCATGGCGCCCGCCTACCACGCGGGCTGAGTGGCGGCGAAGTGAGCGGCAGAGCTGTTCAGTGAGCGGATGCCCCTCAGGGGCGCTGCTCGTCGTCGTCGGGCGCCTCGCCAGCGGCATCGGTGGGCTCTGATCCATCGGTCGGCGGCGCTTCGGTGCCGGCATCGATCGCCTGGCCATCGGCCTCGGCGAGCTCGGCGTCACGGGCTGCAGCCTCGGCCTCGGCGGCGAGCTGCGCCTGCACCTGGGCGCGCATGTTGACCCGGCGCATGCGCCGCGTCATGTCGAGGATGAGCAGCACCACGACCACCATCACGAGGAACGTGAGCACGAAACCCCAGATGCCCGGGGTGACCGTGTTCGGGTCGAATTCCTCGTCGGTGGCGGCCACTGCGGACACGAGGAGCATCGGACTCTCTTTCACAGCGGATTCGGGCCTTCTCGGGCGGTTAGGCTGGATTCAAGCCTAGACGATTCGACATGAAGGAGGCTGCGGTGACCGTGCCCGAGAGCGACGTGATCGCCGCCCGTTACGGGCGCACACGCGCCCACCGCACCCGCGATCGCCTGCTACTCATCGCCGGCGGCGTGTTCGCCGCGATCGTGCTCGTCGCGTGGGTCGTCTGGGCCGGCCTCGACGGCCAGAAGCCGCAGGTCGAGGTCACCGACACGGGGCATCGCCTCATCAACGACGAGCGCGCCGTCGAGGTCAGCTGGAACCTCTCGGTGCCCCCCGGCAACGACACCGCCTGCATCGTGCAGGCCCTCAATGAAGACTTCACGGTCGTCGGGTGGAAGGTCATCGAGGTCCCCGCGTCGACGCTGCACATCCGCAGCCTCACCGAGACCGTGCGAGTCGCGCAGGAGGCGAACACCGGCTTGATTTACCGCTGCTGGCTCACCTAGTATTAATGATTCGCTCCGGCACACGCCGGGGCGACACGTCTATACCAGTCTTTCAAGACACGTGTCTCTCCAGCGTCTCCACGAGACGTCGAGATTCATCCACGGGAGTGTGCATCATGGCGCAGGACGCCACCGTCACCTGGCTCACCCAGGAGGCCCACGACCGCCTCGCGGCGGAACTCGAGCACCTCTCCACCCACGGCCGCGAAGAGATCGCGAAGCGAATCGAGGCCGCGCGTGAAGAGGGCGACCTCAAAGAGAACGGCGGCTATCACGCCGCCAAAGACGAGCAGGGCAAGCAGGAGGCCCGCATCCGTCAGCTGAAAGAGCTGCTGCGCACGGCCGAGGTGGGCGACGCCCCCGAGTCGTCGGGCGTCGTCGAGTCGGGCACCGTCATCACGGCCGTCATCGCCGGTGACGAAGAGACCTTCCTCATCGGCAGCCGCGAGATCGCAGGCGACTCCGAACTCGACGTGTGGAGCGAGCGCAGCCCGCTCGGAGCCGCCATCATGGGGCTGAAGGTCGGCGACAAGACCAGCTACACCGCGCCCAACGGCCGTGAGATCGCCGTCGAGGTCATCGGGGTCGAGACCTGGGGCGGCCAGTAGGCCGGCTGCCGAACAGGCGCAGCCCGGTTCGCAGAACCGATCGAAACGAAGAGCGGATGCCCCGGGGCATCCGCTCTTCGTTCATTCCTCGTGGATGACGGGGTCGTACCCTGCCCGGCGCAGCACCTCGATGACCTCATCGCGGTGTTCGGGCCCGCGGATCTCGACCGAGAGCTTGAGCTCGACCTCGCTGATCTGCAGCTTCGAGCCGTGCCGCGTGTGCAGCACCTCGATGACATTGGCGTTGGCCTCGGCCAGCAGCTCGGCGATGCGTGCGAGCTGTCCGGGCTTGTCGGGCAGGCCGATGCTGAGCGACAGGTAGCGGTCTGAGGCGGCGAGGCCGTGCGCGATCACCCGCTGCATCAGCAGTGGGTCGATGTTGCCGCCCGAGAGCACGGCGACGACCGGGCCGTCGCACTGCACCGCCCCGGTCATGAGCGCCGCCACCGCGACGGCGCCGGCCGGCTCGACGACGAGCTTGGCGCGTTCGAGCAGCACGAGCAGCGCGCGGGCGATGTCGTCTTCACTCACGGTGACGACCTCGTCGACCGCATCGCGGATGACGGCGAAGTTGAGCTCGCCCGGCCGGTACACCGCGATGCCGTCGGCGATCGTCGGCACGACCGGCACCTGCACCGGTGCCCCGGCGGCCAGCGAGGCGACGTAGGGGGCGGCGTTCTCGGCCTGCACCCCGACGACCCGAACGGCGCGACCGAGCTCGGAGGCGCGCTGTTTGACCGCGCTCGCGATTCCGGCCGCGAGCCCGCCGCCGCCGATGGGCACGACGATCGTCGTCGCGTCGGGTGCCTGCTCGAGGATCTCGAGTCCGAGCGTGCCCTGGCCGGCGATGATGTCGTGGTGGTCGAACGGTGGGATGAGCACTGCGCCGGTATCGGCGGCGAATGCGGCGGCCGCCTGCAGGGTCTCGCCGACCGAGTCGCCGTGCAGCACGACCTCTGCGCCGTACGCACGGGTGGCCTCGAGCTTGGGCAGCGCCACGCCGACGGGCATGAAGATCGTGGCCCTGATGCCGAGCTCGCGCGCAGCGTAGGCGACGCCCTGGGCGTGATTGCCGGCCGAGGCCGCCACGACCCCGCGTGCGCGCTCGTCGTCGTTCAGGGCCGAGAGCCGGTTGTAGGCGCCGCGCAGCTTGTAGGAGCCGGTGCGCTGCAGGTTCTCGCACTTGAGGTACACCGGAACCCCGACGGTGCGGCCGAGGAAGCGCGACGACTCCATGGGGGTCTGCCGGGCGACCCGGCCCACGACGGTGCGGGCCGCGACGAACTCGGCGAGGCTCGGCCCCGCGATGGTGGTGCTCACGTCGTTCATTCTCCTCGTTGGAATCCGGGCTTCTGCGGCACCGTGCTCCAGAGCGGCGACCTGGCGCGGGTCGCCGGTGGCGGCGCTTCGTCCTTCCACGACCCGCGCGACACGTAGACGATCATCACGTTGACCACCGCCGCGACGGGCACGGCGAACAGCGCACCGGGGATTCCCGCGAGCAGCGAGCCGGTCGCGACGGCGACGACGACGCCGAGCGGATGCACCTTCACGGCCGTTCCCATGATGAGCGGTTGCAGCACGTGGCCCTCGACCTGCTGCACGAGCAGCACGATGCCGAGCATGATCAGCGCGATCACCCAGCCGTTGTAGACGAGCGCGACGAACACGGCGAGCGCGCCCGTCACGACGGCACCGACGATGGGAATGAACGATCCGAGGAACACCAGGATCGCGATGGGCACGGCGAGCGGCACCCCGAGCAGGAATGCGCCGAGGCCGATGCCGATCGCGTCGATCGTCGCGACGAGGATCTGCACCTTCACGAAGTTCTGCAGCGTCGCCCAGCCGGCGGTGCCGGCGCCGTCGACGGCGGCGCGTGCGCGGCGCGGGAAGATGCCGACGATCCAGTTCCAGATGCCGCGGCCGTCGATGAGGATGAACAGGGTCGCGAACAGCGCGAGCAGCATGCCCGCGAGGAAGTGCCCGAGCGAGGAGCCGAGCGAGAGCGCGCCGCTGACGAGGATGCCGCTGTCTTGTTGCACCGAGGTGATGATCTGGTCGACGAAGTCGTTGAGCTGCTGTTCCGTGATGTGCAGGGGGCCTTCGAGCAGCCACACCCGGAACTCGTCCCACGCCACGAGCGACTGCGCGGCCAGTTCGTCGGCGCCGCGCACGATCTGCGTGATGCCGAGCGTGAGCAGCCCGCCCACAACCGCCAGCGCCGAGAGCATCGCCGCCGTGACGCTCAGCCACTTGGGCCAGCCGTGACGCTGCAGGAACGCCGAGAACGGCACCAGCAGCGCACCGAGCAGCACCGCGACGAGGACCGGGATGACGATGAGGCGCAGCTGGATGATCAGGAAGATGACCACCGCGACGACACCGCCGATGAGCAGCAGCCGCCACGACCACGCCGAGGCGAGGCGCACGCCGTAGGGGATGCTGTCGGTCACGTCGCGCCGCGCCGGCGGCTCGGGCGGTGCTGCTGACTGCTGGTTCACCCGGCGTGCTCGGCGTCGGGCGATCCGCCCGGCCCGTCGATCCCCATGCGTCGAGTCCGCCATTCGTCCAGTCTAGGCGCGGCGTATGCGCGCGGCGGTATGTCGGTGGATCGGGCTAACGTCGTTCACACCATGGTCGACTCCGTCTCTCCCGCCCTCGCCCGCCGCATCGCGCTCGCCGCGCAAGGGTTCGCCCGCCCACTGCCCGAGGCGGCGGGCACCCGCGCGCTCAACGGCGTGGTCGACCGGCTCGGGCTGCTGCAGATCGACTCGGTCAACGTGTTCGAGCGCAGCCACTACCTTCCGGCATTCAGCCGCGTGGGGCAGTACGACCGGGCGTTGCTCGATCGGCTCACGAGTGGGCGTCGCGGCCGCACAGTCGAGTACTGGGCGCACGAGGCTGCGTTCATCCCCCGCGAGCTCTGGCCCCTCTTCGAGTTCCGCCGGCGCGAGTTCGCGCGCATGGGCAGCAGTTGGGGCGGTTGGGTCGCCGAGAATCGCGACCTCGCGGCATGGCTGCGCTCCGAACTCGCCGCCAACGGCCCGATGCGTGCGAGCGAGATCGAACACGACGCCAACGTGCGGCAGGGCCCCTGGTGGGGTTGGTCCGACGTCAAGCGCACCCTTGAGTGGATGTTCCGCACCGGCGAGGTCGTGTGCATCGAACGCCGCCGGTTCGAGCGCGTCTACGCCCTGCCCGAGCAGGGCCTGCCCGCCGAGCTTCTGGGCGAGCCGCCGGCCGAGGCCGACGCCGTGCGCGCACTCGTGTCGCTGGCGGCTGCCGCGCAGGGCATCGCGACCGAGGCCGACCTCGCCGACTACTGGCGGCTCAAGCGCACGCGCGTGAAGCGGGCCATCGCCGAACTCGTCGATGAGGGCGTGCTGCTGGCCGTCGAGGTTCCGGGGTGGACGACCGGCAAGCGGCCCACCGCCACATGGCTGCATCGCGACGCGCGCCGACCCCGGCGCATCGAGGCCGCCGCCGTGTTGAGCCCGTTCGACCCGGTCGTCTGGTTCCGCCCGCGCGCCGAGCGCCTGTTCGACTTCCACTACCGCATCGAGATCTACACGCCCGAAGCCGACCGCAAGTTCGGCTACTACTCGCTGCCGGTGCTCATCGACGACCGGGTCGTCGGGCGGGTCGATCTCAAGAGCGACCGCAAGGCCGGGGTGCTGCGGGTGCAGTCGGCGTGGACCGAACCCGCCGCGCCTTCAGACACCGCCGCCCGATTGGCACCGGTGCTGCGGCGTGCCGCCGCCTGGCAGGGGCTCGACGACATCACGGTCGTCGGCCGAGGCGACCTCTCCCCCGCGCTCGCGGCCGAACTGGCAGCCTGACTTCACGCGAGTACTAGAACGCGCCGCCCATCTGCTCGAGGCGCTTGACGCGCTCGGCGATCGGCGGGTGCGTCGCGAACAGCCGGTCGATCACGCCGGGCTTCAGCGGGTCGGCGATCCACAGGTGCGCCATCGACGAGTTCTGCCGTTTCATGGGCCTGCCGTAGGTCTCGAGCTTCTCGAGCGCCCGGGCGAGCGCGTCGGGATGACGGGTGGTCATCGCACCCGTGGCATCGGCGAGATATTCGCGCTGCCGCGAGACGGCGAGTTGCACGAGGCTCGCGACGAGCGGCGCGATGAGCATCGCGACGAGGCCGAAGATCATGACGATCGGGTTGCCGTTGTTGTTGCCGCGGCCGAAGAACGCCATGCGCACGAGCATGTCCGAGATGAACCCGACGGCCACGACGAGCCCGAACACGATCATCGACAGCCGGATGTCGTAGTTGCGCACGTGACCGAGCTCGTGCGCCATGACGCCCTCGAGCTCGGCGTCGTCCATGATCTCGAGCAGCCCTGTGGTCGCCGCGACCACGGCGTGCTCGGGGTCACGCCCGGTGGCGAACGCGTTGGGAGCGGGGTCGGAGATCACGAAGACCCGCGGCATCGGCGTGCCGGTCGTGATCGACAGGTTCTCGACGGTGCGCCAGAGGCGGGGGTGGTCGGCCTTGGAGTGCAGCTCGACGGCACCCGACATCGACAGCGCTTGCCGGTCGGCGGTGAAGTACTGGAACAGCGCGTAGGCGATCGCGATCACGACGGTGACGATGACGATGGTCAGGTCTTGGTAGACCCACGCCGCGAGCCACCCGAGCCCGCCGATGATGGCGAGGAAGAACAGGATGATGAAGACGGTGTTGCGTTTGTTCTTGGCGATCGCGCGGTACATCAAATGCCCCTGGGGGTCTCGATACGCGTCGCGCTTCGCGCGGCGCTACTCGACCTTGATGGGTGCCTGACGGCGCCCATCAAAACTGCACGCGCGGCGGCTCGGCGATGGCCGCCGGCTCGGTGACCTCGAAGAAGTCGCGCTCGTGGAACCCGAGGCCACGCACGAACAGCGTGTTCGGGAACACCTTGATCTTGGTGTTGAGCTCGCGCACGCCGCCATTGTAGAACCGGCGCGACGCCTGGATCTTGTCTTCGGTGTCGACGAGCTCGGCCTGCAGTTGCAGGAAGTTCTGGCTCGCCTGCAGCTGCGGGTAGGCCTCTGCGACGGCGAAGATCGACTTCAGTGCCTGCTGCATGTGGTTCTCGGCGGCACCGGCCTCTGCAGGCCCCTGAGCCGACAGCGTCTCGGCACGGGCCTTCGTGACGTTCTCGAAGACCGCCTTCTCGTGTGCCGCGTAGCCCTTGACCGCCTCGATGAGGTTCGGAATCAGGTCGGCACGGCGCTTGAGCTGCACCGTGATGTCGCTCCACGCCTCGTCGACGCGCACGTTCAGCGTGACCAGCGAGTTATAGGTGGCCCACAGGTAGATGCCGATGATCAGCACGAGTGCGACGACGATGATGACGGGGATGAGCCATTCCATGGCACGGACTCCTAGCGCAGTGGGCGGCTGAATGCGAGCGTGATCAGCGGTGCGGCCAGTCTACCGAGGCCCTCCCTGCGCCGACCGTCGTTCCCATGAGACTCAAAGGAACCCCGTGGGGGCCTCCGGGCGTAGGCTCAGCCTGTGACCGAGCGGCCCCACCAGCCACGGCGCCCTGGCCGGCCTCGCGGAGCGAAGCCCGGCGACACCCGGGCGCGCATCCTCGTCGCCGCGACCGACGAGTTCGGTGAGCGCGGCTACGAGGCCGCTTCGATGCGCGCGATCGCCCGGCGGGCGGGCGTCGACCCTGCACTCGTGCATCACTACTTCGCAGACAAGCAGAGCCTGGTCGCCGAGGTCGTCGAGGTTCCACTGCGTCCCGACCGGGTACTCCAGGCCGCGCTCGACGGTCCGCTCGAGCACCTCGGCGAGCGGCTCGTGCGCGCTGTGCTGAACGCGTGGGACTCGGCGGCCGTGAGGCCCGCCGCCATCGCCGCTCTGCGTTCGGCGATGGGCCAGGGCCCGGTCTCACGCATGCTGCGCGAGTTCCTGCGCCGCGAGATCATGCATCGCATCGCGACCCGGCTCGAGGGCGACGACGCCGAGCTGCGTGCCGAGCTCGCCGCGTCGCAGCTCGTCGGCGTGATCATGATCCGATACGTACTCGAGTTCGACCCCGTCGCATCGCTGCCGGTCGACGAACTCGTCGCCCGGGTCGGACCATCGGTGCAATGGCACCTCGCCGGGCAATTGCCGGGCACCGCCGTCGACCTTGACAGCATCGGGCCCGAGGCGAAGAATTCAGCACATGATGAATAATGCGGATGCCGCGACCGGCGCCGCGGGCACCGGGGCCGCGATCATCGTCGAAGACCTGCATGTGCGCCGCGCGAAGATCCCCGTTCTCGAGGGCCTCAACCTCGCCGTGCCGAAGGGCCGCATCGTGGGACTGCTCGGCCCGAGCGGCAGCGGAAAGACGACCCTCATGCGCTCGATCGTCGGCGTGCAGGTCGTGCAGTCGGGGCGCATCGAGGTGCTCGGACTTCCGGCCGGCTCACCCGAGCTGCGCCGCCGGGTGGCGTACGTCACCCAGCAGGCGAGCGTGTACGACGATCTCACCGTGCGCCAGAACCTCGGCTACTTCCGCCGTGTGCTCGGCGCCGGGGCATCCGATATCGATCGCGTCATCGAACGCACCGACCTGGGATCCGTCGCGAACCGGCTCGCCGGCTCGCTCTCGGGGGGCCAGCGCGGTCGGGTCTCGCTCGCCGCAGCCCTGCTCGGCACCCCCGAGGTGCTCGTGCTCGATGAACCGACCGTCGGCCTCGACCCAGTGCTGCGCGTCGAGCTCTGGGGACTCTTCAGAACCCTCGCCGACGAAGGTGCCACCCTGCTCGTCTCGAGCCACGTCATGGACGAGGCCAAACGCTGCGACCGGCTGCTACTCATGCGCGACGGCGAGCTGCTCGCCGACGACAGTGTGCGCGGCGTGCTCGAGATCACCGGCACCGACGACGTCGAGACGGCCTTCCTGCGGCTCATCGATCGCGGCACCCCCGACCTGCGGCCGCCCGACGAAACCGCCCGGCTCGCACAGACGGCGGAATCGATCGATCCCGACTCCGAGGGTGAGGCGGCGCGATGACCCTCGTGCGCACCTTCGCGACCGCAGGCCGCGTGCTCACCCAGATCCGGCACGATCCGCGCACGGTCGGGCTGCTGCTCATCGTGCCGAGCCTGCTCATCGGCCTCGTCGCGTGGATCTTCACCGACACCGACGTCTTCGCGACGATCGGCCCGGCAATGATCGCGCTGTTCCCGTTCATCGTGATGTTCCTCGTCACGAGCATCGCGACCCTGCGCGAGCGCCGCAGCGGCACCCTCGAGCGCCTCTTCTCGATGCCGATGGGCAAGGGCGACTTCATCCTCGGCTACGCACTGGCGTTCGGGCTGCTCGCCGTCTTCCAGACCGCGATCGCGGTCTCGTTCGCGGTCTGGGTCTGCGGCCTCGAGATCGAGGGCTCGATCTGGCTGCTCTTCGCGGTGGCGGTGGCCGACGCCCTCCTCGGCACAGCGCTCGGACTGCTCGCGAGCGCGTTCGCCCGAACCGAGTTCCAGGTCGTGCAGTTCATGCCGGTGCTCGTGTTCCCGCAGATCCTGCTCGGCGGCATCTTCCTGCCGACCGACCAGTTGCCCGAAGGGCTCGAGGCGATCAGCGAGTGGCTGCCGCTCACCTTCGCGATCGACGCGCTCACCGCCGTGGCCGACGGGTCGGAGGACGCCGAGTGGATCCTGTCGAAGATCCTCGTGATCGCCGCCTGGATCGTGGGATCGATCGTGGTCGGCTCGATCACCCTGCGGCGGCGGACTCCATAGCCCCCCACCCCCGCCGGCGTGCCACCACCGAACGTTCCCGGGGTGCTTTCGCGCAAGATCGACGCGATTCACGAGCGAATGTGGCGGAAAAGCACCCCCGGAATGCTCAGGCGTCGACCGTGTCCGAGAACGCTCCGGGCCGCCCCTGCTGGTCGCCGACCTCTCCGAGCACCTGCTCGAGATAGGGGTTCGCGAACCGGCGCTCGGGGTCGAGCTCGTCGCGCACGCGCAGGAAGTCGTCGAAGCGGGGATACACTTCGCGCAGCGACTCGGCGGTCTGGGTGTGCAGCTTTCCCCAGTGCGGGCGGCCGCCGAAGCTGCGCATGATCGCCTCGACGCCCGCGAAGTACTCGCGGTGGTCTTCACGGAAGTAGCGGTGCACGGCGATGTACCCGCTATCGCGCCCGAACGCCGTCGAGAGCCAGTTGTCGTCGGATGCCGCGGCGCGGACCTCGATCGGAAAGCTGATGTTCCACCCCTTGCGCTCGATGAGCGCCCGCACCTCACGGAACGCCTCAGGCACGGCCTCGAGCGGTACCGCATACTCCATCTCGCGGAATCGCACCGCGCGTTTCGTCACGAACACCGACGGTGAGAAATCGGTGAACTCGCGGCTGCCCTGCACCTTCTCGACGCTTCGCGCAAAGGCCGGTGTCGCCGCGGGTGCGATTCGACCGACCTCGCAGAGGGCGAACAGCCCGCCGTTCGCGATGAGAGCGTCATCGACCCAGCGGGCGACTCGGCCGAGCGGTTCGCGCGGCGCATCGCCGGGCAGCCTCGTGTTCGTCTTCGTCATCGCCACGTCGGTGTGCGGGTGCCAGTAGAACTCGAAATGGTCGGCGCCGCGCACGCGCTCTTCCCAATCGCGCAGCACCTCGGCGAGCGGCTCGGGCCGCTCGACGGCGTGCAGCACGAACCGCGGCACGAGCTGCAGGGTCACCTCGACGAGCACACCAAGGGCGCCGAGGCCGAGCCGCACCGCGGGCAGCAGCTCGGGCCGCTCGGTCTCGCTCACCGTCAACAGCTCGCCGGTGCCTGTCACGAGCTTCGCGGCCACGATCTGCGTCGCGAGCCCGCCGAAGCCGAGGCCCGTGCCGTGCGTGCCGGTCGAGGTCGCGCCGGCGATCGTCTGCCGGTCGATGTCGCCCATGTTCGGCATCGCGAGGCCGTAGGGCGCGAGCAGCCCGGGGAGCTGGTGCAGCCGGGTGCCGGCGGCGAGCGTGACCCGGCCGGTCGCAACATCTGCGTCGATCACTCCAGAGAGGTCGGTGAGGTCGAGTTGAACGCCGGGCGCCACAGCGATGCCAGTGAAGCTGTGTCCCGACCCGACCGCCTTGATGCGAAGGCCGGATGCCGCGGCGGCGGCCACGGCCCGCTGCACCGCGTCGGCGGTCGGCGGACGTTCGACCCGCACCGGCCGCACCCGCTCGGTGCGAGCCCAGTTGCGCCACATCGCTCCAGTCGCGGTCACAGGAACGCCTTCCCTTCTCCCCGATACGTCGGGACCGTGTCGATGACCTCGTTGCGGTCGACGACCGCGAACTCGTTCAGGTGTTCGGCGAGCTCACCGGATTTCGTGTGCCGGAACCACACCCGATCGCCCGGAGCGAGCCGCCGCGCCGCGCTGCCCGACACCGGAGTCTGCACCTCGCCCGCCATCTCGCGCGGCTCCATGCGCAGGCCCTCGGGCCACACGATGCGGGGCAGCCGGTCGGCCGCGGGCGGGCCCGAGGCGATCCATCCGCCGCCGAGCACCGTCGCGTGCACCGGACCCGGGCGCCGCACGACGTCGAGCGCGAACGCCGCCGCGGGGGCGGGCGTGAACTGCTCGTAGCCGTCGAACAGGTGACCGCCGAAGATGCCGGATCCCGCCGCGATCTCGGTGATCGAGGGGTCTGCCGAGGTGCGTTCGAGCGAGCCCGTGCCGCCGCCGTTGACGAACTCGAGCTCGGCGTGCTCGCGCACCGCGGCGACCGCGCGGGCGCGGCGTTCGACGAGCTCGGGCATCGAGCGCGACTGCATCCAGCGGTTCACCGCGCCGTCGACCGGGCGCCCCTCGGGCCGGTTCACGACGCCGGCGATCTGCGCTTCGTACGACATCAGGCCCACGAGCTCGAAGCCGGGTCGCGCGACCACGTAGGCCGCGAGCGCGCCCGCGTCGGCGGGGTCGTGCACGGGCGAGCGGCGCACGCCGAGGTGGCCGAGCAGCGGGGCGTCCCACGATGCGTCGAGCTCGATGCAGACGCGGATGGGCTCGCGGTTGCGGGGTGCGAGCACGCCGTCGATGAGGTCGAGTTGCGCGGGCGAGTCGACCATGAGCGTGATGCGGCGCGCGAGAGCGGCGTCGGTCGCGAGCCGGCGGATGCTCGCCAGCTCGGCCGTGGGATACCCCACGACGATGTCGTCGACGGTGTCGGCGAGCCACAGCGCCTCGGCCAGCGTGTAGGCGAGCACACCACGGTAACCGGGCATGCGCAGCAGGGCCTCGATGACCTCGCGCACGCGCAGCGATTTCGACGCGACGCGGATGGGCATGCCGTTCGCCCGGCGCAGCATGTCGAGCGCGTTGTGGCGCAGCGCGCCGAGATGCAGCGCGCCGATGGGCGCGTCGAGGTGCCGGGTCGCGTCGGTGAGGGCCGGCCAGTACGTCTCGGGTGAGGTCCAGGTCGCGGCATCCGCTGCCGGAATGCCGCGCATGCGCAGGTCGAGTGCCATCAGCGCACGCTCCTGACCCGGGCGACGGCGAAGGCGCCGGCAAACGAGAACGCGGCCCCGAGCAGGAACACGAGCACGAACGAGCCCGAGGCCACGACCGCCGCGGCGCCGATCATCGGGGCGACGGCCTGTGGCACGGCCGAGGCGATGTTCATGATGCCGAGGTCCTTGCCGCGCGAGGCGGCGTCGGGCAGCACCTGGGTCGCGAGCGCCTGGTCGACCGAGAGGAAGCATCCGTAGCCGAGGCCGAGCAGCCCCGCGGCGACCATGGCGACCGTGAGGTCGGGGAAGAGTGCGAGCATCAGCGCGGCGACGCCCTGCAGGGCCGAGGCGACGAACACGAACACCTTGCGACGGCCGAGGCGGTCGGAGAGCCTTCCGAGCAGCAGCGACGCGAGGATCACGAACACCATGTAGATGAGCGTCAGCACGATGAGGTCGTCGGCGGCGTTCACGTCGTTCAGCTGGAACATCAGGAAGTACAGCAGCAGGCTCGTGCCGAGCGCATTGCCGACCGAGACGAGCACGCGGCTGAGCAGGGTCCATCCGAAGTCGGGGTGCTTGCGCGGGCTGATCCAGAAGCCGGCGATGATGCTCCTGGCCGTGACCCGCTCGCGCTCGCTGGGCGCGAGCGGCTGGTCGGCGCGGAAGAGGAACGGAACGGCGAGCACGATCAGTATCACCGCGAGCATCACGTACCCGAGCGAGGCATCGCTGACGAGCTCGGTCACGAGCACGAGCCCGACGATGATGCCCACGGCCTGCGGCGCCGACATCCAGCCCGACACGAATCCGCGCTGGTTCACGGGGACCTGGTCGGAGATCGTCGCGGTGAGGGCGGCCGTCATGATGCAGAAACCGACGGATGCCGCGACCCAGGCCGCCCCGATGGCCCAGATCTCGGTCTGGAGGCCGAGCATGATGAGCGACAGGCCGAAGACGGCCGCGCCGATCGCGATCCACGGGCGGCGGCGTCCGAACCGCGACGTAGTGCGGTCGGAGAGGGCACCGGTGAGCGGGTAGGCGATGATGGTGGCGATCGCAGCGATGCCGGAGATCGCGCCGAATGCCACGACACTGTCGACCCAGTTCTCTGGGTGCAGCTGCGCGTCGATCTGCGCCGGCAGCAGCAGCTGCACAGGGGTCAGCTGCGCCATCCAGATGCCGAGCCACACCGTCGTGAACGAGGCGATCCAGCCGGCGCCGACTCGGCGCGTCGGTTCGGCGAGCGCGCTCGTCGCGGCATCCGTCAGGGGTGGAGCGGCACGCGTCATCGGGTGTCGGCCATTCTCGTGAGGGCGTCGGCGGCCGCGGTTGCGACCGCTCGGGCGGCATCGTCGTCTCGATCGACGAGCCAGGTGAGCGTGAGCCCATCGGTGAACGCGACGAGCACGCGGGCGACCCGGTCGACCGGGGATCGCCACCGCGCGCCCGTGTGCTTCGCTGCGAGTTCGAGCGCGTGTGCCGCGAGCGCCGTGTAGCGCGCGTACTGGGCCGCGGCGAGCGGATGCCGGTCGGGCGACCGCAGCGCGTACTGCGTGAGCTCGAGCATCGCCTGCTCGTGCTCGGGGTCGGCGCGCAGGTGCTCGAAGTAGCGCAGCAGTCCGGCCTCGAGGATCTCGTGCAGCGTCTGCCCCGGGATCAGGTCGGGCAGTACCGCCTGTTGTTCGCGACTGACCACGGTCGTGATGAGTTCGTCGATGAGCTCGTCGCGCGAGTCGAAGGCGTAGTGGAAACTCGCGAGCGACATGCCCGCCTCGGCGACGATCGCCCGGGTCGTGGCCTGTGCGAGCCCGTTCCGCGAGACGACACGCAACGCTGCGTCGATCAGCGCCGCGCGGCGCTCGGCTGCGGGAATTCGGGTCACGGTGCTCCTCTCGACGCCTTCGTCGGCTGAAGTGGGTCAATTGTCCCAGTCGGAACAGTATGCACGATTACGGCTACGCTCGCAGTATGCGCCTCGGTGTTCTCGACGTCGGTTCCAACACCGTGCACCTCCTCGTGGTCGATGCCCATCGCGGCGCGCGGCCGATCCCGATGTCGTCGCACAAGTCGGTGCTGCGCCTCATGCGCTACCTCGAGCCCGACGGGGCGATCAGTGAAGCGGGCGTCGCGGCGATCATCTCAGCAGTCGGCGACGCGGCGGCGATCGCCCGCGAGTCCGGTCTCGACGAGTTCCTGCCCTTCGCGACCTCGGCCATCCGCGAGGCCGCCAACGGTGAAGCCGTGCTCGAGCGGGTCGCGCGCGAGACCGACGTCGAGCTGCAGGTGCTTCCCGGCGAAGACGAGGCCAACCTGACCTTCCTCGCCGTTCGGCGCTGGTACGGCTGGTCGGCCGAGAACATCCTGCTCTTCGACATCGGCGGCGGGTCGCTCGAGCTCACCCAGGGCGTCGACGAGGTGCCCGACGTGGCGCGCTCGGTGCCGCTCGGCGCGGGTCGCTCGACCGTCGAGTTCCTGCCCGACGATCCGCCCACCGAAGACCAGGTCGCCCGCCTGCGGGCGCACGCACGCCAACTGCTCGCCGGCGAGGTCGGGGCGTTTCGCGACCTTCCCTCACCCGACCACGTCGTCGGATCGTCGAAGACGATCCGCTCGCTCGCCCGCCTCGCCGGCCACGTCGCCGACGGCGTCGGTTCGAGCGACCGCTACGTGCTCACCCGCCGCGGGCTCGACGATTGGACTCCGCGGCTCGCGAAGATCCCAGCAGACTCACGACCCGCACTTCCCGGCATCACCGCCGATCGCACGTTCCAGATCGTCGCCGGCGCCGTGGTGCTCTCCGAGGCCATGCGGGCATTCGGCGTGCGCGAGCTCGAGGTGTCACCGTGGGCGCTGCGCGAGGGACTCATTCTTCGGCGCCTCGACGTCATGCAGTGACATGCGAGGCACCCCTCGTCGGTGCTCCCGCTGGGATTCGAACCCAGACTGAGGCGATTTTAAGTCGCCTGCCTCTGCCGATTGGGCTACGGGAGCGCGGCGCCGCACGATGGCGGCGCCGCGTTCCACACTACTTCGCGGCGACCGGCTCGGCGGCGACGACCTTCGCGGCGGCCGAGCCGCCAGCCTTGGTCTCGGTCGTCGCGGACTTCGACTCGAGGGCCGCCGACGCCTTGGGATCGGCCTTCTTGGCGGCTGATGCCGTGGGCGCGGCCTTCGCCTGCGGTGCGGCGTCGGTGACGACCTTGGGCCGAGCGGCGAACGCCTCGAACTGGGCGCGCGGCTGCTGCACCGCTGAGAGCGACACGATGTCGCGGCCGAGCCAGAAGTTGTTCCACCAGCCCCAGAACACCCGGAACTTGCGCTCCCAGCTGGGCATGGCCAGACCGTGGTAGCCGCGGTGCGCGAACCAGGCGATGAGCCCCTTCAGCGCGATGTTGCCCGACTGGAACACGCCCGAGCCGACACCGAGGCCCGCGACCGCGCCGAGGTTCTTGTGGAAGTACTCCTTGGGCTCCTCGCCGCGCAGCACCGCCACGATGTTCTTCGCGAGCAACTTGCCCTGACGCACCGCATGCTGTGCGTTCGGCACGCAGTAGCCGCCCACGCCGCCGCCCGTGAGGTCGGGAACCGCGGCGATGTCGCCGGCAGCCCACGCGTCGGCCACCCAGTCGTCTTCATCGCCGACACGCAGGTCGGCACGCGTCTGGATGCGGCCCCGCTCTTCGACCGGGAGGTCGCTCGAGCGCACGATGGCCGGGTTGGCCATGACGCCTGCAGTCCAGACGATGAGGTCGGAGGCGAAGCTCTCGCCCGTCGACAGCTCGATGTTGCCGTCGACCGCGCTCGTGAGCTGCGTGTCGAGGTGGATCTCGGCGCCGCGCTGGGCGAGGTGCTTGATGACCCAGTGGCTCGTCGGCAGCGAAACCTCGGGCATGATGCGGCCCATGGCCTCGATGAGGTGGAAGCTCGTGTCGTCGAAACTGAGCTGGGGGTAGAACTCGAGCAGCGAGCTCGCGAACGAGCGCAGCTCGGCGAACACCTCGATGCCCGCGAAGCCGCCGCCGACGACGACGAACGTGAGCAGTCGATCGCGCTCGGGGCCGGCAGGAAGGTTCGCCGCCTTGTCGAAGTTGGTGAGCACGCGGTCGCGGATGGCGACGGCCTCTTCGATCGACTTCAGCCCGATGGCATTGTCGGCGATGCCCGGGATCGGGAACGTACGCGACACGGCGCCGCCGGTGACCACGACCACGTCGTAGTCGAACTCCCACGGCTCACCGAGTTCAGGCGTGATCGTCGCGACCTTCGAGGCGTGGTCGATGCGCGTGACCTTCGCGGTGATGACGGTGGTCTTCTTGAGGTGACGACGCTGCGAGACGACCGAGTGACGCGGCTCGATCGACCCTGCAGCCACCTCGGGGAGGAACGGCTGGTAGGTCATGTACGGGAGCGGGTCGACGATCGTGACCTCGGCCTCGCCCGCGCGCAGCCACTTCTCGAGCTTCCACGCAGTGTAGAACCCGGCATAGCCGCCACCGACAATGAGAATCTTGGGCACGGTGAAATGGACTCCTCGTTTGCTTGAACGTGCGATCACTGTTCGCGATTGCGGACAGTCCGCCTGAGATGCCGAGTGGCGCCGATGCCCAACAGCGCTCCTATCGTACCAAATCCGGCGACCAGCGAGAGCGGGACCGTGATATAGGCGAGCGTCCAGGGAGTCGGCAGCAGCGTGTTCGTCGCGTCCCCTTCGGGCAGCGGCGGGTCGGCGATCGGTACGATCTCGGGTTCCTCGGCCGACGGGGCGGGTGTTTCACTCGTCGCACGCCGGTGCAGGGTGATCCACTCGGCCAGGCTGCCGAGCGGATTCTCGTCGACGCTCTCGACGTCGGCCTCGAGCGCCTCGACGGGGTCGATGAGCCCGAATCCGTACAGCGCGCTCGGCTCCTTCGGGTCGGCCGTCTTGATGACCCGTTCGATGACGTTCGCCGCGTCGAGTTCGGGATACTCCGAGCGCACAAGCGCGACGAGCCCCGACACGAGCGGCGCCGCACCGCTCGTGCCGCTCCAGATCGCGACCCGCCCATCGGGCTGCACGCCCACCAGGTCTTCGCTCGGCGCCGCGACGGCGATCGTGATGCCCTGCGAGCTCGCGTCGAAACTCGCGTTCTTCTCCTTGTCGACGCCCGCGACCGTGAGCACGCCGGGAATCGTCGCGGGGGCGCCGACCTCGCTCGTGCCGCTCCCGCGGTTGCCGGCGGCCGCAACCACGACGACGTCGTTCTCGAACGCGTAGGTGAACGCGTCGTCCCAGCTCTCGGGCCAGTCACGGGTGTTGCGGGTCAGCGACATGTTGATGACGTCTGCGCCGTTGTCGACCGCCCAGCGCACGCCCTCGGCGATCTGCTCGTCGTTGGTCTTCTCGGCCCCGGTGTCCTGGCCGAACGCTACAGAGACCGCCAGGATCTCGGCCTCGGGCGCAACGCCGATGACGCCACTGCCCTCGCCGGTTCCACGCCCGGCGAGCAGCGAGGCCACCATGGTGCCGTGTGCGCTGTCGGCCGGGTCGCCGACAGGGGTCTGCCCGTCGGGAGTGCCGAGGCCCGAGACATCCGTGCCGCCGGTGACGACGCCGCGCAGTTCGGCGACATTGCCGTTCACGCCCGTGTCGATGACGGCGACGGTGACGCCCTCGCCCTTCGTCGTGTTCCAGGCCGTCGTGAAGCCGTAGTCGCCGAGCCAGTACTGGTAGTCGCGCACGGTGTCGGCGTGTGCCGGCGCGGCACCGGCGAACACGACGGCGCCCACCGCGGCGACCGCTGCGGCGACGCGCACGGTGCGGGCGAGTGCGCGGGCACCCTGGCGCCGGGTCATCCGCTCAGCTCTTCGGATGTCGCGTCGAGCGCCGATTCGGAAGGCTCGTCGACCCCGTAATCGGGGCACTGGCAGACGGTGGGCGACCACGACGAACGCTCGAGCGCGAGGTCGCCGATGGGGTTCGCGCCCGGGCCCGCGGCGAGGGAGTGCGCCGCGAGCGCGTGCAGGCACTTGACCCGGGTGGGCATGCCACCTGCCGAGATTCCGGCGATCTCGGTGACGTCGCCGTAGAGGCTGCGATCGGTGAGGAAGTCGCCGTGGGCCCGCCGGTAGGCCATGCGCAGGTCGGCGTCACCGGCGAGCAGCTCGGTGCATTCGACCATCAGCTGCGCCGCCTCGAGGAACGACATCGCGGCCGTCGCCACCGGGTGCGAGAGGTAGTAGAACGTGGGGAACGGGGTGCCGTCGGCCAGTCGCGGGGCCGTCGCGACGACCGTGGGCGCGCCGCACACGCAGCGCGCGGGAATACCGACGACGTCGCGCGGGCGTCGGCCGAGCTGTGCGGTGACGATGCGCAGGTCGCGCTCGGAGACCGGTGCGAAGGGCGGGCGCGTCATCACTCGCCCGATTCTTTCGCGGCAGGCGCGAGCCCCGCGGTCATCACGGAGTCCAGCAGCGTGCGCATCCAGTCGCCCTTCGTTTCGGTCACTTCAGCCGAGACCTCGGCTGCGGCGTCTGCCGCGGTCCCAACCGGCCGGTCGTCGATGACGAGGTAACTCACCTCGCCCGGCATCACGTAGTAGAGCCGTTCACGTGCCTGCGTCACGATGAACGTCTCGTCGTTCCAACGCTCACGCTCGTCGCGAAGCCGCGCAACCTCCTCCTCTTGTGCGGAGACGGCGGCGCGAAGCTCCGCGATCTGCTGCCGTTGTTGTGCGAACGCCGCGATAGACGGCGCGAGCACCACGACGGCGAGCACCAGTATGCCCATCATGATGAGCGAGAAACCTGAGAATCGGATGCCCCTCAGCCAACCCGCGCGCGCGGAATCGCTCGAGGCCTTGCGGGTGGAATCGCTCGGGGACTTGCGGGGAGTGCCGGTGCGCGACGCGGGCTTCTTCGGGGGCTCGGGCTTCTTCGGCTGCCCGGGCTTCTGTGACGCGGGCTTCTTCGGATCGGGCTTCTTCGCCGGCTCGGGCTTTTTCGGTTCGGACTGAGCCGGCGTGCGACCTCGCGGCGTCTTCGCGCCTGCCGGATTCGCGGGGCGGCGGGGTGTGCGGGCGGAATCGCCGTTCATCACCCTCCTCATCGCCTGCCTCGAAGACCACGGCGGGGGTGGCCACGCGGCCACCCCCGTCGCTGTCAGCTACGCGATCACGCCGTGTAGCGAGGGAACGCCGTGCGGCCGGCGTACACCGCGGCCTCACCGAGCTCTTCTTCGATCCTCAGAAGCTGATTGTACTTGGCGACCCGCTCGCTGCGGGCGGGCGCGCCCGTCTTGATCTGACCCGCGTCGGTCGCGACCGCGAGGTCGGCGATCGTCGTGTCTTCGGTCTCGCCCGAGCGGTGCGACATGACCGCCGAGTAGCCCGAGCGGTGCGCGAGCGATACCGCGTCGAGGGTCTCGGTGAGCGTGCCGATCTGGTTGACCTTCACGAGGATCGAGTTTCCGGCGTGCTTTGCGATGCCGTCGGCGAGGCGCTTCGGGTTGGTGACGAACAGGTCGTCGCCGACGAGCTGCAGCTTTGAGCCGAGCTCGGTGGTGAGCTGGGCCCAGCCCTCCCAGTCGTCTTCGGCCAGCGGGTCCTCGATCGAGATGAGGGGGTAGGCCGCGGCGAGCTCGGCGTAGTACGCGCCCATCTCGGCGGACGTGCGGTCCTCGCCCTCGAAGCGGTAGACGCCGTTCTCGAAGAACTCGGTCGCCGCGACGTCGAGGCCGAGGGCGATGTCGGTGCCGAGCGTGAAGCCCGCCTTGCCGATCGCCTCGGAGATGAAGTCGAGCGCCGCACGGTTGTGCTCGAAGTCGGGGGCGAAGCCGCCCTCGTCGCCGAGGCCCGTCGAGAGTCCCTTCGACTTCAGCAGGCTCTTCAGCGCGTGGTAGGTCTCGACGCCCCAGCGCAGGCCCTCGGCGAAGCTCGGTGCGCCGATCGGCAGCACCATGAACTCCTGGATGTCGACGCCGGTGTCGGCGTGCGCGCCGCCGTTGATGATGTTCATCATGGGAACGGGCAGCACGTGGGCGTTCGGGCCGCCGAGGTAGCGGAACAACGGCAGATCGGCTGAGTCGGCCGCGGCCTTCGCGACCGCGAGGCTGACGCCGAGAATCGCGTTGGCGCCGAGGCGGCCCTTGTTGTCGGTGCCGTCGGCCTCGATCAGGGCAGCGTCGACGAGGCGCTGGTCGCTCGCGTCGAGGTCTTCGATCGCAGGGCCGAGGTCGTCGAGCACGGCGTCGACGGCCTTCTGCACGCCCTTGCCGAGATAGCGGTCGGCGTCGCCGTCGCGCAGCTCGTATGCCTCGAAGGCGCCGGTCGACGCACCCGAGGGCACTGCCGCACGTGCCAGGGTGCCGTCGTCGAGCAGCACCTCGACCTCGACGGTCGGGTTGCCGCGAGAATCGAGAATCTCGCGCGCGCCTACAGCTTCGATGAATGCCACAGTGAACTCCTCTGTGATGGGGGTGACTGGTGGACGACTCCGTCGTGATCCGCACACGAGTCTAGAGGTCGAGGATGTCTCGTGCTCGCGCGTGACGCCCGACGGCCGCGGCACGCCGCCACTACTTCGGAGATCTGCACCGATTCGGGCACACGCTCGCAGATTCGCCCGAGAACGTGGCGATCTCCGAAGTAGTGGCGGCGTGCCGCGGGTGAGCGCAGCGGGCGAGCGGGCAATGTCAGGCGGTGAGCTCGCGGAACACGAGCGAGGCCGAATCGGTGGTTTCGGGGCCGACCTGCGCGAACGCGTCGAAGCCGTCGGCGGTGACCCGGTCGAGCAGGGCGCGCAGGTTCTTCACGCGACGCTCGAGGCGCACGCGGGATCCGGATGCCACGAGCTCGGCCTTGAGCGCGAGCAGCTGCGGCAGCGGCACGCCGGCGTCGTGCACGAGCACGACCGCGCGCGGGCGCGCCTCGTCGCCTACCGCGACCAGGTCGACGATGCGCTCGAAGCCGATCGAGAAGCCGCAGGCCGGCACCTCTTGACCGAGGAAGCGCCCGATCATGTGGTCGTACCGCCCGCCGCCGCCGAGCGAGTAGCCGTGATCGGCGTGCGCGACCTCGAAGATCGTGCCGGTGTAGTAGCCCATGCCGCGCACCAGGGTGGGATCGAACTCGATCGCCGCGTCGGGCAGCGCGGCGCGCAGGGCGAGCAGGTCGCCGTACGCCTCTTGGTCGAGCCACGCCGGCGGTGGCGCGACGCCATCGCCGAGGTGCCAGTCGGCCGCGGTCAGCGCCTCGAGCTCGGCGGCGACATCGGTGCCCGCCGTGACGACGCCGAGCTCGGCGAGCTCTCTCGCCACTCCCCCGGTGCCGATCTTGTCGAGCTTGTCGATCGTGATGAGCGCGCGCTCGCGCAGCTCGTCGGGCACACCCCATGAGCCGAGGATGCCGGCGAGGATGCGCCGGTCGTTGATGCGGATCGTGCAGTCGCCGAGGCCCAATGCGTCGAGGGTCGCGACCGTCGCCGTGAGCAGTTCGAGCTCGGCGAGTTGCCCGGCCTCGCCGATGATGTCGATGTCGCACTGCACGAACTGGCGGTAACGGCCCTTCTGCGGGCGCTCGGCACGCCACACCGGTGCGATCTGGATGGCGCGGAACACCGGCGGCAGCGCCGCGCGGTGCGTCGCATAGAAGCGGGCGAGCGGCACCGTGAGGTCGTAGCGCAGGCCGAGGTCGGCGAGCGAGAGGGCGTCGCCGGATGCCGCTGCCGCGGCCAGGTCGTCGGCGCTGAGTCCGCGCTTCATCACGGCGAACGCGAGCTTCTCGTTGTCGCCGCCGAGGCCGGCGTGCAGCCGTGACGAGTCCTCCATGACGGGCGTCTCGATCTCGTCGAAGCCGTGCGCCGCGTACACCCCCCGGATGACACCGAGGGCGTGCTCGCGCCGGGCCTTCTCAGCGGGGAGGAAGTCGCGCATGCCGCGCGGAGGGGTGACGGATGCAGCCATGCCGACCATTCTTTCAGCAGGCGCTACCATGCTCGCACCGCGACCCGACCGACTCCGGGCCTGCCCTCTGCCGCTGTGCCGTTCGACGCCCCTAGACTGCGACGAGCGAACAACGGGAGGCAGTGTGGCGGGGATCAGGGTCGAGGGCGTCGCCCGGTCGTTCGGCGAGGTGCACGCGGTGCGCAACGCGGCGTTCGAGGTCGAACCCGGAACGGTCGCGGGCCTCATCGGCCCGAACGGCGCGGGCAAGACGACGCTGCTGCTCATGCTGGCGTCGCTGCTCGCCCCCGACTCGGGTTCGATCCGCATCGCCGGCTACGACCCGGTCACCGAGCCGCACCAGGTGCGGCGGCGCATGGGCTGGATGCCCGACACGCTCGGGTCGTGGCCGACGCTGACGGTGCGGGCGGCGCTGGCCACGAGCGGCCGCATGTACGGAATGAGCTCCGACGCGGCATCCGATCGCGCCGCCGACCTCATCGGCCTCGTCTCGCTCGACCCGCTCGCCGACCAGCCCACCCGCGTGCTCTCACGCGGGCAGAAGCAGCGGCTCAGCCTCGCGCGAGCGCTCGTGCACGATCCAGAGGTGCTGTTGCTCGACGAACCGGCGTCGGGCCTCGACCCAGCAGCGCGCGCCGCGCTGCGCGAACTCGTGCGCAAGCTCGCCGGCGACGGCAAGACCGTGCTCGTCTCGAGCCACGTGCTCGCCGAGCTCGAAGAGATGGCCGACACGGCCGTATACCTCGCCGACGGCGAGACCGCGGCGCCAGACGACGTGGCACGGGCGGGCCAGGCGGCGAGGGGGTGGCGCATCCGATCGCTCGACGCTGATCGGCTCAGCGCTGCGCTCGAGGCTGCGGGGTTCGGGGCGGTCGCCGTCGTCGACCGCTTCGGCGCGGTCGTGCCGTTCGCGAGCGAGGCCGATGCCGCGCAGATGCTCGCCCACCTCGTGGGCGTCGGCGTGCCGATCTCGTCGTTCGCGCCCGCCGTGGGCGACCTCGAGCACGTGTTCCACGACCTGAACCGCCAGGGAGGCGAGGCATGAGCGGGTTCTTGCGCGGCATGTGGCTCATCGTCACGCTCGACCTCAAGCAGCGCGTTCGCGGTGTCGCGTGGTATGTGCTGCTCGGTGTGTTCGTGCTGCTCGTGACGATCGTCACGGTACTGACGGTCGTCGCGTCCAACGCGTGGGACACCGGCGGTGGGGCAGTCTTCTCGGTCGTCGTGTTCTTCGTGCTGCTGCTGGGCACGCTCGTGTCGCCGGCGCTCTCGGGCAATGCCATCAACGGCGAGCGCGACACGGGCACGCTCGCCACGACGCAGGTGACGCTCATCACGACCGCGCAGCTGGTGGTCGGCAAGTGGCTCGCGGCCTGGCTGACTGCGCTCGCGTTCCTCGCGGCATCGGTGCCGTTCCTCGTGTTCGGCATCGTGCTCGGGCAGATCACGGCGGCGACGATCCTGATCTCGGTGCTCGTGCTCGCGGTGGAGCTCGCCGTCATCGCCGCCATCGGCGTCGGGCTCTCGGGGGTGCTCACCCGCCCGCTGTTCTCGGTCGTCGTGACGTACCTGGTCGTCGCCGCGCTGTCGGTCGGCACGCTCATCGCCTTCGGGCTCGGGGGCGCGTCCATCCAGTCGGACGTGCGCCAGACGACCATCGCGGTCGACTACGAGGCGCTCGACGAGAACGGACTACCGCCGAACGGCAGCGAGGTGCCCTGCCTCGGGCCGCAGAGCTACGAATACCAGACGCCCCGATTCGACGCGGTCTGGGGCTTCCTCGCCGCCAACCCCTACGTGGTCGTCGCCGACGCCTCGCCGATCACGTTCGACGAGCACGGGTCGCCGCGTGACCTGTTCGGTTGGATCGCCGTCGGGGTTCGGCAGGCCCAGCACGCGCCCGACCTCGAGCCCGTGTACGACGAGTGCGCCGACTGGAAGGGCTATAACGGCTACGTCGGGAGCGACTACGAGACGCCGAGGGAGATCTACGACCGGTCGGTGCCGTCGTGGTTCGTGGGGCTCGCGATCCACCTGCTGCTCGGCGCGGGAGCGCTCGCGTGGGCGTGGCGGCGCTCGGAAGTGCCGGTGCGCCGTCTGCCCGCGGGCAGCCGTATCGCCTGAGATCGCCTCGGCGCCACGCGGTACGACCGGCCTACAGCGCGCCGCCCGCGGCCTCGGGGGCGTTCGCATCGACGCCGCCGTCGCCGATGCGCTCGCGCGCGACGAAGTTCTCGATGTCGAAGAGATTGTCTTTCGCGCGCCTGGCGATCGTGAGCAGCGTGTCCATCGATGCGACCTCTTCGACCTGCTCCTTGAGGAACCAGAGCATCGCCTGCTCACCGAGTGCGTCGCCCTCGGACCGGGCGGCCTTGAACAGCGCCTCGATCTGCCCGGTGACCTGCTTCTCCTGCTCGAGGGCGAGCTCGATGGGCTCGACCACGTTCGCGAAGTCGTTGCGCACGTCGGGGATGCCGGGGATGGTGACACCGAGCTGGCGGTCCATGCGGTATTGCACGAGCATCATCGCGTGGTTGCGCTCTTCGACCGACTGCCGGTAGAAATGCGCCGCGAGCTGCGGCAGGTCGTGCTCGTCGAACCACGCCGCGATCGCGATGTACTGCTGCGATGCCGCGAACTCGTGGCCGATCTGGGTGGACAGGAGGTCGTTGAAGGAATCGCCGCTCATGCCTCGACGGTACTCGCCCGCTCGGCCCGGCGCACCTCGTCTTCGAGGTCGCGCACGGCCCCGCGCAGGGCTCGCTCGGCATCGATCCCCTGCGCACGCGCCGACTCGACGAGCTCGAGCAGCATGCGCCCGAGCTCCGCCTCGGTTGCGGGTGACACGGCGGTCTCGCGATCGACCGGCGCCGGGACATCCGCCACCGTCACGCTCACCCGCTCGGCCTTGCCGAGCAGTTTCTGCGCCAGCGCGAGCGCGGGCATGCCCCTCGGCACCCCGTCGAGCACGCTCGTGCGGTGCGGTTTCTCGTCTTTCTTCAAGTCGTCCCAGAATGCGACGACGTCGGCTGCGGTGTGCGCCTCACGATCGCCGAAGACATGCGGATGCCGCGACACCATCTTCGCCGTCATGTGACGGGCCACGTCGTCGATGTCGTAGCGCTCGCCGTCGGTGTGCGCCGCGATGTCGGCGTGGAACAGCACCTGGTAGAGCACGTCGCCGAGCTCCTCGATCATCTCGGCGCGATCGCCTGCCTCGATGGCGTCGATGAGCTCCCAGCATTCTTCGACGAGGTACTGCACGAGGCTCTCGTGCGTCTGGTCGGCGTCCCACGGACACCCGCCGGGTGCACGCAGCAGCGCGACGGTGTCGATCAACTCGTGAAGGCCCTCGTGCCGGCGCGCCTCGTGACTCACCTCGTGCCCCGCCTCGATCTCGCTCACCCCGTCAGCCTAACCACGGGCGTCAGTAGGATGGCCGGAGGAGTGCCGGGAAGTCTGGTCGGCCGACGAGTGATCGTCGTCGCCGTTTCCCGACGTCTCGATGCGGTCCGCGGACCGCATCGTGCGCGCGACCTCCGACAGGAGTCCCCATGAACTTCCTCCGCTCCGAGCGCTGGGCCGCCGCCCTGCTGTTGATCGCGGCCGTGCTCGGCCTGCTGGTCGCGAACCTGCAGTTCGGCGCCGACGTCGTGGCCATGAAGAACGACCACATCGACCTCCCCTGGCTGGGGCTCGACCTCTCGATCGGGCACTGGATCAGCGACGGACTGCTCGCGATCTTCTTCTTCATCGTCGCGGTCGAGTTGAAACGCGAGCTCGTGATCGGCGAGCTCAACAGCCTGTCGAAGGCACTGCTGCCCGCGATCGCCGCCATCGGCGGGGTCGTCGTGCCGGCGCTCATCTTCGTCGCGTTCACGGCCGGCACCGACACGGTCGACGGCTGGCCGATCCCCACTGCCACCGACATCGCCTTCGCTCTCGGCGTGCTCGCGATGTTCGGCACCTGGCTGCCCACCCGCGTGCGCGTGTTCCTGCTCGCCCTCGCGGTGCTCGACGACCTCATCGCGATCCTCATCATCGCGTTCTTCTTCACGAGTGGTGCCGACCTCGCCTCGCTCGGTTTCGCGGGCATCGCGGTGGCCCTGTTCGGCGCCGTGAGCCGGCTCATGAAGCCACGATCGAACTGGATCCTCTCGCGCCGCCCGCAATGGCCCATCAACGTCGTGCTCATCATGCTCGGCGCCATCGCCTGGTACTTCGTGTACCAGTCGGGCGTGCACGCGACCATAGCCGGAGTCGCACTCGGCCTGGTGATGGCCCGGCGTCCCGGCGGGCGGGCGGTGCACACGCTCGAACCCTGGACGAACGGCGTCATCCTCCCGTTGTTCGCCTTCTCGGCTGCGATGGTCGTCGTGCCCCAGGTGCGGCCGAGCGAGCTCGATCCGGCGTTCTGGGGAATCTTGATCGCACTGCCCGTCGGCAAGATCATCGGCATCACGCTCGCCGGGGGCCTCGGCGGCCTCGTCGCCCGCCGCCGCTCGGGCACGCCCCTCACGTTCGTCGATCTGCTCGTGGTCGGTGCGCTCGGCGGCATCGGGTTCACCGTGTCGCTGCTCATGAACGAGCTCGCATTCGCCGAGCTGCCCGAGGTGGCCGACGAGGGCACCCTCGCGGTGCTGCTCGGCTCGGGCATCGCGATGGTCGCCTCGGCGATCTTCGTGAGCCTGCGTTCGCGACACTACCGTCGCCACGGTGGTCACGCGGGCGTCGGCGGCGCGTTCTCGCGCTGAGCGAGGGCGTCGGGCTGATGTCGCGTGCCGCGAGCCGTTCGCGGCGATCAGTCGGCCGTGACGGCGGCGGGGACATCCGCCGCAGGTGCCTCGGGAAGCGGGAAGATCGCGGTGACGAGCCGCGACACCCACTCGATGAGGTCGGCGTCGCTCGGGAGCTCGCCGTTGATGACTGGGAACGGCACGAGGATGACGTCGTTCTGCGCGAAGTGCTTGGCGCCCGGGTACAGGCGTTCGAGCCGCACGCGCCGAGAGTCGGGGATGTTCGCCGGCGCGATGCGCAGCTTCGACCCGGTGGCGATGACATCGGAGAGGCCGGCGAGCTGCGCCTGTCGCCGCAGCCGGGAGATCGCGACGAGGTGCTTCACCTGCTCGGGCGGCGCTCCGTAGCGGTCGACGAGCTCGTCGAGCACGGCGTCGATCTGCCCGTCTTTCGCCGCCGGCCCGCTCGCGGCCGAGAGCTTCTGGTAGGCCTCGAGACGCAGGCGCTCGCTGTCGACGTACTCTTCGGGAATGTGCGCGTCGACGGGCAGCTCGAGTCGCAGCTCGGTCTGGCCCTCGGCGACGTCGCCGCGGAACGCCGACACCGCCTCGCCGATCATGCGCAGGTAGAGGTCGAAGCCGACGCCGGCGATGTGGCCCGCCTGCTCGGCACCGAGCAGGTTTCCGGCACCGCGGATCTCGAGGTCTTTCAGGGCGACTTGCATGCCCGACCCGAGCTCGTTGTTCGCCGCGATGGTCGACAGGCGGTCGTGCGCGGTCTCGGAGAGCGGTTTGGCCGGGTCGTAGAGGAAGTACGCGTACGCGCGCTCGCGGCCACGGCCGACACGGCCGCGCAGCTGGTGCAGCTGGCTGAGCCCGTACTTGTCGGCCCGGTCGATGATGATCGTGTTCGCGTTCGAGATGTCGAGCCCGGTCTCGATGATGGTCGTCGAGACGAGCACGTCGTACTTGCGCTCCCAGAAGTCGTTGACGATCTGCTCGAGCACGTGCTCGTTGAGTTGACCGTGCGCGACGGCGATGCGCGCCTCTGGCACGAGCTCGGCCAGCTGCGCAGCGATGCGATTGATCGACGAGACGCGGTTGTGCACGAAGAACACCTGGCCCTCGCGCAGCATCTCGCGGCGGATCGCCGCAGCGACCTGCTGCTCGGAGTACGGTCCCACGAAGGTGAGGATCGGGTGCCGGTCTTCGGGCGGGGTCGCGAGTGTCGACATCTCGCGGATGCCGGTGACGGCCATCTCGAGCGATCGCGGGATCGGCGTCGCGCTCATCGCGAGGATGTCGACGTTGGTCTTGAGCTTCTTGAGCGCGTCTTTGTGCTCGACGCCGAACCGCTGCTCTTCGTCGATGATGACGAGGCCGACGTCTTTGAATCGCACCTTCTCGGTGAGGATGCGGTGGGTGCCGATGACCATGTCGACGGTGCCGTCGGCGAGGCCCGCGACGGTGTCGCGCGCCTCTTTGTCGGTCTGGAACCGGCTGAGCGCTCGCACGTGCACGGGGAACCCGGCGAACCGCTCGTTGAACGTCTCGAGGTGCTGCTTGACCAGCAGCGTCGTCGGCACGAGCATGGCGACCTGCTTGCCGTCTTGGATGGCCTTGAACGCGGCGCGCACCGCGACCTCGGTCTTGCCGAAGCCGACGTCGCCGGCGAGCAACCGATCCATGGGAATGGGCCGCTCCATGTCGGCCTTCACCTCGTCGATGGTCTGCACCTGATCTGGCGTCTCGACGAACGGGAACGCCTCTTCGAGCTCGTGCTGCCACGGCGTGTCGGCGCCGAACGCGTACCCCTTGGCCGCCATGCGCGCCGAGTAGAGCTTGACGAGTTCGACGGCGATGTCGCGCACGGCCTTGCGAGCGCGCCCCTTGGCCTGCGCCCAGTCGCTGCCGCCCATCTTGCTGAGCGACGGCGCCTCGCCGCCCACGTAGCGGCTCAGCAGGTCGAGCTGGTCGGTGGGCACGAACAACCGGTCGCCCGCGTGGCCGCGCTTCGACGGCGCGTACTCGAGCACGAGGTACTCGCGCACCGCCGTCGGCTGCTGCTGGATGCCCGCGGTGCGGCTCGGCCCCGTCGGCCGGCTGCCGGTGGCGACCTCACGCTGCACCATCTCGACGAAACGGCCGATGCCGTGCGTCTGGTGCACGACGTGGTCGCCCTGTTTCAGCTGCAGCGGGTCGACGACGTTGCGGCGGCGGCTCGCGAGCTTCTTGCCCTGACGGGCGTCGTAGCCGGCGGCGCGGCCGTAGAACTCGGACTCGGCGATGAGCCCCAGTTTCACCTCGGGGACCTCGAACCCTCGAGCCGCGTCGGCCTGCACGAGGTAGGCGACGCCCGGTTCGAGTTCTGCAGGAACCTCGTCGACGAGGCGCGCCGCGAGGCCCGCTTCGGCGAGCACGTCGCGTGCGCGCTCGACGAGTCCGTGACCGGCGGATGCCACGACCAGGCTCCACCCGTCGCGCAGGCGTTCGGCGGCGTGGTCGACGGCGCCGGACACGTTGCCCTGGAAGCTCGGCATGGCGCCTGCCGCGAGCCGCACAGCGGCGCCCGCAGGCGCGGCCTGGTCGGTTGCGCCGACGGGTGTCTCGCCGCCCGCTGCGGTTGCGTCTGCCTCGCCGCCCGCGGCGGCCACGACCGCGGCGGCGTCGCCCATGTCGAACGATGAGAGGTTCCACCACACCCGGCGCGGGTCGGGCTCGCCTGGGGCGCTGAACAACGTGGCATCGCGAAACTCGCGCACGGTGAGGAAGTCTCCGGCGGCCAGGTCGATGGGCGCCTCGGCACCCGCGGTGGCTGCGCTCCACGCAGCACTGAGGAACTCGCGATTCGTCTCGCCGAGGCTCACCGCGCGCCCCGCGACCCGCTCGGGCGCGAGCACCGCGACTGCGGCGCCCTCGGGCAGGTAGTGGCTGAGCGGCACGAGCCGCTCGAGCAGGGCGGGCGCGAGAGACTCCATGCCCTCGACCGGAATGCCCTCGGCGACCTTCTCGAGCAGGCCCGCGAGGCTCGGGAACTCGTGCACCATCTCGCGAGCACGCTGGCGCACTGGCGCAGTGAGCAGCAGTTCGCGACTCGGCGAGAGCGACACCCGCTCGACGGGTTCGGGCAGTGAGCGCTGGTCTGCCACCGAGAACGAACGCAGCTCTTCGACCTCGTCGCCGAAGAACTCGACGCGCACCGGGTGATCGGCCGTGGGTGGGAACACATCGAGGATGCCGCCGCGCACCGCGAACTCACCGCGCCTGGCGACCATGTCGACTCGGGCATATGCGAGGTCGACGAGCTGCATCGCGATGGCCGAGAGGTCGTGCCCACGCGCGCCTGTGACGAGCTCGATGGGCGCGAGCATCGCCAGGTTGTCGGCGAGCGGCTGCAATGCGGCACGAACCGACGCGACGACGACGAGCGGATGCCTCGCACCCGCCTTCGACCATTCGTGCATGCGGCGCAGGGCATGCAGCCTTCGGCCGACGGTCTCTGCGCTCGGCGAGAGTCGCTCGTGCGGCAGGGTCTCCCACGCGGGGAACTCGAGGATCTCGGCGTCGGCCGGGAGATACGGCGCGAGCGAGGCGGCAAGCGACTCGCCCTCACGGCTGGTCGCGGTGATCACGAGCAGCGCGGGCGGAAGCCCCGCCTCGGCTCGCCGGCCGAGCAGCCCCGCGAGCAGCGGCGCGTCGAGCCCCGCCGGTGCCGAGAAGTCGGTGCTGCGAAGGGCCTCGCGAAGCGCGACATCGACCGTGGAGGCGCGCGAAAGCGCCGTGAGCAAGCCCTGGAGGTTCACCCGTCGAGTCTACGCGCGGCCTCGGACAGCCCCGCCCGGCAGGGCGTCGCGACTCCCCACGGCGCCGGCTGCGACATCCGTCGGCGCCTGCCGATACGATGGGCGCCGCACGTCAACCCCAGGAGGCTCCCCGCATGATCATCGCCGCCGCCGACGGTTCGGCCCTCGGCAACCCCGGCCCAGCCGGCTGGGCCTGGTACGTCGACGACGACTGCTGGGACGCCGGCGGGTGGAAGCACGCCACGAACAACCAGGGTGAGCTCAAGGCGGTGCTCGAGCTGCTCCGCGCCACCGCGCACATCGACGACGACCTGCTGGTGCTGTGCGACAGCCAGTACGTGATCAACGCGGTCACCAAGTGGATGCCCGGCTGGAAGCGCAAGGGCTGGCGCAAGGCCGACGGCAAGCCCGTCATGAACCTCGACCTGCTGCAAGAGCTCGACGAGGCGCTCGCCGGCCGCCGGTTCCAGTTCGAGTGGGTGAAGGGGCATGTGGGGCACCCGCTCAACGAGGCCGCCGACGAGCGCGCCCGCGCCGTCGCCGAGGCGTTCCAGCGAGGCGCGGCGGTGCCGTCAGGCCCCGGGTGGACGCGCAACGGCGGCGCGGCGACCGAGTCGGCGAGCTTCGACGCGGCCGATGTCGACGCGATTCTCGACGCCGGGCCCGACGATGCCCTCTTCGCGATCGACGACCTGTCCGCAGCGTGGCACACGCTCACGGTCGAGCTCTCGACCGAAGAGCACAACCGACTCGTGCAGCGCGCCCGCGCCGAAGGGGTCTCGCCCGAGGAGTTCCTTCGCGGGCTCATCTGAGCCGCCCGCACGACCGGCTCAGGCCGGCGAGTGGAAGCGCTGCTGCGCGGCCACGATGCCCTCGCTCGCGACGGCCTCGACGGCGTCGGCGGCATCCGACAGCAGATTCGGCAGGGCGGCACGCTCGGTCGATGAGAAGTCCTTGAGCACGAAATCTGCGGCGTCCTGCCGACCCGGCGGGCGCCCGATGCCGACGCGCACGCGGGTGAACGCCCCGCCGTCGGTCGCCTTCGAGACGTCGCGGATGCCGTTGTGCCCGCCGTGCCCGCCACCCTGTTTCAGCCGCACGGTGTCGAACGGGATGTCGAGTTCGTCGTGGATGACGATGAGCCGCTCGACGGGGATCGAGTAGAACTTCACGAGCGCGGCGACCGGCCCGCCCGACGTGTTCATGTAGCCGTTGGGCTTCGCGATCACGAGCTTGGGCCCGCCGGGGCGCAGGAACCCCTCGGCGACGCGCGAGGGCGTCTTGTGGCTCTTGAAGGTCGCGCCGAGGCGCGCCGCCAGCTCGTCGGCGACCATCTGGCCGACGTTGTGCCGGTTGCCCGCGTACTGCGCACCGGGGTTGCCGAGGCCGACCACGAGCCAGGTGTTGTCGGCCACGGCGTCATCTTTCTGCTGGCGGGGGCGGAGGAAGTCGAAGAGCCCCATGGTCCTCCGTTCTGTGGGCGTCGCGCCGCAGCGCGGTCGGCGGTCGGCGGGCGGTGGGCGACGCGAAAGGGCCTGCGGCCCGCACTCCGAGCGTACCCGGATGCGGCGCCGCAGGCCCCGTCGGTGCAGCTACTCTGCCGACTCGGCTGCCTCTTCGGCGGCCTCGCCCTCGGCGGCCTCGCCCTCGACGGCCTCGCCCTCGGCGGCCTCGGCCTCTTCACCGAGGTCGACCTTCTGCGGCGTGTGCACGTTCACGACGAGGGTGTCGGGCTCGTTGATGAGCGACGCGCCCTTGGGCAGTTCGACGTCGCCCGCGTGGATCTGGGCGCCCTCTTCGAGCCCCTCGACCGAGACGACGACGCGCTCGGGGATGTGGGTGGCCTCGACCTCGAGCAGGAGGGTGTGCGCATCGAGGTCGGCGATGGTGCCGGCGAACGGCTCACCCTCGACGTGCACGGGAACCTCGACCTGGACCTTCTCGCCCTTCTTGATGACGATGAGGTCGAGGTGCTCGATGATCTGGCGCACCGGGTCTTTCTGCACGTCCTTGACGAGGGCGAGCTGGCTCTTGCCGTCGATCTGCAGGTCGAGCAGGGCGTTCGCCTTGCGGATGATCAGGCCGACCTGGTGCGCGGGCAGCGCGACGTGCTTCGGGTCGGTGCCGTGCCCGTAGAGCACGGCGGGGATCTGGCCGGTGGCGCGCAGCTTGCGCGCCGCACCCTTGCCGAACGAGTCGCGTGCGACTGCCTCGACCTTGTTGTCGTCATCCATGGTGGTTCTCCTTGCGGGCTCGCGGCCCAGATCGTCTGTCTGTTGTTTCGACTCGAACGCGCGCACGTCGCGTGCGCAATGCGTGAGGAAAAGCCGTGAAGCCTGCTTCCACCGCGTCGATCACGGATGTCGCGACGCCGGGCGAACCCGGAACCGGCAGCATCCCTCGCCGAAGTCCAATGGACGAGTCTACAACGCTTTGGGCGGGCGCGCTGACATGACGTCTGCACCCTCGCCCGGGGGGCCGTCAGGTGGACTGGCCCGTCGTGAGTCGCGACACGGCATCTGCGAGGATCTCGCCCACTGGCCGGTCGATGTCGACGACGATGCCCGGCTCGTCGGGCTCGAGCTCCTCGAGCGTGGCGAGCTGCGAATCGAGCAGGCTCGTCGGCATGAAATGACCGGTGCGCCCCTCGGTGCGGGCGGCGAGCACCTCGCGGGTTCCGTGCAGGTGCACGAACCGGGTCTGTGGCGCCTGCCCGAGGATCGTCTCGCGATACGCGCGCTTCAGCGCCGAGCAGGCGATGACGAGTCCGGTGCCCGCACGTTCGGCTTCGGCCAGCGTGGCCCCGACGGTCTCGAGCCACGGCCGGCGGTCGTCGTCGTCGAGCGGCACGCCCGATGCCATCTTCTCGATGTTGGCGATCGGGTGCAGGTCGTCGGCGTCGGTGAACGACACCCCGAGGTCGCGCGCCAGGAGGACACCGATCGTGGACTTGCCCGAACCCGAGACGCCCATCACGATCACGACGGGCGCCTCGGGCTGCGAGGGAGCGGTCACCAGTCGTGCACCGTGCCGTCGGCGAGGCGGTTGTACGGCAGGTAGGCCTGCTCATAGGGGTACTTGCCCGCCTCGTCCTGATTCAACTCGACACCGAGCCCGGGCTTGTCGCCCGGGTGGAGCATGCCGTTCTCCCAGGTGAACGACTGCTCGAAGACCTGGTCGGTCTTCTGTCCGTGCTTCATGTACTCCTGGATTCCGAAGTTGTGGATCGAGAGGCCGAGGTGCATCGCCGCCGCCATGCCCACCGGGGAGATGTCGGTCGGTCCGTGCATGCCCGACTTGATCTGGTACTGGGCAGCGTACTCGAGTGTCTTCTTCAGGGGCGAGATGCCGCCCATGTGCGTGACCGCGCCGCGCACGTAGTCGATGAGCTGGTCGCGGATGAGGTCCTTGAAGTCCCACACGGTGTTGAAGATCTCGCCGATGGCGAGCGGGGTCGTGGTGTGCTGGCGCACAAGACGCAGCGCCTCTTGATTCTCGGCCGGGGTGCAGTCCTCGAGCCAGAACAGGTCGTACGGCTCGAGCGACTTGCCGAGCTTGGCGGCCTGGATCGGCGTCATGCGATGGTGCCCGTCGTGCAGCAGCGGCAGGTCGGGCCCGAACTCGTTGCGCACGGCCTCGAAGACGCCCGGCAGGTGCTTCAGGTATGCCCGCGTGTCCCAGTCCTCCTCTGTGGGCTTCGCGCCGCGGCGGGCCGGCTCGTGGTCGTAGCGCAGGTCGGCGTCCCCGGTGTCGGCCGCCTGCGAGGCGATGCCGTAGATGGCCTTCAATCCGGGCACTCCGGTCTGCACGCGAATGGAACGGTAGCCCTGCTCGAGGTGAGCGCGGATGGAGTCGAAGATCTCGGGCAACTCCTTGCCCGAGGCGTGACCGTAGGCCATCAGGCCCGAGCGGCTGGCGCCGCCCAGGAGCTGGTAGACCGGCATGCCCGCCGCCTTGCCCTTGATGTCCCACAGCGACATGTCGACGGCCGCGATCGACGCCATCGTCACCGGCCCGCGGCGCCAGTACGCACTGCGGTAGAGGAACTGCCAGGTGTCTTCGATGCGGCTCGCGTCGCTGCCGATGAGGAGGGGCGCGACGTGGTCCTTGAGGTAGCTCACGACGGCGAGTTCGCGACCGTTGAGCGTGGCGTCGCCGAGGCCGGTGAGGCCGTCCTCGGTCGTCAGCTTCAGTGTCACGAAGTTGCGGTCGGGGCTCGTGACGATGACCTCGGCCTTGGCGATCTTCATGGGTCAGGGCTCCTTGGTGTCGGGGTTGCCGGGGTTGCCGGTGTTGTCGGGGTTGACGGTGGTGTCGGTGATGTCGGTACGGTCGGCCGATGGCGCGTCGTCGGTCGCGAGTACGTCGAGGTCGGGAGCGTGACGGCCGGCGGCGAACGCGGCGGTCGAGAGGCCCGGCTCGACGACGTGCCGGCTGCGACGGCGCTCCTCGATCTCGGCGACGATCTCGCGGTGGCGCTTGTCGGTGAGCGGGTAGAAGAACATGATGAGCACGGCGAGCCCCGCGGCCACGGCCGGCAGCAGGCCCGCGGCCGCGCGGATGCCCCACTCGGCCTCTACCGATTGGGACTCGACACCGGCGACGTAGCCGCCGATCGCGAGGGCGTAGGCGGCGAGGGCGCCGCCGACCGCCTGGCCGGTCTTGCGGGTGAACGAGAAGAGGGCGTAGATGATGCCCTCGGCGCGAACGCCGGTCTTCCATTCGCCGTACTCGACCGTGTCGGCCTCGAGCGCCCACACGAGCATGTTGACGAGGACGAGCCCGACGTAGCAGAGCACGAGACCAGCGAACGCGAGCCACACGGCGCTGGGCGGTGAGAGGAAGACGACGAGTCCGCCGACCACCATGATCAGTCCCCCGCCGATATAGCCGGTGCGCTTGCCGAATCGCCGCACGATCGTCGGGACGACGACCGCAAGACCGAAGGTGAGCGCGATCTGGATGATCGAGAGCACGGCGTACAGCGGCAGGGCGTGCAGCACATCGCGCAGGTAGTACAGCTGCACGGTGCTGAGCGCGAGCATTCCGGTGAGGAACACGAACGAGCTGAGGCAGAGCAGCAGCAACGGGGTGTTGCTCTTCAGGATCGCGAAGCTCTGTTTCATCGACACCCGAGCCACGTCGCGCTTCACGGTCTCTTTCGCGGTGAAGAAGGTGAACATGTAGAGCGCGAAGCCGACGACCACGAACCCGACGGTCATCCAGGTGAACACCGACTGTAGGTCGCGGTCGGGCGTGATCAGTGGGGCGATGAAGATGCCGAGGCCGGCGCCGACGATCATCGCACCGATCGTTCGGGCGCTCGCCAGCTTTGCGCGCTCGCTCGAGTCGCGGGTCATCGCGCCGGCGAGCGAGCCGTAGGGGATGTTGACGAGGCTGTAGGCCAGGCCGAGCGCCGCATACGTGAGGTAGGCGTAGAGCAGCATGCCGCTCTCACCGATCTGCGGGATCGAGAAGGTCGCGACGCTGAGCAGCAGCAGGGGCAGCGAGCCGAAGAGGATGAACGGCCGGAACTTGCCGAGTCGCTTGCTGTAGGTGCGGTCGACGATGCGGCCCGCGAGCACGTCGGCGAACGCGTCGAAGACGCGCACGACGAGCAGCAGCGTGCCGGCCGCCGCCGCCGCGATTCCCGCGACGTCGGTGTAGTAGATGAGCAGGAACATCGTCGCGGTGGTGAAGGCGAGGTTGTTCGCCGCGTCGCCCGCGCCGTAACCGACGATGCTCAGCTTGCTGAGCTTGCTCTCGGTGCCGGTGCCGTTCTCGCTGGTGGCGGTGGTGCTTTGTGACATGATCTGGGCTCCTTTACCCGGTGCCGACTCGCGGCTACTTCTTCAGTCCGGTCCAGCGAGCACGCAGGGCGTGCGCGGCGGCCTTCGGCTTGCGGTCGCGAGTGAACACGCCCTTCTTGTTGCCGTCGACGCGGGCGAATCCGTTCTTCGTTTGGAAGTCGGCGAAGTTCCACACCTGCTCGCCGATCATCGCCTCGACGCGGTCGTGGACGCGGTGGTACATGTCGAGGAAGCTGGTCTGGTACTCCTCGGTGAACGGGGTGTCGTAGATCGAGTGGTAGCCGGCCACCGTGTCGGCGCCGTACTCGGTCATGATCAGCGGGCGGGCGAACTTCTGCTGCCAGCCGAGGAGTTCGGCTTCGAGCTTCTGCTCGGCGGCGGCGAGGTCGCCCGAGTCGACGTACCAGCCGTAGTAGCGGTTCAGGCAGATGACGTCGAACAGGTCGGCGATGAGGTCGTTCTCGTAGGTCGAGAACATGACGTTCACGAAGGTGACCGGCCGGGTCGGGTCGAGTTCGCGCGTCAGGTTCACGAGCGGCTCGAAGTACTCGCGCGCGCCCGGCTCGTTCGAGGCCGGCTCGTTGGTGATCGACCACATGACCACGCTCGCGTGGTTCTTGTCGCGGTCGACGAGCTCGCGGATCGCCTGGGCGTGCGTGGCCTGCGTGTCGTCGTTGATGTTCTCGGGGGCGAACGTCAGCTTGGTCTGCCCACCGAAGATTCCGCCGCCCATCGCGAGATTGAGCCCGACGGCGCCGACCTCGTCGATGACGACGATGCCGTGGCGGTCGGCGAACTCCATGACCTCTTCGGCGTACGGGTAGTGCGACGTGCGGAACGAGTTCGCGCCGATCCAGTCCATGAGCTGGAAGTCATGCACGAGGTAGGCGTTGTCGTGGCCCTTGCCGCGCACGGCACTGTCTTCGTGCTTGCCGAACCCGGTGAAGTAGAACGGCTCGCCGTTGATGAGGAACTGCATGCCGCGAACCTCGATGGTGCGCACGCCCACCGGCAGCGAGTACTCGTCGACGACCTCGCCACCCACGACAGCCTGCGCCGTGAGCGTGTAGAGGTAGGCCGCGCCCGGCTGCCAGAGCTTCACGTCGTCGACGCGCACGACGCCCGCGATGCCCTCGGCCGAGCCGACGACGGTGCCCTCGGCGTCACGCACGGTGACCTGCACGCCGTCGGCGCCGGTGGTCTCGACATCGAAGCCGATGACGCCGGTCGAGCCGTCGACATCGGTCGTGACCGTGAGGTCGGTCACTCGCACGGCCGGTGCGCTGTAGAGCCACACCGACCGGGCGAGGCCGGCGTAGTTGTAGAAGTCGTGCAGGTACTCCTGCTTGCGGCCGCCGCCGTCGGTGACGCTGATGCTGCCCGGCGGGATCGTGATATTGGTGAGTTCGTTGTTGACGCCCACCGTGAGTCGGAATTCCTGGCCGGCGGTCACGAGGCCGGTGATGTCGGCCTCGAACGGGGTGTAGCCGCCGACGTGTTCGGCGACCTCGGTGTCGTCCACGTAGACGATGCCCTCATGAGTGGCCGCGTCGAGACGCACGAACACGCGCTCGCCCGCCCACCCGCGCGGCACCCGCACGTTGCGCTGGTACCAGACCCAGCCGACGTGGTCGCGAATCGCGGCGTCGGCGAAGAGGTCGTTGTAGCTCGCGGGAACGGCGGCCTCGAGCGTCGTGTCGAGCGGTGCCCGCCACAGCGTGTGCGGGGTGCCGGGGTCGACGGCGAACTTCCACAGTCCGTCGAGGTTGACGAGCTCACGGGTGGGGCTGGTCTGGGGCTTCAGCATGATGGCCTTTCTGTCGCGCCGTTGCGAATGTCGCTTCACTGCGCTCTGCATTCGTGCCGATCGACGGATGCGCCGGGGACCGGATATGACACCCAGTGAACCACGTTTCGGCGAATCTGGCAACCGATTGCCAAAATGGGACCGATCTGGTCCAGGGTGACCGCGCGGCGCGGTGTCGAGATCGACGCCCGTCAGACCGAGGCGAACGCGCCGGCCGCGCGCGAGACTGCGGCGACGATGGCCGGATCCTCGAGCAACTCGGGGTCGACGAGGCGCAGCAGGTCGACGACCGATCGCTCCCCCGACGCCGCGGCGGCGGCGGCGAGTGCGTCGCCGGCACGGTCGGCCGGGAGCCGCCCGTCGCGAGCAGCCGCGACCCAGGCGCCGAGCACCCGCACCGACGCCTCGCCGCCGCGGCCGGCCGCACGCTCGGCACGCAGCACCGGGGCGATGCGCACGCGCAGCTTCGTCGTGCCGTCCTGGCCGATCTGACCGAGCAGGTGCTGGATGCGGGCGTTGTCGAAACGCTCGAGCAGTGCCGCGCGGTAGGCGTCGAGATCGAGGCCCTCGGCGGGCAGGTGCCGCACGGCCTCGGCCCAGAACTGCTCGACCCACGAGCGCACCTCGGGGTCGCCGACGGCCTCGGCGACCGTGCGGTGGCCGCGGGCGGCGCCTGCGTAGGCGAGCAGCGTGTGCGATCCGTTGAGCAGCCACAACTTGCGGCGTTCGAAGGGGTCGATGTCGTCGACGAAGCGCGCCCCCGCCTTCTCCCAGGCGGGTCGCCCGGCACCGAACTCACCGCTCAGCACCCAGTCGTGGAACGGCTCGGTGACCACCGGGGAGCGATCGCGCCAGCCGGTCGCCGCGGCCACGGCAGCGACATCCGCCGGCGTGGTCTTCGGCGTGATGCGGTCGATCGAGGTCGACACGAACGTCACGTGCTCGGCGAGGTGCTCACGGGTCGCGGTCGCCCCCGCGAGCTCGGCAAGCTCGAAGATGCCCGCGCGGGTGAGCTCGCCGTTCTCGGGCAGGTTGTCGCACGAGACGATCGCGAGGGCTCCGGCGCCCGAGCGGCGGCGGGCCTCGACTCCGGCGAGGAGCCGGGCGAGCGCGGTGCGCGGCGCACCGGAGAGGTCGAACTCGGCTGCGCCGAGGTTGTGCCGCAGCCACTCGACATCGGCGGCGACCGACGGGTTCGCGAGGTCGGGACGGCCGTCGGCGCCGAGCGCGTACCCGTCCTCGGTGACCGTGAGGGTCACGAGAGCCGTGTCGGGCGCGGCGACATGCTCGACGAGCCGGTCGACGCGAGCGCCGTCGACCGCCTCGGAGATCGAGTCGATCACCGTGATGGAATCGCCGTCGACCGAGCGCTCGATCAGCGAGTAGAGGCCGTCTTGGGCGGCGAGCTCTTCGGCGGCCTGCGGGCTGCGACCGGTGAACGCGGCGATGCCCCACTCGTTCGCCTCGTCGGCGACATCGGTGTACCAGGCCTGGTGCGCGCGATGGAACGCGCCCAGCCCGAGGTGTGCGATGCGCACGGGCGCCGGCTCGGACGCCGCTCCGGTGCGCGCCGAGAGGTTGCGGCGGTTCAGGCCGAGGCCGCCGGCGGGGATCTCGGCGCTCCCGCCCGCGGATTCGGTACCGGTCGCGTCGCTCACAGCTTGAACGTCTTACGGGGAATCGCGTCGACCAGGTCGACCGAGATGCGCTCGGCGGCGGCGAGCGAGACCCGGCCCTCGCGCACGAGCCGCGCGAGGAACGCCGAGTCGACCCGGCGTGCCATGTCGTGGCGCGCAGGAATGGAGAGGAACGCTCGCGTGTCGTCGATGAACCCCGAGCCGCGGTAGAAGCCCGCGGTTTCGGTGACGGCCGCGCGGAACCGCAGGATGGCGTCGGGGGCGTCGATGAACCACCACGGCGCGCCGATGAACACGCTCGGGTAGAACCCCGCGAGCGGCGCGACCTCGCGCGAGTAGATGGTCTCGTCGATGCCGAACAGCACGAGGTGCAGGCGGGGCTCGAGCCCGTGCTTCTCGAGCAGGGGGCGGATGTTCTCGGTGTAGGTCGTCGCGACCGGGATGTCGTGGCCCGTGTCGGGACCGAGCCGGTCGTACGTCGAGCTCGAGTGATTGCGGAAGACGCCGGGATGCACCGTCATGACGAGACCGTCGCGCGCGCTCATGCCGGCCATGCGCAGCAGCATGTTGCCGCTGAACTCGCGGGCGCCTGCCGCGTCGAGGTCGCCGGCGACGGCGCGCCGGAAGAGCACGGATGCCTCGTCGTCGGTCAGGTCGACGGTGTACGGCTCGAGTACCCCGTGGTCGGCCGAGACGGCGCCGTGCGCGATGAAGTGCGCCCGGCGGGCCTCGAGTGCGGCGAGGTAGCCGGCGAAGTCGTCGGGTGCGGTGCCGTTGGACTCGGCCAGCCGTTCGATGCGCTCGGTGAAGCCGGGGGCGGTCGGGTCGAGGTAGCCGTCGGGCCGGAACGTCGGGAGCACGCGGCCCGTGAACGACGCGTCGGCGGCGAGCGCGGCGTGCGCTGCCAGGTCGTCCATGGGGTCGTCGGTGGTGGCGAGCACCGCGATGCCGAACCGTTCGAAGAGCGCTCGCGGGCGGTAGGCCGGATCACCCAGGCGAGCGGCGATCTGGTCGTACACGGCGTCGGCCGTCTCTGCAGAGGGCTCGACCTCGATGTCGAAGAGCGTCGAGAGCTCGTGCGTCAGCCAATAGCCCGATGCGGTGCCGGCGTAGAGATGCCAGTGGCTCGCGAACGTGCGCCAAGCCTCGCGGGGGTCGACTGCCCCGCTGCGGCCGACGCCGAGCGTCGAGAGGTCGACGCCCGCCGCGTGCAGCAGGCGCGTGACGTAGTGGTCGTACGTGATGAACAGGTCGGCCGGATCGGCGAACGGCTCGTCATCGAGCAGCAGCGACGGCGCGACGTGGCCGTGCGGGGAGATGATCGGCAGCTGTGCCACCGTTTCGTAGAGCCCGCGGGCGATGTCGCGGGTGGCCGGATCTGTCGGGAACAGCCGGTCGGGATCGAGAAGCAGCTTCATTGACACAAGCTCCATGATGGTCTGGGGCAGCATCGTTGTCAACCGGTTGCCAAAAGGTGCAGCCGGTGGCTGAGAGCGTGCCGCCGGTGGCTGCGGGCGCTCAATGCGGTGTCAGTTCACCGTGCGAGTGTCAGCGTTCGCCGCCGGCCACATGGTGCCCGGTCGAGCCACGTACAACGAGATCGGTCGGCAGCAGAGACTCGACGTTCACTCGAGCAGCGTCGGCGTGCGGTGAGACCCGACTGAGCAGGTATCGCACCGCCCGCTCGCCCGCCTCGGTGAGCGGCGCGCGCACGGTCGTGAGCGCGGGCGCAGTGAAGTCGCTGCCGAAGATGTCGTCGAACCCGGCGATGCTCAGTTTCGACGGCACGGCGATGCCGCGTTCCTGCGCTGCTCTGAGCAGCCCGATCGCCATGAGGTCGTTGAACGCGACGACGGCGGTCACCCCCGAGGCGACGACGCGAGAGATCGCGGCGGCTCCGCCGTCGAGCGTCGGCACCCCCGGCCCGATCTCGACGATCGTCATGCCGCGCCTCGGCGCGGCGGCGAGCAGGGCCTCCCAGCGCCGCCGGCTGACCCACGACGTCTCGGGACCCGAGACGTACGCGATTGAACGGTGCCCGAGCTCGGCAAGATGGACGACGAGCTGGTCGACACCGCGTTCGACGTCGGGAAGTATGCCGGTCACGCCTTCGAGAGCGCGATTGATCACGACCACCGGCTTGCGCGAGGCGATCTGCCGGATCTGGGCGTCGGCGAGGCGGCTCGTCGCGAGCACGAGGCCGTCGACCGACGGCATCACGCGTTCGATCGCGGTGGCCTCGCGCTCACCCGACTCCTGCGACTCGGCGACGACGAGGGTGTACCCGGCGTCAGCCGCGGCCCGCTCGGCCCCGCGCACGATGCCGAAGATCACCGGGTTGGTGATGTCGGCCACGAAGAGCCCCAGCGTGCTCGTTCGACCCGTCGGGAGAGCCCGGGCGATGGGGTTCACCCGGTAGTTCAGCTCCTTGGCCGCCGCCTGGATGCGCTCCTCTGTCTTCACGTTGATGCGGCCCGGCTGGCTGAGCGCCCGTGACACCGTTGACGGATTGACTCCGGCGAGCTTCGCGATGTCGTAGATCGTGGGCGCCGAGCCGCCGCGGGAGCGCTTGGATTCACGGGCCACCCGCTCGGGCTGTTGGTCACTCATCTCGGCTCACCTCCTCGGCGCTCTCGGTCCGTCAATGGTCTCGGCCGCCGATATCACCGTCCACGCTAGCGTGCACGCGGCTCTGAACAACGGAGTGCCACGATGTTGTCGGAACGGCTCTGCAACCGGTTGGTCCTGCTGGGCCGACTCACGCTGTTCCGGCGACTCTCGCCTCGTCGGCGTCGGAGCCGACGACGGGTTCGACGTGGTCGTGTCGACCGGCGAGAACGTCGGCGAATGCGACCGGGCGACCGAGCGTCTGCGAGAGGTACACGGCCCGTACGAGCGCGAGCGCCTCGGTTGCCTGCGCCGCGGTCACACGGGGCTCGCGGCCGGAGTCGATCGCCTCGATGAGATCCTCGTATTGACGCAGGTGGCCGTTGAAGAAGTCGGTGACCGCCGGGGCGCCCGGCAGGTCGTGCTCGGGGACCTCGCGCGCGGCCTGGTTGCCGAGTCGGCCATACCCGCGCGGCATGCCGGCGGGGTGGGCGTCGTCGGCGTGGAAGTACTCGAGCAGGCCGTTCTGCAGGAACGCGGATCCGGCCGAGCCATGCACCTGCAGCCGGGTGGAGTTCTCGGGGAACGCGTCGGTGGTCGCGAGCAGCGTCGCCACCGCGCCGCTCTCGAAGCGGATGACGGATGCCGCGACATCTTCGACCTCGATGCGCTCGTGCACGAGGGCCGAGGCGTACCCGAACACTTCCACGGGGCGGCCGAGAAGGTGGAGGAGCAGGTCGACGGTGTGCACGCCCTGGTTCATGAGCGCACCGCCGCCGTCGTACGCCCATGTGCCGCGCCAATCGCCGGAGTCGTAGTACTCCTGGCTGCGCCACCAGGCCACCGTGGCGGTGGCAGAGGTGACGCGACCGAAGCGACCCGATTCGATCGCGTGCTTGACCGCGACGACGGCAGGGGCAAACCGGTTCTGGCTGATGACGGTGACGACGATGCCCGACGCGGCAGCACGCTCGGCGAGTGCGACCATACGACGTGCGCGGTGGAGGCTCACGTCGATGGGCTTCTCGATCACGACGTGCTTGCCGGCGTCGACTGCGGCCTCGGCGATCTCGACGTGCGAGCCGCTCGGAGTGGTGATGACGACGACATCGATGGCCGAGTCGACGAGCACCGCGTCGAGCGAGTCGGCGACGGCGGGCGCGTCTCCCTCGAGTTCGACGTGCACGTACCGGGCGAGCGAGCGCGCGGAATCGAGGGTCCGGCTGACGATCGAGACGAGTCGCAGCCCAGGGTGCGCGACGGCGACCCGGGCGTGCGCACGTCCGATGACGCCCGCTCCCACGATGGCGACGCCGAGTCGCGCGGTCAAACCGCGCTCGACTCTCGTTCGTCGAACGCGCCCTCGAGGTGCGGCTCGAGCGCGGCCGAGCGTGAATGATCCGGGGCATCCGGGTGCGATGGCGTCACGGCGGTTCACTCCAGCTTCTCGGGATTCACTTCATCGGGAACCCCGAGTCAGTCGATGAGGGGGACCTCGAGGTCAAGGACACCACAGGTTCACGAATTGTGCAACCGATTGCCAACCTCCAGTCGAGCCTAGGCGGCTTGGAACGGTCGACGGGAAGCGTGGAACGGCAACCGATTGACAAAACCATGGAGAACAGTTGCAATGGAGCACGCACGCACGACTCGCCGCGGCTTGTCGCACGACGACGCACGACGCATGACGGAGTCGGGCGTTTGCTAGCGTGGATCCGGTGGGCGCGCCTCGTCGCCGCCCCTCCGATCGCCCGCTCGCGATGCGTGCACCCCAACGTTCTCGAGAACAACTCATCAGAGGAGCCCCCCATGGCGGATTCACCGCTCGCAGCAGCCAACATCGGCGTCGTCGGACTCGCGGTCATGGGGTCCAACCTCGCCCGCAACCTCGCGAGCCGTGAAGGCAACACCGTCGCCGTGTTCAACCGCTCGGCCGAGCGCACGCGCACCCTGGTCGACGAGCACCCCGAGGCCGGGTTCGTCGCCTCCGAGAGCTACGACGACTTCGTCGCCTCGCTCGCGAAGCCCCGCACCGCGATCATCATGGTGCAGGCCGGCAAGGGCACCGACGCGGTCATCTCCGAGCTGGCGAGCCGCTTCGAGCCGGGCGACATCATCGTCGACGGCGGCAACGCGAACTTCCACGACACCATCCGCCGCGAGAAAGACATCTCGCCCACCGGCATCCACTTCGTGGGCGCCGGCATCTCGGGCGGCGAAGAGGGCGCCCTCAACGGCCCGTCGATCATGCCGGGCGGCTCGAAGCAGTCCTACGAGACCCTCGGCCCCATCCTCTCCTCGATCGCTGCGATCGCCGAGGGCGAGCCGTGCGTCACCCACGTCGGCACCGACGGCGCCGGCCACTTCGTGAAGATGGTGCACAACGGCATCGAGTACGCCGACATGCAGCTCATCGCCGAGGCCTACGACCTCATCCGCCAGGGCACGGGCAAGAGCCCCGCCGAGATCGCCGACATCTTCGCCGAGTGGAACACCGGCGAGCTCGAGAGCTACCTCATCGAGATCACCGCCGAGGTGCTGCGCCAGACAGATGCCGCGACCGGAAAGCCGCTCGTCGACGTCATCCTCGACGAGGCCGGCGCCAAGGGCACCGGCGCGTGGACCGTGCAGAACGCCCTCGACCTCGGCGTTCCGACCTCGGGCATCGCCGAGGCCGTGTTCGCGCGAAGCCTGTCGTCGAAGCGGGCCCAGCGCGAGGCATCGGTCGACCTTCCGGGCCCCTCGACCGCCTGGACCGTCGACGACGCCGACACTGACGCGTTCATCGAAGACGTGCGCCAAGCCCTCTACGCGTCGAAGATCATCGCCTACTCGCAGGGTTTCGACGAGATCATCGCGGGCGCCGAGCAGTTCGGCTGGGATGTCAAGAAGGGCGACATCGCCAAGATCTGGCGGGCCGGTTGTATCATCCGCGCCCGGTTCCTGAATCGCATCGCCGAGGCGTACGCCGACGACCCCGGCCTGGTCGCCCTCGTCGTCGCACCGTACTTCCGCGACGCCGTCGCGGGTGCGCAAGAGAGCTGGCGCCGGGTGGTGGCGGCGTCGGCCGCGTCGGGCATTCCGACGCCGGCGTTCTCGTCGTCGCTCGCATACTACGACGGCCTCCGCGCGCCGCGCCTGCCCGCCGCCCTCGTGCAGGGCCAGCGCGACTTCTTCGGCGCCCACACGTACAAGCGCGTCGACAGGCCGGGTGTCTTCCACACGCTGTGGTCGGGCGACCACAGCGAGATCGAGACCACGCCCTCGTCGCACTGAGCCAGGTCCGCGCGCGTCGCGGTCGTGCGTCGGTCATGATTGAGTCATGAGCGAACCGGCGCGCGGCCTCGACGACGAGCCTCACGACGACCGCCCCGTCTACGGCGAGCGGCGTCGGCGGGCGCTGCGCATCACGGTGCTCGTCGCACTGGGTGCGCTGGTGCTGCCGCTGATGCTCTCGGCATACGGCGTCGCCCGCTCGGCGGCCGATCGCGCCTGCGCGGTCTACGTCGAACGGTTCGACACCGACGCCGCCGCGTTCCGGGTGTCGTTCGAGCTGTTCGGCGAGGGCGGTCCCGGCTGGGAGTGCTCGGCCGTGTCTGCAAGCGGAGTGGCGACTCCGCTCGCCAACCTCGGCGTGCTGCCGTCGGCCCCCCGTCCGATCACCCCAGACGAACGCGGTACCTGAGCGCGGGTCATCCGTCACCGCGTCGCCGGCCGCGCACCAGCGGCGCCACTCACGCCTCGGGCAGGAACACCCGCTTGTACGTGCGCCCGTCGGGCAGCTCGACGGTGCGCGCCTCGAGCAGTCCACGGGTGACGCGCTGGTAGATCGCCTGCGGGGTGACGCCGAGCTGCCGCGCCGCATCGGCGACCGAGAGCCCGGGCAGGTCGGTCGGCACGCTCGACGGCCGTTCGCGCTTGCGCTTGCGACTGGCCTCCTGCCGCGCCGCAATGGTCTCGTCGTCGCCCGACCACCGGTACTTCGCCGCCGACGGGCTGAGCCCGGCGGCGTCGGCGACGTCGTCCCAGCTCGCGCCCGCGTCGAGGGCTTCGCGAACCGCCGCGAGCGACGCCGGGTCGGCTTCGAGGGCGGCGATCAGCGAGCGGATGCCGCGGAGTCGGTCGAGCGCCGTCGTGCCGGTCGGCCCCCGCGTGCCGTCGGCGCCGTGCGCATCGAGCGCGTCGAGCGCCATCAGCTCGGCGAGCGCCCGGGCCGACTCGGTCGAGAGGAAACCCATGCTCAACCGTTCAGCAGGCTGTTGCGCACCTCGCGACGCAGCACCTTGCCGATGAGCGAGCGCGGCAGGTCGTCTGCCTGCACCACGCGCTTGGGCACCTTGTAGGCGGTGAGACTGTCGCGGGCGAACCCGCGGATCGCATCCGCGTCGAACGTCGCGCCGTCGCGCAGCACGACGACGGCGACGACCTGCTCGCCCGAGTGCTCGTCGGGCAGGCCGACCACCGCGCAGTCATCGACGTCGGGGTGGGCGCGAAGCGCCTCTTCGACCTCGCTCGGCGCCACATTGAAACCGCCCGTGATGATGAGCTCTTTGATGCGATCGACGATGCGCACGAAGCCGTCGGCATCGATCGACACGATGTCGCCGGTGCGGAACCACGGCGCGCCGCCGTCGGGGTCGGCGACGAACACCGCTTCGGTCTCTTCGGGCTTCTTCCAGTACCCCGAGAACACCTGCGGGCCGCGCACGACGAGTTCGCCCTCGGCGCCCGGTGCGACGTCGGTCATGGGGTCGTCGGGGTCGACGACGCGCGCCTCGGTAGAGGGCAACGGCATGCCGACGGTGCCGGCCTTGCGGGTCGGCGCCACGGGGTTCGCCATGAGCACGGGCGAGCACTCCGAGAGCCCGTAGCCCTCGACGAGGTACCCGCCGCTCGCGGCCTCCCAGGGCTCGACGACCTCGGCAGAGAGCGGCATCGCTCCCGAGATCGCGATCTGGATGCCGTCGAGCGACACGCCCTCGGCCGCCGCGGCCTTCGTGAGCCGGTCGTAGATCGGCGGCACGGCGGGCAGGAACGTCGCCGGATGCTTCTTCACGACCTTGAGCACGAGGTCGGGGTCGAACTTCGGGAACAGCACGAGCCGCGCTCCCATGCTCATCGCGAACGTGAGGCAGAGCGTGAGCCCGTAGGCGTGGAACATCGGCAGCACCGCGTAGACGACCGATGTGCCGCGCGGCACGTCGGGCACCCACGCGCGCGCCTGGGCGGCGTTCACGAGCAGGTTCGCGTGCGTCAGGGTGGCGCCCTTGGGGCTGCCGGTCGTGCCGCTCGTGTACTGGATGAGGGCGACGTCGTCGACGGCGGGCGCGATGATGTGCGGGTCGATGGCAGCGGATGCCGCGAGCTCATGCCAGGGCATCGTGCCACGCACCTTCGTCGTGAGGGCGGCGCGCGACTCGCGCGCCTTCGCCACGGGCAACCGCAGCATCGCGCGCATCATGAACGGCATCGCACGGGTGACGTCGACCGAGATGATGTGCGGCACCGCGACATCGGGCGGGAATGCCTGGATGGTCTCGACGACCTTGTTCCACGCGATGACGACCGTGGCGCCGTGGTCTTCGAACTGGTGGCGCAGCTCGCGCGGCGTGTAGAGCGGGTTGTGCTCGACGACGATCGCGCCGAGCCGCAGCACGGCGTAGAACGCCACGATGTGCTGCGGGCAGTTCGGCAGCACCAGTGCGACGGGGTCGCCCTTCTGCACCCCGAGCAGGCGCAGCCCCTCGGCGACGCGCTCGATCTCGGCTCCGAGCTCGGCGTAGGTCGTGGTGCGCTCGAAGAACTCGAGCGCGACATTGTCGGGGTACTGCTCGACCGAGGCGCGGATGAGGTCGTACAGCGAGCCCTCGGGCGCGTCGACGTCGTGGGGCACGCCCTCGGCATAGCTCGCGAGCCAGGGCCTGGGGGTCGTGATCGCCATCGCGTTGCCCGCCTACGCCGCGCCGTCGAACATGCTCGTCACCGAGCCGTCTTCGAACACCTCGTGGATGGCTCGCGCGAGCAGCGGCGCGATCGGCAGCACGGTGAGCCGGTCCCAGCGCTTCTCTTCGGGGATGGGCAGCGTGTCGGTGACCACGACGCGGTCGATGAAGTCGGACTGCAGGATCTGCGTCGCGGGGTTCGAGAACACCGCGTGGGTGGCCGCGACGACGACCCCGATCGCGCCGTTGGCCTTGAGCGCCTCGGCTGCCTTGACGATCGTGCGACCGGTGTCGATGAGGTCGTCGACCAGCAGGCAGACGCGGCCTTCGACGGCACCGACGATCTCGTGCACCGACACCTGGTTGGGTACGAGCGGGTCGCGGCGCTTGTGGATGATGGCGAGGGGCACCCCGAGCTTGTCGCTCCAGATGTCGGCGACGCGTACGCGGCCCATGTCGGGCGAGACGACCGTGAGGGTCGAGGGGTCGAGCGAGTTCTTGAACTCCTCGAGCAGCACCGGCATGGCGAAGAGGTGGTCGACCGGGCCGTCGAAGAAGCCCTGGATCTGCGCGGCGTGCAGGTCGACCGACATGATGCGGTCGGCGCCGGCGGTCTTGAACAGGTCGGCGACGAGGCGGGCCGAGATCGGCTCGCGGCCGCGGCCCTTCTTGTCTTGCCTGGCATACGGGTAGAACGGTGCGACCACGGTGATGCGCTTCGCGCTCGCACGCTTGAGCGCGTCGACCATGATCAGCTGCTCCATGAGCCACTCGTTGATCGGCGACGTGTGCGACTGGATCACGAACGCGTCGCAGCCGCGCACGCTCTCGTCGTAGCGCGCGTAGATCTCACCATTGGCGAAGGTGCGCGCATCGGTCGGGACGAGCTCTGAGCCGAGCTCCTCGGCGATCTCGGCGGCGAGCGCGGGGTGTGCGCGGCCGGATACCAGCACGAGGCGCTTCGATCCGGTGGTCTCGATTCCCGACATGGGGTGTGTCCTCTCCACCGGTACGGGCCGGTGCGTCAGTCGGTGGCTGCGTCGTGCGATGCGGGGCCGGATGCCTCGTCGGCGGCCTCGGCCGCCTGAGCGGCCGCGGTGCCGGGCCGGTGCGTCTGGACCCACCCCTCGATGTTGCGTTGCGGGGCCACGTTCACGGCGAGCGCGCCCGCCGGAACGTCTTTTCGGACGACCGTGCCGGCGCCCGTGTAGACCCCGTCGCCAATCCTAACGGGCGCGACGAAGACGCCGTGCGAACCCGTGCGCACGTGCGACCCGATCTCGGAGTGGTGCTTCTTCACGCCGTCGTAGTTGGCGAAGATCGATCCGGCGCCGATGTTCGACTGCTCGCCGATGGTGGCATCGCCGACGTACGAGAGGTGCGGCACCTTGCTGCCCTCGCCGATCTTCGCGTTCTTCGTCTCGACGAACGCGCCGATCTTGCCGTCGGCGCCGAGCACGGTGCCGGGCCGCAGGTACGAGAACGGGCCGACGGATGCCCCGGCACCGACCACGGAGAGGGTGCCGTCAGTGCGCTTCACCTCGGCGTCGCGGCCGATCTCGCAGTCGACGAGTGTCGTGTCGGGGCCCACGATCGCGCCGGTCTCGATGACGGTGGCGCCCTTCAGCTGCGTTCCCGGTCGGATCGTGACGTCGGGCTCGATGCGCACCGTCAGATCGATCCACGTGGTCGCGGGGTCTTCGATCGTCACGCCGCCCAGCTGCCAGCCGCGCACGATGAGCGCGTTGAGACGTGCGGCAGTCTCGCTGAGTTGGGCACGGTCGTTGATGCCCGCGACGAGCCACGGCTCTGAGACGGGCACGGCCTCGACCTCGGAGCCCGCAGCGCGCAGCAGCCCGATGACGTCGGTGAGGTACTTCTCGCCTTGGGCGTTGTCGGTTGTGAGGTTCGCCAGCTGGTCGCGCAGGGCTGCCGCCCCGAAGGCGTAGATGCCCGCGTTGATCTCGGCGATGCGTCGCTCGTCATCGGTCGCGTCCTTCTGCTCGACGATGCGGTCGAACCGGCCGGTGATGTCGCGAACCACACGGCCGTAGCCGGAGGGGTCGTCGTAGATCGCCGAGAGCACCGACGCCTGCGCGGCATCGGTGCGGTGCTGCTCGAGGAACGCGGCGAGGGTGTCGGCGTTGAGCAGCGGCACGTCGCCGTTCAGCACGAGCACCTCGCCGTCGAAGTCGGCCGGAAGCGCGGCGATCGCCTGCTCGACGGCACGGCCGGTGCCGGGGACCTCGTCTTGGTCGACGATGACCGTGCCGGGCAACTCGGCCTCGACGGCGGCCGCGACCAGGTCGCGCTCGTGGCGCACGACGGCGACGACGTGCGCGGCGTCGAGCGTGCGTGCGGTCGCAAGCACATGCGCGACGATGGGCGCACCCGCGAGCGGGTGCAGCAGTTTGGGCGTCGCGGACTTCATGCGGGTGCCCTGCCCGGCGGCGAGCACGATGATGGCGAGGTTCTGGTCCATGCTCCGCCACCAGGATTCGAACCTGGTCCTCACAGCTCCAAAGGCTGTCGTGCTGCCGTTACACCATGGCGGACCACTCGCACCCGTTCGGGAGATTCGAGCGCCCTCCAGTCTGCCAGACGCGGACGGGACATCCGATTCGACGATTCATGGTCGCACCCTTGAAAGGTGACCAAATAGTCACGTATTCTGTCGATGATGGATGATGACGACGCGGTGTTCAAGGCGCTCGCCGACCCGACGCGGCGGCGGCTGCTCGACCACCTGTTCGAGCACGACGGGGCACGCCTTTCCGACCTCGAGGGCCTCGCTGAGATGACGAGGTTCGGCGTGATGAAGCACCTGCGAGTGCTCGAAGACGCCGGGCTCGTGGTCGCACAGCGCTCGGGGCGCGAGAAGCTGCACTACCTGAACGTCGTGCCGATCCGGCTCATCCACGACCGATGGATCGACAAGTACCGGGCCGGGCCGGCCTCGTACCTCGCCGAACTCAAGCGAGAACTGGAGCAGGAGTCATGACCGAGGCAAGGCAGATCTACCACGTGTTCATCCGCGCGACCGCCGAAGACATCTGGCAGGCGATCACGAATCCCGAACGCACGGTGCAGTACTTCTACGAGACCGCGATCGAGGTCACCCCCGAGAGGCGCACGTCGGTGTGGCGCGACGAGGACATGGGCACCGACGCCGTGCTCGAGTTCGACCCGCCCAGGCGTCTCGTGCACGAGTGGCGCTCATCGTACGACCCCGACACCGCCGACGAGCCTGCGAGCCGGGTGACCTGGCAGATCGAGCCGCGCGGCGACAGGCTCTGCCTGCTCACGCTCACGCACGACCGGCTCGAGGCGTCGCCCAAGACCGCCGCCGACGTGAGCGGACCCGGCTGGATGTACGTGCTCAGCTCGATGAAGACGCTGCTCGAGACCGGCGCCGGGTTGCCGCGAGCCGACTGAGCGGGCGGGGCGCGCCCCGTGCCCGGCTGTCGGCGATGGCCGCGATAATGGCTGCATGACCGATGCTGACGAGGTCGACCGCATTGTCGACGACTGGGAGCGCGAGCGACCAGACCTCGACTTCGCGCCGCTGCAGGTGCTGTCGCGCGTGGCGCGGCTCGCGAAGCACCTCGATCGCGCCCGGCGCGAAGCGTTCGCGCGGTCCGAGCTCGAGGCATCCGAGTTCGACGTGCTCTCGGCGCTGCGCCGGGCGGGCTCGCCGTACCGCCTCTCCCCCAAGCAGCTCCTGCAGCAGACGCTCGTGTCGAGCGGCACGATGACCAACCGCATCGACCGGCTCGTCGAGCGCGGACTCGTGTCGCGGCAGACCGATCCCAACGACGGCCGCGGCATCCTCGTCGAGATGAGCCAGGCGGGGTTGACGCGCGTCGACGCGGCCATCACCCGGCTCGTCGACGCCGAGTCGGTGCTGCTGCGCAGCCTGCCCGCGGCCGAGCAGAAGCGGCTCGCCGACCTGCTGCGAAAACTCAGCCTCGGGTTCGACTGAGGCGCTCGCTCCGCCCTCTGGGAGCAACGTTCGCCCGCGAGAGCAACCTTCGTCGGTTGCTCTCGCGGGCGAACTTTGCTCCCGTGCAAGCCGCGCGAACGACGAGTCGCTACCGCCGCAGCACCTTGCGTGCGAGCCAATTGCCGAAGAACTGCACGACCTGCACGAAGATCACGATGAGAATCACCGCTGCCCATGTGATGACGGGCTCGAACTGCCGATAGCCGTACACCAGCGCGAAGTTGCCGAGGCCGCCGCCGCCGATGTAACCGGCGACCGCGGTCATGTCGATGATGGCGACGATCACGAAGGTGTAGCCCAGGATCAGCGGGCCGAGCGCCTCGGGAAGCACGACCGTGCGCATGATGCGCACAGGTCCCGCGCCCATCGCCCTGGCCGCCTCGATCACGCCCGGCGACACCGTGAGCAGGTTCTGCTCGACGATGCGCCCGATCGCGAACGACGCGGCGAGCGAGAGCGCGAAGATGAGCGCGTTGTTGCCGATTCCGGTGCCGACGACGAGCCTCGCGAGCGGCTGCACGGCCGGGATGAAGATGATGAACGGGATCGGCCGGAAGAAGTTGATCACGACGTTGACGACGTTGAACACGACCTTGTTCTCGAGCAGGCTGCCCGGCCTGGTCGTGTAGAGCGCGACGCCGATGAACAGGCCGAGGATGCCGCCGAAGAACAGCGTGAGCGCCACCATGTAGAGCGTCTCGGCGGCGGCGACCCAGAACTCGCTGCCGAGTTCGAACAGGCGATCCATCAGGCAACCTCCGTCACGTCGACGCGTTCGGCGATTCGGGCGAGCGCGGCATCGGTCGCGTCATCCGTGCCCCTGATCGCGAGGGTGAGATGCCCGAACGCGCGCCCCTGGATGTCGTTGATGCCGCCGTAGACGAGCTCGAACTCGAGGCCCGCGGTCGCGAGCTCGAGGAACACGGCCGCCTGCGAGGCATCGCCGTCGCGGAACGAGATCGTGACGATGCGACCCGTGTGCCGTTCACGCAGTACCTCGAGTTCGGCGGGCGACGGAATGCCCTTGACGACCGTCGACACGAACCGTTGCGACGACGGCACCTGCGGGTTCGAGAACACGTCGAACACGTCGCCGTTCTCGACGACGCGGCCGCCGTCCATCACCGCGACCTTGGTCGCGATCGACTGGATGACGTCCATCTCATGTGTGATGACGATCATCGTGATGCCGAACTCCCGGTTCGCGCGCTTCAGCAGCGCGAGCACCTCTTGGGTCGTCTCGGGGTCGAGCGCGCTCGTCGCCTCGTCGGCGAGCAGGATCCGCGGCGAGGTCGCCAGTGCCCGCGCGATGCCGACGCGCTGCTTCTGACCGCCCGAGAGCTGGTCGGGATAGCTGCGCGCCTTGTCGGTGAGACCGACGAACTCGAGCAGCTCGTCGACGCGGGCGGCGATCTCGGCCTTCGGGCGGCCGGCGACGGTGAGCGGGTAGGCGACGTTCTTCCACACCGTCTTCGAGTTGAAGAGGTTGAACTGCTGGAAGATCATGCCGATGCCGAGCCGCATCTCGCGGAGCCGGCGCTCGGGCGTGCTCGTGATGTCGGTGTCGTCGACGACGATGCTGCCCGACGTCGCGGGCTCGAGCGCATTGATGAGTCGCACGAGGGTCGACTTTCCGGCGCCCGAGTAGCCGATGATGCCGTAGACGTCACCGGCCTCGATGTCGAGCGAGACGCCGTCGACGGCGACGATCTGGTCGCCGCCCTTCTCGGGCGAGGGATACGTCTTCGTGACGTCACGGAGTGCGACGAGCGGCATCCTGGATCTCCTTCAGACCTGGCGGTCTCGTGGAACGCGCATCGGGCGGCGCGACCGTTCCGGTCGCCACCGCCCGTGCTGCGTGCTGGTCAGCTGAGCCGATCAGCCGTTGGCTTCGGTGTCGGACTCGACCTTGGCGAGCGACTCCTCAAGGTCGGCGACCGGTGTCTGCAGCGCGACCGCCGTGTTGCCCGAGGACTCGAGCAGGCCTGCCTGCACGTCTTCGTCGGTCTGGAAGATCTCGACGAGCTTCAGGTAGGTCTCGTTGTCGGTGTCTTCGGCGCGCGTGGCGAAGATGTTCACGTAGGGCAGCGCGTTCGGGTCGCTCGGGTCGTCCTGCGCGATGGCGTCTTCGAAGCTGAGGCCCGCATCTTCGACGAAGTCGTTGTTGATGATCGCCGCGGCGAGGTCGGGCAGCGAGGTCGGGGTGAGCGACGCCTCGAGCGCGGTGACCTTGACCTTCGACTTCGCCTCGTCGACGTCGGCGAGGTCCGAGAAGATCGTGCCGCCGCTCTTCAACTCGATGAGGCCGGCCGACTGCAGCACGAGCAGGCCGCGCGCCTGGTTCGACGCGTCGTTCGGCACGGCGACCGTCTCGCCCTCGGGGATGTCCTCGACCGAGTCGTACTTCTGCGAGTAGAGGCCGAGCGGGTAGATCGCGGTCGAGCCGATCGGCGTGAGGTCTTCTGCGGCCGACACGTTGTAGTCGGCGAGGTACACGATGTGCTGGAACTGGTTGAGGTCGAGTTCGCCCTCGGTCGTCGCGGGGTTGGGCTGGGCGTAGTCCGAGAAGTCGACGATCTCGACGGTGATGCCCTCGGCGGCCGCGGCCTCTTCGAAGGCGGGCCACTGCGCATCGCCCGCGCCGACGACGCCGATCTTGACGACCTCGCCCGAGGCGTCGCCCTCGCCGGCGGCAGGCGACGCGCAGGCGGCGAGCCCGAAGAGGAGCGGTGCCGCGACGAGTGCGGCGATGAACGTGGAGCGCTGTGACATGTGAGTGGTTCCCTTTCGCGTTTTGGCGCGCCGCGATCGAGTGCTGGTCAGCAGGTGGGAGGCAGAGCTGCGCCCCTGTTCGTGACAGTGGGAGGGCGACGATGCCGCGAGCGCGGGCGCAACTCCTACGTTAGGCGAAGATTCTTTCCTCACCGCACGCGGCGGTCACAGTGGGTCACAGATTCTGCGACGCTACCCCTCGAGAAGTTCAGATACTTCGAGCCAGCGCGTTTCGAGATCGGCGACGGATGCCTCGAGCCGCGCCAGCTCGTCGCCGAGTGCCCCGAGCCCGACGTAGTCGGACTGGTCGTGACGCGCGAGCTTCTCGTGCTGGGCGGCGATGTCGGCCTGCAGCCGCTCGAGCTTGCGGTCGATCGAGCTGAGCTCCTTCTCGGCGTTGCGCCGGTCAGCGCCCGCGAGTTGTGCCTCCGCCGGTCGAGTAGGCGCGCCCTCGCCGTATCGAGACCCCGTCGCAGCCCGCGCCGCATCGACACCCTTGCGCAGTTCGAGGTACTGGTCGACGCCGCGGGGCAGGTCGCGCAGGTGCCCGTCGATGATCGCGAGCTGCCGGTCGGTGACCCGCTCGATGAGGTAGCGGTCGTGCGAGACGACGAGCAGCGTGCCGGGCCAGGAGTCGAGCAGGTCTTCGATGGCCGCGAGCATGTCGGTGTCGAGGTCGTTGGTCGGTTCGTCGAGGATGAGCACGTTCGGCTCCTGCAGCAGGATCAGCAGCAACTGCAGGCGCCGCTTCTGCCCGCCCGAGAGGTTCTTCACGGGCGTCGACAGCTGCGCGTTCGAGAACCCCAGGCGCTCGAGCAGCTGCCCGGGCGTGAGCTCGACGGCCTTCGACCCCACGCCGACGGCGTAGCTCGTGCGCTGCTCTGCGACGACGGCACTCACGCGTTGGTCGGCCCATTCGGTGAGCTCTGCGAGCTCTTGGCTGAGCGTCGCGATCTTCACGGTCTTGCCGCGCTTCACCCGCCCGGTCGTCGGCTGCACCGCCCCGGTCACGAGCCCGAGCAGCGTCGACTTGCCGGCGCCGTTCACGCCGAGGATGCCGGTGCGCTCCCCCGGTGCGATGCGCCACTCGAGTTCGTGCAGCACGGTCTTGTGGTCGTACACGACCCCCACGTCGATCAGATCGACCACATCTTTGCCGAGCCGTGAGACGGCGAGCCGGTTGAGCTCGACCGGGTTGCGCACCGGCGGCTCGTTCTCGATGAGCTGGTTGGCCGCCTCGATGCGGAACTTCGGTTTCGAGGTGCGCGCGGGGGCGCCGCGCCGCAGCCACGCGAGCTCTTTGCGCATGAGGTTCTGCCGCTTCGCCTCCGATGCCGCGGCCATGCGATCACGTTCGACCCGCTGCAGAACGTACGCGGCGTAGCCGCCGTCGAACGGCTCGACGATGCCGTCGTGCACCTCCCACGTGGCGGTGCAGACCTCGTCGAGGAACCACCGGTCGTGGGTGACGACCACGAGCGCGCCCGCGTTCGCCGCCCACCGCCCTTTCAGGTGCCCCGCGAGCCACGCGATGCCCTCGACGTCGAGGTGGTTGGTGGGCTCGTCGAGGAACACGACGTCCCAGTCGCCGACGAGCAGCGCGGCGAGCCCGACCCGTCGTCGCTGCCCACCCGAGAGGCTCGCGATCTGCGCGTTCCACGGGACATCCGCAAGCAGCCCGGCGATGACGTCGCGCACCTTCGCGTCACCCGCCCACACGTGCTCTTCGATGTCGCCGACGACCGCCTCGGCGACCGTCTTCCCGGGATCGACGACATCGGCCTGGTCGAGCATGCCGATTCGGATGCCGCCACGCAGCGTCACCCGACCGCCGTCGGGCTCGAGGCGACCCGCGAGCAGCTTCAGCAGGGTCGACTTGCCGTCGCCGTTGCGGCCGACGACGCCGATGCGGTCGCCCTCGTCGATGCCGAGGGTGACCTCGTCGAAGACGGTGCGCGTCGGGAACTCGAGGTGCAGGCGCTCGGCGCCGAGGAGGTGTGCCATGTCCTGACGAGCCTAGTCGCCGCGCTGCGCGGCGAACTCAGTTCGGCAGCACTCGCGCCCCGTGCACCGGCCCGTGCACGTGCACCGCCGTGAGCCGCGCGGCAGACAGCGCGACCTGCAACTCGATGGCCGTGTCGGCGTCATCGACCAGGAAGGCCACGGTCGGCCCCGACCCCGAGACGAGCCCGGCGAGCGCGCCGTGCGCCTCGCCGAGTTCGAGTATGCCGCCGAGACCGGGTGCGAGCCCGAGGGCAGCAGCCTGCAGGTCATTGTGCAGTACCTCGGCGAGCAGACGCGCATCGCCGGCCCGCAGGGCCTGCAGCACCGCGGCGTCGACCGTCGGTGCCGCGTCGCGCAGGTCGAGTGGGGGGAACGCCTCGCGCCGCCGATCGAGCTCGCGGTACACCCCGGGCGTCGACAGGCCGAACTCGGCGATCGCGAGCACCCAGTGGAACGACCCCGTGGCGAGCGCCGGGCTCAGCCGGTCTCCGCGCCCGGTGCCGATGGCGGTTCCGCCGGTGAGGGCGAACGGCACGTCGGCGCCGAGCTTCGCGGCGAGCGCGTGCAGCTCTTCTTTGGGCAGCGCCGTGCCCCACAGCGCGTCGCACGCGACGAGTGTCGCCGCAGCATCGGCCGAGCCCCCGCCCATGCCGCCGGCAATCGGCACGTTCTTCTCGATCTCGAGGCGCACGCCGCCGGGAACCCCGACCGTGCGTGCGAGCAGTTTCGCGGCCTTGATCGCCAGGTTGGTGCCGTCGGTGACGAGGCCCGAGGTGTCGATCGAGCCGCCGAAGCTGACGCTGAACTCGTCGTCGTTCCACGCGCGCACGTCTTCGTAGAGCGAGACGGCCTGGTAGGCGGTGGCGACGTCATGGTATCCGTCAGGCTGTGCCGCGCCGACGCGCATGAACAGGTTGATCTTGCCGGGCGCCCGCACGTGCACTGCCTCGTCGGCCCAGGCGATCGTCATGCGTCCACGCTATCCCACGGGCCGGCGCCCGAGCCGGAGGGTCAGCCGACCGAATTCAGCCACTCGCGCATGCGCGACTTGACCTCGGCGAGGCGCGCGTCGTCGGGCATGCGGCCCCAGACGAGCCCGATCGAGGCCTTGCCGCCGGGCCGGTCGCTCGATGAGGCGAGCACGAATTCGCCGTCGTCGATCGGGAACCGCGCGGTCGCGTTCTTGGCCTCGAGATTGAGCGCGAGCGGCTCGACGTCGAGCGCTCCTGAGACCACCTTTGCCAGCGCGCGCAGCGCCTCGGTCTTCTCGAGGGCGACGGTGCGGGTGACGCTCGCCTCGTAGGTTCCGTCTTGTCGCTGGCCAGGGCTGCGGATGCCCCGCGTCTGTTCAAAGGCGACCGTGAGGTTCTGGCTCCACCACGGATCGACGCGATGCTCGCTCACAAGCCAGCCCGCGATGTCGCGGTGCCTCCACCCGGTCGCCCCGGCCGCATCGAGCAGGGCGAACCACTCGTCGCGGCCCCGGCCCGTGGCCTCGCGCACGGCGTCGTCTCCGACGCCGTCGGTGTTGGAACCGACTGTCTGTTCTGCCATGTGTCGACGCTACCGCGCGACCCGCGCGATGCGCAGAAAGTCGGTCACGGTGAGCTGCTCGCCGCGCGTCTCGGGATCGACCTCGGCCTGCGCAAGCAACGCCGACGCCGCCCCAGACGACCCGCCGAGCACGCCCGACAGCGCCTGCCGAAGCATCTTGCGGCGCTGCTGGAACGCGGCGTCGATGAGCGCGAACGTGGCGACGCGTTCGGCCTCGGTTCCGGGGACATCCGCTCGTTCGAAGCCGACGAGCACCGAATCGACGTTCGGAACCGGCCAGAACACCATGCGCGAGACCTGGCCGGCGATGCGCCAGCGGCCGTACCAGGCCGCCTTCGCGCTCGGCGCGCCGTAGACCTTCGAGCCCGGTTCGGCGGCGAGTCGGTGCCCGACCTCGGCCTGCACCATGACGATGCCCGACTGCAGCGACGCGAAGTGCTCGAGCAGATGCAGCAGCACCGGCACCGACACGTTGTACGGCAGGTTCGCGACGAGCCGCACCGGTTCGCCCGGCAGCTCGGTGACCCGCATGGCGTCGTCGTGCACGACCGTGAGCTCGGTGCCGGGCTGCATGAGGCGCACCGTGTGCGGCAACTGCTCGGCAAGGCGACGGTCGATCTCGACGGCGATGACGGATGCCCCGGCCTCGAGCAGTCCGAGCGTGAGCGAGCCGAGCCCGGGGCCGATCTCGAGCACGGTCTCACCGCGCTCGACGCCCGCGGTCTGCACGATGCGCCGCACGGTGTTGGCATCGTGCACGAAGTTCTGCCCGAGCTTCTTCGTGGGCGTGACATCGAGCAGCTGGGCGAGGTCGCGGATCTCGGCTGGGCCGAGCAGGCGCGGGGCGACGGCGGCACCGTTGCCCGGCGCCTCATGCCGGTGTGCGTTCACGCCGCACCCCTGACGCCGGAATCCCGCTGATCAATGCCCCCCACGGGCCTCATCTTGCCATGAGCCGTAGACCGCCACCGTGTTCGACGCGAGTTGCGCGCAGAACTCATCGATGCCGACGCCGCGCACGTCGGCCATGAACCGCGCGGTGTGCGGCACGAGATAGGGGGCATTGGGGCGCCCGCGCAGCGGCGCGGGAGTGAGGTACGGCGCGTCGGTCTCGACGAGGATGCGGTCGGCGGGCAGCACACGCAGCGCCTCGCGCAGGTTCTCGGCGTTCTTGAACGTCACGTTGCCCGCGAACGAGCAGTACCAACCCTCGTCGGCAGCGAGGCGGGCGAGCGCTTCATCACCCGAGAAGCAGTGGAACACCGTGCGCTCGGGAGCCGTGACCCGGCGCAGCGTCGCGACCACGTCGTCGTGCGCGTCGCGATCGTGGATCTGCAGTGCGAGCCCGTGCCGCCTGGCGATGTCGATGTGCGCTTCGAACGACCGGAACTGCGCCGGTCGCCCGGCCTCGTCGGTGCGGTAGAAGTCGAGCCCGGTCTCGCCGATCGCGCGCACACGCGGCTGCGCCGCGAGTTCGTCGATGACCGCCAGGGCGTCGTCGAGGGCGCCGGATGCCTCGAGCTCGGGCGCCTCGTTGGGGTGCAGCGCCACCGCGGCGAGCAACCGTGGTTCGCGCGCCGCCACCTCGGCCGACCAGCGGCTCGTGGCCACATCGGTGCCGACCTGCACGGCACCCGCCACGCCGACCGACGCCGCGCGCTCGAGGTGCTCGTGCACATCGAGCGGCAAGGCGCCGTCGGCGATCTCGAGGTGCGTGTGGTTGTCGTACACGGCCACCGCGAGGGGTTCGGGCGCGGGCGGGTACTCGGCCGCCCGCCCGCCGTCGGCGCGTGTGCGCAGGTGGTCGGTCACGCTCTGTCGCCTGACGAGTGGCGCCCGACGGCGTGGGACGCGTATCGACCGCCGGTCGAGTAGCGCCCGACGGAGTCGGACGCGTATCGAGACCCTCGCGACCGGGTCTCGATACGGCTGCTCCTTCGTCGCGGCCTACTCGACCGACGGGTGCTCACTCGGCGACCTCGACGCGCGGGAACAGCGCCTCGAGGGGCGCGACCTGCGTGCCGACCGTCCACTCGTTGGCGCGGTCGATGCGCTGCTGCTGCACGGTGCCCGGTGCGCCGAGCGCGGTCCAGAGCTTCGCGGTGGCCACGGGCAGCACCGGCGAGAGCAGCACGGCGAGCGTGCCGAGGCCGTGGTACGCGGTGGCGAGCACCGTCTCGAGCCGCTCGCGCTTCGCCGGGTCCTTCGCGAGCGTCCACGGCTCTTCGATGGTGAGGTAGCCGTTCAGCGCGTCGACGAGCTCCCACGCCGCCCCGATCGCGTCGTGGATCGCGATGCGCCCGATGGCCGACCACGAGGCATCCGTCGCCCGCTGCTCGACCGCGGCGATCTCGAGGTCGGCGGCCGACCGCTCGCCACCGGTCGGAACGACACCGTCGCAGTAGCGCGTGATCATCGCGATGACGCGCGAGGCGAGATTGCCGAAACCGTTGGCGAGCTCGGCCTGGTAACGCGCCGCGAGGTCTTCCCATGAGAACGAGCCGTCTTGGCCGAACGCGATCGCCCGCAGGAAGTAGTAGCGGAACGCGTCGGAGCCGAAGGTCTCGGTGATCTGTTCGGGCGCGATGCCGGTGAGCTTCGACTTCGACATCTTCTCGCCGCCGACGAGTAGCCAGCCATGACCGAAGACGCCCTTCGGCACCTCGAGGCCCGCCGCCATGAGCATGGCCGGCCAGATCACCGCGTGGAAGCGCAGGATGTCTTTGCCGATGAGGTGCTGCGCCGGCCAGCGACTGGCGAACAAGTCGTCATCGTCGCCGTAGCCGACCGCCGTGATGTAGTTGAGCAGCGCGTCGAACCACACGTAGACGACGTGCGACTCGTCCCACGGCACCTTGACGCCCCAGTCGAACGTCGACCGCGAGATCGACAGGTCGGCGAGCCCCGACTTCACGAACGAGACCGCCTCTTTGCGCGCCGATTCGGGCTGCACGAAGTCGGGCCGCTCGTCGTAGAGGGCGAGCAGCTTGTCGGCGAATGCCGACATGCGGAAGAAGTAGTTCTTCTCGTGCAGCAGCTCGACGGGCTTCGAGTGGATCGCGCAGACCAGTTGGCCCTCGTACTCGCCTGTTCCCTGCACGAGCTCGGACTGCTGCTTGTACTCTTCACAGCCGACGCAGTAGTAGCCCTCGTACTCGCCCGTGTAGATGTGTCCATCGTCGTAGAGCTTCTGCAGGAACTTCTGCACGTTGCGCTCGTGCCGATCTTCGGTCGTGCGAATGAAGTCGTCGTTCGCGATGTCGACCGTGGCGAGCAGCGGCTTCCACGCCTCGTCGACGAGCTTGTCGGCCCACTGCTTCGGGGTGACGCCGTTCGCCGTCGCCGTGCGCAGGATCTTCTGGCCGTGCTCGTCGGTGCCCGTGAGCATCCACGTGTCTGCCCCCGCCTGGCGGTGCCAGCGCGCGAGCACGTCGGCGGCCACCTCGGTGTAGGCGTGCCCGATGTGGGGCACGTCATTCACGTAGAAGATGGGCGTGGTGACATAGAACGAGGAGCCGTCGGCCATGCGCTCAATCCTATGGGCGAGCGGATGACCCTGCCGCCGCGTTACCGTCGGTCGAGTAGGCGCGCAGCGCCGTATCGAGACCAACGCGCTGCCGCCGCGTTACCGTCGGTCGAGTAGGCGCGCAGCGCCGTATCGAGACCGACGCGCTGCCGCCGCGTTACCGCCGGTCGAGTAGGCGCGCAGCGCCGTATCGAGACCAACGCCCTGCCGCCGCGTTACCGACGGTCGAGTAGGCGCGCAGCGCCGTATCGAGACCGACGCGCTGCCGCCGCGTTACCGTCGGTCGAGTAGGCGCGCAGCGCCGTATCGAGACCAACGCGCCAGAGGATCTCGATACGGGCCTTCGGCCCTACTCATCCGACGACTCCTCAGCGAGGCGCGCGCGTTCGCGCTCCTCACGGTGCCGGCGCCGCACGCTGCCGTCGCCGATTGCCGGCGGTACGGCCTCCTCCACATCGAGATGCGCATGCGGCGTCGGCACGCCCAGCGTGACGTCCTGCTCCTTGATCGCGGGTTCCTTCACCTTCTGCCCGGGATAGTCGACGACCCGCAGCCCGAGCACGATCTTGCCCGGCGCCTCACGACGGTCGAGCGCCCGGTAGGCGTCGGCGATCGAGTCGAGCGGGAATATGTCGGCGATGGGCAGGCGTGCTCGACGCGCGGCCACGAGCGCGGCGACGCGGCCGAGCGCGACGACGTCTCCGGGGTAGAGCTCGACCGCGTCGGACCCTTTCACGGCATCCCAGTCGAGGATCGTGAGGATCCGCGAGCGGGGCACCCCGAGCTTGATCGCCTCGTGCGTCTGCCCGCCGAGGAAGTCGAGGAACGCGCTCACCGGCCGCCCGCCGGCAGGGTGGTTCGGGTCGTCGCCCAGCACGCGCACGCGGTCGGCGAGCCCGGGACCGTACTCCATCGGGATGACGCCGAACTGCCGCAGGAAGTCGAATCGCATCTCGGCGCACGTGCCGATGACGGTGGCGCCCTTCATGCGCGCGAACTGTGCGGCGAGGCATCCGACCCCGCCCGCCGCGGCGGTGATGACGACTTCGTCGCTCGGACCCAGCCCGAGACCCTCGACGGCGGTCCATGCCGTGGTGCCGGCGACGTACAGCGAACCGGCGACCTCCCACGTCAGCGACGGCGGCTTCGGCAGCAGTTGTCGCTCGGGCACGGCGACGTACGTCGCCTGCGCGCCGCGGTCGACGTATCCCATGACCTCGTCGCCGCGCGAGAACTGCTGCGCGCCCGGTCCGACGGCGACGACGACTCCGGCGAGGTCGCGGCCCTGTGGCGACGGAAACTCGACCGGCCACCGCTCGGGGTGGTCGCCGCGCCGGATCGCGCTCTCGACGGGGTTCAACCCTGTGGCGAACACCTCGACGAGCACCTCGCCCTCGCCCGGTTGGGGCGTCGGCACCTCGACGACCTCGAGCACTTCGGGGCCGCCGAACTCGGCGAATCGGACTGCGTGGGTTCGAAGCGTGTGTTCCATGCTCTCCTCCGCGGTCGTAGGTTCAGCACCGTCGCGCGTCACTGCCATTCTCCGCCTGTTCTGACGGAAACGACAGGGTCTTGTGCCTCATACGGGGGATGCGCTAGTTCGCCCGCCGTGCGGCGAGCGCCGCCTCGTACAGGTCGCGCTTACCGAGTCCGGTCTCGCCGGCGACGAGCGCGGCGGCGTCTTTCAATCGGGTTCCGGATGCCGCGAGCTCGAGCACCCGTCCGAGCGCGCCCTCGGGGTCGGCCTCGACGGCGTCGGCCCCGCCGACGACGATCACGATCTCGCCGCGCGCTCCGCCCTCGGCCCACTCGGCCAGTTCACTGAGCGGGCCCCGTCGCACCTCCTCGTGCAGCTTGGTGAGCTCACGGCACACCGCCGCGGGACGCGAGGCGCCGAACCCATCGGCGAGCGCTGCGAGACTTGCCGCGAGCCGCGACGGCCCCTCGAAGAACAGCAGGGTCCGCCGGTCGCCCGCGAGCTCCGCGATGCGGCGAGCGCGATCGCCCGCCTTGCGAGGAAGGAAGCCCTCGAACGCGAACCGGTCGGTCGGCAGGCCCGACACGGCGAGGGCCGTGACGACCGCCGACGGCCCGGGGATCGCAGTGACTTCGACCCCCGCCGCGGCGGCCGCGGCGACGAGCGGGAACCCCGGGTCCGACACGGTCGGCATGCCCGCATCGCTGAGCACGAGCAGGTCGGTCTCGCGGGCGAGCTCGACGAGCTCGCCCGCCTTCTGCCGCTCGTTGTGCTCGTGCAGGGCGATGAGCCGCGGCCGGTTCGCGATGCCAAGTCCGGCGAGCAGGCGCTGCGTGACGCGAGTGTCTTCGGATGCCACGACCGTGGCCGTCTCGAGCGCCTCGCGCAATCGCGCCGACGCGTCGCCGAGGTTGCCGATGGGCGTCGCCGCGAGGATGATCATGCACTCAAGCATGGCACCCGGCGCCGCGCTGATAGCTGTTGCCGATACCGACAACGTGACGCGCCCGCTACCCTGCGCGGCCGATACGGTCCAGCCAGCTGTTGACCTCCGCGACGGCGCTGTCGAGGGAGAACGCGAGGCCCGCGGATCCAGCCGCGGTGGTGAAACTGGTCTCCCAGTGCGGGTGGGCGGTCACACGAGCGGGCCATACACGGGCGAGGCCGCCAGCGGATTGCGCTTCCGTCATGCGGGCGTCGAAGACGTCTTCGACTGCTTTCCGGATCTCGGCGGCGGTCGGTTCGCCGGTGTGGTCGATGAGGTCGCGCAGGAGCAGCAGGTCGATGACGTCACGGGCCCGATCGTTCACAAAGACGGGCGGATCGTGCGGATCGGTGCAGGCGTGGATCTTCTGCGCGATTTGGTAGCTCATCGACAGGCTCGTGAGCTGTCCTGGGGTAGGGAGCCCGAAACCGGCCAGCGAGGGCGGGCGGATCGCCTCCGCCCGGGTGCCGGCAGCGCCTTCGTCGGGGGCGATCTCGACCGGCACTCGCCGCCAGGTGATGCCTTTGAGCTGCACGGTGATGTCGAAGCGTCGAGGCTTCACGAGTCGTTGTGGTACGTCGATCAGTTCGACTTCACCGCGGACGAGGGTCAGTGGTCCCCATGGCTCGCCGAGAGACTCGTCGAGTCTGGCGAGGAAACGGTCGAGGTCACCGCGGACCAGGCCGTCGATGTCCTGCGTAGTCCGAGACATGCCCGGAAGGCGGTACTGGAGCATGGTCCCACCTTTGAGGAGGAACAGCGCCGCACCGGACTCATCGACCGCGCGCTGCAGCGCGGCGGCGACGACGGTCGCAGCCACCAGCCATCCCAGTCGTGGCCCCGAAGCGCCGAGGCGGTCTTGGGCTTGCGCGATCCAGGCGTTGAGCACCCGCGCCGACGCCGGCGACTTGGCTTTGGGCGCCAGTCCGTTCACCGCCGCCGCGAGGTTCATCGGTTCAGGCTCCAAGGTCTCGGGACTCCAGTTCAGCGGTCAATCGTTGCCGCTCGGACGAAGGCAGCAGACTGGTACGGCCAGCGCGCTCGATCGCCTGCCGGATCAGGTACGTCGGCATCCCCGAAGCGATGCACTGTCCGATCGCGGTCGGCACCGTCACGATCGGCACGCCCTGCCACCACGTCAGCTGCGATGAGTCGAGATCCTCGCGATGGACGACGTAGCGCTCGCTGCCAGCTCTGCGCAAGCGCCGACGACGCGCGACTGTCACGTGGATACGGTCGGGGTTCACATCGCTGATCCCCCAGGCCTCCATCGCGGTGTCATGGCTCAGCACTGCCTCGGGCGCGCCCGACCAGAGCACGGCGAGCTGATACTGGTCGACTTCAGACTCGACAACCTGTGGCACCTTGTACACACCATGTGCCACCCGCGCGAGACGACCACGGGACACCATCGTCGACAGGTCCGCGTTCACCACACCGATCCCGGCCGCCTGCTCGGTCGTCACGAAGCCGTGCTGGTCTAGCGCGATCTCGCGCAACCGCTCCAGCTTCGTCACCACCATGTCAAAACCTTATCAAAAAGGTAAGGTAATGACAGGTGCGATGGCGGGGTGAAGCTGCGTGATGCGAGTGTCTTCGGATGCCACGACCGTGAGCGCCTCGCGCAGTCGCGCCGACGCGTCGCCGAGGTTGCCGATGGGCGTCGCTGCGAGGATGAGCATGCACTCAAGCATGGCACCGCACCAGCGCGTGCTCCGTGCCGAGGACTGGGAGGATGAGCGCATGAGCGACAATGACCGCGCGCACCGAGCCCGCAGCGCCGTCGTCGTGGAGTTCCGCACGCTCGACGCCCAACTCGACGTGTACCGCACCCGCCTCGACCCGAGCCGTGCGCTGGGAGTGCCCGCCCATGTGACCCTCCTCTATCCGTTCGTGCCGCCGAACCGCCTCGACGTCGCCGTGTGGGGCGCGCTCGGCGCGGCGATCGCTGGCGTGCCGCCCTTCGACGCCGAGTTCGCGACCGCGTCGTGGTTCGGGCGGGACGTGCTCTGGCTGGCGCCGACGCCGGTCGCGCCGTTCTCACGGCTGATCGAGCGCATCCGATCCGCATTCCCCGAGTGCGAGCCCTACAGCGGCGGCGTCGACGAGCCGGTGCCGCATCTCACGATCGCCGACCGCGCCGATTCCGGCGAGATGGTCGCTGCCGCCGAGGGCGTGTCGGCACTACTGCCGCTCGCCGCGCGGGTGAGCGCGGTCTCGGTGATGGCCGGCTCGGATGCGCCGCAGTCGTGGCGCACCCTGCGGCGATTCGAACTCACGGGTTGAATCGTTAGGGTTGGCCCATGGGATCGGAGTCGGGCACCGCCGGCGTGCGCGATGAGCACGCTGACGCGACATCCGACGATCTCGAACTCGAACGCGACGACGACCGCGAACTCGACGACACCGTCGAAGAACCCGAGCTCGAACACGAACCAGTGCCGCGCGGCTCGCGACTCGACGACTGGTGGGGTCGCATGCTCGCGACGCCGCGGCGACGCGCGCTCTGGTACTGGGGCGGGCCGATCCTCATCACCCTCATCGCCGCGGTGCTGCGGTTCTGGAACCTCGGCCACCCGCAGTCGATCGTCTTCGACGAGACCTACTACGTGAAAGACGCGTGGACGCTGCTGCAGAACGGCTACGAGTCGGCGTGGCCCGAGGGAGCGAACGAGGACTTCGCCGCGGGCGACCCGAACACGTTCAGCGATGACCCCACGTACGTGGTGCATCCGCCGCTCGGCAAGTGGCTGATCTCGCTCGGCATGGCCGCGTTCGGCGCCGGCGACGCGTTCTGGTGGCGCGCGACGACGGCGCTCGCCGGCACCCTCGCGGTGCTGCTCATCACGCTGGTCGCCCGTCGCCTGTTCGCCTCGACGGTTCTCGCGGTCATCGCCGGGCTGCTGTTCGCCATCGACGGCAACGCGATCGTCATGTCGCGCGTGGCCCTGCTCGACACCTGGCTCATGCTGTTCACCCTGCTCGGGTTCTGGTTCGTGCTGCTCGATCGCGACCGCACGCGGCGGGCGCTGGAGGCGCGACTCGACGACGCGCGGGCGGCCGGGCACGAACCGTCGTACGGCCGCGCACTGTGGGGTCGCCCGTGGGTCGTCGCCGCCGGCGTCGCGTTCGGCGCCGGATGCGCGGTGAAGTGGTCGGGCCTGTGGTTCCTCGCCGCCTTCGGCATCTACCTCGTGGCCGTCGACGCGCTGGCACGCCGCCGCGCCGGGGTGCCGTTCTGGCTCACCGGCGCACTGCTGAAACAGGCGCCGATCACCTTCGTGCTGCTGGTGCCGATCGCTGCGGCGGTCTACCTCGCCTCATGGTCGGGTTGGTTCGTCACCGACGGCGGCTACTACCGCCACTGGGCAGAAGAGAACGCCACCGCAGCGACCGGGTGGCTCTCGTGGGTGCCGCTCCCCCTGCAGAACCTGTGGCACTACCACCAGTCGGCCTACGGCTACCACGTCGGCGTGCACTCGCCGCACCCGTGGCAGTCGAACCCGTTGACGTGGCTCGTCATGGGCAGGCCGGTGAACATGTACTTCGCGTCGACCGACGACGGTTCGGGCGGCTGCGGTGAGGCCACGTGCTGGTCATCGATCCTCGAGGTGGGAAACCCGCTCATCTGGTGGGCCGCGGCAGCGGCATCCGTGTATCTCGTCTATCGGCTGGTGCGCTATCGCGAGTGGCAGGTCGGCGCCATACTCATGGGGCTCGCGGCCGGGTACCTGCCGTGGCTCGGGTACCTGAACCGCACGGTGTTCCAGTTCTACTCGATCGCGTTCCAGCCGTACACGCTGCTCGCCCTCGTCTTCGTGATCGGGCTCGTGCTCGGGCGGCGCGACGACGAGCAATGGCGACGTGTGCGCGGGCTCGCGGTCGTAGGCGTCTTCCTCGTGTTCACGGTGCTCGTGTCGGCGTACTTCTACCCCGTGTGGACCGGAGTGCCGCTCACGCCGATGTTCCGGCAACTGCACTTCTGGCTGCCGAGTTGGGGATGATCACGCTCAAGACGATCGCGCCCGGGCTTCTGACGGCGGCCGCGGCAGCCCTGCTCGCGTGGCTCGCGCATCTGGCCCTGCCCGCGGTGCCGCTACTGACGGCCGCGGTCGCGCTCGGCATAGTCGTCGGCCAGGTGCCCGCATTGCGCCAGGCCCTCGGCCGACGGCTCGCGCCCGGCCTCGGCTTCGCCGCCCGAAGCCTGCTTCGCGCGGGCATCGTGCTGCTGGGACTCAAGCTGAGCCTCGTCGACATCGCCGGCCTCGGCTGGGTCACCATCGCGACCACCGTCGCCGTGGTCGTGCTGACGTTCGTCGGCACGATCGGCCTCGGGCGGGCGCTCGGTCTGCCCGGACACCAGCCGGTGCTCGTCGCCAGCGGATTCTCGATCTGCGGTGCCTCGGCCATCGGGGCGATGGGCGCGGCGGTACGGGCGCGTCACGAGGAGCAGGCCGTGCCGGTCGCGCTCGTCACCCTGTGCGGCACCCTCGCGATCGCGGTGCTGCCCGCGTTGTGGCATCCGCTCGGCCTCTCGGCGACGCAGTTCGGTCACTGGGTCGGTGCGGGGGTGCACGATGTCGGGCAGGTCGTCGCGACCGCGCAGATCGCCGGAACGGCGGCGCTCGCGGTCGCCGTGGTCGTCAAGCTCACCCGTGTGCTGATGCTCGCGCCGATGGTTGCGATCACCGCTGCGGTCGAGCGGCGAAGGGCGGCGGATGTCGCAGGCCCGCGCCCGGCGATCGTGCCGTTGTTCGTGGTGGGGTTCCTGGTGGCGGTGCTCGTCAACACGTTCGTGCCGCTGCCCGACTGGGTGCTCACCGGGGCCGACGTGGTGCAGACCGCGCTGCTCGCGATGGCGCTCTTCGCGCTCGGGGCGTCGATTCGGGTGGCCGCGCTCGTGCGCACCGGGTGGCGCGCGCTCGTGGTCGGCCTCACCTCGTGGGTGCTCGTCGCGGTGCTCGCCTACGGCGCGGTGCTGCTCGGGTGAGGTGCTGCTCGGGTGAAGTGATGCTCGCGCGCCCGGGCGGCGCGGGTCATGCGGCGTCGAGCTCGATCGCCCGGGCGTGCAGTGCGTGCCGATCGATCTTGCCGACCTTGTTGCGCGGCAGGTCGGTGACGAACGTCCACCGATCGGGCACCTTGTAGGCCGCCAGCCGCTCGGCCGCGAACGCCTTCAGGTCGGCTTCGGTCGGCGGTGCGGCGAGCCCGTGCTTCAGTTCGACGAACGCGTGCACGAGCGACCCGAGTCGTGCGTCGGGCGTGCCGACGACACCGCTGAGCTCGACGTCGGGATGCGCATCGAGTACGTCCTCAACCTCGCCGGGGGCGATGTTCGAGCCGCCCTTGATGATGATCTCCTTGATGCGCCCCTGGAAGAACAGGTAGCCGTCGTCGTCGCAGCTGCCCAAGTCGCCGGTGCGCAGCCAGCCGTCGACGAACGTCGCCGCGGTGTGCTCGAGGTCGTTCCAGTACCCGGTCATCACGCTGTCGCCGCGGATCCAGATCTCACCCGTCTTGCCCACGGCGACATCCTCGCCGGCGGTGTGCTCGGCCGCCGTGACGATGCGGGCCTCGACACCGACGCGCGGCACGCCGATCGAGCCGCGCTTGATGACGCCGAACGACGGGTTCATGGTGGCCCCCTCGCACTCGGTCAGCCCGTAGAGCTGGTTGAGCTCGAGGTCGGTGACCTTCGCGAACTCGGCATACAGGTCGGGCGAGATCTGGTCGCCGCCGCACTGCACTTCGCGGAGGCATCCGAAGTCGACGACCTTCGCGCGGGGGTCGACGACGGCGTCGAGCAGCTGTGCCGGCAGCAGGATCGTGCGTGTCGGGCGCTGCGTGCGCAGAGCATCGAGGAACAGGCCGGGATCGCTCTCGGCGAGGATCACGACCGTTCCGCCCGCGAGCAGGGTCGGGAACGCGACCCCGACCGAGGCCCCGGCGTGGCAGATCGCGGTGGCCGCGAGCGAGACATCGTCGGCGGTCAGCTGCTGGGTGGCCACGCGTCCCGACGCCGAGGCGAGGATCGAGCGGTGCGTGTGGGTGACGCCCTTCGGCTTGCCGGTGCTGCCCGAGGTGTAGAGGATCATGGCGGGGTCGTCGTCGACGACCGTCGGCCAGTCGGTCACCTCGGGTGCGGCGCCGACGACGTCGGGCCACCGGTTCGCCGTGCCCTCGGGTGCGTCGCCGTACACGTAGACGCCGGTGAGGCTCGGCGACGCCTCGCCCACATGCTCGACGACCGGCAGCAGAGGGCCGTCGACGATGAGCAGCTTCGCCGCACAGTGGTCGATGGCGAAGACGACCTCATCGGTCTGGAACCGATGGTTCAGCGGTACGGCGATCGCGCCGATGCGGAAGCACGCGAGGTAGAGCTCGACGAACTCCCAGCGGTTGCGCATGAAGATCGCCACGCGATCGCCGTGCGCCACGCCCAGCGAAAGCAGGCCCCGCGCCGACCGTTCGATGGTGTCGGCGAGGGCGCGGTACGAGATGAATGCGTCGTCGAAGACGAGCGCGGACTTGTCGGGTGTTGCGGTGAGCGCGTCCTTCAGCAAGAGGTTCAGCGACATACGCGCAACCTAGCAGCGCCGCCGCCCAGCGGCACGTCCCCGATCGTGCGGCGCAGCGACGCAGCGGCTCAGACCGTCAGCACGAGCTTGCCCCGCACGGCGCCCGACTCGAAGTCGGCAAGCGCCCGCGACACCCGCTCGAGCGGGTACGTGCGATCGACCACGGGGTTCACCTCGCCCGCCTCGATCAGGCGCGTGAGTTCGGCGAGGTCGTCGCCGTTGCGGCGTGCCGTGAGCGGGCGCAGCCCCTGCGAGACGAACGGGTTCATGAGCGAGGCACGGATGATGCGACCGAACGGGCCGAACACCCTGCCGCCGGTGCCCGACGAGAGCACGAGCGTGCCGTGCGGAGTGAGGGCACGACGAATGCGGCCGAGCGAACGATCGGCGACCAGGTCGAAGACGGCGTCGTACCGGCCCGTCGCGTCGGTGTAGTCGTCGCGCAGGTAGTCGATCACATGGTCGGCGCCGATCGCCCGCACGTGCTCGGCCTTGGTGCCGCGGCAGACGCCGGTCACCTCGGCGCCCATCGCCTTGGCGAGCTGCACGGCGAATCCGCCGACGCCGCCCGAGGCCCCGGTGACGAGCACATGCCGGCCGGCACCGACGTCGGCGAGGCGCCAGCCCTGAAGTGCGGTCGTCGCCGAGACGGGCACGGCGGCCGCGTGGATCGCGTCGATGTTCGCCGGCCGTCGGGCGACGAACTCCTCGGCGACCGCCACGAGCTCGGCGTATCCGCCCTGGTCGGACTCCGCGTACACCGGGTCGCCGACCGCGAACCTCGTCACCGCCGGTCCGACGGCCTCCACGATGCCCGCGACGTCGCGCCCGATCGTCGGCTGCTTCGGGTGCCGCATGCCGAACGCGAGGCGCACGGCGCGCGGCTCGCCTCGCATGATGTACGCGTCGCCCGCGCTCACGCCGACGGCCTGCACCCGGATGAGCACGTCGCCAGGCGCCACGGTCGGTGCACCGACCTCGGCGAGCGCGAGCACCTCGGGCCCGCCGTAGCGGTGCTGCACGACGGCCCTCATGACGCCGCCCCGGGCGTCGCGCGCGCTTCGCGCAGCACGGGCGCCATCGCGACGACGACGTTGCCGGCCTTGTGCCCGCCGTCGACGCGGCGATGGGCCTCGACGATCTCGTCGAACGGCACGACACGGTCGATGACCGGCACGATCGCTCCCGACGCGGCGAGTTCGCCGATGAGGGCGAGGTCGGCCGACTTCTCGGCGATGCCGTGCAGGCCGGTGAACATGATCCCGGCGCGCCGCCCGGTCGACGACGACCTCGCATGCCTCGCCCGCAGCAGCACCGACAGCGCCGGTACGGTCGTGAGGTAGATGCCGTCGGGCGTGAGCGCCGGCCGGCATTCACGGAACGAGCGCTTGCCGACCGCGTCGAAGATCACGTCGTAGCGGTCGCGTGCCTCGGTGAAGTCGTCGCGGGTGTAGTCGATCACCTCGTCGGCGCCGAGCGCACGCACGAGATCGAGGTGGCCGGTGCCGCACACGCCGACGACGGTCGCGCCGAGGTGCTTCGCGAACTGCACCGCCGACGACCCCACCGTGCCCGACGCGCCGTTGACGAGCACGGTCTGGCCGGGGCCCACCCGCCCGCCGTCGCGCAGGAACGGCATCGCCGTGAAGAACCCGTCGAGCAACGAGACTGCGCTCGCCGCGTCGAGCCCGTCGGGGATTCGGGCGACCAGGCCGTCTTCGGCGATGCGCACGCGTTCGGCGTGGGAGCCCGGCGCGGGAGCGAGCGTGCCGTACACGCGGTCGCCCGGCGCGAACCGGCGAACGGCCGACCCGACTCGTTCGACCACGCCGGCGAAGTCATAGCCGAGCACTGGATGCTTCGGCCGGGTGAGCCCGAAGTCGAGCCGTGCGAACGCCGGCCGCCCGAGCCGATTCGTGCTGTCGGTCGCGCCGACCGTGGCCGCCTCGACCCGCACGACCAGGTCGGGCTCGGTGGCGACGGGTTCGTCGACCTCACCCATGCGCACGACCTCTGGCCCGCCATACCGTTCGACCACTGCTGCCCTCATGATGCCGTCTCCTGGCTCTGTGCTGTCTCGTCGTTGTGGGGGTACTGGAACACCGCGTCGAGCGGCACCCCGAACACCCGCGCGATCTGGAAGGCCATCTCGAGTGACGGCGAGTAGCGCCCCTGTTCGATGGCGATGACGGTCTGCCGGGTCACGCCGAGTCGTTTCGCGAGCTCGGCCTGCGTCATCTCTCCGGCGCGGAACCGCAGCGATCTGATGTCGTTCGTCACTCGCGTCGGCTTCACCATGTCGGCACGCCTTTGCGGTACGCAACGAGCTTGGTGATGCTCGACAGCACGGCCGACAGCACGAAGCAGAGGTAGACCGCGTTCGCGATCCAGAACCAGTGCATCTCGAGCATCGCGAGCACCAGTGCCGCCAGCGCCCCGATGACCACGAACGAGCCGCCGACGCGCTCACCGAGGCGGTCGATCTCGCGATCGCGCACATCGCCCTTGGTGCTCTCGCTCGGGAAGACGATCTCGATGAGAATGCGGGCGACGATCGACGCAACGATCGCACCCCCGATGGTCCAGAGCATGATCGGCACGTAGTCGATGTCGTCGACCGGAGTGCCACCGGCGACTGCTGGGAACACGAAGGCCGAGTACACCGTGACTCCCGCAATCGCGATCACCAGGTAGAGCCAGGTTCCCTTCTCCTCGTACGACATGGCGCCGACCCTTCATGTAAAAAACATTTGACATGCTCAGTGTCAACCAAATTTCACACCATGTCAATGTTTTTTTACACCGATGTGCATGCGAACGGATGCCGCAACGCGGTGCCGCGGCGTCCGCTCGAGGCTAGTGACTGCCGTCGACGAGCTTCAGGCCGACCACGCAGCCCACGAGTCCCGCGATGAGGGCGAGCTTCACCCACGAGACATCCGTATCGCCCGTGATCATCGCCCAGATCACGGTGAGCGCCGCGCCGATGCCGACCCAGACCGCGTAGGCAGTGCCGGTCGAGATGTCACGCATCGCCCACGCGAGCCCGCCCATCGAGAGGGCGAGCGCACCGAAGAAGATCACCGACGGCCAGAGCTTCGTGAAGCCGTCGGACTTGCCGAGCGCGGTGGCCCAGACTGCTTCGAGCACGCCCGAGACGATGAGGATGACCCATGCCATGACTGTTCACTCCCTGAGTGCCAGTCTTGTCGCATTCCGGGTACTGGGTTCCCTCGTCCGGGGCCGCAGTCTGCGACCGACACTCAGACTAGCAATCGCACCTGTTCACGCACTGTGCAGGTCAGGCGCTGTGCAGGTCAGGCGCTGCGCAGGTCAGGCGCTGTGCACGAGGGCGAAGTGCTCGACGACCGGGAACGGTTCGTAGAACCCGTGCAGCAGCGCGCGCCAGCGGTCGTACTCGGGCGATCCGCGGAACCCGACCTCGTGCGCCTCGACGCTCTGCCAGTGCACGAGCAGCAGGTACTCGTTGGGCGTCTCGATCGATCGCGACAGCCGCAGGTCGACGAATCCTGGCATGCCCGCGATGATCGCCTTCGCCTCGGCGAACGCCGCTTCGAAGTCGGCCTCGCGGCCGGGTATGACGGGCAGGATGGCGTGCTCGAGGATCACGCGCCCACCCTACCCGGCAGTTTCGGTGGGTCGCGCTCACCGGCGGCCGCCGTCCACCGATAGCGTTCGGTGATGCGCCCCACCGCACTCCTCCGCTTCCTGCTGCCCGGCCTCGTCGCCGTCGGGGCGTGGTTCGCCTCCGACGCACTCTCGCAGTTCGCGCTGTCGACGACGTCGCCCACGATCTCGAAGGCGCTCCGCCTCGTCGCCCCGGCCACGATTCAGGCCCCGCTCAGCGCCCCCGAACCGTGGGGCGCCTGGGTCGCCGTCGCGAGCGTCCTCGCGGTGGGCGCCGGCTACCTGTTCTTCAGCGCGGTGTTCCGAGCCGGCGGCGGCTCCGCCGGATTCGCGGCCGGCTGGCTGGCTGCCGTGCTCGCCGGCGTCGTCGCGGTGGGCGTGCCGACCGGTGTGCAGATGGCTGCGGCGGTGCTCGATCGGCAGCTCCAGGCGTTCCCGACCCCGGAGGTGGTCGACGCGGCCGCGTTCTGGGGCGTCGTGTGGGGCTGGCTGCCCGCGCTCACGGCGACTCTGCTCGCTCGGGCCGGCGCGTCCGCCGTCGCCGCGGCACCTTCGGCTGACAGGCCGGCACCGGCCGGGCCGGGACGCCGACGCGTCATCCTCGTCGCGTCCTCCGCGGTGGCGGCCGTCCTCGGCCTCGGCGCTCTCGCCATCGTGACCCCGCTCGCCCTCGACGCGCAGCGCGCCGTCGATCAGGCGGTGATCGCCGAGTCCGAACCTGCCGCACCCGAGCCGGTGGGCGTGCCGATCCCCGAAGTCGCGCCGGGCGAGTGGCAGATCGACCCGACGTGGTGCACCGAGAACCAGCTCGCCTTCACCGCGTCGACGCCCGACGGGGCCGCCGGCCACCGCGGCATGCGGATCACCGCGACCAACACCAGCAACGCGCCGTGCGTCGTCGAGGGGTACCCCGACCTCGCCTTCAGCGACCCGGTCACGAACGGCTTCGAGACGAGCATCCTGCACGGCGACGGCATGCTCACCGAGCCCGATGCGGGGCCGGTGCGCCTCGACGTCGCGCCCGGCGCCTCGGTGGAGGCCGACCTCTCGTGGAACACGCTCGCGCACAGCGACCGCGACCCTGCCGGGTTCATGCATATCGCCGCATACCCGGGCGCGGTGCGCCAGTTCGTGCAGGTCGACACCGACATCACCGGCGGCGAGCTCGAGGTCACGGCGTGGCGGGCCGCGGCGCCCGCCGCGGCAGGCTGAAGCACCTGGCCGGCGACTCCGTCACTGATGCCACAGGCGCATCAGTGTCGGAGTCACGCACTGATGCCACAGGCGCATCAGTGTCGGAGTCACGCGGCGTAGCGCATGGCTGGGCGCCGAGCGCGCGAGCCGCGCGCTCAGCGCGTGAGCGAAAGCACACCCACGCCGATCGACATCAGGGCGAGCAGCACCGGCATGCCCGCGTGCCGCACATCGCCGTGTCGAACATGGAATCCGATCGCGACTGCGAAGTATGCGGCGAGGGCCGACGACGTGACGACCGCGAGCGGCGCCCAAGCGAGGCCGGCGAGCAGCGCGGCCGCAGCGGCAATCAGCAGGTAGGCGAGCGGAGTGAGCCAGGACTCCGGCACCCCCGCCCGAGCATAGGCGGCGACCACGGCCGGCGTGTGCGTGAGCTTTCGTGCCGCCGCGTACACGAGCGCTGCGGCGAGCAGCGACGAGACGATGACACTCGAGATGAACATCACGACCCCTATCTGAACATGTGTTTAGATACAAGCATGGCACAACCGAGCAACCGGGCAAAGCTCCTGCAGGCGACCCTGCGATGCTTCGACACGCTCCCCGTCGACAAGATCACGGTGCGAGCGATCGCCGCTGAGGCGGGCGCCAATCCCGCCTCGATCATCTACCACTTCGGCTCTCGCGACGCGTTGCTCTCAGCAGCCGCGGTCGAGGGTCTCGACCGGTGGCTGTCCGAACTCGCCGTCGGGCTCGAGTCGGTGTCCGGCGACGACCCTGGCGGCCGGCTCATCCGGGTCGCTGCGATGGCGGCAGCGACTCGCACCGCGCGGGCGCCGCTCGCCCGCGCCTATCTGACGGCAGTGGCGATGTCGCTTCACGACGAACGCGTGCGGGTCACGCTCGCCGACGGCTTCCGCCGCGCCCGACCGGTGCTCGCAGCCGTGCTCGGCCTGGGTGATGACGCGGGCGGCGGCGATGCGGCCGGGCTGCTGCTCGCGATGTTCCACGGCATGCTCGTGCAGACCCTGCTCGACGACGACCTGGCGATCGACGGCGTGCGCCTCGAATCCGGTCTCGCCCGCGTGCATGCGACCCTGACGGGTTCCAGCTGAATGCGACGTGGGTTGCCTCGCATTACGACACCAGGCGGATGCCTCTCCCCCGACCAGTAGCGTGAACCCATGGCAGATCGCGAATACGGCTTCAAGACCCGCGCCATCCACGCGGGCAACATCCCCGACACCGTGACGGGCGCTCGCGCCCTGCCGATCTACCAGTCGAGCGCCTTCGTCTTCGACGACACGGCCGACGCCGCAGCGCGCTTCGCACTGCAGAAGTACGGCAACATCTACTCGCGCCTCGCCAACCCCACGGTCGCGAGCTTCGAAGAGCGCATCGCGAGCCTTGAGGGCGGCCTCGGCGCCGTCGCCACCGCGAGCGGACTGAGCGCGCAGTACATCACCTTCGCGAGCCTCGCCGGCTCGGGCGACCACATCGTGGCGAGCGCGAACCTCTACGGCGGCTCGATCACGCAGCTCGATGTGACCCTGCGCCGGTTCGGCGTCGAGACCACGTTCGTGCAGTCGGCGAACGCCGACGACTACGCGGCGGCCATCACCGACACGACGAAGGCCGTCTTCGTCGAGACGATCGCGAACCCGTCGGGCGAGATCGCCGACCTCGAGGCGCTCGCCGATGTCGCGCACGCGCACGGCATCCCCTTCATCGTCGACTCGACCATCCCGACCCCGTACCTCAACCGCCCCATCGAGTGGGGCGCCGACATCGTGACGCACTCGGCGACGAAGTTCCTCGGCGGACACGGCACCACCCTCGGCGGTGTCGTCGTCGAGTCCGGCCGCTTCCACTGGCACTCCGACAAGTTCCCCCTGTTCGGCCAGCCGGTGCCGAGCTACGGCGGCCTCGAATGGTCGGGCAACTTCGGCGAGTACGCGTTCCTCACGCGCCTGCGCGCCGAGCAGCTGCGCGACATCGGGCCGGCACTCGCCCCGCACTCGGCGTTCCTGCTCGCCCAGGGCGTCGAAACCCTGCCGTACCGCATCCAGGCCCACCTCGACAACGCCCGCGCCGTCGCCGAGTGGCTCGAGGCCGACTCGCGCATCGAGCGAGTCTGGTGGGCGGGCCTGCCGAACCACCCGCACCACGACCGCGCGAAGAAGTACCTCCCCAAGGGCCCGGGCTCGGTCTTCAGCTTCGAGGTCAAGGGCGGCCGCGCCGTCGGCCAGAAGCTCATCGAGTCGGTGAACCTCGCGAGCCACGTCGCCAACATCGGCGACGCCAAGACGCTCGTCATCCATCCTGCGTCGACCACCCACGCCCAGCTCAGCGAGCAGCAACTCGTCGACGCCGGCGTGCTCCCCGGCGTCGTCAGGATTAGCGTGGGCATCGAAGACGTTGAAGACATCATCGACGATCTCGATCAGGCCCTCGCGGCCGCGACAGGAGCAGCACGATGACGATCACCGATCCCGCGACGACGGCGATCGACGCGACGGCAGAGGCAGGGGCTTCCGACGGCAAGGAAACCGTGCGCCTCGTCAACGGGCTCTCCTGCGAGCTGCCGGCGAACTCGCCGCTCGCGAAGCTGCTGCACTCGCAGCGCACCTGGATCGGGCCCGACGCCAAGGAGCGCCTGAAGATCCTGCGCGAGGCGAAGTCCGTCGCGATCGTCGGCGCCTCGCCGAACCCCGCACGATCGAGCTACTTCGTCAGCACCTACCTGCAGCAGTCGAGCGACTATCGCCTGTACTTCGTGAACCCGAACGCGACCGAGATCCTCGGCCAGCCGGTCTACAAGAGCCTCGCCGACCTGCCCGAGGTGCCCGACATCGTCGACGTCTTCCGCCGCGGCAGCGACATCCCGAGCGTGATCGACGATGTCGTCGCCATCGGCGCGAAGACCATCTGGGTGCAGCTCGGCATCTGGAACGAAGAGGCCGCATACTACGGCGAACAGCAGGGCCTCACGGTGGTCATGGACCGCTGCATCAAGGTCGAGCACGCCCGGTTCAACGGCGGGCTGCACCTGCTCGGCTTCGACACCGGGCAGATCACCTCGCGCAAGACGCTGCGCTGAACACTCAGCCGACCCGCTGAAGCGCGCGCTCACGTCGCTCGGCGACGCGCGAACCGGACTCCTTCCGCGCCATCCGCCGAAGCACTATGGGAGCCAGTACGATCCCGGCGACGACCCACGCCCCGAGCACCATTGCGGTTTCCACGGGGCGCCACGATCCGCCGATCTCGACGGCGGCGGCAGCGTCGGGTAGCAGCGCCGACCGCATGCCGAGGCCGAGCCAGTAGACGGGGAACACCTGGGCGATCCACGCCAGCCACTCGGGCAGCGCCGTGATCGGCGCGAAGATGCCCGAGATCGCGATGAGGCCGAGTATCGGCAGCGAGAGGTAGCCGGCGCCTCGAGAGCTCGAGACGAGCGATCCGAGGGCGGCCCCGATGGTTTGGGTGGCGATGAGGCCGAGCACGACCACCCATGCGAAGGTCAGCCACGAACCGGGCCTGCCGAGGTCGAGCCCGTCGACGAAGACGAGCCCGGGAAGCAGCACGATCGCGAGGTACGCGACGATCGTCGCCGAGATCTGCACGAGCTTGCCGATCAGGTACGCCGGAATGCCCTGGGGCGTGATCTTCGCGCGCAGCAACGATCCGTCTTCACGGTCGGCAGCGAGCTGCTGCACCACGAGGAGCATGCCCAGCGCCACGAACATCCCGAGGGTGCCCGGCAGGATGAAGGTGTCGAGCGTGTAGCCGGCGCCGATCGACACGTCGCGCACGAGGAAGATGGCGACCAGCGTCGCAACGGGCCAGAACACCTGGCCGACCAGTTCGGCGCCGCTGAAGGCCAGCCGCAGTTCGATCAGCCCGCGCCCGAAGCCCGCCCGGGCACCGGTGATGGTGGTGCTCATCGGGGTGTACCTTCCAGTTCGCGCTCGTTCGCCCGCACGTCGGCCGACTCGGCTGCCTGCACGAGCGCCAGATAGGTGTCCTCGAGCGACGCACGCCGGATCTCGAGTTCGCTGATGCCCGTGTGGTGCTGCAGGAGGAGCTCGCGCGCGAACGCGGTCGCGTCGGGCACGTCGCGTGTGAAACGCTCCCCCGAGAACACCCAGCTGACCTGGTCTTCCCCGACGATCTGCCGTGCCAGTTCCGGCGAGGTGCCGTCTGCGATGATCCTGCCCTGCGTCAGGATGACGATGCGGTGTGCGAGTTGCTCGGCCTCGGCGAGATCGTGCGTCGTCATCAGGATCGTCGTGTCGAACTCCTGCGCGATCAGGCGCACGAGCTCGTGGAAGTCTCGACGTGCCCGGGGGTCGAGCCCGGCCGTCGGCTCGTCGAAGAACACCAGCTCGGGACATCCGACGAGCCCGATCGCCACGTCGAGCCGACGTCGCTGGCCGCCAGAGAGCGACTTGAGCATCATGTCGGAGTGCGCGCTGAGCCCGACCGCGGCGAGCAGCGCATCGACGTCCCACGGGCGTGGGCGGTGCTCGGTGGAGTACGGGGCGTACAGCGACCCCTGGTATTCGATGAGTTCGCGGACTCGCCACTTGGCGTGGTCTCGCCACGACTGCAGCACGATCCCCACGCGCGCACGCCACACCTCGTCGGCGTGTGCCGGGTCGACGCCGAGCACCGCGACGCGCCCGGCCGACCGCATGCGCAGGCCCTCGAGAATCTCGATCGTGGTGGTCTTGCCCGCGCCGTTCGGCCCGAGGAGCGCCAGGACCTCGCCCCGGTTCACCTCGAACGACACGTCGCGGAGCACCTCATCGGTGCCGTACTGCATCCGCAGCGCTTCGACCTCGATCACCGGTCGATCGCGCACGCTCATCAGAGTTCCTCGAGTCGGGTGATGAGCGCAGCTCGATCGACACCGGCGTAGGCGAGCGCACGGGGGACGGTGCCGAGATCGGCGCGCAGGACGCCGACGAGCGCGTCGGCGACCGCGAGTCGTTCGCGCTCGGCGCGGGCACGGCCCCGATGCGCTGTGAAGTCGGCGCGCCGCAGCGCTTCGCGCACCGTCGTTCCCCAGATCGGCCGCGACTTGCGCGTGGCGGCGAGTCGCTCGTCGGCGACGGGCTCGATGCCGGCTGCGCGCAACGACCGTTCGCGTTCGCCGCGCAGCGCGGCGTCGACTCCGTCGTGGTCGAGGCCGAATTCGGCGAGTGTGCGGCCGGCGACGTCGCGTCCGGCCGAGATGGCCAGCAGCAGGTGCTCGGCCTCGACGCTGGACGCGCCACGGTCGATCGCCTCGTCGATCGCATTGATGATGACCTGCTTCAGCGTCGGGTCGAGTGCGTCGTCGTCCAGGCGGTCAGGCATTGCGTCTCCTCAGTTCGATGCCGGCGAGTTCGAGCCGTCGGTGATGTTTCTTGTGCACGGCCTGTCGGCTGATGCCGAGTGCCTCGGCGACTTGCGTCCAGCTCCAGCCGGCGCGCATCGCACGCTCGACGGCCGCGTCTTCGAGACGGTCGGCGAGCTCGCGCAGGGCGAGCACTGCGGCGAGGTCGTCGGCTTCGGCTCCGGTGGGGTCCGGACTCTGCTGGTTCGGCGGGGTCATAGAAGCAACTTAGGTTGCTTATTCGGATTTGTCAACCATAGTTGCTTAATGTTGACGCTGCACGGGCCACAGGGGTCGAATTGGCCGTTGCTGCGAACATGACGCTGCGATTTCATCGAAGGATGCACGACGACTTCGAGTTCTCCACCGACCCTGCCCGCCTCGACCTCGATCGAGTCCACACCTGGCTCGCCGACGAATCGTATTGGGCCATGGGTCGCTCGCGTGCCGCACTCGAGGCCGCGGTCGCCGCTTCGCGCAACTACGGCGTCTACGACATCGCCAGCGGTGCGCAGCTCGCCTACGCCCGGGTGATCACCGATGGAGTCACCTTCGCCTGGCTGTGCGACGTGTTCGTCGATGCCGAGGCGAGAGGCCGCGGCATCGGCGTGGCGCTCATCGGGCAGATCATGGCATCGCTCGAGCCCCTCGGGCTTCGACGCATCGGCCTCACGACCGCCGACGCGCACGGACTCTACGAGCGGTTCGGGTTCCGCCCGCTCGACCAGCCGGAGCAATGGATGGCCCGCATGGCCCCGATCACCACGGATTGACCGCGACGACGAGACGGCTCAGGCCGAACCCGACTCGCGCTCGACATCGTCAGCGGTGGATGCCCCCACACCCCTTCCGTAGGCCAACATGAGAAAGCTCGTGCCGTCGGGACGCTCGAACGTGAACTCGCGCTCATGCAACCGCTCGAATCCGAGGCGCTCGTAGAGCCGCTGTGCCGAGAGCATGTCAGGCCCGGTGTTCAGCACGACCCGCTCGATGCCGCGAATGCGTGCGAGCCGGAGCACGTGCGAGACAAGCGCTTCGCCGACGCCCCTGCGACGCGCCTGCGCTGCGACGCCGAGGAACCTGAAGTCGAGCTCGCCCTCGCGTGCGAGCGGCGAGATCGCGCCGGCGGGCCTGGGAGTGGAAACGGTTCCGAGCAGCGCGCCGGTCGCGGCATCCGTCGCCACCCAGACCTGGTGGTCGCGTGCGCGCTCGGCGACCGCGACGATGTCGGCGCGATACGCGTCGCTCAACTCGAAGTCGCTCGCATACGCGGCCTCGACGAGCCCGGTGACCGCCTCGACCTCGTCGGAGCGCATGAGCCGCACGCGGATGTCGGGCGTGGCGGAGTCGGTCGGCAACATCGCCATCCAGCTTACGGCGCGCAACTCGGCGTCGGGCTCGACAGCGCGCCGCCGACCACGACCGAGTCGCCTCGCCGGGCCGGCGCTCGTCGCGCCGGTCGGTGTCGGCGCGCCCGCAATCGGGCCGTGTTGCGCCGACACCGACGATTGTGCGCCGAACCCGCGCCGTGAACGTCGGATGCGCATGATTCTGCGAATTCCCGCCACAACGGTGCGCGGGGCACGGCGTACCCTTGAAGCGTGACAGCGTTCGTCTCTGCCCTCGATCTCTTCTCGATCGGGATCGGCCCGTCGAGTTCGCACACCGTCGGCCCGATGCGGGCCGCGCGAGCGTTCGTGGCGGGTCTCGAAGCCGACGGCACGCTCGAGCGCGTCACGCGCATCACGTGCTCGCTCTACGGGTCGCTGGGCGCCACGGGGCTCGGCCACGGCACACCCGACGCTGTGGTGGCGGGTCTCGCAGGCCTCGAACCGCACGACTGCAACCCCGACGACGTGCGCGGCGCCTGGCTGCGCCTCGGCGACGCGGGCGTCGAACTCCGCGTGCTCGGTCGCCACCCGGTGCGGATGTCCCAGTCCGACGTCTCCCTCGAACCGCGCACGCGCCTGCCGGGGCACCCGAATGCCATGACACTGCAGGCCTGGGGCGACGACGACGCGCTCCCCTTCGCCGAAGAGACGTACTACTCGGTCGGCGGCGGGTTCATCCGCCGCGAGGGCGACGCCCCCGAGCAATCCGAGGCGTTGCGGCATCCGCTGCCGTATTCGACCGCAGCCGAGCTGCTCGATCTCTGCGACGAGCACGGTGTGTCGTTCTGCGATGTCGCCCGCTTCAACGAGGTCGCCGTGCATGGCGAACAGGGCATCGACGCAGGACTCGACGCCATCTGGGCCGCCATGGCCCAGTGCGTCTCGCACGGGCTCGCCACCGAGGGCACGCTTCCCGGCGGATTGCGCGTGAAACGCCGCGCCCCCGAGGTGCGCCGGCGCCTCGAAGAATACGACCGCGACGCCTCGGCCCATTCGAGCGGTCTGCGTGACACCTCGACCGAATGGCTGCACGCCTTCGCACTCGCCGTGAACGAAGAGAACGCCTCGGGCGGGCGAGTGGTCACCGCCCCGACCAACGGCGCAGCGGGCATCATCCCGGCCGTCGGCCACTACTACCTGAGGTTCGTGCCCGGTGCCGATGCCGCCGGCATCCGCCGCTACCTGCTCACCGCCGCGGCGATCGCCTCCCTCGTGAAGAAGAACGCCTCGATCTCGGGCGCCGAGGGCGGGTGCCAGGCCGAGGTCGGTTCGGCGTGCGCCATGGCCGCGGGCGCCTTGTGCGCCGTGCTCGGCGGCACTCCGCGCCAGATCGAGAACGCCGCCGAGATCGCCATGGAGCACCACCTCGGCCTCACCTGCGACCCCGTGGCCGGCCTCGTGCAGGTGCCGTGCATCGAACGCAACGCGATCGCCGCGTCGACCGCGGTGTCGGCCGCGCGGCTCGCGCTGCACGGTGACGGCACCCATCTCGTCTCGCTCGACACCGTCATCGAGACGATGCGCCAGACGGGCCTCGACATGATGACGAAGTACAAAGAGACGAGCGAGGGCGGCCTCGCGGTGAACGTCATCGAGTGCTGAGAGCAGTTCGGTCCCGCCCGCGTGACCCCCGATCGGGCCGCTCGTGCAGACGCCGATGTTCTGCCACGCTGTGCTGATGGACAACCCTGCTGCCCCGACTCCCGATCCGAACTCACTCGACCTGCTCTGGGGTGCCGGCCTCATCGGCATCATCATCGGGCTCGTGATCTACCTCGCCGTGCTCGGCCTCATGATCTGGATCGGCTACCTGATCATCAAGGCCGCCGTTCGCAACGGTCTTCGCGAGCACACACTCTGGCTCGAGAGCCGGCGCGGCCCCCTGAGGTGATCGGCTGAGCTCATCGGCCGGGGTGCCCAGGCGTCGGTCGGCGGGCGAACCTCAACACGCGCAGCTGATGACGCCGACCTCGCCCGTCGGCAGTTGCGCACCGCCGAGTCCGGCCGCCGCGACGTTCGTCAGCGCATCCACCGGGCGCTGCATCACGCCGTCGGCGGTGTCGTACGCGAACCCCTCGCGTACCCAGTACTCGAACCCGCCGAGCATCTCTTTGACCGGGTGGCCGAGCAGCGCGAACTCGAGCGCGGCCCGAGTCGCACCGTTGCAGCCGGGGCCCCAGCAGTAGACGACCACGGGCGTCCCGGCCGGAATACGCCCCGGCGCCTCCTGGGCGATGCGTCGACCCGGCAGGTGCAACGCGCCGGGCACGTGTCCCTGCGCCCACGATGCGTCGCTGCGGGTGTCGACCACGATGAACCCGGGCTCGTCGGCCGCGAGCGCGGTCGCGACATCCGACACATCGGACTCGAACGCGAGTCGCCCGCGGAAATGCGCGATCGCCTCATCGGCGGTCGCGACCTGGGCGAAGAGCGGGGGAACAGTGCGCGTCGTCGTGGACTCGGTCATGCACACAGCCTGCCAGCGGGACCGCGCCCGAGCCCGCTCAGATCACGCCGTTGTGGCGCGACATCCGGCCAGCCTTCAACGGTGTGCCGGACTCATGCCGACGCGAAGAACTCACTCACGGCGGCGCCGAGCGCGGCGAGGTCATCGACGTGCGCGAGTTCGCGCGCTGAGTGCATCGACAGCAGCGGCACGCCCACGTCGACGGTGCGGATGCCCAGGCGCGTGGCGGCGAGCGGGCCGATCGTCGACCCGCACGGGATCGCGTTGTTCGAGACGAACGCCTGGGTCGGCACTCCGGCGCGACGGCACACGTCGGCCCAGAGCGCGCTGCCCACCGCATCGCTCGCGTACTTCTGGTTCGCGTTGAGCTTGAGCAGCGGGCCGCCGCCGAGCACCGGGTGGTTGCCGGGATCGTGCCGCTCAGCGAAGTTGGGGTGCACCGCGTGCCCGGCGTCGGAGCTGACGATCCACGACGACGCGAACGCGCGCCGCCGTTCGATCTCGCCGGCACCGAGCGCTGCCGTCACGCGCACGAGCACGTCTTCGAGCACGGGCCCGCTCGCTCCCGAGCGCGACTCCGAGCCGAGCTCCTCATGGTCGAACGCGGCGAGCACGCTGACGTGCGCGGCGTCGTCGGGTGCGGCGAGCAGCGCGACGAGGCCGGCGTACACCGAGCTCAGGTTGTCCATGCGCCCGGCGGCGAAGAACGCATCGGCGAAGCCGAAGCGCGCCGGTGCGTTGGTGTCGGCGAGCAGTAGGTCATGGCCCACGATGTCGCCCGTCGCGAGGCCCGCGTCGTGCAGCACAGCGGCGAGCAGGTCGGCGTCTGCGTCGAGATCGACCGCGGCACCCCAGACCGGCTGCGTGTGCCTCTGCTTGTCGAGCGTGAGCCCCTTGCTGTTCACCTCGCGGTCGAGGTGGATCGCGAGCTGCGGGATGCGCAGCATCGGGCCGGTGCGCACCAGGTGCGTGGCACCGTCGACGGTGGCGACACGCCCGGCAAGCTCGAGCTCGCGGTCGAGCCAGGAGTTCAGCAGCGGCCCGCCGTAGACCTCGACGCCGGCCTGCAGCAGCCCCTCTGAGTTCGATGTGGGGTTGGGCTTCAGCTTGAACGACGGCGAGTCGGTGTGGGCGCCGAGAATGCGGAACGGCGTCGCCGCGCCCGCCGACGCCGGCTGCACCCACGCGATGACCGCCCCGTCGCGCACGACGACGCGCCGCCCGGGGGCCGCAGGCCACTCGGCCGTCTCGTCGAGCCGTTCGAACCCGGCCTCCTCGAGGCGCCGGGCGACCTCTGCGGCCGCGTGGTACGACGACGGGGAGGCTTGGATGAATGCGGCGAAGTCGGCGATGTACGCATCGGTGTCGAGGGTGGGCATGCCTCCATCCAACACCGGTCGACGCCGTCGCGCGAAACCGCAGTGCTCAGGCGAACCGCACGGCTGCCTGCAGTCGCGAGCGAACCTCCATGACCTCGGTGCCGCCGAGATGGGGCGAACCGGGCAGGCCCTCGCGCACGGCGCTCGCGAGCCGTGACCGCCGCACGAGCGCCACGGCCGCGCCGCGCACGGTGCCGCCGAGTTCGAGGGGCTCGCCGGCGTGGTCGTCGGGCACGACCACGACGAGCGCGGTCGGCTTCACGCGTGCCGCCCGGCCGATGGCCTTGGCGCGCGCAGCCAGCGCGCGGATCGGCCGCTCGCCGCCGAGCACCTCGCCCACGAGTTCTCCGCGTTTCAGCGCCACCGGCCCGCCCCAGTCCTCGGACTGGATCGCGAACAGCCCGGTCGGCCCGAGCACGAGGTGGTCGAGCTTGGGCGGCAGCCCGCGGCCGGCCGCATCGGTCGCGATGTCGTGCCAGATCGTGTACGCGATGCCGAGGTTCGCGAGCGAGCGCGCGGTCGCCTCTTCGGCGAGCGCGTCGGCGAGCACATGACGGATGTCGCGGGGTGCGCTTCGCACGAGCGCCGGGTCGTAGGGGTCGTCGAGCGTGACGCCGCGCCCCGCCCACTCGCGCACGAGCGACAGGTACACCTCACGCGACAGGCCGCCGGGATGCCCGTACGACCGTGCCTGCGGCCGCGAGTCGCGGCGGGGCTTCGGGGCCGCCGGCGCCCACGCCTCGTGCGCGGGCTCGGCCGTCGCGGCACGGCCGCCCCGGTCGAAGGCCGCACGCGCTTCGATCGTGCCCACGAGCTCCCATGCGAGCTGCACGGCGTGGAACCGCTCGGGGTCGCCGCCGGTATCGGGGTGGGCGCTGCGCAGGGCGCGCCGGTACGCGAGGCGCAGCGTCGCGGCATCCGCGTCGGCGGGTACGCCGAGCACCTCGTACGGTGAGTCGGAGAGCGGACTGTCGGGCATGGGCTCGCTTTCGATATGCGACCACGAGAATACCCTCGCCGCCGGGGGAATCGCCGAGTCGTGGCGCACTCGCCCGCCACGATCCCCACCGATAGACTCCGTGCAGGCCCGCAGGGCCGCGGAGGGGGCCGTCATGGTGATCGAGGTCAACTACTGGGCCGTGGTCGTCGCGACACTGTCGACGATGGTCGTCGGGTCGATCTGGTACACGCCGAAGGTGTTCGGAAACTACTGGATGCGGGTTGCGAAGGTCGACAACACGGGCGATCGCAACGCCGTCGCGCCGATCCTCATGACCCTCGTCGTGAGCTTCATCTCGGCGTGGGTGCTCGCACTGGCGACACAGGTGGCCTGGGAGGCGCTCGGGGGCAACTACCTCGTCATGGCGATCACGACAGGGCTCATGCTGTGGGCGGGCTTCACCGCCGCCCGCTTCATCACGCACGATGCGTTCGAGGGGCGCCCGGCAGGGCTCACGATCCTCAACATCGCGCACGAGCTCGTCACCGTGCTTGTGATGGCGCTCATCATCGGCGTGTGGCCGCCGGCCGGCACCGTCTGACGTTGCGCGTCTTCGTTGCTGCGAGCGGATGACCCTGCCGGTCATTCGCGCGGCAGCAGCAGCACCCCGTCGTCGATGAGGGCCCGCACTGCGGGCAGCAGATCTGCTGCGAGCGCCCCCTCGTCGACCTCGAGCAGTTGCGCGAGCGCACCGACGATCGCCCCCACCGCGAGTTCTCCGTCGCACGCGCCGACGAGCCCCGCAAGGCCCGTGTCGAGCGCGATGGCGCGGCCGAACCCGCCGCCCTGACGCAGCAGCATCGCCGTCGGGTCATCGTCGCCCGGCCAGTAGTGGCGCTCCTCGGTGACGTCACCGGCGACGGTCAGCCGAGTCGCGGCGAGCGCAGCATCGGCGAGCGACGCCTGCAGGTCGTGCGCGGCGAGGCATTCGGCGAGGTGCCCGCCGAGGCCGGCACTGACATCGCCGAGTGCACCGTGCAGGCGCTCGACCCGAGCCAGCCGGGCCGTCGCCGGGCGACCGGTCGCGACATCCGCCGTGTCGGCCGGCCGCCGCAGCAGCACGTACCCGAACCCGACCCGCTCGACACCCCGCGCCTCGAAGTCGTCGAGCCAGGCCGTGTAGAGCCGGTCGAAGGCCTCGGATCCCGGTCGGGTGCCGCCGTCGCGGATCCAGGTCTCGGCGTATTCGGTGACGTGCTGAACCTCGCGCTCGACGATCCAGTGGTCGAGGCCGGCGGCCCAGCCCGCCGCTCGTGCGAGGCCGTCGCCGTCGCCCGGGTACTCCCAGTTGCCCAGCAACTGCGCGACTCCGCCGGGTTCGAGATGCTCGCCTGCCGCCCCGATCACCGCGGCGACGAGCGCGTCTCCCACCATGCCGCCGTCACGATAGTCGTACTCGGGCACCCCGGCCGCGCGCGGCGTGATGACGAACGGCGGGTTCGACACGATGCGATCGAACCGTTCGCCCGCGACCGGTTCATAGAGGCTCCCGAGCCGCAGTTCGACGCCGTCGATGCCGTTGAGCTCGAGGTTCATGCCCGCGAGCTTCAGCGCGCGCTCCGAGATGTCGGTCGCGACGACCCGATCGGCGAAGCGCGAGGCGTGCATCGCCTGGATCCCGCAGCCCGTGCCGAGGTCGAGCACGCTGCGGGCAGCGGTCGGCAGCATCAGCCCTGCGAGCGTCGTCGAGGCACCGCCGACGCCGAGCACGTGCTGCTCGCCGAGCGGGCGCCCGAGCGCGAGCTCGCCGAGGTCCGAGAGGATCCACCATTCGCCGGTTCCCCTCGCGTCGGTGAAGGCGTAGGGCCGCAGGTCGAGCGCGCCGACGACCGATGATTCGCGCCGGGCGACCAGCCCGAGGTCGACGGCGCCGTCGACGCCGAGGTCGGGCAACGCTCGGTCGGCCTCGTCGGCCGGCACCGAAAGACCCAGCACGAAGAGCTCTGCGAGCGTCGCGAGGTCGGCGGATGTCCCGTGCTCGGCCCGGCGCGCATCGAGCACGCGTCGGGCGGGCACGCGTTCGCCCCGGTGCAGCGCGGCCGCGGCATCGGCGCCCCACAGCGCCTCGAGCGCGCCGACCGTGAACCCCGCCCGCCGCAGGTCTGCGCGAAGGCCGGCCAACAGGTCGGGCGAGTGCGCGGCGCGGCGATCGGAGCGCGGTTCGGTGCTCGGTTCTGCGCTGGGTTCTGCGCTGGATTCGGCGTTCACCCGTCAATTCAAGCGCACGCCGGCGGTCGATACCTCGCCGTCACCGGGCGTCCATGTCGGGCCTCCTCCCGTAACCCCGATGTCACACGGGACGCGTAACGTGAGCGTACGATCGTGGAAGCGAGGGGAGGCCGCTCATGGAGGAGTCATCGACGCTCGAGCGTCTGCGCCAAGACGCGCGCGACGAACTCTCTGCGCTCATCGAGTTGCGGTGCCGCCTCGGTGAAGACCCGTGGGTGTTCCTTCCCGACCTGCCCTCGGTCGACGAGCAGGTCGTCGCAACGTTGCGCGAAGAGCGCATGCACTCCGACGAGTGGGGCCGGGCGCGTGCGCGGGCCTATCACCCCGCGGCCCACGAGGGCGAGGTTGCCCGGTTCGAATACGAGCTGTTGCGCGGCATCGCGCTCGACCACCCCGACCTGAGTGCCGCAGTGTGGTCGGTGCTCGACCGGGTGCCCACCGCCTGGTGAGACTCAGACTCAGGCCGCGTCGGTCTCGACGCGCTGGGAGCGCCGAATACGACGCGTGACGATGAGCGCGACGAGCCGCCACCCGAGCAGCAGTGCCGCCAGCGTGAGCGCCGCGACGATCACGAACGCGAGCTGCACGCCCTGACCCGAGGCGGCGCGCAGCAGCATTCCCCCGACGAGCGTGGCGGCCCAGATCACCGTGCCGTTCGGCCACGGGCTGAAGGGATTGCGCCACGCACGCATCGCGAGCCATCCCGCCGCGGCGCCGGCGAGGAACGGCCACGCCGTCTGCGCGATGCCGCCCAACGAGAGTGCCTCTTCGTGGTTGCGCCGCCCGATGAGCACGAACGCGACGATGAGCGCGGCGTCGAGCACCGCCGCGGTCACGATCGGCGCTGCGGCGTTCGGGGGGGCGTTCGCTCATGCACCCATCGTACGTAACAGTCACCGCACCTCAGTCGGACGCGGTCTCACCGTCGGGGGCCGTCGCGATCGCCCCGAGGGCGTCGGCGTCGCCGACCGGCATCGCACACACGAACTCCCGGCAGCGGTAGGCGGCCGCACGCCCCTGCACCAGCCCCCGGGCGTCGAAAAGCTCGAAACCGGCGGCCGAGAACGCGCGCGCCTGCGATTCGGTCACGATGGTCGCGACGGATGCCTCGTGCGCGCGCGTCGCCCGGACGAGCCCGTCGGTCGCCGGCTCAGCGGTCATGGGCTCGCCCGCGTCGGTCGCTCTGACGCCGTCGGGCACGACCGTGACCAGCTGCACCACCGGTGCGACGAACCGTGCCATCAGGCGCAGCGTGCTGCCGAACGCGATCGGCCGAGCGAGAGCCGCACCCGCCACGCGCTTCATGGCCGCCTCGGCTGCCGCCCGATAGCGGTCGCCGGCGCCGAGGAGCCACAGGGTCCATGCGGCGTGCGCGCACGCCGACACGCCCGACGGCATCGCTCCTTCACCCGGGTCATCATCGACCGCGAGCCCGCGATCGGCCAGCACGGGGTCGGCCCCGTCGGGAGCGCGGAACGGCAGCGGCGCAGGCGAGGGTGTTCCGACACTGTCGGCCCCCACGGCGGCGGCGCTGCCCTCGGCCGCCGCCAGCGCGGCATCGATCAGAGATCGTGCAGTGACGGCGTACTCGGCATCGCCGGTTGCGAGTGCCAGCTCGAGCAGCCCGTTCGCGAGCATGCCGGTGTCTTCGAGGGTCGCGTGCGAACTCGAGATCTGGCCGTCGCGTGATGCCCGCACAAGACGGTCAGGGAGCACGTGGCGTTCGAGCAGGAATCGTGCCGCTCGCACGGCAGCGGCGCGGGCCGCCGCATCGTCGAGGATGACCGAAGCTCGTGCCAGCGCACTGATCGCCAGGCCGTTCCAGCCGGTCAGCACCTTCTCATCGAGCAGTGGCGGCGCGAGGGATCGGCGGGCTTCGGCGTCGGCGCGGTAGTAACCGCCTTCATTGCGGACCCCGTCGATGACGCTCTCGGAATCCTGGGCGCTCGCGAACCCGCCGCCCGCGAGCTGCATCGCTTCGGTGAGGAACCGGATGATGCCCCGTGCGATCGCCTCGGGCGCGACCTCGTCGGGATGGGACCGGGCCAATTCGGCGCTCGCCGACAGCAGCTGGGCGTTGTCGGTGAGCATTCGCTCGTAGTGCGGCTCTGTCCAGTCGGCTCGCGTCGCGTACCTGAAGAACCCGCCCTCGACGGGGTCGCGCAGTGCCGAGGCGCCCATGAGCCGCATGGTGCGCAGGGCGAGGGCTCGGCCCTCGCCTGGTGACGCGGCGAGGAACCGCACGACCGGTCCTACGGGGAACTTCGGGGCACCGCCGAAGCCGCCGTGCACGCGGTCCTCGTCGTCGGCGAGCTGCGCGATCGCCTGGCGCAGTGCGTCGGCCGACGGCAGATCCCCGGCCGTGCGGGCGGCTGATGTCTCGGCGAGGGCTTCGGCGACGGCAGCGGCCGTCTGGACGATCTCGCTGCGACGCTCGCGCCATGCCTCATCGACGGCGGCGAGTACCTGCCGGAACGACGGCATGCCCCGAGCCGGTTCTGGTGGAAAGTAGGTGCCGGCGTAGAACGCCCGGCCCTCGGGTGTCGCGAAGACGGTCAGCGGCCACCCGAGCTCGCGAGTGAACGCCGACGCCGCCGCCATGTAGGTCGAGTCGACATCTGGATGCTCCTCGCGATCCACCTTGATCGCGACGTACCGCTCGTTGAGCGCACGCGCGAGCGCCGGGTCGCTGAAGCTCTCGCGAGCCATGACGTGGCACCAGTGGCAGGTCGCATAGCCGATCGAGATGAGCACCGGCACATCGCGTGCCCGTGCCTCGTCGAAGGCAGCCTCGCCCCACGGATACCAGTCGACGGGATTCTGCGCATGGGCCCGCAGGTACGGGCTCATGGCGTCGTCGAGTCTGCCTCCCATACGCCTCAGCGTACTTCGGCTGGGTTAAACAAAGAGAGCCGCCCAACCTTGGGCGGCTCTCTTCGAATGAATGTCCGGCGGTGTCCTACTCTCCCACAGGGTCCCCCCTGCAGTACCATCGGCGCTGCGAGTCTT
>NZ_BAAANJ010000022.1:0-765 GCF_039529735.1 Agromyces neolithicus
CCAGCATCATCGGCATAACCGCGAACACGGCATAACAGCACCTATGCCGACATCGGCATAGCTGCTGCGACGGGCTGACCGGGTTCCCCGAAGCGATCGCCGCGACGTGGCCGGAAGCGACCGTGCAAACCTGCGTTGTCCACCTCATCAGGGCGAGCATGCGGTTCGTGAACTACAAGGACCGCAAGGCCGTCGCCGCGGCGCTCAAGCCGATCTACCAGGCCGCGAACGAGGACGCCGCGCTGGAAGCGCTCGAGGAGTTCGCCGCGTCTGATCTCGGGAAGCGCTACCCGTCCGCGGTGAAGTCGTTCCACGACGCGTGGGACAAGTTCATCCCGTTCCTCGCGTTCCCGCCCGAGCTGCGGCGGGTGATCTACACGACCAACGCGATCGAGTCGTTGAACTACCAGTTGCGGAAGGTCACGAAGAACCGCGGTCACTTCCCCAACGACGCCGCCGCGGTGAAGCTGCTCTGGCTCGCGATCTGCGACATAGAGGACAAGCGAGCACGCGCACGCGAGAAGGAACGCGGGCTACCAGCCGACAAGCGCAAGGCCAGCGGCAGGCTCATCGAGGGCAACGTCACAACGAACTGGAAACAGGCCCTCGAGCAGCTCGCGCTCGTCTACCCCGAACGCATCAACCCCCACCTCTAACCACCACCCCCGAGCCCGCTTACACAGACAACTTGACAAGCCCGCCCAGGTCTGTGACGCGATCCGGTCCCGCAGCCCGGGCTGGTTCGCTTTCACGGTGAACACGTAA
>NZ_BAAANJ010000023.1:0-39307 GCF_039529735.1 Agromyces neolithicus
CCAGCATCATCGGCATAACCGCGAACACGGCATAACAGCACCTATGCCGACATCGGCATAGCTGCTGGAACGGGCTGAAGTTCCTCGTCGCCGGGCCGGTGACGGCCATCCAACTGTTGCGTGTCCGCGCTCGTGAGACTCGTGCGCGACGCCGCGCGGTGGCAGGCATGCTCCAAACGGATGTCCCTGCGGAGGGCTCCGACGAGCTGGCGTTCGCTTCGGTCGGCGATGTGGGTCAGCTGCGCCGATAGCTGCTCCACCCTTTCAATTGGGATCGTTCGGCACGGCGCATCCGGTGCACCTGCTGTTCGCGTAAGTCTTGTCTCGCACGAGATTCCGCGAACAGGAGGCCTGACAATGACGATCCCGCAGGAGCAGTTCGACGATCTCCTTAGCCGCACCGCGCTGGCAGCGCTGTTCTATTACCCGGAGATCGCCGTCGACGATGCTGAGTACAACCTCGAGAGGGACATCGGCTACTGCATGGAGCCTGTCTTCGCGTTGGCGGAAGAGGATGCCGCGCGGTTGCGCGTCGCGGTCGGTCGTGTGATCACGAACCCGACGGCGCATCGGTCTGAGCTCCTCGCCCTGGTGATCGAACTGGCACCGCCACCCCCGACCGAGTAGCGATCATGAGCGGCCCGATCGACGAGGAACCTGTGCCCGGGAACGGCTCGGCGGATCGAGCGGCTGGCCAGGACGAAGCGGCTCGCGCGAAGAAGCGCGAACAGAACCGCCGCTATCGTGAGCGTCACCCCGAGCAGTACGCCGAGGGACGGCGTCGGTGGGTCGAGGCCAACCGCGACCGGGTTCGCGAATCGAATCGGAGTTGGCGGGCAGAGCACCTCGACCGAGCACGCGAACTCAACCGCGACTCGATGCGGCGCAGCGTCGCGCGGAAGAGAAGGGATGCGGAACAACGCGCCCGCGGACGGGAGCGTGCGAAGCGTTGGCGTGAGGCGCATCCCGAGCGCGTGCGCGAGTATCAAAAGGGTTGGGTGCAGGAGAACCGCGAGAAGGTTCGGGAGTACTACAACCGCTACTACGCGACGCACCGCGATGAGGTGAATGCTCGGGCCGCGGACCGACGCGACGCCGATCCCGAACGGACCCGGCAGGCGCGGAAGGCGTGGGCGGAACGAAACAAGGCTCGGCGGGCGGAGCTTCAGCGCGAACGTCGACATAATCCGGAGGTTTACCGGGCCGAGCTCGACGCGAGCGCCGCGGCACGGAGGTTGAAGCGTCGGCTCGAGCGAGTCGGACTGCCGCCGAAGCGGCTGCACCCGGCGACCGCCGCCGAGCGTCGGCAGCATGAGCGCGAGGCGGAGGCGTACTTCGGGGATCCGAATCTCTCGGAGCACGTGCGGCAGTTCGGTGTCTTCGCAGCGACACTCACGGAGCACATGCTGGAGCACGGTGAGCGCATGCGGGAGTTTGCGGATGCGTACGTGGCGATAAGGGAGCGGATGGGGCTGCCGACCGTGGATGGCGAGCAGGTCACGTATGCCCGGGCTGTCGAAGTCGTCGCCAAGCGCGTGCGGCGCATCGATCTGCTGACGAGCAGAGACGTCGCGGCTGCTGTGCGGAGCACGAAGGCTGGAATTCGTCAAGACGAGCGGAGGCGGCAGTACGAGCATCTGGCTGAGACCCTCGTCGGGCACGTTGCAGGTCACGCCGAACTACTTCGTGAGGAAGCCGAGTTCGAAAACCGGGCGCGGCGTCAGCACGGAAGGCCTCAAGCGTCGCTCGAGTCGCTCGTCGTGCAGCTCGCAATGCAGGAGGTTTTTGAAGTTGTAGCCACGGATCGGTTGACGGTAGAGGATGCTCGCCGCGCTGGCCGAATCACGAAGCTTTCCGTCGGGATACCGGCTGATAGGTACTCCGGCGTTCGGCGGGAGCGAGAGCTTCGCCCACCGGCCCGGTAGCCCCGCTTGGGCCGAGGGTTGAACGCAATCGCCGGAAGCCCGTGGATCGCAACGCGGACCGCGCCCGGGCCGGGCGATACCATCGGCGGATCTATGTGCCCGTGGTTATGGGCGCGCTCGGCCGCAAGCTCACGGGAGGAGGCTCCCATGTTCCAGGGTTTATCCTCGTTGGCACCTCGCCGTTTCGCCTGAATCGCGGTAGCAGGGATTTGATGTTGTCGATGGTCTCTCTGAAGATCGAAACGCGGACACGCCGGCCTCGCATCGACCCGAAGCTTCGACAGGCAGGCAGGACGGTCGCGCCAACCGGGATGCCCGCCTGAGCGATCCCTTCGCCTATCTCGCTGTCGAGGAGTGGCCAACGGCGGCCGGTCCGACTGACTATGCACCGCACCTTGACCGTGAGGTCGCGGGCATAGTGGAGGCCAAGCGCTGACTGTCGGCCCCCGGGACATGCTGACGCAGGCTGAGCGGTCCTCGCGGGGGGATCGCGACGCCTACCGCATTCGTGGCGAGTTTGGTCTGCCCTTTCTCTACCCCACCAACGGCGAAGCCATGCCCTGCCACCTCGCTCGCACTGGCTCAAGAGCCTTGGCAATCTGCCCTAACGGAGCGGGCTCTTCGACTTGATGATGTCCACGCCGCTGTAGCCGGCACTGGATAGCCATCGTTCGACTTCGACCTTCGTGTGCGCGAACGGATTTCCGGGGCCAACGCAAATCGCACGAATTGGTAGACGAGCGGGAGTCGACTGGTAGTATTCCGGATCGTTCGGCTGCCAGTCGCGGTCGAATGGATCTGGCAGCGCACCCGTCAGTTCGATGTACTCGCGTCCGGTGCTTGGATCGACCTTTATCGCCGCCGGAGCGCTTGGCCGGGTTACGGCATAGCGAACCTCGCGCTCGGACTTGAATGCCTTGTGCTTAATGGCAGCGACGCTATCCACGTAGACGCTCTTCGCGCGGTCTCGGAAGATGCTGCCAAGGTCCATGTCGTCGTGCTTGGCGGAAACGTAGGACGCCTCACCGAGCTCCGACATGAGGCGCCCCAGGCCCTCCTCAGCCTGTGCGATCTGGTCCGCCTTGCGATACCTGAGGGTGATCCAGCGGAGGGGCGTCTCCTCGATGTATTGACCTCGGGGGTACGTCTCCGGCTCAACGCCAAGGACAGAAAGGCGGACATCCCTCGGAATTCCGATCGCGAACCCGTCCGGTTTGGCGTAAGCCTTCCACTGGTCAGTGCTGTCCTTGGCACGCGAAAACGACGTGACGAACGCGCTTCCATCAAACGCGGCGCCCGCCGCTATATCGAGTTCCTCCTTGAGCTCACCGAATTCGATCTCGGGGCCCCCGTCCCGGTAGTCCCAGTCACGCTCGAGCTTCTTGAAAGCCTGCCGCACTCGCTTGATGCCCTGGTGCAGCTCCTTGGTGTCGTTCATCGAGCGAATATCCGATGCGCGAAGGATATGCGCGGCGAGGATGATCTCAAGCGTCCAGTGCTTGGTGTAGTGCCACACGAGCTCCTCAGGCGGCGGCGGAAGCTCCGGGCCGATGTCGCCGGGGTCTAGGAAGTGGTTCGGGTCCTCGAACGGCAGCAGCTTGCTCACAAGACGAATGTAGCTGCGCCCGACCACTAGGGAGCGATCGGACGGTTGACGGGCTGTTTGCCGCGCCGTTCAATGCTGGCCAGGCCTCCTTGGTGCCATGCGGCTTCGAACGAGAACCAACCGGGTTGTCGGCCGCTCGCATCAAAGAGGCAGACAGATGGCGAAGGGACTGCTCATCCCATGGGATGGCGCCACTCCGATCGCTGAGCGAGAGTTCGCGAAACTCGAGGACTACCAAGCCGCCGTCGGTGGCTACACCGAACCGGTGTACGTCGTGAGTCAGGGCTGCACTATCGATGGCAATGAGGAGGGCTGCTTCGACGGCTTCCGCTGAACCCGAGGGCCACGTTCATCTGGTGGTTCTACACGCCGGTCGCGAGGCAGCGAGCAATGCTCGTCCGCAACGCCGCTCTTGTCAGGCTTCCCGACGCGCCGGCGAATCGACCGATGTTCCAAGCGAGCTGCTCGCGCCGCTCACGCACCAAAGCAGCTTCGCTGTCGAGGTGAAGACGATCGGCGACGAAAGTGGTACCGCAACGGAGTCGCATTCGAGGAGTTCACGGAAGCAATGGTCTGGGGGATCCTCCTGCTCGAACGGTGGACACTCTCGGAAGATGTGCGCGACGTCGCGATTGACGTCGAGATGCACCAGTGATCTCCCCGCCTGCCCGGCCCCCCGTTGATCGCGTGCGCGATCAACGGGGGCCGGCATTTCCGATTCCGCCGTCTCCAAGCGGTAGTCGTTGGAGAAAATCCCTGATCGTAAGAATATATAGAGGCAGAATTGTGCGCGTGGTTCGACGCAACTCTCGGCGAATCGCCCGAAGTGGCGACAGCCCTATGTCGGCCTCCGCCGATAGCCTGAACTCGCCCATTTCAGCGACTACTAACACCATCACCCCACCGTGGAAGAGACGAACACACGAATATGGCATGCGCCCCGCTCAAGACAACATGCACGACAAGGTCGCCGAAGGCGGTGGCGTGGTAGTGGCTCTCAAGAAGTCGGACTTGTATGGCTCGCTCTGGAAGAGCGCGGACGAGCTTCGTGGTGGCATGGATGCAAGTCAGTACAAGGATTACGTCCTGACTCTGCTCTTCGTGAAGTACGTCTCTGACAAGGCCAAGGCAGACCCGAACAGTCTCATCGAGGTCCCCGAGGATGGGTCGTTCGACGCCATGCTCAAGGCCAAGGGGGACAAGGAGATCGGCGACCGATTCAACAAGGTCATCGGCAAGCTCGCCGACGCGAACGGCCTGCGCAACGTAATTGATCAGGCGGACTTTAACGACGAGGAGAAGCTCGGCAAGGGCAAGGAGATGCAGGATCGCCTCTCCAAGCTCGTGACGATCTTCAACGAACTCGACTTTCGGGGCTCCCGCGCCGAGGGCGACGACCTGCTCGGTGATGCCTACGAGTACCTGATGCGCCACTTTGCCACCGAGTCCGGCAAGAGCAAGGGCCAGTTCTACACCCCTGCAGAGGTTTCCCGGATCCTCGCCAAGGTCGTCGGTATAAACAACAAGACTCGGCAGGACCAGACGGTCTACGACCCCGCTTGCGGATCCGGTTCCCTGTTGCTCAAGGCCGCCGACGAGGCGCCGCGAGGGATGACCATCTATGGCCAAGAGAAGGACATTGCCACCTGGGCCCTTGCCAAGATGAACATGATCCTTCACGGCAACGAGATCGCGGAGATCGAAAAAGGCGACACGATCACCAGCCCGGAGTTCACTATCGGCAACAGTCTCAGGACGTTCGACTACGTCGTCATGAACCCGCCGTTCTCGACCAAGTCATGGAGTAATGGGCTCGAGAACGACTACGGCCGCTTCGAGTATGGCCGACCCCCAGAAAAGAACGGCGACTTTGCCTTCCTGCTGCACGCGCTGAAGTCACTCAAGAGCACAGGCAAGGCCGCGATCATCCTCCCGCACGGTGTCCTGTTTCGCGGCAACGCCGAAGGCAACATTCGCACCCGACTGCTCAAGCAGGGCTTCATTAAGGGAATCATCGGCCTGCCCGCCAACCTCTTCTACGGCACCGGCATCCCGGCCTGCATCGTCATCCTCGACAAAGAACACGCTGTCGCGCGCACCGGCGTCTTCATGATCGACGCATCCAAGGGCTTCATCAAGGACGGCAACAAGAACCGTCTCCGCAGCCAGGACATCCACAAGATCGTCGACACGTTCAACAAGCAGATCGAGATCCCGCGCTATTCGCGAATGGTCCCGATGGGGGAGATCGCTGACCCGAAGAACGACTACAACCTCAACATCCCGCGTTACATCGACTCGTCCGAGCCGGAAGACCTCCAGGATCTCCACGCCCACCTGCATGGCGGAATCCCGAACCGCGATCTCGACGCGCTCAGCGCCTATTGGGACGCCTTCCCGCAGCTCCGAACCCAACTCTTCGCGCCGAACCGTCCCGACTACAGCGACCTGACCATCGACGTTGCCGACGTACAGCAGAGCATCCTCGACTCTCCTGAATTCCGAAAGTTCGCCGAGGGAGCCAGCGGACTCACCGCTGACTGGTTCGCTGCCCACCGCAACGCTCTCGCCGCCATCGACGAGAACACCAAGCCCGCCGAGCTAGTCCGCGATATCAGCGATGACCTGCTCGTCCGGTTCAAGCCAGTACCGCTCCTCGACGAGTACGACGTCTACGAGCAGCTCATGGCCTACTGGCACGAGACCATGCACGACGACGTCTTCCTGGTCATGAACGATGGCTGGCTCAACGCGGCGAAGCCCCGTAGGACTATCGAGGACAAGGACCGCAAACTCGCCGAGACTCCCGACCTCGTCATCGGAACGGGGCGCAGTGCTCAAAAGTACAAGATGGATCTCGTGCCGCCTGCGCTTATCGTCGCTCGGTACTTCGCCGAGGACCAAGCCCAGCTCGACGCACTTACCCCGGCGGCCGAGGAAGCCACACACGCCATTGTGGAGTACGTCGAGGAACACGCCGTCGAGGACGGTCTCTTGGCCGAGGCGATGGACGACGACAAGATCTCGAAGGCGCTCGCCACCGCACGTCTGCGCGTCGCCAAGCGCGAGAAGTTCGACCAGGACGAAGTCAAAGCTCTGGAACACCTCATCAAGCTCTACGACGCCGAGGCAGCAGCCAAGAAAACGATCAAGGAGGCACAAGCGGCTCTGGATCTCTCCGTACTCAAGAAATACGGAGAGCTCACCGAGTCCGACGTGAAGAGTCTCGTGATGGACGACAAGTGGCAAGCGACGGTCGCCCGTCGAGTGTCGGCGGAGGTCGAGGCGCTCACGCTCGTGCTTGTCGAGCGGATCCAGGAGGTAGGGCAGCGGTACCGCGCGACTCTCGATGATCTGATGGCCGACTTCGACGAACTCGACGCGAAACTATCGGAGCACTTGGCTGCGATGGGGGTCAAATGAATCCGCCGGCTGATGTCCCATGGCCTATGCGCTCGATCTCTGACATCGCAGACTTCGGTTCGGGTGACCTGATCAGTGTGGCTCAGCTCCAACGACGTCGTTCGCCTCGCTTTTCGGTTCCGGTGTATGGCGGAAATGGCATCGCTGGGTTCACTAGCACTGCCACCGTCAGCGGTCCGACTGTGATCCTCGGTCGCGTTGGTCAGAAGTGTGGTGTGGTCTACCGGAACAGTGGGCCCGCGTGGATAACCGACAACGCCCTCTATGCACGGCGCTTCAAGCGTCCACTTGACGTTCGCTTCTTTGCCCTGGCGCTGGAAGCAGCCCGGCTAAACGACATGAAGAACAAGAATGACCTGCCGCTGATCACGCAGGGGATCCTGAACGACGTGAAGCTCGCCTGGCCGCACTCAATGGCGGAGCAAAGCGCTATCGCTGACGCGGTGGATGACGTGGACCAGTGCATCGGCGCCCTGGAACGGCTCGTCGCCAAGAAGCAAGCGATCAAGCAAAGCTTTATCCAACAGCTCTTGACGGGAGATGTGCGGCTGCCTGGGTTCGACCAGCCTTGGGTCTCGCTTCCAGTTGCTTCGCGTTCAGTCTTGAAAGCCCGCATTGGCTGGCAGGGGCTCAAGACCGAGGAGTATCGAGAGACCGGCACACATCGACTGGTCGGCGGAACCGAGTTCGCAGACGGTCGTGTCGACTGGAGCAAGACCCCGTTCGTCGACAAGTGGCGCTATGACCAGGACAGCTACATTCAGCTCCGACCGGGTGATGTCCTTCTGACCAAGGATGGATCGATTGGGAAGACCGCCTTCGTCCATGACGTTCCGGGCCCGGCGACACTGAATAGCGGGGTCTTCGTGATTCGGCCCGTCCGCGAGGCATACGAACCTCGATTCCTCTATTTCATGCTGCGATCACGATTCTTCGAGGACTTCATCGGACGTCTCACGGCCGGGTCGACGATCAATCACCTGTACCAGCGCGACCTCGTAACGCTTGTGTTGCCGGCTCCAGCGTCGCTCGAGGAGCAGCGGAAGATCGCCGAAGTTCTTTCGGATGCCGAAGCTGAAGTCGGGGCGCTGCAAACACGCCTGGCCAAGACTCGCGCTATCAAGACCGGCATGATGCAGCAGCTCCTCTCCGGCCGCACTCAGCTACCCGCGGAGGCTGCTTCGTGATTACCGAGTGGGCCATCAACGAAACGGACACTTCGTCAAAATGACCGTGATGCGCAACACCAGCAGCTCCAGGGGTCGGCAAGGGCTCTCCGAGCAGGAAGCCCTGGAGTTTCTCGCCGCACTCAGCGTCCTAGCTCGTTGGGTGGATGCATCGGAAGTGGAGACCGTCTTGTGAGCGACGTCGGACAGATCGAGCGCAAGGCGCAGGATCGCGTGGTCCAGCTGTTCAGGGAGCAGCTGAGCTACGACTACTTGGGTAACTGGGAGTACCGCGAGGGCAATTCGAACCTTGAGGTGGGCTTGCTGACGCAGAACCTCAAGGCCCGTGGCTATGACGACAACCTGATCAGCCGTGCCCTTGACCAACTAACCAAGGCGGCATCCGTCGGTGCCGGCCATGACCTCTACGAGGCCAATCGAGATGTGTATCGACTCCTCCGTTTCGGCGTGAAGGTGAAGCCACGAATCGGCGACCAAACCGAAACGGTCCGCCTGATCGAATGGGCCAACCCGCAGGCGAACCACTTTGTGGTCGTTGAGGAGGTAACAGTCCTCGGGCTGCACAACAAGCGGCCAGACATCGTGCTCTACGTAAATGGAATCGCGCTGGCGACCATCGAGCTGAAGCGCTCGATCGTGTCGCTCTCCGAAGGCATCCGCCAGAGCATTGGCAATCAGAAGCCAGAGTTCATCCGGCCGTTTTTCTCAACCGTCCAGTTCCTATTCGCCGGCAACGATGTCGAAGGGCTGCGTTACGGCGTTATCGATACCCCTGAGAAGTACTGGCTGGAATGGAAGGAGCCGTCGGACATCGACGATCGTCTGGATCGTTCGCTCCTCCAACTCTGCAACAAGGATCGTTTCCTCGAGCTGATCCACGACTTCACCGTCTTCGACGCTGGCGTCAAGAAGGGTCCGCGCCACAACCAGTATTTCGGTGTCAAGGCTGCCCAGGCGCGCATCGCAAAGCGTGAGGGCGGCATCATCTGGCACACCCAAGGTTCGGGCAAGAGCCTCACCATGGTGTGGCTCGCGAAGTGGATCCGCGAGCACCAAGTCGATCCAAGGGTTCTTCTGATCACCGACCGCACCGACCTCGACGAACAGATTGAAGGAGTGTTCAAGGGTGTCAACGAGCAGATCTACCGGACGTCAAGCGGCGCTGACCTGCTGGACACTCTGAATAAATCGCAGGAGTGGTTGATCTGCTCGCTCGTGCACAAGTTCCGAAGCGGCGATGACGATAACGCCCTCGAAGAGGCCGGCGACGAGTTCATCAAGGAGTTAAACGCCGCGATCCCCAAGGACTTCAAGGCGAAGGGCAACCTCTTCGTCTTCGTGGACGAGGCGCACCGGACTCAGTCGGGAAAAATGCACCGGGCGATGAAGCAGCTCATGCCCGACGCGATGTTCATCGGCTTTACCGGCACCCCGCTGCTCAAAGCCGACAAGGCCACGAGCATCGAGGCTTTTGGCTCCTTCATACACACGTACAAGTTCGATGAAGCCGTTGATGATGGGGTGGTCCTTGACCTTCGCTACGAAGCTCGCAACGTCGACCAGAACCTGACGTCGCCACGGCAGGTCGACAAGTGGTTCGAGATTAAGACCAAAGGCATGACCGACCTCAGCAAAGCCGAGCTCAAGAAGCGCTGGGGCACCATGCAGAAGGTCGTGTCGTCTGAGCCGCGGGCGAAGCAGATCGTCAACGACATCCTGGTTGACATGGAGACCAAGCCTCGGCTGATGGATGGCCGCGGCAACGCAATGCTCGTCGGCGCGAGCATCTACCAGGCGTGCAAGTTCTACGAAATGTTCGTGGCTGCCGGGTTCCAGGGCAAGTGCGCCATCGTCACCAGCTACGCTCCGAACCCGGGCGACATCGCCAAGGAAGACTCCGGCGAGGGCAAAACCGAGAAGATCCGCCAATACGACATCTACCGGAAGATGTTGGCCGACTATTTCAACGAGTCCGAAGATGCCGTAATGGGCAAGGTCGAGGAGTTCGAGAAGGCCGTCAAGAAGCAGTTCGTCGAGAACCCGGGTCAGATGCGCCTGCTCATCGTCGTCGACAAGCTACTCACCGGATTCGACGCACCCAGCGCGACGTACCTCTACATCGACAAGAAGATGAGCGACCATGGCCTCTTCCAAGCTATCTGCCGCGTCAACCGTCTCGACGGTGACGACAAGGACTACGGCTACATCGTCGACTACCAGGACCTCTTCAATTCACTTGAGAATGCGATCACCGACTACACGTCTGGCGCGCTTGATGGTTACGAGAAGAATGACATCGAGGGCCTGCTGACCGATCGCATCGACAAGGCTCGCGAAGACCTCGACGAAGCTCTTGAGCGGGTTCGGGCGCTGATTGAGCCAATCGCGCCACCCAAGAACACCCTGCAATACCAGCAGTACTTCTGTGCGATCGAGCCGGGCAACGCTGAGCAGCTCAAGGCCAATGAGCCGAAGCGGGTTGAGCTCTACAAGTCTGTCGCGGCCGTGACACGCGCATACGCAAACCTCGCGAACGAGATGACCACCGCGGGCTACACCGAGGCCCAGGCCGAGGCGATCCGCGCCGAGATCGCCCATTACGTCAACGTGCGAGCGGAGGTAAAGCTTGGCTCGGGGGAGGATGTCGACTTCAAGCAATACGAAGCAGGCATGCGGTTCCTGCTCGATACCTACATCCAAGCCAGCGCCTCCGAAGTTATCTCAACGTTCGAGGACGCGGGTTTGATCGACCTGATCGTCAAGCTCGGGGCCGGAGCACTCGACAAGCTGCCTCAAGGCATCAGGTCCAGTCACGAGGCCGTTGCCGAAACGATCATCAACAACATGCGCAAGCTGATCATCGACGAGCGAGCACTGAACCCCAAGTTCTACGACCGGATGAGCGAGCTGCTCGAGGCCATCATCGAGGAAAGACGCCAGAACGCGATCGAGTACGAGGAGTATCTTGCTCGCCTCCTCGGTGCCGCACAGCAACTCGGCAGCAAGGAATTCGCGACCGTCTATCCCGACTGGGCAGACAACGGGGCCAAGCGGGCACTTGTGGACTTCTTTGCCCCCGATGATCAGCTGGCCCGGAAAGTCGACAAAGTCGTCCGGAACACGAAGCCGGACTCCTGGGTTGGCAACAAACTCAAGGAGCGAAAGGTCGAGAACGCTATTCGCGCTTCCGTGCCCGCAGAGTTCGGAGAATTTGACGAACTGTTCAATCTGGTGAAGGCGCGAAATGAGTACCGCTAGCGCCTTCATCACCGTCCGCGGCATCAACGTCGATGTCGTCTACAAGGACATCAAGAATCTGCATATCGGCGTCTACCCGCCGTTGGGTCGCGTCCGCGTCGCCGCGCCGGCGCGACTGGACGACGAGCAAGTGCGGCTGGCCGTCATCCAGCGGCTGCCGTGGATCAAACGGCAGCGCGATCAGCTGCGGAACGCGGCGCGCCAGTCTGAGCGCGAGATGACGACCGGCGAGTCTCACTACGTCTGGGGTGTCCGCCGCCGTCTCAAGGTCGTTGAGCGCCCTGGTCGTGCCCACCTGGAGGTCGAGGGCGAACGCCTCGTCTTGTATGTACCCTCGGACACCTCCTCCGAGAAGCGGCGCCAACTTCTCGATGCGTGGTACCGCGAACAACTTCGCCATGCTGTCCTCCCGCTCGTGTCCCGATGGGAATCGAAGCTCGATGTCAGCGTGCCGAGCTGGACGATCCGCCGCATGAAAACCAAGTGGGGATCATGCAATCGGGAGAGCCGACACCTTTGGTTTAATGTCGAGCTTGCCAAGAAGCATCCAGACTGCTTGGAGTACATCGTCGTCCACGAAATGACTCACTACTTCGAGCGAAATCACGGCGAGGGGTTCGCAAGGCTCATGGATACGCACTTGCCAGATTGGCGCGCTCGCCGCGATGAGCTGAACAGGTCGCCTCTTGCGGACGAAGAGTGGGGTCGAAGCTCGGAATGAAGATCCAACGACTCCAGATTGACAACTTCAGAGGAATCAAGGCGCTCGACTGGAAGCTGCCGGTCGCCGAACAGTTGATCAGCCTCGTCGGTGCTGGCGACAGCGGCAAGTCAATCATTCTTGAGGCCATCCACTTCTTGCATGGCGACCGCTGGAACATCACGTTCTCCGAAGTTCGAAATCCCAGCCTCCGGTGCACGTAGGCCCCGCGGCAGTTTGCTGACGGTCGGTCTCGGTTGGTATTTTCATCGGCTGCCCTATCGAGGAGGAGGTGAGTCGGGTGGAAGATGCGATCAAGCGCGAGCTCGAGCACGCTGGATTTGAGTTTGTGCAGGCTCAGCCTCGTCTGGGGGAACTCCGCAACCTGCGTCCAGACCTGATCGGCTGGGCTGCCGACGCCTATGGTGAACTAGTTCCGTGGGCCGTTGTCGAGTCCAAGCGCCGTCTCGATAAGCCCGAGCTCGCGCTGGCCGAGCTGGCCCGGTACCGGGAGCTCCTCCACACGGTGGAACACTACTTGGTGCTCGACGGCCAATGGTTTCGCGCGGGCGACGGCCTTCGCTCAATCGAGCCAGTCGATGCCCCGCTGGCCCCCCGCTACGGCGGCGGCGGCGAGTTGCGAGATCTCTCGCTGGCCACCTCTCTCATCGCAGAACGCCTATGGCGATCAGCCGACCGTGCTCGTACCCATGGACGGAGTGCGCTCGACGCCGCTCCGCAGATCATCAGGGATACGGCTCAGCAGGGCATCCAGATTGCCCCCGGAGCGTTCGCGCGCGTTGCGCCGAAGACGATGTTCCAAGCTGTACGACGGGTCGTGATGAGCGCCACAGAACGAGGCCAGTATCGTGAGTCATTCAGCTTGACCCCCGTTCTCGCAGCAGCCATGGCTGCCCTGGTCGGTAACAAGCTCAGTGGTACTGTACTTGACCCGTTCGCTGGAGTCGGCACGCTGCTGTGGTCAGTTGCGGATCGTGCGGTTGATGAGCAGGCTGATGTCAACCTGCGTGGGAATGAGACGAACTCGTTGGTCCTCGATGTGGCTGCCGCGATCGGATCTGCCAGCCCTCTCCCGGTCTCGTTTGAAGCTCATGATGAGTACTTCGGTCTAGTAGAGCTTGCGGACGCCATTGTCACGGTGCCGCCGTTTGGTTTCAGTTTCCAGCCGAGCGGTGCTCACTACGAACTGCTGAATGGACATCGGGCGCGCGACGGCGATGTGGCAAACGTCGACAAGATCCTCCGCAGGCTCGCGCCGGGTGGACGAGCGGTGATCCTAGTGCCGAGCGGATTCACGTTCCGCGCGAGCGGCGAGGAATATAGGCGGTTCTTAGCGTCTCGCTTCAGGGTGGCGGCACTGTTGGGCTTGGAAGGAGCGCTCCAACCACACACGAGCGTATCGACCGTGTTGATGGTCATCGACCATGCGGAGCCGGGGGAGACGTTCGTCGCTCAGTTGGCCGGCGACTGGCAGTCGCAATTGTCGCCCGGCGGAGCTGCACTCGGCGCGGCTCTCGACCACATCGACGGGCGCACGGCGAGGATCTGACGTGCTCGCGCCTATCATCGTTGACCTGCGCTCAGAGGGTTCTTGGGACCTGGCGCGCCTGACCGCTGATTCATTCCGCTGGCCCGTCGACTACCCCCTCCGCTCGCTCGACGAGCTCGCTTCGACGGTCTACGCCGTCAGCACGCCCCCAGAAGGTGCCTGGGTTATTACGCCCGGTGGACTTGATGCCCGCACTGGTGGCGTCCGTCGCCGATCCGATAAGCACCTCGGGAGCGTCTACCAAGTCGGTGAAAGCGGCAAAGGCCTACGCCCCGGCGATCTGCTTATCCCCCCACGCGCCGAACTGCCCGTGCTGCACGTCAGCGAGGCGCTGCTGGGTTCGCTGGTTTCATCAGCGTTCATTGCTCTCCGACCCGTCGAGAACTCCCTTTGGTTGTGGGGCGTGCTGAACTCGAAGGAGGGCAAGCAGCTCCGGACCTTGGCGTCGACCTCCGCGAATGGCATTCCCGGGAAGCGCGCACAGCTCCTCGAACTACAGATCCCATGGGCACCATTGGCGATCGTCCAGGACATTCAACCCGTGCTACGGGCATTGGAAGAGGCTAGCCACGGGGATGAAGAGGAAGCGCCGACGTCGTGGTGGCGGGTGGCGAATCTCGCCACGACTGAGTGGCGCTTGGCCCTCGCCACTCCTCGTCCTGAGCTGCTCGAGAAAGGTTTCCCCCTTAGCGAGCTCGTTGAGACCACCCGCCGAGGCGTGTCAGACGTTCGGCACCCGTTGGCCGAGCATCCCCGGCCGGACGATCTCCCAGTGCTCGACGCATCGTGGCTACGAAATGGCAAGATCCGCCGGTGGAGCTCACCCGAGAGTGCTCGGGCGACGATCCGTACAGGCGATGCCGATGTCGTCATGGCCGCGTATGGACCGTCGCCCCAGGCGGTGGTTGCGCCCGCGGGTTACGTCGTCGATACCAGCGTCTATGCCTTGACCCTCCGCGAGCCCTCCCTGGCCCCAGGGCTGGTCCGCTACCTGAACAGCCGCACCGGCCAAAGCATGCGCAGGATGCGACTGTCAGGCACGATGCAGAAGCTCAACTTGGGTGATGTGCGCAAGTTGCAGGTGACGGAACGAGTGTACGAGCCCGTCGACGGGATGTACGCAGCCCCGCTGCCGCCGCTCGAGGAGCGCTTGGAGCCCGTGCTATGGGCATGAACTGTGCCTTGTCGCCACTCGTCTACGCAGAGTTGTATCGACTCGTTGCCGCCACGGTCGACTGGCAGGACGCCATCGATGAGCGCCTCGACAACGGCGGTCTCTACCCCGAGTGGCTGGCGATGGCGGCTGAGAAGTATGAGGCGAAGTGGATTGAGCAAGCGAATGCTTCTGACCCATATCTGGTTGCCGAAGAGCACGCCGAACTCGCTAGCTGGATCCTCGCCGCGCTGCGCTTGAAAAGGCCCAGCACTGCGTTTAGTCAGGAACTCCGGGACTCCATCCTTAGCCGATACCGTGCAGATGTCGACCCCGGCGCCGGGCAATCGCCTGAGGGTTTCCTCGTTGCAGTTGTCAGTTGGACGCTCGGGAAGGTAATCGGAAGCTATGACGTCGACCTGCCAGTCATGCCTGCCCGCCTCCCACTCGACGATGCTGTTGGTGCGGCCTACGAGGGCCTCGTCCAGCACACAGCGCATCTCGGGGAAGTTCATGGGGTGCCGTGGCCAGAAATGCTGGGCACCTCGACATATTGGCGTGGTGCGGGGATTGCCGAGGCGATGCAGCCAGACCAGGAGCACCTGTCTGACGCAATCGGATGGCTGGTGAGCGGGTCACGACCTCACCTGGAGGAGCGAGACCACGACCTCATTCGAAAGCACTGGCAGGGCCCGTTTATCACCAACCGAAATGTCGTTACGCACGTCAGAACTGACCGTGGCACGACCTTCGAGTCAGCGAGTGGGACGGCGGGAGACAAGCAGGCGATCCGTCCGACACTCCTCGGCATTACCCAGTTCGTCTTCCAGCAGGTGTCCGAGGAACTCGCGAATCAGTCCTCTCGGAAGGAATGGGGCACCCTCTGGGACAACAAGCTGGTCTACGACGTCGAGGTCTATTAGCCATCAAGCTGGCGCTGACCTCGCAGCATGCGCCGTCCTTGCTGGGCACTAGCCGGCGGCAGCACGTCACCATGCGATTCGTTGCCAGATCTCCAGCCCAACCGGCGATCTCCGTGACTGTTTTGGGGGTCCGAGAACGACGGTCCCTCCGCACGAACGGTCCGCGGCGTTGCCTCCTTCTGGGGCGATCGAATGCTCAGTTTCTACGTTGATCGGAGGCTGACAGTAGTTGTAAGCGGGGGGCATCCACTTGTTGGGGCCTTTTTGGGTCCTTTTTGATCCACAGACAACGTCAAAGAACCACATCCAGTGGGAATGCCGATCCGACGAGATTGCCGTTGCGCCACTTATAGTTACTGGTATCCACAACAAAAGACGGCGCAGACTTGCACTTCAATGTCTGTCAGGGGGTCAGGGGTTCGAGTCCCCTCAGATCCACCAAAAACCCCTGATGAATCGCAAGATTTGTCGGGGGTTCTTTCGTTGAAAGCGGTCTGAAATGGACCGTTGGGGTTGATCAAGGCGAAAGTCGCCGCGCTTGTGCCAGATGCGGATTCTGCAGCATCGATGATGGCCACCGACGTGCCCCTTCGCGCGAACTCGGCTGCACGTGAGCACCCGATCAGACAAGTCCACCGACTCCGCCGCTTCCGGGCATCGCGCACGCGGTTGAACCCAGGCTCAACCCTTCGGTTGATATTTCGCCCGCTCGGGCGGCCACCGGGTGACAGACGGTGTGCTCCGGGTAGCGTGAACCCGAGGGTCAACCTCGGCTTTGGGCAAGGGGGAAGCATGAACGCGGGCGACGTGCTCATCAACATCATCACCATGACGGTGCTGACGGTCGTCTTCATGATCATCCTGACCGCGTTCGTACGCCGGATCCTCGGCGCGCACATCGGCCTCGGACGCATCGTGATCGCCGGCCTGCTCGGCCTCGGTGCCGAGGTCGGGTTCGAATCCCAGTTCGTCTGGAACCGTCAGGAGTACACGCCCGCGCTGCTGCCTATCCAGCTCGGCATCATCATCCTCGTCGCGGTCGCATTCCTGGTCATCGCCGAACTCATCGTGCCCGCCGGGAGCATCCCCCGCCCCGACCAGTGGATCCCCAGTCTCAGACGGCGAGCCGAACGCACCCGGCGCTATGCCGAGATCACGAACATCGCGCTCCGACGCGGGCTCCTCCCGTTCCGTCCGAACACCGACGCCTCACCCACCGGGTCGGCCGAGCGAACCAGACAGGCGCGCGCGTTGCGCGAAGCGCTCGAGGACGCCGGCGGCGCGTTCGTGAAGCTCGGCCAGGTTCTCTCCACGCGCACCGACCTGCTCCCGCCGGAGTTCCTCGAGGAGCTCAGCCACCTCCAACAGCGGGTACCGGCCGCAGAATGGGCCAGTATCCGGCCCCTGCTCGAACTCGAACTCGGCCGACCGGTCGACGAGGTCTTCGCCTCGTTCGACGACGTGCCGCTGGCGGCTGCGTCCATCGGGCAGGTGCACCGGGCGATCCTCACCACCGGCGAGGCGGTCGCGGTGAAAGTTCAACGCCCCGGCATCATCCCGCGCATCGAGCGGGATATCGACATCACGATCCGCATCGCGAAGCGACTGGAGGCATCCACCGAGTGGGCGCGCGTACTCGGCGTGGCGGACCTCGCGGACGGCTTCGCCGCCAGCCTTCGCGACGAGGTCGACTACCGCATCGAGGCTTCGAACATGTCCGCGATGACGCAGACCCAACAAGCACATCCCGAAGATGAAAGCCTCACCATCCCGAAGCACTACGCCGCATTGTGCACCAGCCGCGTCCTGGTCATGGACCTCGTCGACGGGATCACTCTCAGTGATCCCGCCGCTCTCGCCGGCCGCCCCGAGAGTGAACGGTCGCACCGCGCCAGCAAGCTCTTCCGATCCACCCTCACCCAGATCATCGACGACGGCGTCTTTCACGCCGACCTCCACCCCGGCAACATCATGCTGACACCTGCCGGCGATCTCGTGCTGCTCGACTTCGGATCGGTTGGCCGCCTTGATTCGGAACTCCGCAAACAGATCGGCGGCGTCCTCCTCGCCTTCTACCGCAGCGATTCGCGCAGCTTCGCCGACGCACTGCTCGCGTTCGTCGAGCTCCCCGACGACATCGACGAGTTCGCGCTGCGCCGCCAGATCGGCGTGTTCATGTCGAACAAACTCGGGCCCGGCGCGGCGATCGACGTCACCGTCTTCACCGAGATGGTACGGCTGCTCTCGACCAACCACATCGCCGTGCCCGGCGAACTCGCAAGCGCCTTCCGCGCAGTAGCCACATTGGAAGGCACCCTCCGATACCTCAGCCCGAGCTTCCAGATGCTCGAAGAAGCCGGCGAATTCGCGAAGCACCGCGTCGCAGACGCAAGTCGCCCGGGCGCGCTCTACACCGCGGCCAAAGACGAACTCGGCAGCCTACTGCCGATCCTCCGACGACTGCCCGAACGCGCCGACCGCATCACGGGGGCACTCGCCGACGGACGACTGACCTTGAACATTCGGCTGTTTGCCGATCACCGCGACCGCTCGCTCATCCGTGAACTCGTCAACCTGTTGGCCATCACCTTCCTCGCCGGCATCTTCGGCATCATGTCCGCCATGCTCCTCGCCAGCAGCGGAGGACCCCAGGTGACTCCGACGCTCACCCTGTTCCAGATCTTCGGCTATCTGCTCGTCGTCGCCTCCGGACTTCTCACCCTGAAAGTCCTCTTCGACGTCTTCCGGCTGCGCCGTTGACCACTCTGCTCACCGCACACGGTGGTAGCCGGGCGCGGATCGTGCGACCCTCACGTGTAGACCTGCACGACATGCCACCCGGTCGCTGCGCGCAGCAGGTCGAACACCAGCGTTTCGCCGGTCACGGTCGAACGTGCGGTGAACCGCCACCCGACGGCGCCCGATCGGGCCGGAGGATGGGTGATTCCGGTCGGCCAATCGACATCGTGGGGCAGCGGGGTGGGCTCATCGATGGTCGTGAAACGCGTGCCCCGGTAGACAAGGCGTGCGGGGCGGTCGGTCGCGTCGAGCCACACTGCGACGGGCGTGGGTTGGGCGAGGAGCATTGGGGAGCCTCCGTGAATCGAACGTGTGTTCGAATGTTACGTCGCTGAGCGGCGACACGCCAAGGCCCGAACAGCGTCTCGCCGACGGGTGCCGCGCTCGTCTGTCCATTCACCCAGAGACCTTCGTGCACGGCACTCCGATCGAGCCGGGCACCTAAGCTGGGAACGTGGACATCCGAGACATCCCGCTGACGACGATCGACGGCGACCCTGCAACGCTCGCGGATTACGCCGATGACGTGGTCATGGTCGTGAACGTCGCCTCGCGGTGCGGCCTGACGCCCCAATACGAGAAGCTCGAAGCCCTGCAGCGCGAGTACGGTGAGCGCGGGTTCACGGTGCTGGGGTTCCCGTGCAACCAGTTCGCCGGTCAGGAGCCCGGCGATGCCGACGACATCAAGGAGTTCTGCTCCACGACGTATGGCATCAGCTTCCCGCTGATGGCCAAGACGAAGGTCAACGGTCGTCAACGGCATCCGCTGTACGTCGAATTGACCAAGGTCGCTGACGACGACGGCAAGGCCGGTCGCGTGAAGTGGAACTTCGAGAAGTTCGTCATTCAGCCGAGCGGCGCGGTGCAGCGGTTCCGCCCGGCGACCCAGCCCGACGCGCCCCAGGTCGTCGCGGCCATCGAGCGCGGGCTCGCCGAACGACGTGCCGCCTGACGCGATCTTGCGCAGTCGGTGCGCGGCGCGGTTCCTTGACCGACCGTGAGCCACGGCCCACAATTGGGGGGTCGATCCGATATCAGGGGAGCAGGGGTAGCGAATGTCCGACGCCTACACACGTCCGATCGAAACCGAGCTGATGGAGGACCCCGGTCTCGGCAACGCGCCTGAGTCCGAGGCGGCACCGACGGCGCAGCCTGCCCCCGCCGACGCGCCGCACGCGTGGAGCCGCGACCTGCGGTTCATGCTCGTCGTGCTCACGGCGATCGTCGTCCTCTTCCTTGCCTTCGCGCTGCTGATCGCATTCAGCCCGACCGGTGAGGCGATCAGCGCCCTGGCGATCATCGCCGCACCGATCGCGACGATGGTCGCGGCGTACTACGGCATCTCGCTCGCGCTGCGCCAGGTGCGCGACGCCCGCGAGGCGGCCGAGGCCGCAGAGGCGAGAGCGCGAGCGGCCGAGGCTAGCGCCCGGGAGTCCGACTCGTGGGCGGCGCAGATGGAGTCTGGCCTCCGTGTCGCCGTCGCGAAGCTCAGGTCGGCCGGGCAGAACACCCGCGACGTCGAGCGGGCCGCCGGCACTCCCGACGAGTTCTTCTGATCCGACGGCACTGACCGGCGACTCCGAAGGCCGCCGGCGGTGTCTCGACCGCCCCGACCGCGCGTCAGAGTTCGGCGAGCACCGAAACCGGTCGCTCGATGCAGCGAGCGACGAACGTGAGAAACGCTGCTGCCTCGGCGCCGTCGCACACGCGGTGGTCGAATGAGAGCGTCAGCTCGGTGACCGTTCGCACCGCGAGTTGACCGTCGACCACCCAGGGGCGCTCGATGAGGCGCCCGATGCCGAGCATCGCCGCCTCGGGGTGGTTGATGATCGCCGCTGACCCGTCGACGCCGAGGGTGCCGTAATTGTTGAGCGTGAAGGTGCCGCCGGTGAGCGCAGCAGGCGGGAACGCGCCCGCCACGGCCTGCTCGGTGCGGGTGCCGATCGCATCGCGCAACTCGCGCAGCGACATCCGTTCAGCGCCGTGCACGACCGGTACGAGCAGGCCTCGCGGTGTCTGCGCGGCGAGCCCGAGGTTCACCGCCGAGTGCAGCACGAGCTCTTCGCTCTCGGCGTCGTAGCTCGAGTTGAGGGCGGGATGCTTGCGCAGTCCGGCCACGGTGAACCGTGCGACGAGTGCCGTGACGCCGTAGCGTTCGCCGGTCGCCTCCTGCAACTGGCGGCGGGCGGCCAGCAGTTCGGTGGCGTCGACGTCCATCCAGACGGTCGCCTCGGGGATCTCGCGCCGTGAGCGCGAGAAGTGCGCGGCTGCGGCGCGAGCAGTTCGGTCGAGCGGCACGCGGCGGTCGCCCTCGTCGGCCGACGGCGCGGCCGTCGAAGGAGCTGCGATCTGCTGGGTCGAACGAGCGAGGGGCGCAGCGGATGTCGCGGCCGGGGCCGTGGCCGAGCCGAGCTCATCGCTGATGAACGATTCGACGTCGCGCCGCATGACCAAGTGGTCGGGCCCCGACCCGTCGAGCTGGCTCGCGTCGAATCCGTGTTCGCGGGCGATTCGTCGCACGATCGGCGAGACGACTGGCGAGCGGCGGCCGGCGTCCAGCCGCGAGCCGCCCGCGGTGCGAGGCGCATTCGAGCCGCCGCCGACAGCCGGCTTTCGTCCGAAGCGCGCGGGTGCCGATGCGTGGCGCTTGGCGACGGTGGTCTGCTTGGTGCCGTAGCCGATGAGCACGGCTCCCGACTCCTCGGTGGCGCTCTCGGTCGGCACGGCGATGCCGGGCTCGGCGGCGACCGGGGCGGGCGCGGCATCGGTCGTCGCCTCGACCGCGGGAGCGGCATCCGCATCGGATGCGGGCGCGGCACCGACGGCGGTGAGCGTCATGAGCACGCTGCCGGCGTGGATGACCTCGCCGACCTCGCCGCCCAGCGACTCGACGACACCGGCGAACGGCGTCGGCAGTTGCACGACCGACTTCGCCGACTCGAGTTCGACGACCGGCTGGTCGATCGCGACCTCGTCGCCGGGGGCCACCAGCCAGGCGACGATCTCGGCCTCGGTGAGTCCCTCTCCGAGGTCGGGAAGGATGAACTCGCGGCTCATGCGTCCCACTCCCAGGTGTCGAGGGCGGCGAGCACGCGGTCGGCGGTCGGCAGGTGGTATTCCTCGAGCTTCGGCGACGGGAACGGGATGTCGAAGCCCGCGATGCGCAGCACGGGGGCCGCAAGGTGGTGGAAGTTGCGCTCGGTGACCCGGGCGGCGACCTCGGCGCCGTAGCCGCCGAACTGCGCGGCTTCATGGATGACGGCGGCACGCGAGGTCTTGCGAACGGATGCCCCGACCGTCTCGTCGTCGAACGGCGAGAGGCTGCGCAGGTCGACGACCTCGATCGAGAGACCCTCGTCGACCGCGGCGTCGGCGGCTTCGAGCGCCGTTCGAACGGTCGGCCCGTACCCGAGCAGTGTCACATCGGTTCCCTCGCGCACCACCACGGCACGATGCATGGGGGCCGTCGTCACCGGCAACGTGAGCGGAGCCTTCGACCAGTAGCGGCTCTTCGGCTCCATGAACACGACGGGGTCGTCGCTGTCGATCGCCTCGCGCAGCATCGAGTACGCGTCTGCAGGATTCGACGGCATCACCACGGTGAGGCCGGGCGTCGCGGTCCAGTACGACTCGGATGAGTCGGAGTGGTGCTCGACACCGCCGATCGCGCCAGCGCAGGGAATGCGCACGACCATGGGCAGGGCGACCCGCCCCTTCGTGCGGTTGCGCATCTTCGCGACGTGCGACACCATCTGCTCGAACGCCGGATAGCTGAAGGCGTCGAACTGCATCTCGACGACCGGTCGCATGCCGTACATCGCCATGCCGACCGCCGTGCCGATGATGCCCGACTCGGCGAGCGGCGAATCCCAGATGCGGTCGTCGCCGAACTGCGCCTGCAGGCCGTCGGTCACGCGGAACACCCCGCCGAGCGGGCCCACGTCCTCTCCGTAGACGATGACCCGGTCGTCGGCCGCCATCGCGTCGCGAAGGGCGGCGTTGAGCGCGCCGGCCATCGTGAGCTGCGTCGGGGCGGATGCCTCGGCCGCGGCCGGAGGCGCAGTGGTCGTGTCGGCGCTCATCGGGCTCCCGCCTCGTGCTGAGTGAACGCGCCGGCGGCGAGCTCGGCCTCGAGCGCCGCACGCTGCTCGAGCAGAGCCGTGCGCGGGCGCGAGTAGACGTGATCGAACAGTTCGAGCGGGTCGAGTTCGGCCTCGACCGACATGACCTCTCGCGTCTTCGCCGCGAGCGCTTCAGCGGCATCCGTGATCTCTGAACGCACCGTCTCGCTGAGCGCGCCCTCTGAGACGAGGTACTTCTCGAGGCGTTCGATGGGGTCGCGGCGCTTCCAGTGCTCGACCTCGCGGGCCTCGCGGTAACGCGTGGGGTCGTCGGAGTTCGTGTGCGACTCGATGCGGTAGGTGACGCCCTCGATGAGCGTCGGGCCGCCCCCGGCTCGGGCGCGTTCGACGGCGGCGTGCGTCACCGCGTACATCGCGGCCACGTCGTTGCCGTCGACGTGGTAACCGGGCATGCCGTAGCCGACCGCCTTGTCGGCGAGGGTCGCGGCGCGCGTCTGGCGGGCGAGCGGCACGCTGATGGCGTACTGGTTGTTCTGCACGACGAACACGGTCGGCGTCTGCCAGACGGCGGCGAAGTTGAAGGCCTCGTGGGCGTCGCCCTCACTCGTGGCGCCGTCGCCGAGGAACGTCATCGCGACGATCGGGTCATGCCGCAGGTGCGCCGCGTGCGAGAGGCCCACGGCGTGCAACGCCTGCGTGGCGAGGGGAGTGGCCTGGGCAGCGGTGCGGTGGGCGTGCTGGTCGTACCCGTTGTGCCAGTCACCGCGGAACGACTGCAGGATCTCACCGGGTTCGAGGCCGCGGGTGATGAGCGCGACGCAGTCGCGGTACGTGGGGAAGAACCAGTCGTCGGCGCCGATCGCCGAGATCGCGCCGATCTCGCACGCCTCTTGGCCGTACGCCGAGGGGTAGGTCGCGAGGCGGCCCTGCTTCGTGAGCGCCGTGACCTGCACGTCGAACCGTCGGGCGATGACCATCTTGCGGTAGAGGTCGAGCAGCGTGTCGCAGTCGGGCAGCGCGAAGCCGCCAGTGGCGGAACCGGTGAGCGCGTGACCGGCATTGTCGAGCAACCGCAGGGGTTTCGCTGACGGAAGGGTGCGCTGCGGGGCGTGCTCGACATTGAGGCTCATGCAGCCATCGTGCGCCATCTTGAACCGGTCTGAAGGGCTCCGCGAGCAACCGTGAACGAACGGCCCCCGGGGGGCGAAGGTCGTGCCATTCGTCCGCCGAAGGGGGCTCAGGTGCGCCAGATGTCCAGCGTCTGCGCGGGCGGATGACCCTCGAGTTCGGCGAGGATCAGGTGCGACCGAGTCGACACCACACCGGGCATGTCGTGGATGTCGCGCAGGATCGCCTGGCTGAGTTGCTCGTGGTCGGGCGCGCTCACCGTGAGGATGATGTCGATGTCACCCGACACCGCCTGCACCTTCTCGACGAACGGCAGCGTCGCGAGCTTCTCGGCGATCGACTCCCACGAGACGTCGCCGATGCGCACCACCACGAGCGCCGAGATGTGGAGGCCGATCGCCTTGCGGTCGATCTGCGCGCCGAACCCGGTGATGACGCCGCGCTGCTGCAATTGCTGCAGCCGATTGTGTGCGGCCGTTCGCGAGATGTGCACCCGCTCGGCGAGCGTGCGGACCGACAGCCGGCCGTCGCGGCTCAGCTCGGCGACGATGCGTCGATCGATGCTGTCGAGCGCCTCGGTGCGGTGCGGTACTGGCTGGGTCATCGTCGTCCTCGTGGCTCATGCTCAGCGTACCGGCTGCGGCGCTTCATGCGCCGCAGAGATGCGTGCAGCGGAGCGTGACGCACGACGCGCGGGAGCCATGGCCAGACGACGGCGATCGCCTGGATCCACGCATCCGCGGTGCGGCTCGCCCGCGGAGTCCACCTGAATCCGTACGCGTCGCGGATCGCGGGCGGCAGGAGGGCCGCCGTGATCAGTCGGATCGGGGGCAGCAGCGCGCGCGATCCGAACGGCAGGGCGGATGCCCCGGAGAGGAGCGATCTCGCGACTGATCGCGCGTCGTCACCGACCTGCAGCGCGGCGACGCGTTCGCCCCACCACGCGTCGAACTCGGCCCGTGAGTCGGGCCAGCCCTCGCGTGCGGCCTGCAGACTCGAGCCGAGTGCGCCGTAACTGCGCACGATCACGTCGGCCGTCGCGGCGTCGAGTGCACCCCAGAGGCGCTCATGCAGCCGCAACGCGGTGGCGAGCAGGGTCGAGGCAACCCAACGTTGGGCGTCGGCGTCGAAAGCGCTGTAGGTCGGTTCACCTGCCTCGGCGGCAGGAGAACGCACCGGTCGGTGCCGCGCGTTCACCGCATCGACCACGGCGGCGACCATCTCGTCGTCGCCGAAGCCGATGGCGTACACGTAGTCGAGGGTTCCGACGAGCCGATCGAGGGGTCGATCACGGAAGTCGCTGTGGAGCGCGACGCCGCGTGCGACCCGCGGGTCGGCGAGCTGCAGCAGGATCGCGGCCCCGCCGCCGAGGAGCAGCACGCCCTCGGCGGCGTGCTGGTGGAACACTTCGCGTTGGTCGTCGTGCATCAGTACCAGTTGTACGCCTCGGAGTGCGCCCACGCGCCGCACGGTGCACCGTAACGGTCGGCGATATACGAGAGCCCCCACTCGATCTGCGTCGCCGCGTTCGTACGCCAATCGGCGCCCGCCGCGGCCATCTTGCTGCCGGGCAGCGATTGCGGTATTCCGTACGCGCCGCTCGACGCGTTGTAGGCGTCGGCCCGCCAACTCGACTCGCGAGTCCACAACCGCACCAGGCAGTCGTACTGGGCGCTGCCCCAGCCGTAGCGCGCCACCGCGCGGGCCGCGTACGCCCTGGCCGCGGCCGGGTCGACCACGACGCCGGGCGGCGGCGCGCTCGTGCCGCCGGTGCGGTGGCCGCGGCCGTCGCCCTCGGCTGCCGCAGCCGCCGCGGCGCGCTCGCGTTCTTCGGCGTCGCGTCGCGCCTGCTCGCCGATACGGAAGTGTCGCTCGAGGTCGACCGTGCGCCCGCGCAGGTCGGCGAGCTGGGCATAGAGGGTGTCGAGCGTGGATTGCTGATCGGCGACACGTTGCTGTGCGGCCTCGTGCGCCGCGAGTGCCGTGTCTGCGGCATCCGCTGCCGCCTGCGCGAGACGCGAGCGCTCGCGTTCTGCGACATCGGCCTGCGCACTGACTGCCGTTGCCTCGGCGCGTGCCGCGTCGGCTCGGGCGGCGACATTGCTGTAGATGTTCGCCAGCTGTCCGGCGCGCGCGAGCCCGGTGAGAAGGTCGGCATCGTCGTCTGAGCCGAACACCAGCCGCAGGGTCACCTCGGCTCCGCCCGTGCGCGACAGCATGCCGGCGAGGCGACCGATGCGTTCGCCCGCCGCCGTCGCCTCGGCCTGGGCCGCCGTGGCGTCGGGTGGGGTATTCCTCTGCCGCGACCCGGGTGGGCGGCGACACCGTCAGCAGGGCGATCACCACGGCGACTGCGACGACGGCCCTCGCAACGATGTTCAGCCTGCGGCGCACCCTCCCACCCCCTCGAGCGCAGCGAGTCTACCTACGAGACTCCCCAGCCTCGTGCCGGACACGCAGCGTACACTCGGCTGGTGCGATCGACCCGCCCGGCATTGCCGATCATCATCGCGACGCTGGCCGTCGCGATGATCGGCTGCGCCTCGTCGTCACCGTCGTCACCCGATCCGACGCCTTCGCCCAGTGCTCGGGCGACACCCGTTCCGGCGCCTACGCCGCTCGATCCGATCGCGGCGTGGGTCGACGACCGCATGGCCTCGATGACGGTCGAACAGAAGGCGGCTGCGCTGCTCATGCTGCACGCGCCGGGCCTCGACGCGGCGCCGTTGCGGGCCTATGTCGACGCGGGGGTCTCGGGCCTCATCCTCATGGGCGACAACGTCGCGGGCGATGCCGCGTCGCTGACCGCCCTGACCGCTGCGACGACGGCCGACCCTGCGCTTCCGCCGCTCTTCGGCGTCGATCAGGAGGGCGGCGATGTGGCTCGTCTCGGCTGGGACACGGCGGCGAGCGCCGGCACACTGCGCGAGGCGGCTCCCGATGCCGCACGCGAGGCCTTCGCGGCGCGGGCGGCGAGCGTGGCCGCCGGTGGCGCGAACGTGAACTTCGGCATCGTCGCCGATGTCACCTCCGACGCGGACTCGTTCATCTACAGCCGGGTGCTCGGCACCGATCCCGTGGGCTCGGCCGAGCGTGTCGCCGCAGCCGTGGCAGGTGAACGCGGCGTCGTCGCGAGCACGCTCAAGCACTTCCCCGGACACGGTGCCGCGCCGGGCGATTCGCATTCGAGCATTCCCGCCGCGTCACTCTCGCTCGACGAGTGGCGTGCCGGACCTGCCCTGCCGTTCGCAGCCGGCATCGACGCAGGCGCCGAACTCGTGATGACGGGCCACCTCGCGTACCCCGCGGTCGATGCGGCGCCGGCGTCGCTCTCGCCCGAATGGCACCGCATCCTTCGCGAGGAGCTCGGCTTCGAGGGTGTGGTCGTCACCGACGACATGCTCATGCTGCAGCACAACGGCCTGCCCGAGTTCGCCGACCCGGGCGAGAACGCGGTGCGGGCGATCGCGGCCGGCGGTGACCTGCTGTTGTACGTGCTCCCGGCGGATCCCTCGGAGTTCGGCATCTCGGTCGACGGACTCGTGTCGTCGATCGTCGGGGCGATCGACGACGGACGCATCACGCCCGATCGCATCGACGACGCGGTCGAACGCGTTCTGACGCTGCGCCGCACTCTCGCCGATCCCTGAGTCCTGAGCCCGCAGCACGAACCGCGGCGACGAAATTCCGACGCAGCGGGAATACCGGCGACACCTCCATGTGTTTGCATATACGTGGCCGAACGGCCGCCCCGCAAGCGAACTCTGGAGACACCCACCGCATGACGAACACCACCGCGACCACGATCGAGATCCCCGGCTACCGCGCCGGCACCTGGACGATCGACCCCGCCCACAGCGAGGTCGGATTCAGCATCCGCCACATCATGATCAGCAAGGTGAAGGGCAAGTTCGAGCGCTTCGACGCCACCTTCGTGACCGCCGAGAACCCGCTCGACTCGAGCGTGACCGCGTCGGCCGAGGTCGCATCGATCACCACCAACGAGCCGAACCGCGACGCGCACCTGCGCACCGGCGATTTCTTCGACGCAGAGACCCACCCGACCATCGACTTCGTCTCGACCGGCGTTCGCGTCGAGGCCGGCGACTTCAAGGTCGACGGCAACCTCACGATCCGCGGCATCACCAACCGCGTCACGTTCGACTTCGACTTCGGCGGCTTCGGCGGCGACCCCTACGGCAACTACAAGGGCGGCGCCACCGCGAAGACCGTCATCAACCGCGAGGACTTCGGCCTCACCTACAACGCCGCACTCGAGACCGGTGGCGTGCTGCTCGGCGAGCAGGTCACGATCACCCTCGAACTGCAGGCCTCGCTGCAGCAGTAGTCGCAGACACCATCGGGCGGTCCCGGTTCTCGGGGCCGCCCGCTCCGCGCAGCCCGACGCTGTTCGGCAAACCACGATCCTCTTCCCTCACTTTCTAGGAGCACACTCTTGCCCAAGCTCATGGTCATCGTCGCCAGCACCCGCCAAGCCCGCATCGGTCACACCGTCGCCGATTGGGTGGTCGCCACGGCGCAGAAGCGCGGCGACATCGAGATCGATGTCGCCGACCTGCAGCAGGTCGACCTGCCGTTCTTCGATGAGGCGCTGCCGCCGTCGATGGGCAAGTACGAACTGCCGCACACGCTCGCGTGGGCCGAGCGTGTGGCCGCGGCCGATGCCTTCCTGATCGTCAGCCCCGAGTACAACGGCTCCTTCCCGGGCTCGCTGAAGAACGCGCTCGACTTTCTCAAGGCCGAGTGGAGGGGCAAGCTCGCGGGCATCGTCGGCTACGGCGCCTACCCCGAGAGCCGCATGATCGGCCAGCTCGACTTCGTGCTGCGCAACCTCGGCCTCGACCGCACCTCGGGCGACCTCCAGGTCGAGACGCCCTGGTCGATCCTCGGCGCGGATGGCGCACTCGCCGCCACGCCTGAGCTCGAGGGCCGGCTCGAGGCGATCCTCGACGAGCTCTCGCTCGTTCGTGTGGAGCGCGTCGCCGCCTGAGCTCAGACGACCCCGTGGAACGGGCGGTACCGCGACTCGGTGCCGCCCGTTCGGGGTTGAGCGACCGATTCAGGCCGTCGCGGCGATCGATGTGACGCGCTCGCCCTGGAATCGTGCCCACCGCGAGAGGGCCGTCGCGTACTCCGAGGGGTCGATCGACCGTTCGAAGCCGTCGAGTTCGACGGATGCCGCGCCTCTCGACCGTGCGACCCGCCACACTCCGTCGACCACCCCTTTTGCGTTCACGAGGATCGGCTGGAAGACCCCGTTCGACCCGGGCACGATGCGGTTCGCATGGCGCGGATCGCCGATCGGCGCCCGATCGGTGTAGCCGAGGTAGTACTCGTCGAATGCGGCCAGGGCGAACCGCCGCGACGTGCGCGGCGTCGTGGACGAAATGTCGGCCGGCCAGCCGGAGTCGGCAGCCACGACCCGATCGTCGTCGAACGGAACGACCCTGTCGCCCGCCGCCGCGAGTGCGGTGCGCGCATCGCCGAGGGTCAGCCCGGCCCACCACGCGAAGTCGCGCACCGTCACCGGACCGTGTCCGGCTGTGTACGATGCGAACAGGCGCCCGAGCGTCTCGTCGCGACCCGGCCGCTCGCTCGAATCGGGGGCCCAATCGTCGAGCAGCACGAATCGCTGGCCGCGCCCCTCCACCGGACCGCAGCAGAGCACCGCGTCTTGGGCGAGCCACCAGATCAGATGGTAGCCGCGCTGCCCCTTCGTCGAGATGCCGGCCGACTCCCACGTGGCCAGTAGCTCCTCGCGCGACAGGGAGCGGCCGGCGAGCTCGCGCTCCGCCACCGTGCGGGCCCGGCGATAGACCGCCGCGTCGAGCTCGAGGACGCGGTGGGTCGTGGCTGCGCGTTGCAGCACCCGAGGGCCGGTGATGGCGAGGATCGGCCGCAACATCTCGGTCGGCAACAGATGGAGCGTGCCGCGCATCGGCCAGGAGCGCACCACCTCGCGCGACTCGATCGCGGCGTCGACGTCGGCCGCGACCGAGCCCGGCACGCGGGCGCCGAGCACCCATTTCGCGGCGGTGAAGTCTTGTGCCTGCACGGCGCCGAGGCGGCGCACGGCCGCCGTGATCGTCGGCATGCCGCCGCGCAGTGCGTGCGATTCGAGGCGCGCGGCACGAACACGCGCGTCGCTGGCGAGATTCGGCATCTTCCGAGTCTGGCGGATGCCTGAGACATCCGCTCACATGAGGGGGAGCGACGCTTTCGCCGCCGCTCCCACTCATTCGCGCCGTGTGGCGCGTCCTCCATCCGTTACTTGGCCTGCCAGGACTTCGCCTTGTCGTTCATCGCGCCCAATCCTGGGGCGTTGGCGACATACCCATAGTTGGAACCGCTGTAGCTGGTGGTCTCCCAGATACGAACGACGCATCCGGAGAATCCTTGGAACGAACTGACCCGGCCCCACCAGGAAGACCCGATGACGTTCGACCAGACGAACGATCCGTTGCACGCGCTGGTCGCGGCGACGTCGAAGTGCGAGCCGCCGTAGCTCGCGTCGTCGTAGAACCTCGCGAGGACGTATGCAAGTCTCTGCTCAGCGGCCCGCTCGAGCTGTGCGTCCGTCGGAGCGGTGGTCGTCTCGACGAGCGTGTACCCCGTATCCTCGTAAACCGCCGCCGCGAGGTCCTCACCAGAGGGCACACAGACCTCGCTCTTGGTATCCAGGATGATAGTGCAGTGCACGTCTTCGCTGACGGGGTCTGCGCTGCTTGCCCGGGCCGGAGCAGCGAGCGCCAGAGTGGACATCAGTGTTGCGGCGATGATACCCGTTCCCAAGGCGAGCCGCGTTTTCGTTCTGTTCATTTGTCATCTCCCCAGATGTGTGTCGCCGCCCAGCCGCGGCGACTCCGCCCAGCATGCTGGGTGGAAAATGACCTGTCAAGGATCATCTGAGACGAAACCCGAGCGACCGGACACTACAAGGTATGAGCACAACGAGGGTGATCGCGGAAAGCAAGGAGCTGGCAGACGCCGAGCTCCTTGCCCTCGCAGAGCGCGACGACGACCACGCATTCGCGCTGCTCTACGACCGACATGTGACGGCCGTGTATCGATACGCGCTGAGCATCGTGGGCCTCAGCGCCGACGCCGAGGACGTCACACAAGATGTCTTCATCCTTGCTTGGACGAAGGCATCGGAGATCAGCATCGTGGATCGCTCACTGCTGCCATGGCTGCTCACAACCGCACGTCTCACGGGTCTGAACCGCGTCCGTTCGCGCTCTCGGCGCCGCGAAGTCACCGACAACGCTCTGGTGACCCGCGCTGATCATCGCTTCTCCCCAGAAGTCGAACTCCAGCGCCGCGTCCTCGAGGAATCCATCGAGGATGCCGTGGCGGAGCTGTCTGAAGTGGACCAGATCCTCTTCTCTCTCTGCATCGATGAAGGGCTCAGCTACGCCGACGCGGCACGAGCCCTTGGCACCACGCATTCGACGGTTCGCAACCGGTTGAGCCGGCTCCGCCGGACTCTCAGAACTCGGCTAAGCGACTAGGACACGCCATGTACACACAACTTGGACCAACCGAGGCGCAGGCCTCATCGATGCGCACCATCATTCTCGGCGAGATCGCACGTCAGAGGACAGCCCGCATGCGCAACCGCCGGCTGACGATCGGGGCAATCGCCCTCGTGGCAGCCATTGGCACCGGAGCCTCGGCCATCGCGATCACGCAGGCCACCACGAGAGAGATGAACTACAGCGTCGATTGCTACACGGTCGCCGACCTCGGCGCGCCGCACGGCACCACGACCTTGCTCGATGGGCCGAGCGACTCGCTGCTGACCATCGAGGATCGTGCCGCGGGTGCTCTCGCCGCATGCGAGACCAGCTGGAAGGCCGTGCCAACCGAGAAAGAACCGTCCTGGCGTCCGATCGAGGTTCCGAACCCGACCGTCTGCCAACTCCGAGACGGGAGACTTGCAGTGTTCCCGAATGAGAACAACGCGCCCGATGATGAGCTGTGCCGACAGATCGGCATCTCCGTGCCGAGCCTGTAGCTCGATAGATGCGCGGCACCCGTCGCTAAGTGGCTCTGGGGAGAGGACCAGCGACGGGTGCCGGGCTACCAGCAAGCATCAAGGATGCGGGAACACCGGCAGCAAACTGAGCATCCCACATTCCCCTTGTCAGTGACGACCGCTGGGCACCGGCGGCAGGGTCGCACTCGCATGCTGCCGCCGAAGGTGAGGCGGTCCACGATCGCCGCGCAGAGGCGGGGGTCCGCCCCGATGGCCCGACGTACGCTGCCATAGTCACTCCCGCGTCGCCGCAGCCCGATTCGCGGCGGGATAGACTGGGAGGCTGTGCCCGTCGGCACGCATCCACCCACCCAGCCCTCCCGGAGGATCACCGTGCTCGCCGTCCATGATCTCGAGATCCGCGTCGGTGCACGCGTGCTCATGGAGCACGTGAACTTCCGCGTCTCCGACGGCGACAAGATCGGCCTCGTCGGCCGAAACGGCGCAGGCAAGACCACGCTCACCAAGACCCTCGCGGGTGAGACCCTGCCCACCGACGGGCGCATCGACCGCTCGGGTGAGATCGGTTACCTGCCTCAAGACCCCCGCTCGGGCGATCCAGAGATGCTCGCCCGCACCCGCATCCTCGACGCGCGCGGCCTCGGCACGCTCGCACTCGGCATGCACGAGCAGTCGCACCTCATGGCCAGCGACGACCCGGCGGTCGCCGAGAAGGCGATGCGCAAGTACGGCAACCTCACCGACCGCTTCACCGCGCTCGGCGGCTATGCGGCAGAAGCCGAGGCGGCGTCGATCGCCTCGAACCTGAACCTGCCCGACCGCATTCTCGACCAGCCGCTGAAGACGCTCTCGGGCGGTCAGCGCCGCCGCATCGAGCTTGCGCGCATCCTGTTCTCAGATGCCGGCACGATGATCCTCGACGAGCCGACCAACCACCTTGACGCCGACTCGGTGGTGTGGCTGCGAGAGTTCCTGAAGGCCTACAAGGGCGGCGTCATCGTCATCAGCCACGACGTCGAACTCGTCGGCGAGGTCGTCAACCGGGTGTTCTACCTCGACGCGAACCGCTCGATGATCGACATCTACAACATGGGCTGGAAGCACTACCAGCGCCAGCGCGCCGCCGACGAGGAGCGCCGCAAGAAGGAGCGAGCCAACGCCGAGAAGAAGGCGGGGGCGCTGCAGCTGCAGGCCGCGCGGTTCGGAGCGAAGGCGTCGAAAGCCGCCGCGGCGCACCAGATGGTCGCCCGCGCCGAGAAGCTGCTCGCCGGCCTCGAAGAGGTGCGCACGGCCGATCGGGTCGCCAAGCTGCGGTTCCCGACGCCCGCGCCCTGCGGCCGCACGCCGCTCACCGCGAGCGACCTGTCGAAGAGCTACGGTTCGCTCGAGATCTTCGCGGCCGTCGACCTCGCCATCGACCGAGGGTCGAAGGTCGTCATCATCGGGCTCAACGGAGCCGGCAAGACGACGCTGCTGCGCATTCTCGCGGGCGTCGACGCACCCGACACCGGTGTCGTCGAGCCGGGTCACGGCCTGCGGGTCGGCTACTACGCGCAGGAGCACGAGACCATCGACGTCAAGCGCAGCGTGCTCGAGAACATGGTGAGCTCGTCGCCGAACCTCACCGAGACCGAGGCGCGCAAAGTGCTCGGCTCGTTCCTGTTCACCGGCGACGACGTGCACAAGCCCGCGGGCGTGCTCTCGGGCGGCGAGAAGACCCGGCTCGCGCTCGCGATGATCGTCGTCTCGGGTGCGAACGTGCTGCTGCTCGACGAGCCGACGAACAACCTCGACCCCGCGAGCCGCGCCGAGATCCTCGACGCGCTCGCGCACTACGAAGGCTCGGTCGTGCTCGTCTCGCACGACCCGGGCGCGGTCGAGGCGCTGAATCCCGAGCGCGTGCTGATCATGCCCGACGGCACCGAAGATCACTGGAGTCGTGACTACCAAGAGCTCATCGAGCTGGCCTAGCGTCTCTGCGCCGCCCGCCGGGGCGACGCAACTCAGCGTCGATCGAGGATGCCGTCTTCGACGTCGGCGTCTTCATCGCGCTTCTCGCGCTTGGGTCGCCTCGGTTCGTGCGGCGCCGGTTTCGTCGATCGACCACCGGATGCCTCGGCCATGGCCTTGCGCTCCTGGTTGGCCGCCCACGCGAGGCCGATGAAGCCGAGCAGTGCGAAGACATACCACTGCAGCGCGTACGAGAGATGCGGCCCCTCGTCGCGGATCGGTCGCGCGGCGGCGAGCGGAGGCTCGTCGACATCGGCACCCGACTGCACGAGCACGCCGTACGCGCCGGTGTATGCGGGCGCGCCGACGCGTTCGGCGAGTTCGTCGAGGTCGATCGTCGCGAGCTCGACGCCGGTCGAGGTGCGGCCCGCGATGCGATCTTCGCCCGCCTTGAGGCGCGCGGCGACCTCGACCTGACCACTGGGCGGCGGGGCGGCCTCGCTCGGTCGCCCCTCGGAGTTCTGGGCGATCCACCCTCGATCGACCATGAACACGGTGCCGTCGTCGAGGCGGAACGGCGTGATCACCTGGAACCCCGAGCTGCCCTCGAACGGTCTGTTGCGCACCACGACCTCGTCGTCGGTGAGGAACTCGCCCGAGAGCGCGACGACCTGCCACCGCTGGTCGACGTCGAACGCCGCCGGGTCGGGGAGCGCCTCAGCGACCGGAACCGGATCGGCGTCGTAGTTCGCGTCGATACGGGCGACCTCGGCGAGTGCTTCGGCTCGCCGGTTCAACTGCCACGTGCCGAGCGCACAGCACACGATCGCGAAGATCACCGTGAGCGTGAGGTAGCCCACCCACTGGCGTGAGAGCACGAAGCGCCATTCGTTCACGGGCGGCCTCCCGCCGAGGCATCCGGATTCGTGTCGTCGGTGACGAACGGCGCGACGGCCAGCGGGAACGACCGCGCCTCGAGGAATCCGCGCAGGTAGTCGACATGCTCGTCGCATGCGAGCCAGGTCTTGCTGCGGCCGTCGGTGTGGATGCGCGGATTGCGCCAGTCGATGCGCCAAGCAGCGGGCTCACGGCATTCGGCGCGCGAGCACGTGCCCTGCGCCGGGGGCGCCCCGAGACCGCCGATCACGCCGCACCGCGCTCGTCGGACGGACGGTCGGGCTGCTCGGGCGCCTTTTCTCGGGACTGCTCGAACGGCGGGGGAGTGCGGGGCACGATCGCGCCAGGGCGCAGCACGGGCTGTCGTCTCGTCGGACTCGCCACGTTCGCGAGCACCACGGCGATATAGGGGAGGAAGATGGCGCCGGCGGCGCACACCGCGAGCCACCAGCCGTCGACGAAGAGCATCGCGAAGATGCACAGCACCCGGATCGACATGGTGATCGAGTACTTGATCATTCGCGACCGCCGCTCCTCCTCGGGCGAGGGGGGCAGCGAGGTGATCGACTGATGCTTCATCGTGGTCGCCGTGGCCCGACGGCGCTCCTCCACTCCCAAGCCTACGTCGGTTCGAGCGGTGCGGATGTCCCGAACGGCGAGCCTCTATGCTGAAACGGGCCACTCGGCCGCAGCCCACCCGAACCCTCAGAACGGAGTCCCTCATGACGACGAGCCGCACTGTACTCGTGACCGGCGGCAACCGCGGCATCGGGTACGCGATCGCAACCGAGTTCATCGCCCAGGGCCACCGGGTGGCCGTCACGGCGCGTTCGGGCGAAGGCCCCGTGGGCTCGCTCACGGTGCGGGCCGACGTCACCGACGCCGAGTCGATCGACCGGGCCTTCACCGAGATCGAAGCCGAACTCGGCCCTGTCGAGGTGGTCGTCGCCAACGCCGGTATCACGCGCGACACGCTGCTGCTGCGCATGAGCGAAGACGAGTTCACGAGCGTGATCGACACCAACCTCACGGGCGCCTTCCGAGTCGTCAAGCGGGCCTCGAAGGGCATGCTCAAGGCGAAGTTCGGGCGCATCGTGCTCATCTCGAGCGTCGTCGGGCTGTTCGGCTCGGCGGGCCAGGTCAACTACGCGTCGTCGAAAGCCGGTCTCGTGGGCATGGCGCGCTCGCTCACCCGCGAGCTCGGCGCGCGCAACATCACGACGAACGTCGTGGCACCCGGGTTCATCGAGACCGATATGACCGATGAGCTCTCAGAGGCGCAGCAGGCCGAGTACAAGAAGAGCATCCCACTCGGCCGCTACGCGTCGCCGGCCGAGGTCGCCCGCGTGGTGACCTGGCTCGCGGGCGACGACGCCGGCTACATCTCGGGCGCGGTCATCCCCGTCGACGGCGGCCTCGGCATGGGGCACTAGCTCCGAACGGTCAGCCCCGAAGGCCGAGCAGCGGCAGCACGGCGCTGAGGTCAGGAGTGTCGATCGCGACATCCGCCTCTTCGCGAACGACGGGCTTCGCGCAGAACGCGACGCCCAGCGCGGCGACGCCGAGCATCTGCAGGTCGTTCGCGCCGTCGCCCACGGCGACCGTGCGTGCAAGTGGAATGCCGCTCGAGCGCGCCCATTCGTCGAGTGCTCGAGCCTTGGCGGCCGCGTCGACGACCGGGCCTTCGACCCGGCCCGTGAGGCGGCCGTCGCTGACCTCGAGCCGGTTCGCGCGGCAGAAGTCGAGGCCGAGATGGTCGGCGAGCGGGTCGAGCAGCTCGTGGAATCCGCCCGACACCACGCCGACGAGCCCGCCGGCCGCGTGCACGCGATCGACGAGCTCATGCACGCCATCGGTGGGCGTCATCCGTTCGCGCGCCGACGCGAGCACGTCGACATCGAGTCCGGCGAGGGTCGCGACGCGCTCGCGCAGGCTCTCGGCGAAGTCGAGTTCACCGCGCATCGCCCGCTCGGTGACGTCGGTGACGTGCTCGAGGCTTCCGGCGGCCTCGGCGAGCAGTTCGATCGCCTCTTCACGGATGAGGGTGGAATCGGCGTCGAGCACGACGAGCGGGCCGCGCCTGCGGCCGTGAGCAGATGCCGTCACGACAGCGCGCGCACGTGGGACCCCTTGCCCACGACGGTGATGTCGCTGTCGGTGACGATGTAGCCGCGGGCGATGTCTTCGGCGCGGTCGACCCCGACGCGCGCGTTCTCTTCGACGACTACGTCTTTGTCGAGGATCGCCCGCTGCACGGTGGCGCCGGCCTCGATGCGGGCGCGATCGAACAGGATCGAGTCGGCCACGTGCGCACCCGAGCCGACGATGGCCCATGGGCCCAGCACACTGCGCTCGACGTGCGCGCCCGAGATCACCGAGCCGAGCGACACGATCGAGTCGATGACGGTACCGAGCGAGCCGCGGGCATCGCGGGTGAACTTCGCGGGCGGCGAGTTCAGCTGCTGACTGAAGATCGGCCACTCACGGTTGTAGAGGTTGAAGACCGGCAGCACCGAGATGAGGTCTTGGTGCGCCTCGAAGAACGAGTCGATCGTTCCCACGTCGCGCCAGTAGTAGCGGTCGCGATCGGTCGAGCCGGGCACCTCGTTCCTCTGCAGGTCGTAGACGCCGGCCGTGCCCTGCGACACGAACGCGGGAATGATGTCGCCGCCCATATCGTGGCTCGAGGAGGTCAGCTCACCGTCGCGCAGCACCGCATCGATGAGGGCGTCGGCGTTGAAGACGTAGTTGCCCATCGAGGCGAGCACCTCGTCGGGGGAGTCGGGCAGGCCGACCGGGTCTTTGGGCTTCTCGAGGAACTGCTGGATTCGGGTCGGATGCGTGGGGTCGACCTCGATGACGCCGAACTGGTCGGCGAGTTCGATGGGCTGCCGGATGGCGGCGACGGTGGCCTCGGCGCCGGATTCGATGTGCGCCTCGATCATCTGCGCGAAGTCCATGCGGTACACGTGGTCGGCGCCGACGACGACGATGATGTCGGGCTGCTCGTCGTAGATGAGGTTGAGGCTCTGCAGGATGGCGTCGGCAGATCCCGAGAACCACCGCTTGCCGAGTCGCTGCTGCGCCGGCACCGATGCGACGTACGAGTTCAGCAGGCCGCTCATGCGCCAGGTCTGCGAGACATGGCGGTCGAGGCTGTGCGACTTGTACTGCGTGAGCACGACGATCTGTCGCAGCCCCGAGTTCAACAGGTTCGAGAGGGCGAAGTCGACGAGACGGTACTGCCCGCCGAATGGGACGGCGGGCTTCGCGCGATCTTCGGTGAGCGGCATGAGTCGTTTGCCCTCGCCACCCGCGAGGACGATGCCGAATATCTTGCGCGTCATCATGCCCACCACCCTACCCACGGGCCCCCCGATCGCCGCGTTCGAAGACAGACCATGTCGGATGCCCCTGCGCTAGCGTTGCCGTATGCGCATCGACCTGCTCACCCGCGAGTATCCGCCCGAGGTCTACGGGGGTGCCGGCGTGCACGCGGCCGAGCTCGTGCGGGCGCTGCGACGCGACGTCGAGGTGCGGGTGCGGGCCTTCGGAGCCCCCCGCGACGAGGCGGGAACGACCGCCTATTCGACCCCCGCCGAGTTCGCCGGCGCCAATGCCGCGCTGGCGACCATGGGCGTCGACCTGTTGATCGCCGGCGACACCGCCGGTGCCGACGTCGTGCACTCGCACACGTGGTACGCGAACTTCGCGGGGTTCACCGCGAAGCGCCTGCACGGCATGCCCCATGTCATCACCGCCCACAGCCTCGAGCCGCTGCGCCCGTGGAAGGCCGAGCAGCTCGGCGGGGGCTACCGGCTGTCGTCGTGGGTCGAGCGAACCGCCTTCGAAGACGCCGATGCGGTGATCGCCGTGAGCGCGGGCATGCGTCGCGACATCCTGCGCTCGTATCCGCAGATCGATCCCGAACGCGTCGAGGTCGTCTACAACGGCATCGACCTCGCCGACTGGGCCCCGAACGACGACCCCGACACCGTGCGTGCGCTCGGCGTCGATCCTGATCGGCCCTCGATCGTGTTCGTGGGTCGCATCACGCGGCAGAAGGGACTGCCCTACCTGCTGCGCGCCGCACGGCTGCTGCCGCCAGAAGTACAGCTCGTGCTCTGCGCGGGCGCGCCCGACACCGACGAGATCATGGCCGAGGTCACCGGCCTCGTCGAGGTGCTGCGCACCGAGCGCGACGGCGTCGTGTGGATCGACCGGCACCTGCCTCGGCCCGAACTCACCGCCCTGCTCACAGCAGCGACCACGTTCGTCTGCCCGTCGGTATACGAGCCGCTCGGCATCGTGAACCTCGAGGCGATGGCGTGCGGCGCACCGGTCGTCGGCACCGCCACCGGCGGTATCCCCGAGGTGGTCGAGGCGGGCGTCACCGGCGTACTGGTGCCCATCGACCAGGCTGACGACGGCACCGGAACGCCGCTCGATCCCGATCGTTTCGTACGTGATCTGGCCGACGCGCTCATCGCGGTCGTCGGCGATCCCGGGCGAGCACGCACCATGGGAAGGGCCGGCCGGCGACGTGCCGAAACGCACTTCGCGTGGGACGCGATCGCAGCTCGCACGATCGAGGTCTACGAGCGCGTGCTGGCTCGCTGAGCCTCGATCCACCGACGAATCCGTGATGGGTGGCTGATTTCGATTCGGCAGGCCTCGTCGTCGGGT
>NZ_BAAANJ010000024.1:0-5370 GCF_039529735.1 Agromyces neolithicus
TTGGGGGGGTGGGACGGGTGTCTGTGTTGAATTTTTGTGGTGGGTTTCCGTCTGTTGGGAACCACAGAGTGGACGCAAGCAATCCTGGGCCACGCACACGGCCTTTACGTGAATGACACATATTTCGTGTGAGTGTGGTGATTGTCAAGTTATCGGCTTATTAGTACCGGTCAGCTTCACGAGTCTTTCGTCCTCGCTTCCACATCCGGCCTATCAACCCAGTCGTCTGGCTGGGAGCCTCTCCCCCAAATGGGGATGGAAATCTCATCTTGAGGCCGGCTTCCCGCTTAGATGCTTTCAGCGGTTATCCATCCCGAACGTAGCTAACCAGCGGTGCTCCTGGCGGAACAACTGGCACACCAGAGGTTCGTCCAACCCGGTCCTCTCGTACTAGGGTCAGATCCTCTCAAATTTCCTGCGCGCGCAGAGGATAGGGACCGAACTGTCTCACGACGTTCTAAACCCAGCTCGCGTACCGCTTTAATGGGCGAACAGCCCAACCCTTGGGACCTACTCCAGCCCCAGGATGCGACGAGCCGACATCGAGGTGCCAAACCATGCCGTCGATATGGACTCTTGGGCAAGATCAGCCTGTTATCCCCGAGGTACCTTTTATCCGTTGAGCGACAGCGCTTCCACAAGCCACTGCCGGATCACTAGTCCCGACTTTCGTCCCTGCTCGACCTGTCAGTCTCACAGTCAAGCTCCCTTGTGCACTTACACTCGCCACCTGATTGCCAACCAGGTTGAGGGAACCTTTGGGCGCCTCCGTTACTTTTTGGGAGGCAACCGCCCCAGTTAAACTACCCACCAGGCACTGTCCCTGAACCGGATCACGGTTCGAAGTTAGATATCCAGAGTGACCAGAGTGGTATTTCAACAATGACTCCACCGACACTAGCGTGCCAGCTTCACAGTCTCCCACCTATCCTACACAAGCCACACCGAACACCAATACCAAGCTGTAGTAAAGGTCACGGGGTCTTTCCGTCCTTCTGCGCGTAACGAGCATCTTTACTCGTACTGCAATTTCGCCGAGTTCGCGGTTGAGACAGCTGGGAAGTCGTTACGCCATTCGTGCAGGTCGGAACTTACCCGACAAGGAATTTCGCTACCTTAGGATGGTTATAGTTACCACCGCCGTTTACTGGGGCTTAAATTCTCAGCTTCGCCTTGCGGCTAACCGGTCCTCTTAACCTTCCAGCACCGGGCAGGCGTCAGTCCGTATACATCGTCTTGCGACTTGGCACGGACCTGTGTTTTTAGTAAACAGTCGCTTCCCACTGGTCTCTGCGGCCACTCCACGCTTCCCCCAGCAAGTGGGTTCACGCTTCGGGCCCCCCTTCTCCCGAAGTTACGGGGGCATTTTGCCGAGTTCCTTAACCACGATTCTCTCGATCTCCTCGGTATTCTCTACCTGACCACCTGAGTCGGTTTGGGGTACGGGCGGCTAGAACCTCGCGTCGATGCTTTTCTCGGCAGCATAGGATCACCCACTTTTCATCCGCGTCACGTCTCAGCCTTGGTGAGCGACGGATTTGCCTATCGCTCGGCCTACACGCTTGCCCCGGGTCAACCATCGCCCGGGCTGGGCTACCTTCCTGCGTCACACCTGTTAATACGCTCACTCCACCAGATGGGGTCGCATGCCGCCACACGATCGTCCCCGAAGGGATCCACATGTCTTGGGATGCTTAGCACTCCTGATCTCGTGTGGGCGGTTCTTCGCCGGTACGGGAATATCAACCCGTTGTCCATCGACTACGCCTGTCGGCCTCGCCTTAGGTCCCGACTTACCCAGGGCAGATTAGCTTGACCCTGGAACCCTTGGTCTTCCGGAGGACGGGTTTCTCACCCGTCTTTCGCTACTCATGCCTGCATTCTCACTCGTGTGGCCTCCACGGCTGGTTTCCACCGCCGCTTCACTGCCCACACGACGCTCTCCTACCCATCACCACGACTGGACCACGAAGGCCTATCGATATGCGGTAATGCCACAACTTCGGTGGCGTGCTTGAGCCCCGTTACATTGTCGGCGCGGAATCACTTGACCAGTGAGCTATTACGCACTCTTTCAAGGGTGGCTGCTTCTAAGCCAACCTCCTGGTTGTCTGTGCAACTCCACATCCTTTCCCACTTAGCACGCGCTTAGGGACCTTAGTCGGTGGTCTGGGTTGTTTCCCTCTCGACGATGAAGCTTATCCCCCACCGTCTCACTGCTGCGCTCTCACTTACCGGCATTCGGAGTTTGGCTGACGTCAGTAACCTGTTGAGGCCCATCGGCCATCCAGTAGCTCTACCTCCGGCAAGAAACACGCAACGCTGCACCTAAATGCATTTCGGAGAGAACCAGCTATCACGAAGTTTGATTGGCCTTTCACCCCTATCCACAGCTCATCCCCTCCATTTTCAACTGAAGTGGGTTCGGTCCTCCACGACGTCTTACCGTCGCTTCAACCTGGCCATGGATAGATCACTTCGCTTCGGGTCTAGGACCTGCGACTGAATCGCCCTATTCAGACTCGCTTTCGCTACGGCTACCCCACACGGGTTAACCTCGCCACAGATCACTAACTCGCAGGCTCATTCTTCAAAAGGCACGCCGTCACCCCAACAAGGAGGCTCCGACGGTTTGTAAGCAAACGGTTTCAGGTACTATTTCACTCCCCTCCCGGGGTACTTTTCACCTTTCCCTCACGGTACTTGTCCGCTATCGGTCATCTGGGAGTATTTAGGCTTATCAGGTGGTCCTGACAGATTCACGCGGGATTTCTCGGGCCCCGCGCTACTTGGGATACCTCTCCGGGCCGCCAGACATTTCGACTACGGGACTCACACCCACTCCGGTCCGGCTTTCAATCCGGTTCGTCTATACCTGACGCGTCACCGTGACTGCACGGCAGTACAGTCCGAAAGGTCCCACAACCCCGACCATGCAACCCCTGCCGGGTATCACACATGGCTCGGTTTAGCCTCTTCCGCGTTCGCTCGCCACTACTAACGGAATCACGGTTGTTTTCTCTTCCTGTGGGTACTGAGATGTTTCACTTCCCCACGTTCCCTCTACCCGCCCTATACATTCAGGCGGGAGTCACCAGGTCACCCAAAGGGCCTGGCGGGGTTTCCCCATTCGGAAATCCTCGGATCACAGCTCGTTTATCAGCTCCCCGAGGCTTATCGCAGATTACGACGTCCTTCTTCGGCTCCAGATGCCAAGGCATCCACCGTTTGCTCTTAGAAACTTGAAATCACATGAGTTCGATCAAAAATCGTGCAACACCCAACGGGTGCCGCGAAATTGACCAGTGAACACACCGAACAACACCCCCGAAAGGATGCCGCCCAATGCGATTCACCTATTGTGACTGACCCCGAAGGGTCAATCTAAGATGCTCGCGTCCACTATGTAGTTCTCAACAGACGGCCAGAACCCCCACACCCACCAACCCACAGGCTGATCTCGGTGAAGGTCTGAAGAAACCATCACCCCCACCCGAAGGCAGGGTTGTCCGGTCCCTCAGGACCCAACAGCGTGCAACGTACCCGACCGGCCGGCCCCCACCGTTCCAACCACCGAAGTGGCGTACTAGGTCTGAACCATACAGACGAGCACCCATGTTCAATGTTCCACCCATGAGCAACCAGCGAGCCACATAGGACCCGATCTGGTCTGCACTGCGGAAACCCCGAAAGGCATCCGAGTTGCTCCTTAGAAAGGAGGTGATCCAGCCGCACCTTCCGGTACGGCTACCTTGTTACGACTTAGTCCTAATCACCGATCCCACCTTCGACGGCTCCCTCCCACAAGGGGTTAGGCCACCGGCTTCGGGTGTTACCGACTTTCATGACTTGACGGGCGGTGTGTACAAGGCCCGGGAACGTATTCACCGCAGCGTTGCTGATCTGCGATTACTAGCGACTCCGACTTCATGAGGTCGAGTTGCAGACCTCAATCCGAACTGAGACCGGCTTTTTGGGATTCGCTCCGCCTTACGACATCGCAGCCCTTTGTACCGGCCATTGTAGCATGCGTGAAGCCCAAGACATAAGGGGCATGATGATTTGACGTCATCCCCACCTTCCTCCGAGTTGACCCCGGCAGTCTCACATGAGTTCCCACCATAACGTGCTGGCAACATGCGACGAGGGTTGCGCTCGTTGCGGGACTTAACCCAACATCTCACGACACGAGCTGACGACAACCATGCACCACCTGTAACCGAGTGTCCAAAGAGTTCCACATTTCTGCGGCGTTCTCGGTCATGTCAAGCCTTGGTAAGGTTCTTCGCGTTGCATCGAATTAATCCGCATGCTCCGCCGCTTGTGCGGGCCCCCGTCAATTCCTTTGAGTTTTAGCCTTGCGGCCGTACTCCCCAGGCGGGGCGCTTAATGCGTTAGCTACGACACGGAAACCGTGGAAAGGTCCCCACATCTAGCGCCCAACGTTTACGGCGTGGACTACCAGGGTATCTAATCCTGTTCGCTCCCCACGCTTTCGCTCCTCAGCGTCAGTTACGGCCCAGAGAACTGCCTTCGCCATCGGTGTTCCTCCTGATATCTGCGCATTCCACCGCTACACCAGGAATTCCATTCTCCCCTACCGCACTCCAGTCTGCCCGTACCCACTGCAGACCCGAGGTTGAGCCTCGGGATTTCACAGCAGACGCGACAAACCGCCTACGAGCTCTTTACGCCCAATAATTCCGGACAACGCTCGGACCCTACGTATTACCGCGGCTGCTGGCACGTAGTTAGCCGGTCCTTTTTCTGCAAGTACCGTCAAACAGCCCGAAGACTGCCCTTCTTCCTTACTAAAAGCGGTTTACAACCCGAAGGCCGTCATCCCGCACGCGGCGTTGCTGCATCAGGCTTGCGCCCATTGTGCAATATTCCCCACTGCTGCCTCCCGTAGGAGTCTGGGCCGTGTCTCAGTCCCAGTGTGGCCGGTCACCCTCTCAGGCCGGCTACCCGTCGACGCCTTGGTGAGCCATTACCTCACCAACAAGCTGATAGGCCGCGAGTCCATCCCAAACCGAAAAACTTTCCACCCCCCACCATGCGGTGAAAGGTCCTATCCGGTATTAGCTCCGATTTCTCGGGGTTATCCCAGAGTCCAGGGCAGGTTACTCACGTGTTACTCACCCGTTCGCCACTAATCCCCAAGTGCAAGCACCCGGTTCATCGTTCGACTTGCATGTGTTAAGCACGCCGCCAGCGTTCGTCCTGAGCCAGGATCAAACTCTCCAAAAAAAATGGTTCCCAACACCGAAGCGTCAGGGAGTTCAAATCACTGACAGAGAAACAACTGACTATCCAAAATCAAATTGTCCATCAATCAAAGGAATCCCACCCCCACCAAACGATGAGGGA
>NZ_BAAANJ010000025.1:0-2870 GCF_039529735.1 Agromyces neolithicus
CGGGCTAACTGGGCTTGATCCTCGACTTCACGTCGCGGATACGGCACACTAGACGTGTGATCCCCGCTTGGCGGGGTCGCTGCGCTGGCGAAAGGAAGGTGACGCAGATGGAGGAATCGCCGAAGGCTCGGAGCGTGCAGCGTCAGCGTCGCCAGAACATCGCCGGCGGTCGAGTTGGCGCACGTCACGACGTCAAGGTGAGTGCCGAGGAGGAGGGCATCCTTGCTCGCCTCGCCGCGGCGCAGGGAGTCAGCATCGTTCGTCTTCTCGTCGAGTCCGCGCTGTCGTCGGAGTCGCACGAGACCCCGACTCAGCGACGCGAGCTTCTGGCCGAACTGTTCCGGGTTCACCGCCTGCTCGCCGCGATTTCGAACAACGTCAACCAGATCGCGAAGGCGACCAACGCGACTGGTGAGCTGCAGGCCGAAACGGTCGAGACTCTTCGTGCAGTTCGACGCACCGCTGAGCAGATCGACGCCGCCGTGGACGGGCTCAGCCTCCGATGATGCCCAACATCACCCGCGGTGATCGCATGGCGGGTCTGGTGAGCTACTTGGCTGGTCCAGGGCGTGCCAACGAGCACGAGAGTCCGCACCTCGTCGCTGGTGATCCGGCCATGACGGCGTGGTACGCCGACACAGAGATTGATCACGATGCGGCGATCGCGCTCGCACGTCATCTCGAACGGCCACGCACTGCCCTCGACGTCGATGTCCCCGGCGGTCACGTGTGGCACTGTTCGCTCTCGATCCGGGTCGAAGAGGGCCGCCTTTCGGACGAGACTTGGCGACAGATCGCCGACGACTTCGTGACCGCGATGGGCTTCGACGACAACGAGGGAACGAAAGCGCCGTGCCGTTGGATCGCCATGCACCACGGCGACTCGAAGACCGGCAACGACCATATCCACATCGCCGTGAATCTCGTCCGAGAGGACGGCACCAAGGCATCGATCCACCACGACTTCCGGCGCGCACAGAGTGCGGTTCGCGCGCTCGAGGTCCGGTATGGACTCGAGACGCTAGAGAGCGTGCGCGCCGAACGCGCAACTCGCGGATTCTCTCCGGCAGAGCAGCGCCGTGTGCAGGCCCAGGCGGCCCGTGCCGCACAGCGCAAGTACGAGACCCGGTCGGCGGAGTCGGCCACACCGATGCCGGCATGGGACTCCCTGCCAGCACGCGATCGTCATCAGCACATCGCAGCCGAGGTGCAGCTACAGGTGCCGCGGCAGGAACTCGCGCGCACCGTTCGAGCGTGCTCGGCCGCGAGCGTCGACGAAGCCGAGTTCGTGCGTCGCATGCGCCGAGCCGGCGTGCTCGTCCGTCCTCGCTACGCCGATGGCCGGACGGATGTCATCACCGGCTACTCGGTGGCCGCCCGTCCCGCTCCAGGCGAGCGCCCGGCTTGGTACGGCGGCGGTAGCCTCGGCCGCGATCTGACCCTGCCGCGCCTGCGCGATGGGTGGCCCGATTCGCCAGAGGGCGCAGGTGCTGCTGCCGCCGAGTGGAATGCAGCCGGACGCGGACGACGTGTGGTCGCACCGGGGCGCGAGACGGTCGAGCCGGACCCGCGGATGTGGGCGCAGTGCACTCGCGAACTCGGCGAGCTGCGCGAACGACTTAGCGCCGTTCCCGTCGAGGACCGCGACACATGGGCGACCGTCGCTCGACAGACGGCGGGCGCGTTCGCCGCGTGGTCGAACCAGCTCGAGGACGAACCCGGCGACCTGGCCGCCGCGGCCGATGCCCTCGCTAAGTCCGCACAGACCTTCCGCCGAACCGAGACACCCAAGCAGGCGGGTACTCTCGCCCTCGGCAGCGCCGCGATGCTCCTCGCGAGCGCCACGCACGGCGGAAAGGGTGCGGTGGCACAGGCGGCGTTGCTGCGCGAGCTCGTGCGTTTCGGTCAGAGCGTCCACGCGGCCGCACTCGCGGCTCAGCAGACTCGACAGGCGCAACTCATCGAGACGTCACTGCGCGATCGTCTGAGCGTCGTGCACGCGAACCTCGTGCGCGTCGGTGAGCACCAGGTGCCCGCCGCGCCGGTGGTCGTTTCCGAGCCGCCGAAGCCGGTCCTCGACCCGACCGCACAGGCGATGCTCGAGCGCATGGAGGCCGGCCACGCACAACGTGCCACGGAAGCCGCCTCGCCGGTGCCGAACACCATCGAGCAGGCGAAGCGTCAGGAGAAGAGCAGTCAGGGCACCGACCGCGACCGCGGCGGAGCCGAACGATAGAAGGGGATGATCATGGTTGACACCGATGGCGTGGATGAGCTCACCGAGGCGTTCGACGGGCAGCTTCGAATGCTCGTGACGACCGCGACGCACATGGGAGATCTCGGCGCACGCGTGATGGCCGACCGCAACCGCGCCATGCGCGATGAGGCCGAGCGCAATTCACGCGAGCTCGCGGCGCGCTTCGAGGCAGAACGCGCGGCCGCGCGGGCCGAACTGGCGGAGGTCTACCGCAGCGAGTGGTGGGACAGAGCCGACGTCGAGGCGATCGCGAACAAGTACGAGCTCGCGCGTGCCTGGGTTGGTGAGGAGCCCGAAGCCCTTCGCGCCGAGCTGCACATGCGAGAGGAACTGCGCACGCGTTACGGTCTCGACGTCGACCACCCCGGCGCCGACCCGGCCGCCGTGCAGGAAGCGATCGACCGTCGCAAGCAGGAGCAGGAGCGCGAAGAGAACGAACAGCGCCGCGCGGCGGCCGACAAGGCCGAGGCGGCGGAGCTCAGCGTGGTCGCTGATCGTGAAGATGCGCGCGCGGCGGCTGCTACCCGCGACCTCGAGCAGCAGCCGGAGGGTGTCGACCTCAATGCCGCGGCGATCGCTGAGCGGACACACGAGAGTGCCTCCGAGAGCGCGA
>NZ_BAAANJ010000026.1:0-1425 GCF_039529735.1 Agromyces neolithicus
GCTTCGAGTTGTCGAAGGGCCCTGTTCTTCGTCCGGTCGGGGTTGCGGCGTTGGTAGTAGTCGGGGCCGAGATCGTCGTAGGCGAGGCCGCTGCGGAGCATGTTCCAGACGATGACGAGGACGGTGTGCTCGATCGCGACGATCGCCTTCAACCGGGTGGTCCTGGCGCGGACGCGGTGGTAGCGGGCCGCGAGCCGGTTGTTGTCCATACGGCTGATCGCGAGGGCCGCGATCCCGAGGGTGCCTTTCAGGTAGCCGTCACCGGGGCGGGTGTGGGTGGACTTGACTCGACCGGCGGACTCGTTCTGGCCGGGGCAGACACCCGCCCAGGAGGCGAGGTGCCCGGGCGTGGGGAACACGCTCATGTCCACACCGATCTCGGCGATGATGACGTCAGCGACCAAGGTCGAGATCCCGGGGATCGTGCTCAGAAGCTCCCGGGCGACCTGAAAAGGTTGCATCACCTCGTCGATGCGTTCCTCGACGGCGGACACGCTCGCGGTGATCGCGTCGATGCGGTCCAGGTGCAGGCTCACCATGAACGCGTGGTGATCGGTGAACCGCCCGGTCAACGCTTCGACGAGCGCGCCGGACTTCTTCAGCATCGATGTATGCGCCATCCCCGCCAGGACGTGCGGGTCGCGTTCGCCGGCCACGAGCGCGTCGAGCATGCGCCGCGCCGAGACGATCTTCAGCGTCGAGACGACCGAGGAGAGCTTGATCCCGGAATCCTCGAGATTCTTCTCCAGCCGCGCCCACTCCCGGTTCTCCTCCTGCACCAGATGAGTGCGGGTGCGAGTGAGGTCCCGCAACTGCCGGATCGGTTCCGGGGGAACGAACGAGGCCCGCAGCAGTCCGTGCGCGGCCAGTTCCGCCAACCAGGTCGCGTCGGACACGTCGGTCTTGCGGCCCGGGATGTTCCGCGCCTGCTTCGCGTTGACCAGTTGCACGTTCAACGTCTCAGCCAAGACGAAGAAGAACGGCTTCCAATAATCGCCGGTCGCTTCCATCACGACGACCCCGACGCCGGCGTCTTCCAGATCCCGGCGGAGACGGAGTACTTCACCGGTCGTCGCACCATAGGTCGAGACCTGTTTGCGGAACTGGCCCGGCCGATCACTCGGGACCCGGACGCATACCTTCGCGTCGCGTTTGGAGATATCCATCCCCGCGGCCCGCTCATAGACGATATCCATGACATCCTCCCCAACTGGACCCGCGGCGGACCGGTCGGCGCCGCCGGTGTCGCGAAGAGGGCGGGATCAGATTCAGGAATCTACTCGACGGGCTCTTCCAGCCGATCACCGGCCGGATCGCACCAATCCGCGGTACCCGCGGAAGCCCTCCACACCAGGCTCGATACCAGGCTCGCTGGCGCTAAGACCCATCGGCGTCGGTCGCGACATGCCCATCGTTGCGCCGTGC
>NZ_BAAANJ010000027.1:0-1582 GCF_039529735.1 Agromyces neolithicus
CCAGGCTCATCGGCGAGAAGGGCTTCGAGGGCGTCTACATCTCGGGCGCGGTGCTGAGCGCCGATCTCGGGCTGCCCGACATCGGCCTCACGACGCTCACCGAGGTCGCGGGCCGAGGCAAGCAGATCGCGCGGATGACCGAGCTGCCGGCGATCATCGACGCCGACACCGGCTTCGGCGAGCCGATGAACGTCGCACGCACGGTGCAAGAGATGGAAGATGCGGGGCTCGCGGGCCTCCACATCGAAGACCAGATCAACCCCAAGCGCTGTGGTCACCTCGACGGAAAACAGGTCGTCGACGACGAGACCGCGCTCCGGCGCATCCGTGCCGCGGTCGACGCGCGCCGCGACCCGAACTTCCTGATCATGGCACGCACCGACATCGCCGCCGTCGACGGGCTGGCGGCCGCGGTCGACCGCGCGAAGGCACTCGTCGACGCGGGCGCCGACGCGATCTTCCCCGAGGCGATGCGCTCGCTCGACGAGTTCGCGGCCATCCGCGCCGCGGTCGACGTGCCCCTGCTCGCGAACATGACCGAGTTCGGCAAGAGCGAGCTGTTCACGGTGCGCCAGCTCGCCGACGTGGGCATGAACATCGTCATCTGGCCGGTGTCGCTGCTGCGCCTCGCGATGGGCGCCGCGGTTCGCGGACTCGATGAGCTCGAGGCATCCGGACGCCTCACCGCGAAGCTCGGCGACATGCAGCACCGCGCCGACCTCTACGAGCTCATCGACTACGAGGGCTACAACCACTTCGACACGTCGATCTTCAACTTCACCGTCACCAAGTCGCCGGTCGAGTAGGCGCGTCAGCGCCGTATCGAGACCACGCAACACGCAAGGGAGCACACATTGGCCGAGCAGGAGATCTACAAGGGCCTGGCCGGCGTGCCGGTCGACTACACCGCCGTGTCGAAGGTCAACCCCGACACGAATTCACTGCTGTACCGCGGGTACCCCGTGCAGGAGCTCGCCGCGTCGTGCACCTTCGAAGAGGTCGCCTACCTGCTGTGGCACGGCGAGCTGCCCGACGACGCCGAACTCGCCGTGTTCGAAGAGCGCGAGCGGTCGCTGCGCGGCCTCGACCACGACGTCAAGCGCATCATCGACGAGCTGCCGCTCACGGCGCACCCGATGGACGTCGTGCGCACGGCCGTGTCGGTCATCGGCGCGAGCGACCCGGCCACTCCCGACGACTCTCCCGAGGCGAGCCTCGACAAGTCGCTGCGGCTGCTCGCGAAGCTGCCGTCGATCGTCGCCTACGACCAGCGCCGCCGCCATGAGCTCGAGTTCGTCGAGCCGCGCGACGACCTTGGCTTCTCGGCGAACTTTCTCTGGCAGACGTTCGGCGAGGCGGCCGAACTGCCCGTGGTGACGGCGTTCGACGTGTCGATGATCCTCTACGCCGAGCACTCGTTCAACGCATCGACGTTCACCGCTCGCGTCATCACGTCGACCCTCGCCGACCTCTACTCGGCGGTCGTCGGGGCGATCGGCGCGCTCAAGGGCCCGCTGCACGGCGGCGCCAACGAGGCGGTCATGCACGCGTTCGAAGAGATCGGGGCGGGCGAAGGCGGCGC
>NZ_BAAANJ010000028.1:0-27536 GCF_039529735.1 Agromyces neolithicus
CGGCCGCCGTTGCCACGGGAAGCCCGTCGCGATCGCCGAAGGTGCGATCCAAGCTGAGCCGCAGCCGCACGAAGGAGCGGGGCGGACTCGAGCGCTGAGCTCGGGCACGAGAGAGGGGCCGCACCAATTGGTGCGGCCCCTCTCTCGTGCGTTACGCAGCTTCGGCGGGCGACTCGACGGCGGCCGCGTCGAGCGGTTCGCGCACGTCTGGGAATAGCTCGGGCGGCGGCGCGAGATACGGCAGCGGCTCGCCACGCTTGTTCTTGTGGTCGTCGCCTTGCGCGCCCTTGAACGGGCCATCCGCATCAAGCAGGACGCCCATGTGGTAGTCCGCGTGATCGCGCCACCAGGTGCTCATTCCCGTTGCAGCGTCGAGGCGAAGCGCCTCCCATGCACGCCAGATCGCCTCGAGGCGAATAACGGCCTCGTCGTAGCGCCACCAATCAGCGGCCCAGTGGTGACCCGTGCCCGTCCCGGTGATGACGCGCTTGTAGGCGTACCGAAGGTACTCGCGCACGAACTCGTCGACGCTGCCGTAGTAGAGCCGTGGTTGAGGCTCGGCGTCGGCCTCCGCCTCGGATTCGGCAGCAGCCGCGGCGTCTGCATCATTCGCAGCGACCTGTTCGTCTACGGCCGCCCTTGCAGCTTCGGCAGCTCGCTCGCGGAGCTTCACGAGCACGTCCTCCGTGAGTGCATCGGCGGCCGCCTCAGCACCGATCTTCGCGATCTCCTTTCGGATCGCCGCCTTCACCGCGACGTCGACGACCTCAGCGGCGAGGGCCGGAACGTCAACGCCGAACGCCCGGCGCGGTGCCGGGGAGGCATCCGTCACCGCATCGGTCGATGCCGTCTGAGGGCCGGCCTCGAACTCGTCGCCCCAGTCGCTCATGCTGCCTCCTTCGATGCGAGTTCGTGTTCGTTCGCCACGAGCTCGGCCTCGCCGCCCGCGATCGTCTGTGCCGCGGCCGGGTCGTGCGCGAGGATCGACGCCTCGATCTGCTCTTTGTAGGAACCTCGTGCCCAGTGCCGAGTGCGGATCAGCGCCGGACGGTTGCCCGACGACAGGACGAGTGCGCGACCCTTCGGCATCGCAGCCAGGTCCGCCACGTCGAGGATGCGCTCACGCTGCGACTGCTGCGAGACCGTGCGCTGTCCGCGCCCGGTCGATGTCGACGAAACGACGCGCTCGTAGTCGCCGACCATGCTCGACAGATCTTCGAGGAAGGCCTTCTCCTTCACGCTGCCGCCGTAGATGGCGATGTTCGCGGCGCTCCACAGCTTCCGCATGCCTGACTCGCCCCACACATCGACACCCTGCGACCAGGACTGCAGGATCGTCAGCGGAATGATGCCGCGAGACCCGTAGTGGCTGTACAGGTTCGGGAGTTCGCGCCACCGGCATACGTTCGCCGCCTCGTCGAGGATGCACAGTAGCGGCTTGGCGAGCCGACCGTAGCTCGAGCGCGAAGCGAGTTCCTCCGCGGCCTCGCACACGGCGACGGTAAGCGCGGTGACAAGGGGGCCGGCGCTACCACGGCCCTCCTTCGAGAGCGAGTAGAGCGAATCCGTGCGCTGTACGAATGCTTGCGGGTCGAACTGCGGCCGCGGGTCTGCAGGACTCTGCGGGGTGACCCAGCGTGCGACCTGCCGGTTCGTGAGGCACGAGGCCATCTCGGCCGCCGTGCCGTAGATACCTCCACGCTGCTTGTCCGGCAGGTTGATTGCGCCGAACAGCCGAGCCGCCTGCAGCGTGTAGTTGTGTTCTTCGAGGATCTCCGCGGGCGTCTCATCAGCAGGCCGCGTCGTCCAGAGGTACACGTCGGTGATCGGCCGGGAGCTGAGAGCGGCTGCCAGCAGCAGGTCGGCGAGCAAGTTCTGACCGGCGTTGTCGAAGTAGTCCGACGACGACCCACCGACTGTGCGTGACCCCGCGGCGAAGTGCTCGGCCAGCTTCGCCGCCTTCACTTCGTCGGTCACGTAGCTCAGCGGGTTCCACCACCAGACCGGTTCCTCGAGCGCGATCGCCTGCGGGTCGAAGACCCACACATCTCCGTGCTGAGCGCGAATGTCGCGGGTCGCGTCCACGACGTCGCGCTTGTTCGAGGTCACGAGGACGCTACCCGGAGCCTCCACGATCTGCGGGATCGCGAAGCTCGTGCTCTTGCCCGTGCGAGGGCCAGCGATCAGGATCATCACGTCTTCCCAGCTCGAGTAGAGCGGCTGCGCGCCCGAGACGGACTCGCCGATGAAGACGCCCTTCACATCGCCCTCGATGCCGACGCGCTTCGCGAAGGCGGCCGCATTCTGAAGGCTCACGCCGTCGAGGTCGCGGCCGCGGCCCATGTATCGGGAGGCGTCGTCGACACGAGAGCGCTTGCCGCGGTTCTTCGTGAACATCACGCCGAGCACGATCGCGGCGACGAGCTCAACGACGACGAACCCGACCAGCAGGATCGTCGCCGTGGTGGGCCATGCCGCCTGCCCGTGAACCAGGGCGGCAATGGTCAGGAACGGGTCGGACGGCAAGTTGTCTGCCGACCCGTTGAAGGTGTGGGCGAGTCGGAAGGCTCCCCACACGTCAACGAGCACGAGGACGCCGACCCCGAGGACGGCGAGCAGAGGCCATGGAGAGCCTCCGATGTTGGTGCGGCCGGGCACTGCCATGTCGTCGCCTCTCAGTCCTGTTCGCGGTAGCGGGTGTCGGTGACGTGCAGGTTCGCCTGCACGCTCGTCTGAAGCATCTGAACCTCGATGCCGACGCGCTCGGGCACCTTGAGGAGGATCAGACCGGCGCCGGGAGGGGCCGGCGGCTTGGCGGCGGCATCCCGTCGAGCGCCGCGCGGGGCCTTCGGCTTGGACCAGCTCGGCGACGAGTTGAAGCCGGCCACCGTGTCGATCTCCTTCTCGGTGAGCGACCGGACGCGGCTGAGCATTTCGAGGTCCTCACGGGTGAGGGCCATCAGGCCGAGCAGACCCGCGCGTTCGGCGAGGCCGCGCGCCTTCTCCCGGTCGGCCGGGTTCGGCAGCGAGAGCATGTCCTTCGGGGAGTGCGTCACCTTCATGTCGGCCGAACCGATGGAGCGGTTCGTGCGCGAGAGCCGGTCGACGCGATCGACGATGCCTTCACAGGCGCGGATCGGGTACCAGAACTCGTCCATGAGGGTCGAGTAGCCGCGCCACGTCACCTTCGGCGTGTACAGCTCGCCTTCGCGTGCGGCACGCTCGGCGAGTTGCCGCTCATGCTTCGCGAGTTCCCAGTGCGCGTCGATGATGTCCATGCCGAGTGACCACGAGGACAGCATCGCGGCCGACAGCAGCTTGGTGTTCGACTCGGGAATGGCGCTCGTATCGAAGCACCAGCCGCCAGGGTTTCCGGGGTCGTACTGCACGGTATCGGCGTCACCGCCGAGCATCCGGCCCATTTCGCCGGAGAGCATAGCTCGGAGCGTCTCCCCGAGACGGCGGTGCCGCTCGTAGAACGCCCCCGCGTCGTTGTAGCCTGCGATGCCCAGCACTCGCTCTGACGGCGACGAGAACGCCTCCAGGAGGTGTGCGGTCGCCGGGCGCGCGTTGCGCGTGCGCGCGTCGTCGACAAGCGCCTCGAGCACCGCATCCTCGATGTCATGCAGCGGCTCGCCGCGCGTCGTGCGCGCGATGAGCTGCGTCAGCTGGATGGCCTTGTCGCGGGCCAGGTGCTCGAGCTCTCGGCCGGTGTCGCCGCCGATGCGTCGCGCAGCCTCGCCAAGCGGGCCGGGCGCGAGCAGGTTGATCTTGTGGTTGCTGGCCGAGGGGCCAACCTCCCAGACGGGCCCGCCGAGCGCGCGGATCAGCGCCGTGTGCTCGCCGGCCTTGATCGGGTTGTGCACGCCGAGCGTGATACCGCGGGCTGCCTGCCCGAGGAGGATCGTCTGAGCGGTTGACGACTTACCGACGCCGTTGATGCCGAACAGCATCATCGACGGGCTCGAAATCACGCCAGCCCGGTAGAGGGATTCGTGATCGGTGCATACGGCGGTGCCGACGCGGCGGTCGCGGCCGAGCGGTGCCCCATCGGTGGGGCGGGCGCTACCCGCGCTGTAGGGGTAGACGCCGCACACCTGCACGCTCGTCGTGTACCACTGCGGCGGCTGGGGGACGGTGCCCCACCGGCCACCGAAGCGGCCCGCGAAACCGCGGGCCGTCTTCGCCAGTGAGGGGGTTCGGAACGGGCTGCGCACGCGATCCTTGGTCGGCATCGTCACTCTCCCATCAGCGTTGCGAACGTGGACTTGTACATCCAGGGCAGTACCCCGAGAGGCAGCGTCGAGTGGAACGCCGCTGAGGTGCCTCGCTCCACGAAACGGTAGGAGAGGTTGGTGGCCTCGAGCAGCGACTTGAGCTGCGTCGTCGCCGCGCGGTACGCCTTCTCGTTGGCCTCGAAGGTCACCGTCACCATCAGCGAGAACGTAGTCATCGAAGCGCCCTCGACGAGCTCACTCTCGGTCTTCTGCGCGAGCTTCTTCTTGTGCTCGTCAAAGCTCGACTGCTGGCCCTTGGACGTGGCCTGCACACCTGCCGACTTGCGGAGCTTCTGCGCGACGCGCTGCGCCTCGGCCGAGCTGAGCGGGCGGTAGAACACCGTGACCCGCTTGCGGAGGAACTTGTCGGCGGGCGCGAACAACTCCTTGAAGGTGTCTTCGGTGATGTGCATGCGCGGCGGGATGGTCATCATCGCCGTCATCGACGCCACACCGTCGTGGAACACGACGCGACGCTGCGACTCGTCGAAGTAGTCGGGGCCAGCGTCGACGAGGCGCATCGTGAAGTCGTGCCCGGCGAGTTCGTCAGAGCCGTGCTCGCTTGAACGCATCGGCTGATAGGCGACGCGCATCATCCGAGCGAGCTCGTGCGAATCGGCCGTCATCGGGAGGCCGGCACCGGCCGCGTACAGGCCCTGACGGTGGTACGGCAGCTTGGCGGCCACCTCAGCCGCCGCTTCCTCAACGGATTCGCCGAGCTTGGGGACGCTCCAGACGACCGTGCCGTAGGTGTGGGTCTCGGTGTGCCGGTTGGGCAGGAGCTGAGTCGCCTCGAGCAGTGCTCGCTGCGCCACGATCGGCGCGGCCGGCGAGATCTCGGAGTGCAGCTTCCGAACCAGTGGCGCTTTCGACGAGTATGCGGAATCGATCGTGACGGTTGCGCCTGCAACCGCGCTGTCACGGGAGAGTGACGCCACCCAGGCGCCGAAACGGGAAACCTGCGTGTTCTTCATCTCCTGCGGAAGGAGCTCGGTGCCGTCCGGCACGCTCGTCATCGTTGCCGAGATCAGCCGCACCGCCCGGTGGTGGAGCAGGGTGTACGGGTGACCGGTGCCGTCGAGGCCGTCGAGCTCTTCAATCTGGACGAGCGCACCCGGCAGAGCCGTCAGGTTCTCGGAGGGCAGCTCGGAGAACAGGCCCGTCGCATACGCCGTCTCGCCAGCCATGTTCCGGCCCGCGTGGTTCATCCGCTCGCCGATCCGCGAGGCGAGGCTACGTCCCGCGTCGAGCTCGCCGAACCGGACGTTGAAGAACAGCAGGAAAATCATCGCAGCCGAGACGATCAGCAGCCCGAACGGCAGGTTGCCGAGAATCGACGACATGACGGCGACCAGAATGCCCACGACGAGGATTCCCCAGCCGAAGTAGCTCAGCGGGCCGACGTAGGTCGGGCCTGTCGGCAGCCAGTTCCCAAACTTGATCCGCGGTGCTTTCTCGCTCATTCCGAAACCATCCCCTCAGCCGAGTTGTTGTCGCCGCGCCCATCCGTCGCGGCCTGTGCGCCGTTCCACATCGCTTGGCGGCCGCCGCTGCTACCGCTCGCGGCCGACGCGCTCGAGTCCCCTGCGCCCGCTGCTCCGTTGGCACCGCTCGCGCCGGGATCACCAACCGCGCCCTCCGCGCCAGTGCTGCCCGTTGCGCCGGAACCGCCGACTGCGCCATCTGCGCCGGTACTACCCGCCGTCTCGGTCGCGGTTGCGCCGGTGCTAGCCGTAGGTGGCGCGGTAGTCGCCGCCGTGGAGGAACCGCCCCCAGCCGCTGCGGCGCCCGCGCCCGCGCCCGCCGCACCAGCGGTCGCAACGGTTGCCCCCACTGCGACGCCTGCGGCGACCGCGGTCGACGTGACTCCCATCGCCATGCCGCCGCCGGTGGCCTTGCCGAGGGCACTCGACACCGGGCCGAGCAGCCGCATAAGCGCGGGCAGCGCCGCAACCGCCAGGATGATCAGAATCACGCCGGTTACAACGCCCGCAAGGTCGTTGACGTTCGAGTTGAGCCGCCACGCGAGCGCATAGATCGACGCAGCGATGGGGCTGTAGATGATGAAGGCGAGCAGCCACTTGGTCACGCCATCGAATGCTTGCTCGCCGCCCTTGATCATCGCGACCGCTGCGGCGGTCGGCCAGAAGCCGATGAGGAGCGGAAGGATGGCACCGCGCACGAGCATGATGCCCCACTGGCACATGACGGCGAGGATGCCGAACAGGCCGAGCACGATCGCGAGGCCAGGAGCAATCGCCGTGATGGCAGAACTGACCACGAGGGTTGTCGCGGTCAAGCCTGCGCTGTCGAGCACCCACTTGCCGAATGAGTCGCCCAGCAGGAGCAGGATCGAGACCGCCGCAGTGCCCGCGGTCGCGACAAAGATCAGACGTGCGAGAGCGCGCATGATCTGTCCGAACTCCTCGCCGCGGTGGTAGTAGGCAACGCGTGCGCCTGCGATCGCAATCCCGATCACGGCGAGGAACGCAGTGATCATGGAGAGCGAGTACTTGAACCACTCGACGTTCGCGCTGTTGAGGTCGACGAGCATGCCCTGCCCGATCCACGACGTCGCGAACTCCTTGAAGATCTGGTCGAATCCTTCGGCCATCGACTTCGCGAAGTTGTCGCTCGCGCTGTCGGTGAGCGCGTTTCCTGCGCAGCTTGCCCAGTTCGAGGGGAGGGCGCAGCTCTCTTCATCCACTACTGATCCCGCCAATCTACGAATCCACCTTCGGCAACGGCCGCAAACGGCACCGGGGCGAATGCCCCATCGTTGGTGACGCGCACTCGCCAGTCGTCGTTCACCCAGTCGAGGGTGAAGTACCCCTCGAGGTAGCCGGTCGCTGTCCCCGGAGCGGTCAGCACGAGGCCGATCTGGGCCTCGTTGGGGCTGAACGCAACCGTCCGGAACCCGGCGATGTTGGAGCGGCCCGTTGCGAGGTCGCTCGAAGCACCGGAGTAGCCTGCGAACGCCTCGGCGAAGACGTCCTTGCCCACGCTGTCCTGGATGTAGAACAGATAGTCATCGACCGTGCTCGACTGCTGCGAGGTGCTCGCCGTCATCGTGGCGAGCAGCAGAGCAGCTCCGAGCGGTGACTGAGCGAAGCACACTCCGTGCCCGTCATCGGTCTTCGTCGGGCCGTACTCGTCCGAAACGGGCCACGCGACGCCGCCCGCTGCCGTCCACCGAAGATCGGAGGGGAGCGCCGGCATGTACGAGGTGTCGCCACGCGGGGTGTTGCAGGCGCCGGCCTCCGCAGGGGAGGTCGGCGCCTGCGACTGCGAGGGGCGGGGCGTCTCGGTGGGCGCTGCGGTTGCAGAGCCATCGTTGCCGGGCTTCACCGGGTAGAACACGCTGAGGAAGATCACGACAAGCGCGATCAGGCCGCAGAGAGCCAGCACGGTGATTGCGGCAATCTTCGCCCCCGGCGAGCTCCACGCATCGTTCGCGGCTTCACGGAAACGCCCCATCGTTCAGCCTCCGAGGCCGGGAGCCGGCACGCAGTTCGTCGGCGGGTTGAGGAAGATCGCAGTGATGCCCGCCGCAGCCGCGACGAGGATGCAGCCTGCAATCCACCAGCCGAGCTTCTTGATCATCTCGCCGCCGTCGCCGCGATTGTGCTGGAAGAACATGCCGATGCCGATGATGACCAGGGCGATGACCGCGAATGCGCCCGCGATCACCGTCACCCAGAACTTGGCGGTGTCCATCGCGTTGACTGCATCAGGCGGCAGACAGAACGGCTCCATCGGGACATGAGCCGCAGTTGCGGCCAGCTTTGCAATCATCCATTCCTCCTGTTGTGGTTGTGTCGGAACTCGCGCGGCACGACGCGGGCGGCGCGCTCGAGCTCGTTCCTGACGCGTGCGACGGGCCGCGCGATGAGCGCGGCCGCGCTTGCCGGAGCATCGACGCCCCGGAGCTTGGAAATCCACGGAACGACGACCACCGGCACGCCGCCCGCGAGGCTCTTAACCTCGCGGGCCGCCTGCGGCAGCATCCGACCGGGAGCATCGGCGACGACGAGCACCGAACGGAACCGCTCGACACCGTGTTCGCCGATGAGCTTCTTCATGGCGTTGATGCCACCGGGAGTCGCACGGCACACGCCGACGACCTGACCCGTCAGGGGCATCTGCTGGCGCATGTCAGCACCTCCAAGGAGGGTCGCCCAGGTGGTCGTTCCCGCCGAGTGGTGCGCCGACACGAACAGCACACCCTCAGGCCCCTCCCCTGCAGGGCGCTGTTTCCCGCAGCCCGTGCAGTACTTGCCGCCCTCAGTCGCGCGATGCCATCCGGGGTACGGGCAAGCTTCTGCTGGGCCGAACCCGTTGTCCATGACGACCGGCTGCACGACGGGCGGGGCCGACGCGACCAGAGGAGCGGTCGGCGGTGCGAGATGCTCGCTGAACCGACCAGCTGGGAAGAGCCAGCCCCAGACGGTCGGCGTGGAAGCCGATCGAGGATCCAGAGTCACCCCACCGTCGGCGCCGAGCACGAGCTCGAAGACGGTTCCCTCCATGTGCAGACGGATCGGCCAAGGGCCGGGTCCCGCCACGAGCATTGCGGCGTGGCTGAGTACATACTGCGCAGCCGGCTGCAGGTCGGGCACTCGGATGCCGAAGCCTGCAATCGTCCACGAGCGATCGTGACCTTCGACGATTTCGAGCACGACCCTCCCTTGGCTCTCCGAAGTTGCCTGCGCGAGCCCCCCAGCCGCAGCGCCGCCGCCGGGTAGGTCGACGTGGCGCGCTGAGTATCCCCCACTCGGGGGTGCGGTTCCAAACCGAGCGTCAATAGACATTGTGACCCTTTCGCTCATATGCAATTATAGTGCATATGATCGAACGGGGCTAGTCCCCCATACTTGGAAGGTGCCGTCGTATGTACTTCCCCCACTGCAGCCCGAAGACGAGGCAGCGATGAGCCTTCTGGGCATTCATCCGATGCGCGCGGCGATCCTCCGCTACCTCGCGCAACACCCCGAAGGTGCTACGTCCGGTGACATCGGACGTGACCTCGGCGTCCACTACCGAACGATCTGGTCGTATCTCGGGAAGCTTGAGACCGAGGGTGGAGTTACCAGCGAGCCAGCCAGCGAGGGCCGTTCCTCGCACTGGCGCGTCTACAAGCTCAACCGAGAAGGTCGCGACGAGGCGATTCGCCGCTTCCTCGACTACCTCGAGGGCAAGGACACCTCGGAGTGAACGAGAAGGGCGGCGGGGCGCTGATGGCCCTTCTGGCCGTCGTGCTCGCGCCCGTCATCATCATCGTGGTTCTGTTCGCCGGCGTCGGTGCCTCAGCAGCGGCGACTTGCTCGCCGCAAGTGATCGCCCCGAAGGCGGGATCGGTTGCCGGCTACAGCGGCGACCAGCTCGAAAATGCCGCTGCGATCATGAACGCCGCAACTGCGCTCAAACTGCCGCGTGAGGCTCAGATCATCGGCGTGATGACGGCGATGGGCGAATCGTCTCTCAAGAACATCAGCCACGGAGACGGCGCGATCAACCCTGACGGATCGGTCGCAACAAGCATCGGCCTGTTCCAGCAGCAGGAATGGAAGGGCTCCGCCGCGCAGCGAATGGACCCCTTCACCTCAGCGACGATCTTCTTCCAGGACCTCATGGGCGTGCCCAACTGGCAAGCGCTGGAGCCGACCGAGGTCGCACACCTGGTGCAGGTGAACGCCGACCCCAACCACTACACGAAGTGGTATGCCCCGGCCGTGCAGGTCGTGACCGCGCTCGAGACGACCCGGAAAGCCGGAGCATGCTCTGTGAGCGGCAACGCCCAAGCATTGGCGACCGAGATCGTCAACGCGAAGAAGGACGGACGCTTCAAGACGCTCGAGGACGAGTACTGGACGCAGATCCAGAACATCGCCGAGGGCAAGTCTGCGCCGAACTGCGGCATCGACGTCGGCGTGCTCCAGATGATCGTGGTGGCCCTGCACAACTTCGAGAGCGTCGGCGTCTCCGACCTCAACCGAAAGTGCACCGGCTCGCTGCTCGGTGCCGGCACCGGGTCCTCGCACTGGGTGAACGGCGGCGGCAACGCCGTCGACTTCTACATGCTCAACGGCCAGAGTCTCACTGGCGCCGACGAGCACTCGCTCAAGCTCATTCGTCTCCTTGACCCGATGGTGCCCGTAGGCGCGCGCGCCGGGCAGGTCGACGTGCGCGCCGCAGCAGGTGCATCGCTCAGCCTCAAGAACTTCACGCAGTTCGATGACTCCCCCGACCACCTTCACCTCGACCTCGCCTACGCGGAGACGAAGGTGCTCAACATCACGACGGACTAGCCGACGTTATCCACAGGCCCTCAGAGGCCCTGACACACCTCCTCGGCATGATGGGTCTGCCAGGAGACGAAACCAACCACTTCACATGACCGGGGGACTCACATGCCGAACCAGGACATCCGCACGATGCTGCAGGCGACGAAGGAGGCACGCGAGCGTGCCGAGCGCGAATTCTTCGAGAAGCTCGACCACTCGAGTCTCACCGCCCTCGCGCTTTCCGCCGCCGATGCGAAGCGTGCCAGCGATGACGCGGCAGAGGACGCCAAGCGGGAGAAGCAGGCACACCTGCGCCGCGCTTGGGCTGAGGCGTACCTCGCACGCATGGCGCCCAGGATGACGGAGTACTTCGCCAAGGCGATGAAGCTCGATCCCGAATCGCCCCTTCTGGCAGAACTCAAGTGGCGGCTGGACCCGGCAGACCTCGATGACTCCGATTTCATCGAGAGCGAGCAGGGGATCACCCCACGGCCGCGGGTCGACCGCCACGAGATGTACTACCCGCTGACAGACGTCGATCTGGTGACCATCCGCGCCTATCCCGGCAACATCGACGGCGAGCTCGCAACCGCGACCTTCTTCGTCGTAGATGGCCCCGGCTCGCACACGGGCATCAGTAGCCTCGCCGACCTCGGGCTCGCGATCGCACGCGCCCGCGGCAAGGCCGAGGCCGGAAACGAGGGCTAAGCCGCGAACGGATTGCGGCGTGTCACCTCTGGCTTAACCGTTCCCGTACGGTTAAGTGGGCAGTATGACTCCCGAAGGTCCGACGCCGTACCGGCGTAAGCGCGGCACGATGGTGAAGCCCGTGCGCGCCGGCTGGGAGATCGAGGAACGTACGAAGATGAAGCTCGAGACGCTCGCGTATCACCTTAAGGTGTCACCCTCGCGGTTCCTCGAAGAGCTGGTCGACCATATCGAGGTCGACGTGCGCGGCTACCCGACGTGGTGGCCGCAGGCCGAACTGCAAGACGGGGAGCTGCCTATCGACTCGGCTTAACGAGAGAGGCCCCGCCGTGGCGGGGCCTGAAGCTCTGTGCCTGATCTGACTTGAGTTTGGCGACTGGACTCAGATCGAGGCAATTCCCGAAGAAGAACCGGCATAGAGCCGGGGCTTTTCCGTGCCTACTCACTGGGAGGAGGTGCGTTCATCGTACCTCAGAACAACGTCGTTCCGACGTTAGGGCTACACGACGCGCCGAGAGCGCACACCGTCCTCAAGGAGGATTCTGACGACTCGGCGACCCGCCCGGCATGGCTTGTACCGGCCGAATGGGTGACTGAGCTCGTCGCTGACGAGCGCGCGAAGCGGCCCTACAACGGCCCTCGAGCGACGACCGTGCGCTTCCGGCGTCGGTCGTGGGCACCGGAAGCCGCGCCCGGCTCGCAGGAGGCCCCTGTGTGGCGTTACCGCCTCGCCTGGGTGACTCTGCTGGCTTGGGCGATCGCGTCGCCTGAGGGCCGCGCACAGCTCCGCTGGACGCAGCCCGGAGGCCGGCCCGAGAGCATCAGCCCGAAGACCTTCCTCGCGGCGGCCAAGGAGGCCTCGAGCTACGCCGACTACGACACCGGCCGGAACGTCACCGTGGGCCGCGCACGGCTCGGCCGCGCGGTCGCGCGCAGCGAGCGCACCATGACGCGATTCTGGCGCGCCGTGAACGCGCTCGGCTTCGCCCGCACGCGCGAGGACGGCCGCTACCTCAGAGCGAGTGAGCGGGCCGCGGCGTATCGCCGGCATGGCAACCGGCAGCTACGGATGGCCTCGCTGCGCGACCTCATCTCCCCGCGAAATCTTCGCTTTGTCCACCTACCCTCCGAAGGAGGGTTAAAAGCGCCAGAGGCGTTTTCGAAGGAATTTAAACACCAGCGCGCAAGCGCGCAAGAGCGAGCGTCCGCTCCGCGGCCGCACAGCCCCGACAGTGGGTTGCAAAATTCGAGGGGTACGTCAAGACGTGGGCGGGTCATTTGGGGCCGCCAGATGTTCGAGTTCGCTCGCGCCGTGCGCGATCGACTCCCCTGGCTGCACCAGGTGCACCCCTCGAGCGTCGCCCGCGTGCTCGAGCAGGCCGACGTCGACCCCGCACGCTGGGAGGCCGGCGACCTCACTCGTCGCCTCGAGCAGGAGCTGCGCTTCCGCGCGAACGCTGCGAAGTTCGGACAGCGCCCCGAGGCGGCACCGCGTGCGTACCGGTTCATGAACCCGGCCGAGGTCGGCGACCCGCTCGGCTACACCCGCTGGCTGCTCGCCGAGTACATCGACCCGAACGAGCCGACGCTCACCGAGGATCGCGCTCTGTATCGCGCCGAGCAGGCCGAGCGCGCCGCAGCGCAGCTTGCGCTCGTCGACGACCGCACCGCCGTAGAAGCCGCCGTGCCGCGGCGGCCGCGGGCACTGAAGCTCGAGGCCGAGCGCGCCGAGCGGGACGCCGAGCGTGCCGCGGCCGCGCGCGCGGCCGCGCTCTCGCCCGAGGAGTTCAGCCGGCTGCGCGCCGAGAGCGATCGCGAGATCGCAGAGGCAGCGCGACGTAAGCGCCGCGGCGAGGGCTGACCCTTCCCACTCCCCGGTCGTGCGCCTCCTCTGAAAGGATGACCGCCATGACCACCAACTCGGCACTTGAGGACGTGAACCGATGAACCACCACATCGCCCGCGGCCACATCGTGCGGCTCGCCGGCCCGCTCGGCGGCATCGTCGGCATCGTCGGCATCGTCGAGAGCATCGCGTCCGAGCGGCCCGGTGGCCCGCGCGACGCCGTTATCTACTGGCCCCACCCGGGTACGCGCACGACGTGGGGCGAGGACTACCTCGAGCGCGTCGAACTCCCGCGGTGCCCCGACCACGGCGCCGTCATGGCGCTCAGCCGGTATGGGCCGTCGGAATATGTGTGGGTCGGGCCGTGCTGTCCCGACGAGAAGTGGGCGTTCAGCGTGGCCCGATGAGCGCCGCGAGCAGGCTGCTCGCGCTCGTCGTCGACCGCGCCGCGGCAGAACCGCGACGACCCGCGGCAGCGACGTCGGTGCCTCGGTGAGGGCTAAGCCCCCCACTCCCCCGGTCGTGCGCCCACACGTGGACGGCTGACGGAGCACCCGCCCACCTGGGGACGACGACATGGTGACTCCCCCGCCCCCAATGGGCACAGCCGGGCATCGCCGGGGCCGGCCTGCACCCAGTGGGGACGGCGAAGGCATCTACTGTCGACGCGGCACCGAAGCGCCGCTACTTGTCTGTAACTCTGGAAGTTACAGACTCACGGATCTGAGCTTCGGTGTCGCCCTGCAGCTCGTCTGCGTGCTCGAGCAGGGCGTCGACGGCCACGCGAATGATCGTGTTCGCGGTGATGCGCGTCTTCTCGCTGGGATCCTTCGCGCGCTGCAGCCGCTTGGCGAGCTGGTCGAGGTCGACCTGCTGGTCAGGCCGGAGCCACGTCTCCTTGCGCTCGTAGTCCTCGGCCACCGCACCGGAGCGCGGTGTCGGCGCTGAGCGAGGCTGCTTCTTGACGCTGGGCTTCCGGGGCGCAGCGGCTGGCGCCGCAGGCGCGGCCGCGACGGGAGCCGGGGCCGGGGCGACGGCCGGAGTCGGCTCCGCGTCGGCTGGCGCGGACTTCATTTCGTCGACGCGACGGGTGAGCAGCGTGAGGTCCTTGCGTGCCATTACCTGCTCCCTGTCTTGATCGGGTGGTTCGCCCACAGCGATACGAGCTCGAACGCGACGGCGTTGTAGTCGAAGATCGCGTTGCGGTTGGCGCGAGTGTCCGGGTAGTTCGTCACGACGTCGCCGCGGCCCGGCGCGTCCTTGTGGGTCTTGTAGTAGCGGATGACCTGCTGGAAGCGGGGCAGTTCCAGGCCCTCGTCGACGAGGCGCTGCCAGTCCTCGAGCTCGCCGGCGTTGCGCATGTCGATCTTGCTGAGCAGGATCCGGTACGGGAGCCCGCGGGGCTCGATGTGCTGGCGGACGGTACGGACGATCGGCTGCACGGCAAGGTCTTCGGGTGCCAAGGGCACGACGACGAAATCGGCGACGTCGAGCACGGCCGCGAGGATCGCCTCGGCCTCGAGGTTGCCGGGAGTGTCGACGAGCACGACGTCGTACTGGTCCTCGAGCTCGCGCAGGTTGGCGAGGTTCGAGGCGTCGACGCTGGCGGTGAAGTCGAACGGCAGCCGCTCCCCCGCGTTCTCGGCCCACCAGGTCGTCGACTCCTGCGGGTCGACGTCGACGACGAGCACGCGGTTCGCGTTCTTCGCGAGCACGGCGGCGAGATTCACCGTCGTGGTGGTCTTGCCGATGCCGCCCTTTTGGCCGACGAGCGCAACGATCCTCATACTTCGAATCCAATCTGTGAGTTCGAGATTTACAGAGTTACAGAGTCGGCGAGTCGAGAATCCTGTAAGTCTCGATGTTCCAGAGTCTGTAAGTCTGTGACTGTGTAAGTCTGTAAGTCTGGAATTTCCAGAGTTCCAAACATTGTGAGTTACAGACTGACAGACTCTGTGAGTTCCAGAAAGTTCAGGTCACGAGCATGGCCCCGGAACGTGGCTGGCCATGCTTAGGCTCGTCATATGCATGTGACCGGGGCGCCATTCGACTGACCCAGACGACCAGGATCGAGGCGGCCGGTAGCGATCGTAGAACCGCCTACGATGCCCTCGCCCCGTATGTACCGCCCGGCCACGAACTCGTCCAGGCGCACTTCTCGATGAAGGCCGGCGTGACTACGGCAACGGGCATGATCCGATCTGATCGCGTCGAGCAAATCGAGGCCGAAGGCCCAAGCTACTAGGCGGCGGCCGCAGCGCTGCAGGCGCTTGTGCCCGAGGGTTACGTGCTGCTCGCCCGCTACATCGCGGGCTGAGGTCCGTGCACGCGCGCCTGTGGAAAGCCGGCGACGGCCCTAAGTCGAGGCGCGTAGCGTTGCGGCATGGGTGAGGTGCTGCAGTTGCCAGTCCAGTTCTGCGAGCCGTGGTTCACGACTGAGCCGCAGCTGCACAGCTGGGAGCCGTTGCCCTGCTCACTTCCGGTTGAGCGGCGGACGGTACTCGGCGAGCAGCCCCTGCTAAGCGGGCTGGATGAGGGCTGGGCCGTCCTGCCCGACCTTGAACGGACGCACGCTGTAGACGGCGAGCTGTTCCGCGATCGGGAGCGCGGCCTTCACGGCGTCGTCGACCATCGCCTGGTCGCCGACGAGGGACGGGTCGAGCCACCAGTCCCAGAGATCGCGGGGGAGTGGCACCGGGGATCGGTCGTGGATGCCCACGAGCTCGTCGACGGCATCGGAGGTGAGGATGGTCGCGGTGAGCGTCCATCGGGTGTCGTCGTCTTCGGGCTTTGAACGGTCGAGCCACCAGGAGTAGAGGCCGGCGACGCCGAGCGTTTCGCCGTCCGGGTGGTGGATGAAGTGCGGCACCTTGGCGCCCTTCTCCCCGGTCCACTCGTACCAGCCGTCCATCGGCACGATGGCGCGGTGCGACTTGAGCGGGCCGCGCCAGGTGTTCTTCTCGGCGATGCCTTCGGAGCGGGCGTTGAACGTCGGGAACTTGAGTTTGAGCTCTTTGCTCCAACCGGGCACAAGCCCCCAACGAGCCGGTTCGAGGCGTCGGCCGAACATCTCCGAATCTGGGAGCTTCGCTTCCACGAGCACGGGGATCGTCGCCGTGGGCGGGATGTTGAACGACGGTTGCCAGCTCGAGAAGTCTCCCTCGAGCGCGCCGACCGCGGCCGCGAGGTCCGCGGGCCGCTCCTTGAGCGTGAATCGACCGCACATGGTGCGAGGCTACTCGGTCGCTAGTCGGCCGCCCGTGGCCGACCGGGTGGCCGACGACGGCCTTCAATCCCATCGAGGTCTTCGGCCGACCACACCGCACCGCCGTTGAGCTCGCCTGCAGGCGACGGGAGCCAGTCCGCGCCACGTAGCTTCGCGTTCCGTAGGGAGGCCGGCGTGATGCCTAGGCGCGCTGCCAACCGGCCGACGTCATAAAGACCGGCCGGGCCGGGGCCGGGATCGGCTACATCGGCCGATCGGCCGGCCGATTCCTGGTCGTTCGTGGTCACCTTCTCAGCCTAACAGGTGCGCTCCCGCATCATTTCTGATAAATTAGTGCGCGTCCGCACTGATTCAGGAGGCAGCACGATGAGCCGCATCAGCAACTTCTTCCGCATCGGCCGTCCGGCCACCGAGCCGACCACCGCATCGGCCGATAACCCGGCCGGAGCGGAGGTGGAGCAGGAGTACGAGACTTACTCGCGCTGGCCGCTGTTCCCGCTCTACATCGGCGCCTATGTCGCCATCTGGGGCGGCTGGGTGTCCCTCGGCCGCATGAGCGGCTTCGGCCCCACCGAGATGCTCCCCGGCATCCTGCCGTGGACCCTCGACCTCTCGATCGTTCTCCCGCTCGGCCTCGAGGCCTACGCCGCCTTCTCCCTCGGCGTATGGCTGACCCGCAAGCGGATCGCCCCCTCGGCGCGCCGGTTCGCGCGCTGGTCGTCGCTCGCCGGCCTCGGGCTCGGCATCGCGGGCCAGGTCACCTACCACGCGCTGGTCGGGCTCGGATACGAGGTCGCGCCCCTCTGGGTCGTCATGGTCGTCGCCGCGGTTCCCGTTCTCACGCTCGCCGCCGCAAGCACTCTCACGCACGAGCTCGGCGCTGGCGCCAAGCGCGCCAAGGCCGAGCGGGGGAGCGGCCGACCGGCCGCCGCTGACGAGCCGCAGTCGCCCGACGAAGCGGCCGACGACGCTCTCGCCATGTTCGGCGTAGAGGCGACCACCGAACCGACCGCCGTCGTCGAGGCGACCGGCCACAAGCGGCCGGTCTCCGACGAGGAGCGGCGGCAGATCATCGCAGCCGCCGAAGCGGCCACCGAGAAGACCGGCCGCTACTCCGAGCGCGCGATCGCACGAGCGTTCAACCGCTCCCGCGACACGGTGAACCGGATCATCACCGAGGCGAAGGAAGCGGCCGAAGAATCGACGACGGCCACCGTCCCGACCATCGACCGGCCGGAAGTCGAGGACCTCGACACGGCACCGGCCATCGCGGCATAGCCCCTTTGGCCGACCAGCTCATCCATGACCTCATCACGAGGTCAGCGGCGCGGTTCGCCGGGTTGCACCCGGCGCACCGCGCCGGCCCACACCCAGGTGCGACGCCGACGCCCGTCGCGCAGCTCAAACTCGAGCAGCACTGCTCTCGTCGTCCAGGCGATCGCCCTCGCCCGAACCTCGACGGCCGTCTCGGGGAACCGCACCCAAGCATCGACCTCGACCGGCTCTGGCGCCGGATCGACGCGGAACAACTCCGCGGCGCTCGGCGCACCGACCTCCTGGTGCGTCAGCGAGATCGGCTCGGGGCGCAGCGTCACATCGAGAATCGCCAGATCCGTGACGTCGGAACCGTACCGCTTGTTCTGCCCCACAGATTCGAAGATACGTTCGAACGGGCCGGGCGGCAACTTGGTGTTGCAGGGAAGCCCTACTGCGGTGTTACGTCCCGCGTGTCGCTTCCCCGGTTCTCGCGCGACGGACGTAGGTTCGCCCTGCAGGACCCCGTACGCCGGTTTGAAAACGGCGAGAGCCCCGGCTCTACCGAGCGGGGCTCTCATCCGTGTATCACCAACTGCCGGGGTTCCCGCCCCGGCCTGATCCCGAGGAGACCAGATGGTTTACTCCCGGCACACTACCCCGCGTTGGCGTTCGATCAAGGATTTGATCAAGCGATTGCGGAAGCTCATCGCCCTGCTGATCGACATGCTGCGGCTCGTCGACGCGCTCAACGCCTAGCCGGCGCCGCCCCCCACCGGGTGCGCACTCACGCGCGCGGTGGGGGGGAGCGTCCCAGGGAGCCATTCTGCGGCTGCCGCCGCAGGGAGACCTTCGGCCGCGGCCAGCCTCCGGCCGGCGACGAGGCCGCTCCGCGGCCGCGTTCTTTCCGCTTTTTGCCCTGTCTGGCAGATAACCGTAGTTCGCTCCGTCGGCTCCGTTCCCCTCCAGTCGCTATTTGCAGACTCCGCCCTCCGCTGCGCTCCGGGCTCCGCTTAGCAATCGCTCCCTACGGGGCACTGCGCCGTCTCCACTCACTATCGATTCTCTTTGCCAGCCAGGCCAAAAAAACGGTTGGCGGAGATTAGGAGCAGACAATGGACACGCAGACCATCGCACGTACCGCTGGGGTTCTGGAGCACATCGACCCGAACAGCATCGTCATCGAGACGAACGTTCGCCCCAGCGCACCTCTGACGCCCGAGTTCATCGCGAGCATCCGCGACAACGGCGTGCTCGTCCCTACGTTCGGCTACCGCGACGAGCAGGGCCGAGTCGTCGTGCGAGCGGGTCAGCGTCGCACGCTCGGCGCTCGCGAAGCAGGCGTCGCGACCATGCCGATCTACGTCGTCGACGGCGACGAGGGCACCGTGCGCCGCATCGTCGAGCAGCTCATCGAGAACGAGCAGCGCGAAGCCCTGACCGACGTCGAGCGCGCGGCCGCGTGGCAGCAACTCTCGTTCGAGGGTCTCAGCCCCGCCGCCATCGCCAAGCGCACCGGCGCCAAGAAGGACCGCATCAAGGCAGGCCTCGCCGTCGCCAAGAGCCAGACCGCTACGGCAGCCGTCGCCGAGTTCCAGATGAACCTCGAGCACGCCGCAGCGCTCGTCGAGTTCGAGGACGACGAGAAGGCGACCGCGAAACTCGTAGAGTTCGCAACCCACCGCCCCTCGCAGTTCGAGCACGAGGTACAGCGGCAGCGCGAGCAGCGCGCACTCAACGCGGAACTCGCGCCCATTCAGGCGAACCTCGCCGAACAGGGCTTCATCGTCCGCACCACGCAGCCCGGATGGAACGAGAGCCTCGTCGCAGTCGGAAACCTCGCGACCGCCGACGGCGAAGACATCACCATCGAACACCTGATCGGTCACGAAGGCGTGGAAGCCCTCGTCACGAAGCACTGGCGCACCGGGGAAATCGTCGTGAACTACTACGTCACCGACCCCAAGGCCCTCGGGTTCAAGCAGCGCGACGCCCGCGGCGACGCCCGCATGCCGATGACCGACGCAGAGAAGGCGGAGCGTCGCGAACTGATCGAAAACAACAAGGCCTGGGCGCCTGCCGAGGCCGTGAGGCGGGCATGGCTGACCGAGTTCCTGAGCCGCAAGAACCTCCCCACCGACGCCGCGGCTTTCATCGCCACCGGCCTCACCCAGTTCCGATTCGACGTCTCGCGCGCCGCAAACGGCGGCAACGCGCTCGCCCACACACTGCTCGGCATCGAGCAGCCCGGCACCTTCTACGGCGAAGCGCTCGCAGCGTTCGTCGAGTCCCGCCCCACCAAGGCGCAGCACGTCAGCCTCGCCGTCGTGCTCGCCGCGATCGAGGACCTCACCAGCCGCGAGACGTGGCGACGCCCCAGCGTCAACTCGTACACCTACTTCGCCCGTCTGGCCGAGTGGGGATACGCCCTCTCCGACGTCGAGCAGCTGGTCATCGACCGCTACCTCGACCAGAAGGCGAAGAACGAGGCCGAAGCCGCCGAGGCTGGCGAACCGGTCGACGACCTCGAGCACGACGACTACGAGGACTTCGGCGACGACGAGTAGCTAGACCGGGGGCCGGTCACCCCGACCGGCCCCCTTCACCCCCCATCCCACCTGTCGGTGGGAAACGAGAGGATAGAAGCATGAGCGAACAGCCGGCCGTCGTGACCGATGCAGACGAGGCCTACGAGATCATCAAGTCGATCGCGCGACGCACGTCGTCGGGTTCAATCCCCGCACCGGTAATCTACGCCCTCGTGGGCAACCTCAAGAGCGCTGGCGGCTACACCCTCGCCGAGGCGCTGCAGAACATGGCCAACGGCCTGCAGGCGAGCCTGAAGACCCACGACGTGTACGACGAAGGCGGCGACGCGGCCGCGAACGCCGACCAGGCCGCCGCCGAGCTTAAGGCGGCTGCGAAGCTCGCCGAGCAGATCGGCCGCCACCTCGACGCCGCTCAGACGGCGATCAACCGTCAGGGATACCGGCCTAAGGCTTGACCACAAGGGCCGCCGAGCGTGCTCGGAATGCGACCGGCCCCCAGAAGACGTCTGGAATCTGCTCCAGACCCAGCCCCCGACCATTGGCCTGGTCGGGGGCTTCTCACTTGAAGCGAGGACGAGCAATGAGCGACGACGCAGTGAACGACGAATCCCGACCCGAAAGCTGGGTCGTCGAGGTCGAGACCAAGGGCGAGGTCGGGTACCTGACTTCCACGATCAGCAGTACCTGGCGCGCGTCCTACGGCGCAGTGCTCGACATCCGGAAGGCGGATCGGTTCAGCGGGCAGCAGCGTGCCGAACGTGTGGCAGCTCGCGCCGCAGATCGATTCGATAGTGCGGTCGCCCGCCCGCTCGAGCGAGGAGACTAAGCCCGCTCAGGACGATCGTTTCGTCCGCCGCCAGATGGCAAGCACCTTGCGGCCTCTGGCGCCGAGCGCGCCGGGCAGCAACCCGATGACCCCGAGAGCCACGGGCCACAGCGCGCAGATGCACGCAACGAAGACGAGAACGGGCGCAGCCCAGGGGGCGAGGTCGCGTGGCGCGGCCAGATCGATCAGTGCGGTCATGCCGCCGTACGTGTGCGGCGGCAAACGGTGACTATGGCAGCTTGATTTAGGACCGGGGTGACGGTTTGATTCAGGACCACCTTGCTGGTTCCCGGTGTGTTGTGACGGTTTGATTCAGGACCACCTCGACGGTGGGTTCGCGTCCTCGCTGATGAGGCGCGGATCGGGGTGGTCAGATGGGAAGTCGCGTGGACCTGTTCGCTCGTATCCGGCGTGATGCCCGTGTGGAAGGGCTCGGGATCCGGGCGCTGGCCCGAAAGTATGGCGTGGGCCGCGACACTGTCCGGACGGCCTTGTCGCGGGCTGACCCGCCGCCGCGGAAGACGCCGGTGCGCTCGGCGCCGAGGTTGGCTCCGTTCAAGGCCGCGATCGACGAGATGCTGCGGCAGGATCTCGACGCTCCGCGGAAGCAGCGCCACACCGCCACGCGTGTCTTAGCCCGGCTCGCGGACGAGCATGGGGCGACGGAGCTGTCGTACTCGACGGTGCGGGACTACGTGCGGGTCCGTCGTGCTCAGATCGATGTTGAGGCCGGCCGGCGGGTCGAGGTGTTCATTCCGCAACAGCATGGTCCGGCTGAGGAGGCTGAGGTCGACTTCGGTGAAGTGTGGGTGATCCTGGCTGGGGTGAAGACGAAGTGCCACATGTTCACGTTCCGGCTCTCGCACTCCGGGAAGGCGGTGCATCGGGTGTACTCGACGCAGTCGCAGGAAGCGTTCCTGGAAGGCCACATTGACGCGTTCGAGGAGGTCGGCGGCGTCCCGACGAAGCACATCCGGTACGACAACCTCACCGCCGCGGTGCAGACCGTGCTGTACGGGAAGGGCCGGAACCGAGTTGAGAACGACCGGTGGGTGCTGTTCCGCTCGCACTACGGGTTCGACTCGTTCTACTGCCAGCCGGGGATTGACGGCGCGCACGAGAAGGGCGGCGTCGAAGGCGAAGTCGGCCGGTTCCGCCGCACCTGGCTCTCGCCGATGCCCGAGGTCGACACGCTCGCCGAACTGAACGCCAGGATCCGCGATTACGACGCCCGCGACCACGACCGACGAATCGACACACGGATCCGAACCGTGGGGCAAGACTTCGCCGCCGAGCAGCCGCTGCTCCGGGCGTTGCCGTTCGAACGGTTCGACCCCGGCCTGGTGCTGCACCCGCGCGTGGACAGATCGTCGCTGATCACCGTGCGGATGGCGAAGTACTCGGTGCCCGCACGGCTGATCGGCCGACAGGTGCGGGTATCGCTGCGGGCGTCCGAGGTCGTGGTCTTCGACGGCCGCGACCAGATCGCCCGCCACGAGCGGGTCGTCGCCCGCGGCGGGGAGTCGATCAACCTCGACCACTACCTCGAGGTCCTCCGCCACAAGCCCGGCGCGCTCCCCGGGTCCACCGCGCTGGCACGAGCCCGCGCGACCGGCGTGTTCACGCCGGCGCACGAAGCGTTCTGGCAAGCCGCCCGCAAGGTCGACGGCGACAGCGCCGGCACCCGCGCCCTGATCGACGTGCTCCTCCTGCACCGTAGCATGCGCCCCGATGACGTGGTGGCCGGGATCCGCGCTGCGCTCACGGTGGGCGCGGTCTCGGCTGATGTCGTCGCGGTTGAAGCCCGCCTGCACGCCGGTGGGCCCGCCCCAACCCGTCATCCCGGTGAACATCGTCGCGGGGACGGGCAGCGAGTTGTCAGCCTCACCCAACGCCGGCTCGCTGACCCGGCCGCGGTGATCGCGGGCCTCCCGCCCGACCGGCGGCCACTGCCGTCAATGGAGCAGTACGACGAACTCCTCACCCGCCACGCCGCCGCACCGATCACCAGCACGAGAAAGGGAACCAGCGGAACATGAGCACACCCACGAAGATCACGACCACCCTGCGCCGACAACGCGGGATGACCGAAGAAGCCGCCGCGACCGCGGTCGACCAAGCCTGCCGCAGGCTCCGGCTGCCGACAATGCGGGCCGTCATGGACGAGGCCGTGAAAGCCGCCGACCGCGAGCAACTGTCGTACCAAGGCTTCCTCGCCGAGCTGCTCTTGGCCGAGTGTGACGACCGTGACCGTCGGTCCGTCGTGCGCCGGGTGTCCGCGGCGGGGTTCCCGCGTCAGAAGTGGCTCGGGGACTTCGACTTCGACGCGAACCCGAACATCAACCCCGCGACCATCCACACCCTCGCGACCGGCGAGTGGATCCGTCGCGGCGACCCGCTCTGCCTGATCGGTGACTCCGGCACCGGGAAGTCCCACCTGTTGATCGGGCTTGGCACCGCGGCCGCTGAAAAGGGGTACCGGGTAAAGTTCACGTTGGCGACCAAGCTCGTGAACGAGCTTGTCGAGGCCGCCGATGAGAAGCAGCTCGCCCGCACCATCGCCCGCTACGGACGCGTCGACCTGCTCTGCATCGATGAACTCGGCTACATGGAGCTCGACCGACGCGGCGCCGAGCTCTTGTTCCAAGTTCTCACGGAACGCGAGGAGAAGGCCTCCGTCGCGATCGCCTCGAATGAGTCATTCTCGGGATGGACGAAGACCTTCACCGACCCACGCCTGTGCGCCGCGATCGTCGACCGCCTCACCTTCAATGGCACCATCATCGAAACCGGCACCACCTCCTACCGGCTCAACCACACACGACGACCACAGTGACCGCGGTAGTATCGGGCCGCTCTGATCCCTACTGGTGGCGCAATGCCGCCTGCAGGTGCTCCTCGGGGTCGACGAGGTGGTTGTGGTCATCGTCCCCGAGGGCGACCTCGGCCCAGTTCAGGGTGCCGCTGAACGCGCCGCCCCACACCTTGTAGCCCTCGTACACCGGCATGCCGGTGTCGCAGCCCGCGTCCAGGCCCTCGTCGAACGAGAAGTAGAGGGCGTGGGTGTGCTCGACGCGGCCGGTGCCGGCGGCCTTGCCGTCGATGAAGAGCGTCACGTCGCCGCCCTTGCCGATGCCGCCGCCGTCGTAGGCGAACTCGACCCGTACTTGATGCTCGCCCGCGCCGATCGCGGCCTCCGACAGGATGGTCGAGCGCTGCAAGCCGCAGTAGTTGTAGTGGAAGCCGAGCTTGCCGTCTTCTGCGAAGAACGACCAGCCGCCGGTGCGGCCGCCCTGTGCCGCGATCGCCCCGTCGAGCGAGCCGTCGTCGGGCACGACCACCTCTGAGGTCACCGAGAACGAGCGGTTCTTCACGTTGATCGCGACGTTCTCACCGAGTCGCACCATGCCGGGGTAGAGCCGAAGGCGATCGCCCTTCACGAGCGTCGGCCGGCCGGCGATCGCGGGGTTCATGCGCTCCGCGGCGCGGTCGTCCATCGGGAACACGTTGTGCCGTGCCGCCTCGATGAGGAAGAGCCGCTGCAGCTCGGCGAGCTTCTCGGGCTGCTCGGCGGCGAGGTCCTTCGCCTGCGTCCAGTCGGTGGTCGTGTCGTAGAGCTCCCACACGTCGAGCGAGAAGTCGGGCGCCTTCGACACGACGTCCCACGGGGTGCGGTGCTTCGTCACCGCGGTCCAGCCGCGGTGGTAGATGCCGCGGTTGCCCATGAGCTCGAAGTACTGCGTCGTGTGGCGCTCGGCGGCGGATGCGTCGTCGAAGCTGTATGCCATCGAGACGCCGTGCATCGGCTCCTGCGTTACGCCGTTGAACGTGTGCGGCTCGGCGAGGCCGGCGACGTCGAGCACGGTGGGCGCCAGGTCGATGACGTGGTGCCACTGCTCGCGCACCTCGCCCTTGGCGGCGATGCGGCTCGGCCAGTGCACGATCGTTCCGTTGCGAGTGCCGCCGTAGTGCGACGCGACCTGCTTGGTCCACTGGTACGGAGTGCACATCGCGTGCGCCCAGGCGACGGAGTAGTGGTTGTACGCCTCCGGCCCGCCGACCTGGTCGAGGTGCTCCTTCCAGAAGTCGACCGTCTCGAACTGGCCGCCGCCGTTCGAGGCCGTCGTCAGCATGTAGGCGCCGTTGATGCCGCCCTCGGCCGAGGCGCCGTTGTCGCCGATGATGTAGTAGATCAGCGTGTCTTCGAGGATGTCGAGCTCTTCGAGCGCGTCGATGACGCGGCCGGTGTGGTGGTCGGCGTACTCGAGGAAGGCCGCGTAGACCTCCATCTGGCGGGCGAGCACGGGCTTCTGCTCCTCGGGCACGTCGTCCCAGGCGGGCAGGCCCTCGGGGCGGGCGGTCAGCTCGGAGTCGGGGGCGATGACGCCGAGCTCCTTCTGCCGGGCGAACGTCTGCTCGCGCTGCGCGTCCCAGCCGAGGTCGAACTTGCCCTCGTACTTCGCGATCCAGTCCTTCGGCACGTGGTGGGGCGCGTGGGTCGCCCCCGGGGCGAAGTAGACGAAGAACGGCTTGTCGGGCGTCAGGCTCTTCTGCTGGCGCACGTAGTCGATCGCCTTGTCGGCGAGGTCGGGCATCAGGTGGTAGTCGGGGTCGGTCGGCGGTTCGATCGTGGTGAGGCCGTCGATGAGGGCCGGCGTGTACTGGTTCGTCTCGCCGCCGATGAAGCCGTAGAAGCGCTCGAAGCCGCTCTGCGCGGGCCAGTGGTCGAACGGGCCGGTCGGGCCCGACTCCCAGACGGGCACCTCGTGGCACTTGCCGAACTGCGCGGTGTTGTAGCCGCTCTGGCGGAGGATCTCGGGCAGCGGCACCGCGGTGTTCGGGCGCGTCGAACGGTAGCCGGGTGCCGGCGTCGCGGTCTCGGTGATGTGGCCCATGCCGACGGCGTGGTGATTGCGGCCCGAGAGCAGCGCGGCGCGCGTCGGCGAGCAGAGCGCGGTGGTGTGGAACCGCGAGTAGCGCAGGCCCTCGCCGGCGAGGCGCTCGGCGGTCGGGGTGTGGATCGGTCCGCCGAAGGCACTGGATGCCCCGAAGCCGACGTCGTCGAGCAGGATCACGAGCACGTTCGGCGCCTGAGCCGGCGGCCTCGCCGGCTCGATCGGCGGGAATCTCTCGTCGAGCTTCTTCGCGTCGTACGCGACCGGCCCCTGATAGGCGCGGTCGGGCACGGGAAGCACGGTTCCCGGTCGGACGTCGTTCATCGCTACCCCCTTCGATGTGCTGCGCCTCTCGCGGCACCCTTCGATCATCGCAGGGAACCGGCGACACGATGTCCGGTGACGCCGCAGCCTTACAAAGTGGTCCTGATTCGGACCGTCACCCTGGTCCTGAATGGAGTTGACATAGTCAAACGGCACCGGCTCAGAGCGCGGTAGCACAGCGAACGGGCATCCCATCTGAAGCAGCCATCATTGCGGCTACACGGTGGGGCGCAAGGCGCTTTCGCGGCATATCCTCGCTCGCTGCGCTCACTCCGGTATTCCACGGTCGCCTTGCACTCCACCCCTCCACCGCACTGCCACCGGCTATCAGATGGGATGCCCTGGAGCAGCTGGGGCACTTGACGAAGTTGGGGGAGTAGCGGCCATGGACCAGATCAAGATCTATTCGAAGCCCTCGTGTGTTCAGTGCAATGCCACCTATCGTGCGATGGACGCGAAGGGCATCGCCTACATTGTGATCGACGTCACGGTCGACGACATCGCGCTCGAGGAGATCAAGGCGCTCGGATACCTACAGGCGCCCGTCGTGATCGCCCTTGACGACCACTGGTCAGGTTTCCGCCCGGACAAGATCGACGAGCTCGCCCAGAAACTCGCAACGGCCAAGTGACTCGGAAGCCGCTGATGCTGATGATCGATCTGGCAGCGTTGACGCCGGGGGAGGCTCACTCCTACGGAGCTGGCTACATCGACGCGATGGATGACCTCGCAGACGAGGGACGCCGTGCAGCCGAGGCAATCGCTGCACTTGAGCACGAACTCGCCGAGGCTCGAAAGGACGCGGAGTACTGGCGGCGCGTCGCCAACCCGGTAGCCGTACCGTCGGGCCCGACCCGTACGGAGCTTGAGCGAACCCGGCGCGAGCTCACAGCTCAGAACGCGAACCACGTGGCCAAGCCTTGGCCTGATGTGCCGACTCGGACCCCAGCTGATCGCTGACTGGCCTGATGCGTTCCGGCTATCTGGTGGTTTCGATCCAGCCCACGAGCCGTTCAAGGTCGTGGCTCCACCAGATCGAGAGGCCACCAGCTTGGGCATCGTAGAGGTTCTGGGGCTTGAAAACTCCGGAGAGGGTGACTGCGGGGACGACGACTGCGTCGCCGAACTTTGCCGTCCAGTGGGCGGCCTTTCCGCCCGCTTCATGGTTCACCCGTTTGAAGGAATTCACTTCCGAGTTGCTCGTCTTGCACTCGATCGCGAGCACCCGTTCGTCCCAGAGGCCGACGAGCAGATCAGCCTTCTGACCCACCAGAGTGCTCTCTCCGCAGAACTCTCCAGGCTTCGGGGCGCGACTGGGCGTCGCCACGGTGCGGGCAGGAACCTCGGT
>NZ_BAAANJ010000029.1:0-587 GCF_039529735.1 Agromyces neolithicus
TGCGCACCGCGGGCGTGCAACGCCTCGGCCTGCTGGCCCAGGGTATGCAGGGCGTCGGCGGTGACGATCATGCCGGTGATATCGCCGAGCTGGTCCAGCAATGTCGCGAAGTGTGGGATCTCGTTCGTCTTGGCTCCGACGTGTTCCTGCCCGATCACGCAGCCGGTGTCGTGATCGAACGCCGCCATCAGGAACACCCGGGACCCGACACCGTTCTTGGCGCCGCGGGCTTCTTTCCCATCGATCGCGACAGCCCTGGGCCGGCACCTGTCCCGCACCCACCCGGTCAGCGCAGCATCCAGGGCTTCCGCGTCCATGAGGGTGCACAGCCGGTGAATCGTCGCCAGCGACGGCACCCGCCCGGACGCGGTGACCGGCCGCTGCCGTGACGCGTGGGCGGCCCATTCCGCGATCATCGTGAAGCTCCGGGAGCCGGCCACGACAGCGCACACGACGACCGCGAGCACCTCGGCCAACGGATACCGTACGCCACGCTTCCGCCGCGGGTCTGGGATGGAGGCCAACACCTGCGCCAACGGCAACGGCGCCACATCAGGGTCGATCAATGCAACAGTCGAGGACGAGAT
>NZ_BAAANJ010000030.1:0-1289 GCF_039529735.1 Agromyces neolithicus
ATGACGGCGATCTGGAGGTATCGCAGCGTCTGGTAGAAGCTCAGGCTGCCCCGTGGGCTTTTGGGTCGGCGGTCAGGCGCAGGGTCGTGACGAAGAGGTGGGCGGCCGTGACGAGGGTGGTGTGGTGGTGCCAGCCGAGCCAGGTGCGGCCTTCGAAGTGCGCCAATCCGAGGCCTTGTTTGAGTTCGCGGTAGTCGTGCTCGATGCGCCAGCGGATCTTCGCCAGCCGGACGAGCTCGGGCAGTGGGGTGTCCTCGGGCAGGGTGGACATCCAGTAATCGGTGGGCTCGGCGGCGCCTGCTGGCCATTCGGCGATGAGCCACTCGAGGGGAAGGGTGCCGTCGGTGGCGCGGGGCACGTTGCGGTTTGCCGGCCGCACTCGGACCGCGGCGAACTGACTGACCATCTGGGCTGTGGGGTTGCCGGGGCCGGTCCTGGTGCCGTGTCGCCAGGTGATCTCGGTGAATGCCTCGCGGGCGCCGGCGAGGTCTTTGACCGAGGATGGCGCCTGTTGGTAGCGGACGGTGCGTGGCCGGGGTCCGCGGCCGGTGTAGTCCGGCAGTCCGGGGGTCGCCGTGTCCGGGTAGGCGCTGGTGGTGGACTTGACCGCGACCACGTATGGGATCTCCCACTCGGTCAGGCCGAGCCGGAACGGGGTCACCTCGCCGTAGCCGGCGTCGGCGCAGATCAGCGGCGGCCGATACCCCCAGGTCGCCAGCTCGTCGAGCATCTCCAACGCGAGTTCCCACTTGGTCCGGTGCCGCACTGTGTCCGGGATCTGCGCCTTGGCCCGCCGTGCCGACGCAGCCTCAGCGCCGTCTGGCGTGTCCTGGCAGGTGTCGTCCCACGCTTCGGGCAGGAACAGCCGCCAGTCCAACGGGCACGACGCGGCATCGGTCGCCGCGTGCAGGGACACGCCGATCTGAACGTTCCCGATCTTGCCCAGCGTGCCCGAGTACTGGCGTGCCACACCGGGTGAGGCGGGGCCGTCCTTCTTGAATCCGGTGTCATCGATCACCCATGCCTCGGGCTCGATCAGGCCGATCGCCTTGCGGGCCAGCACCCGGCGGACCGGTTCGACCGGCCACGGCGACGAGGACACGAACTGCTGCAGCTGCTGGTAATCGATGCCGAGCCGATCGCCCATCGGCTGCATCGACTTCCGTCGCCCGTCGAGCATCAGGCCCTGCAGGTACAAGCCGCCCTTGCCGCGCTGGTCCTTGCGCGGCAACGAGCCGAACACGTCCTGCACGAACTCGTCGAGCAAGTCCCGCACCCCGGCGATCTCA
>NZ_BAAANJ010000031.1:0-3255 GCF_039529735.1 Agromyces neolithicus
TTCGGTTGTCGGCATAATCGCACGGTTCTGATCGGCTGGTCTTCTCAAAGTTGAGGAGACAGGAGCAGTTCATGATCAGGATCGAGATTGAGGGTCACGGCGTGCTCGTCGGCGGCTCGCTGGAAGGGTCCGCCCGCGGGTTCGAAGCCGAGTTCGTCCGGCGCGGATTCACACGGAAGTCGTTGATGAACCAGTTGCGGCTTCTGGCGCATCTGAGCCGGTGGCTTCACGCGCAGAGCATCGACGCGGGTGCGTTGACGGCGCAGGAAGTCGAGGTGTTCCTCGCGGAGCGGCGGCGAACGCATACGGGCCTGTTCTCCCGCAAGGCGCTCGGGCCGGTGCTGGACTGGCTCGCCAACGAGGGTGTGATCCCGGCTGACGCGGCTGTCGTGCCGGTGGTGGCGGACGGGCCGGAGTTGGCCGGGTTCGAAGAGTATCTGCGTGCTGAGCGGCGCCTGGCGGACTCGACGGTCGCGGCGAACATGGCCAGGGCGCGCCGGTTCTGGGCGGGCTACGTCGTCCCTGCCGGAGGAGTGGGTGAACTGACCGCGGCGGCGGTGACGCGGGCACTGTTGGACGAGGGCGTCACGCGCAGGCCGGTGTCGGTGAAGGCGTTCGGATACACGCTGCGTTCGCTGCTGCGGTTCTTCTTCATCTCTGGGATCACGAGTCATGATCTGTCGGCAGCGACACTGGTGATCCGCTCCCCGCAACCCTCCCGACTGCCCATCGGCGTGAGCCGTGATGACGTGGTCGCGCTGCTGACCGGGTGCGATCGCGGCACGAGCGCGGGGCTGCGCGACTACGTGGTGCTGTTGCTGCTGGCTCGTCTTGGGCTGCGCGCGATCGAGGTTGCCCGGCTGAGGTTGGATGACATCGATTGGCGCCGCGGCGAGGTTCTCGTGCGCGGGAAGGGCAACCGTGACGAGCGGCTCCCGCTGACGTACGAGGTCGGTGAGGCGATCGTGGACTACCTGCACGACGCACGTCCGTCTGATACCGGGTTCCGGGAGGTGTTCGCCGCCGGTCGGGCACCACGGCGTCCGTTGACGCGCGAGGCGGTCGGCGGGATCGTCGAACGCGCCTGCGACCGGGCGGGCCTGGCACGGTTCGGGGCGCACCGGCTGCGGCACACCCTCGGCGAACAGATGGTCACCGCCGCCGTCCCGCTGGACGCGATCGGCCAGGTCCTGCGCCACACGGCCCGGCTGACGACTGCCGGATACGCGCGAGTTGACGTCACGGCGCTGCGCGAGCTTGCTCAGCCCTGGCCCGCCACGACGGGCGGTGAGCGAGCATGATCATCTGGGATGAACACGTCGCCGACTACTTGCGGCTACGTCGCCAGCTCGGGTTCACGCTCGCTTGGGACGAGCACCTCCTCGGCCAGTTCACCGAACTCCTCGACGCCGCCGGAACCTCGCGTCTGACGACTGCGGGGATGGTCGAGTGGGCGGGCCTGCCCCGCGATGACGGCGGAGCAGGCGCGTCACGGGCCGCGACGCGGATGAAGGCGGTGCGCTCGTTCGCGATCTACATGAATGCCGTCGATCCCGTCCACGAGGTCCCGCCGCGCGGCGTGTTCTCACATCAAGCCCGCCGGTCCACGCCCTACATCTACACGCCCGACCAGATCACTGCGTTGTTGGAAGCCGCCGCCGGGCTGCGGCGCTTCGAGCGGTCGCGGATCTATCCGGTCGTGTTCGGGCTGCTCGCCGCGACGGGAATGAGGGTCGGTGAGCTCCTCGCCCTCGATGACGACGAAGTCGACTTGGACACGGGGATCATCACGGTCAGCCGCGGCAAGTCCAGGGATCCCAGACTGATCCCCCTTCACGAGACGACGAAGGTCGTGCTCACCGAGTACGCCGTATGGCGAGATCAACGAGACCGCGTGGTCGCTGACGACAGAACGCCCTTCTTCACCGATCACCGCGGCCGGCGCCTGACGCGGTTCACGACCGAGTACGCCTTCGAGCATGTCCGTGAAACGGCAAGACTCACCGCCGACGGGGCACGTCCCCGGATGCACGATCTGCGGCACACGTTCGCAGTGACCACATTGCTGGGCTGGTACCGCTCAGGAGCCGACGTCGCCGGCCTGCTACCGCGGCTGTCGACCTATCTCGGGCACACCAACCCGGCCAACACGTATTGGTACCTGTCTACGATCCCCGAGTTGCTCGCCCACGCCGCCCGCATGCTCGGCACCGTCCAAGGGAACATGCAGGAGGCGGGAGCATGACCTCTTTCGCTCCGCTGCTGCAAGCGTTCTTCACCGACCGGCTCGCCACCCAGCGCCACGCCAGCGAAAACACGGTCGCCGCCTACCGCGACACATTCAAGCTCCTCCTCACCTACCTCCAGAACGACACCGACAAGACCCCGGATGCGCTGGACATCGGCGATCTGGACGCGACCCGCATCGGCGGATTCCTCACCTATCTGGAGCGGGAACGGGGCAACAGTCCCCGCACCCGCAACGCGAGGCTCGCCGCGATCCACTCGCTGTTCTCCTACGCCGCGCTGCGTCACCCCGAGCACGCCGACACCATCGCACGGGTGCTCGCGATCCCGGCCGCGCGCATCCACCGCAACCTCGTCACCTGGCTCACCGACACCGAGACCGCCGCACTGCTGGATACCTGCGACCAGGACACCCGCACCGGACGCCGCGACTACGCGATGTTCGTCCTGGCTATCCAGACCGGACTACGCGTCAGCGAACTGATCGGGCTGACCATCGCCGACGTCCACACCGGCACCGGCGCCCACGTCCATTGCGTCGGCAAAGGCCGCAAAGAACGCGCCACACCATTGCTGCCCGACACCGTCGCGGTCATGAATGCCTGGATCACCGAACGCGCCGACACAAGCGATGCACCGCTGTTCGCCACGTCCACAGGAAGACGCCTCAGCCGCGACGCGATCGAAGCCAGGCTCCGGCACGTGACCACCCGGGCAGCCCAGACCTGCCCGGCGCTGGCAAGCAAAAACGTCACCGCGCACACCCTGCGTCACACCGCAGCGATGCGGCTGCTGCACGCCGGCGTCGACGCGACCGTGATCGCGCTCTGGCTCGGCCATGAGAACGTCACCACGACGAGCATCTACATCCACGCCGATATGACCATCAAGGAGCAGGCGATCGCGAAGACCACGCCACCCGGACAAACCAAACCGGGCCGATACCGGCCAGACGACACCATCATGGCGTTCCTGGAACGGCTCTGATTATGCCGACAACCGAACCCC
>NZ_BAAANJ010000032.1:0-1530 GCF_039529735.1 Agromyces neolithicus
GAAAATTGAGCTTGCTTAGAGTTCAAGTCCCACAGATTCGAGAGGCATCTCGTAGATGCAATTCAAACATGCTCCGGCGGCCGTGTCAGTGTCATTCGATGACCCGAATCTCGTGTCGGCTGCGGGCCTGGTCCCGGTCATGCGGCTCGCCGAGCGGGCGGGCCTGCGTGAGCTTGCGAACACGTGGTTGACCGTGCCGACGGACAAGGGCGCCAACGCCGGGCTGAAGGTCGCTTCGCTCGTGGGCGGCATGGTCGCCGGTGCAGATTCGATCGACGATATGGCCCTGCTCCGTCACGGCGGGATGCGCAAGCTCTTCGCCAAGCTGTACGCACCGTCGACGCTGGGCTCGTTCCTGCGGGCCTTCACGTTCGGTCACGTCCGCCAGCTCGATGCGGTCGCGTCCCGGTTCCTGGCCAACCTGTCCGAAGCAGCACCCGTGCTCGGCGGCGGGGCCGGCGACGGGTGGGTGTTCGTCGACGTCGACGACACGATCATCGAGGTCCACGGGCATCAGAAGCAGGGAGCCGGGTTCGGGTACTCCGGTGTCCGCGGCCTGAACGCACTGATCGCAACAGCGGAGACGACGGTGTCGGCGCCGGTGATCCTCGCGCAACGGCTACGCCGCGGCGGAGCGGGTTCCCCGCGCGGCGCCGCCCAGCTTGTCCGTGACAGTCTGGCCACCCTGCGCCGCCTACCCGGGACCAGGGCCGCCCGGGTGCTGCTCCGAGCCGACTCCGCGTTCTACGGTCACGCCACCATCAGCGCCGCGCTTCGAGCTGGGGTTGCCGTGTCGGTGACCGCACGGATGGACCCCGCGATCAAACGTGCGATCGCGACTATCGCCGACGATGCTTGGGAGGCTATTCAGTACACCGACGCGATCTACGACGAAGACACCCGGCGGTGGATCTCGTCCGCCCAGGTCGCCGAGGTTCCGTTCACCGCGTTCACCTCACGGAAGAAGGCCGAGCAGATCGCCGGGCGTCTGGTCGTGCGGCGGATCCCGGAACTGAACAAGAAGGACCTTGACCACCCGACCCTGTTCGACATGCACCGGTTCCACGCGTTCTTCACCACCAGCACCCTTGACACCGTGACCGCGGACAAAACGCATCGCGGTCACGCGATCATCGAGCAGGTCAACGCCGATCTGAAGCACAGCGCCCTGGCACACCTGCCGTCCGGAGTGTTCAACGCGAACGCCGCCTGGCTCGTCCTCGCCGTGATCGCGTTCAACCTCACCCGTGCCGCCGCGACCATCGCCGGGACCGGCCTGGCCAAAGCCACCACCGCCACGATCCGTCGGAAGCTCATCAGCGTCCCAGCCAGGATCGCGTCCTCGGCACGGCGCATCACCCTGCACCTGCCCGACCGGTGGCCATGGGAAACCGCGTGGACGGCGCTGTTCGATCACGTCGGCGGATCACCGCCACCGGCCCCGACGATCTGACCACCCAGCCGACACCGGCGCGACCAGGACGACCAGTGGAACACCCGGACAGACAGGTCCGGCACTCAACCGCGCCC
>NZ_BAAANJ010000033.1:0-2283 GCF_039529735.1 Agromyces neolithicus
GGTCGGCTCGCGGTCCTCCATGACCCAAGGGAACCGGCGGCGGTCAATGTTCGGGAGTAGCGCGTCGATCACGTGAGCAGCGCCCGGGTTCTGGCCCTTCTTGGCCTGCGAGTAGGCCACCTTTCCCACGGCAGTCTTGAGATCGTCTTCGGAGATGGCCGGACCGACAAGGTAGCGCATCACGTATCGGTATTGATCGGGGGAGAGGAGTCGAGACGCCTCCTCGTGGAGACGCGAGAGGTCGACCGTAGCCTCGAGAACGTCTTCCACGTCGGCGAGCGACGCCTCGTATAGCTCGAGGTAGAGCTCCAGCGGCTCGCTCTCGCGGCTCTTACGGAATACCTCGACGGCGTGTGCCGCCTCGGCGGTCAGTTCGTCAATCGTCCAACGTGGGGGAGTTCCCGGCATAAGACATGAGCGTAGCGAGGTCAGGGACCGGGAGTCGCTCCATCTCACGCGGTTCGAACTTCGTCAGACCCCCAGAATAGGTGCGCCCTTGACTCAGGCTCACACCAGTGCTCAAGGAATGTGCGAGCGCGCGGAGAGCGCCTTCGGGTAGTTCCTGCCGCGGGTAGAGTCCGTGCGCGATGTTGATATGGCGTGCCTTCACCCGGTTGATCACAAATGCCGGTGGGCGACGAGCCATGTACGTAGCAAGGATCGGCGCGGGCTCGCGGAGACCGACCGACCACCACGCCTTCCGGGTACGTGCCACGTACCCCTTGTGCACGTCAAGCTTTCTGGCCTCGGTCAGGAAGCGCTTGACCCGTCGGAGCTCTCGTGATTCGAAGGCAGACTCGAGGTCGGTCGGAAGATCGATGACTCGGCGTAATGACGAGTCATCCAGGAGTTCCTGACCGGCGGCGAACAGCTCGAAGGCTTTGGTCACGGCGGGACGAAGCGCGGATTCGGGCAGTCCTGCCCCGTCCGAGGTCACCCAAACAGCGTTCGCGCCGGTTACAGCTCCCCGGTGCACGCGCATGATTTCACCGAGTTCGACGTGATCGGCCGGGACCTGAGTACGAGTGCGTACGAAGGTAGACCAGCGGCTCGTTTCGACCAGGCGGGCGTGGGCCACGGGGTTCGGCGGTGCGGTGAGGTCGCGAATCTCGGCAACTGAACTCACCGACCGAAATCCGATGCCGGCTACGGGTTCGCCTATGCGGAACGTCGTGATTGTCGCCGTCGTTTGCGTACCCTCGAACGCTTCCACCTCCGGCGACAGGATGTGAATGTGTTCGCCCCCGAGTGGCCCCGTGAGGAGCCCTCTGACGATCGATCCATAGTTCACGTCCAGCCATTCGCTAGAGGTGACGTAGCAGCCGGTGTCGCCCTTCTGCCCGAGGAGGCCCGTGGCGAGGAAGAACAGCGCGTGCAAGCCTGCCAGACCACTGATCTTTAGCCCCAGGGAGCCGGCAGCAAGCTGCGCCCATGCCTTGGTTTTCGCGGGGATCTGATGGTGCCGGAGGTAGGGCGGGTTTCCTACGAACGCGGTGCTCCCATCCACCTTCGGAAGCCGCGCACGAGTGAAATCACCCTGGATTACGCGCGTTGTATCGCCGGCGCCGAGGACGGCCACAGCGGCGCGGGTCATGACCGTGGCGAGGGGGTCGAGGTCGATGGCCACGACTGCAAGATGCGGGTCGTGCTTCAATATCGCCGCGGTGTAGCGCCCAGACCCGCAGCCAGCATCGACCACACGCGCAGGCTGTTGTGCGAGCGTCCATTCGACCATCGGGCGAACGATTGCATCGGGCGTGTAGACCGTTCCGCTCCCGCGGCGCTCGGCCGCATCACGAAGGTCGTAGAACATCGCCCCGAGAGGATCCCCTCCGCTGCGCAGGCTAGAAGCCGCGGCAACGACCTCAGACTTAAGCGGCACAGGCGACGAGGTGACCGCGCGCTCGATGAGTTCTGACTCTTCAGCAGAGAGCGGCCCCCCGGCCTCCGCGGCCCCGAGGGCAACGGCGAGGCGAACGATCTGGTCAGAGAGAGGGGCTGTCACCTCCTCATTGTGACTCATTCCGCCGACACTTAGTGTCGACATGCCGCGGCCGGGTCGGAGGATCTGGCCGATCCGGCGAGCGGGTTACTTGGCCTTGAACACGCCCCGGTCGATCCTCTCGAAGTACCGCTCATTCTGTAGGCAGCCGCGTACCGATGAGCTGGGGGGATTAGGAAAGCCGTCGGCGACGGCGGCTGTGATCTCCTTGATCGTTGCCGGCTCCCCGTGCTCGCGAAGGAACTCGTACATCGCCGCGGTAAGGCCACGCTTCCGTCGCC
>NZ_BAAANJ010000034.1:0-1036 GCF_039529735.1 Agromyces neolithicus
CGAGGCGGAACGGCAGGCCCGTCATCGCCTCACTCGTGCCATCGGGGCTCTCGCCGGTGCCCGCACCTGCGGCCACCCGACTCGGTTGGTAGTAGTTGAGCCCGTAGAAGTCGAGCGGCTGGTGGATCTGGTCGAGATCGCCCGACGGCACCGAATCGAACACCTCGAAGAGCGCGCCCAACTCCGCCGGTACTTCGGGATAGCGGCCGAGCAACACGGGGTCTGCGAACATCCGGTTGTGCACGAGGTCGAACAGCGCGGCCATCATGTGGTCGTCAGCGGTGTCAGCGACCGGCTCGACGGGGCTGTGCGTGTTGGTCATGCCCACACGGCCCGACACCCCGGCTCCGCGCAGCGCCTCGACAGCCAGCCCATGGCCGAGCAACTGGTGATGCACGGCGGGGAGCGCATCGAACAGCAGGGTGTACCCGGGCGCATGCAGGCCGAGCGCGTAGCCGTTGAGCGTCACCGTCGCCGGTTCGTTGATCGTGATCCACGCGTCGATGCGATCGCCGAACCGCTCGCCGAGCAGACCCGCGAACTCGCCGAGCCGGTACGCGGTGTCGCGATCGAGCCAACCCCTGGCGTACTCCTCGGGCAGATCCCAGTGCGAGACCGTCGCGAACGACGAGATCCCCGCCTCACCGAGTTCGTCGAGGAGGCGATCGTAGAACTCTGCGCCATCGCGATCCAACGGCCCCGTCCCGTGCGGCTGCAACCTCGTCCAAGCGAACGAGAACCGGTACGCATCTGATCCCAGCTCGCGCATCAGCGCCACGTCTTCGCGGTAGCGGTGGAAATGATCAGCCGTCACAGAGGTGTCACTGCCATCGACGATGCGTCCGGGCTCGGCGCTGAACGCGTCCCAGACGCTGCGACTGCGATTGCCGATCTTCACCGCGCCCTCGATCTGGGCGGCCGCGGTCGCCGTGCCCATCACGAACCCTTCGGGCAGCCGACGCGCCAGCGCCGCCGGGGTCGGCCGGTGCGGGGTGAACTCGAGCATCTTCGCCTCCATCTACGGACATCCATGTCC
>NZ_BAAANJ010000035.1:0-9028 GCF_039529735.1 Agromyces neolithicus
ATAACGAAACTCCTGATCGTTCTGTTCAGCAGCACCCAGACCTTACGTCCTTCCTTCTCCGTGAACTCGTGGTGCTGGTTGAACAGATCAAGTAGGAACCGGTAGTCGTTGTCCCCGTTCGACCGGTTGTACTCGTTTGGAGGGAACGCACCGTTTTGCCACAGGTCAGCAAGCACTGCCCGTGAGAAGAACTCGTTTGTGAGGGTGACGCGCTTTCCCGTTGCGTATGCGGCTCTGAGGTCGAAGAGCCGACGAAGCACGGCAATGCTGATGTCAAGCTCTTCGACCTCGAACAGGTTGACGCAGCTACTTCCGATCGGAAAGAGAACCTGATCGGTGTGCCGGTTGTGAATTGTGTAGAGGTAGACGAGCCCGGTCTTGCCGCAGGTGCAGACCCCAGCGCCCTGCGGGTCTTCCTCGACGCCCACAACCTGCCACTCCTCGACAGCTTGCGCCCAGCGGTTTGATCGTGATGCGTCGATAACAGCGCTGCGCAACGTTTCGAAGTTGTGTGTACTCATCTGCCTCCTCGCGGAAACCCTAGCGTCGCGGTCCACCGCAAACGATCGTTTTCGGCGCGATCGAATTGGCGCCGTTCAAGCACCTCGATTTCGGTCGAATTCCTGCGCCGAAACTAGCGCCACAACCCAACGCGCCGAAACCTCGGTACTTGACCGTTTTCGGCGCGCTTCAGATAATGGGGAGATGAGCAGAGGGGAGTGGGATGCTCCAGACGGACGCATTCGCGGCCTACGTGTTCTTCATGCTGTCGGCCGGTCTAGGCCCCAAGCGAAGCAGCCACGGCCGCACAATGGAGACCATGACCGAACGGAAGCCCTTCGACATCGAGACCCGCTGGCCCGACGTGTTCGCACCTCTGAGCGCTGAGCAGCGGACGATCGTCGTGCAGACCCTCGCCAACCAGTGGCTTGAGGGCTGGGAGCCGAACCGCGGCGACGTCGCCGACCTCGCCGACCTCGTTCGCGGCGCACTCACCGAGGCTGAGTACGACGCCCGCGCACGGGCGAGAGCGAAGCAGCAGGCCGCAGCTCGTGGCTGAGTTCAAGACGTGGGAGGACTACCAGTACCCCGCGCCCGACGAGTACACGCTCCGCAACAAGCTCGGCATCCGCGACTTCTTCGAGCTCCGCGAGCTCGAGTACAAGATGACGGCGAAGCGTGAGACGCAGCTCCGCGCGGGTATCTACGAGGTTCCCCGCACCTTCGACGCTGACCACGTGCGCGCGATTCATGGCCATCTCTTCAAAGACCTCTATGCCTGGGCAGGTGAGTTCAGGGTGGTCAACATGCGGAAGCCTGACAACGAGCTCCCGTTCGTTTCACCGCGCAACGAGGGCATCGAGCGGTACCTCGAGGAGATGAAGGAAACGATCGCGTCCCACAGCTGGGTGGGGATGGACCGAGACCAATTCGCCTTCGCCGCCGCGAAGAGCTTCACGGTGCTGAATTGGGCCCACCCGTTCCGCGAGGGCAATGGCCGAACCTCGCGAATCTTCATGGATCATCTCGCCGAGCGCGCCGGCTTCGGGCTCGACCGCACTCGGATCGACAAGGACCTCTGGAACGCCAGCGCACGCGACACCCGGCCGCGCGCACCCGGCGCAGCGCCGAGCTTTGAGCCGATGGTTTCCGTCTTCAAGGAGATGACCACCACCCGGGAGGAGGCTTCGACCGTCTCGGTATCGCACGCGATCGCACGCTCGAGCATCCTGCAGGCGTCGTACCCGCGCGCGGCATCCGCCGCACTCACGACGCCGACGTCGACGCAGACGCGCGCCGCACAGAGCGGCCCGGACAAGAGCGTCGGACTCGGCCGAGACTAGGGAAGGGCAGCAGTGGCGAGCATCGGCTACGCGAGGGTCTCCACTCGCGAGCAGAACCCCGATTCGCAGGTCGCGGAACTTCAGGCGGCTGGCGCCGAGCGCGTGTTTACCGACCGTGGCGACTCGAGCCGCGTCACCGATCGTCCCCAGTGGCTCGCCTGTCTGGACTACCTCCGCCCCGGCGACACCCTTCTCATCCGCGCTCTCGATCGGATCGCAGGTACCGAGAAGATGGCGATCCAGGTCATTCACGACCTCGACGAGCGGGGCGTGCTCATCCGAAGCCTGACCGAGCCGCCGATCGACACGACCACCGCGATGGGCCGCGCCCTCTACGGCGTCGTCGCCGTCTTCGCGCAGCTCCGCGTCGACACCATTCGCGAGAACACCCGCCGAGGCCTGGCACACGCCCGCTCGGAGGGCCGACTCGGCGGCCGGCCCACCGTCATGAAAAAGGACGACATCAAGCTGGCACGCCTGATGCGCGCCAACAACATTTCGTACGCAAAGATCGCCGCCGCACTGAACCTCAAACCGACGACCGTGCGCCGCACGCTCGCGCGGCCGGAGAAGGCCGAGGGCAACGAACAGTGACACACGACTCACATGTGCCCCACCCGCTCCGCCGAGCCTTGTTAGCCTCAATGGCGCAACGGCCGGTAGAGGGGACCCAATGGCGAGACGTAAGCGGCAAGTGCCGAATGGACAGCTCTCGTTCGATCTGTGGGGCACTCCCGAAGCGGACGCCGACGCGCAGCTCGACGCGGCGCGAAGCGCCCCGCCGACCGCTACGGAGCGAAGCCTGGCCGGTGGCCAGCTCAGCTTCGACATATTTGCGATGGACCGCGGAGATGAGGCCGAACATGAACCACTACGGGCTGATGGCTCAGGAGCACTGGAGTCGGCACGCCCCGAGCCGGTACGCGACGCTGGAGAACCCGGAGGAGTTCTTCACGGAGCTGGGGGAGAGCGCGGCCTCGCAGATCGAGGAGATGAGCGCGAGCCTCGAGCAGACGCTGCCGAAGGACTTGCCGTACCTCGAGCAGGTGGCGCAGCTTCAAGCGATCCGGAAGCAGGCCGAGGACTCGGTACTGAGCGAGCTGGTCTACTCAGTGACGGCGGAGCCGAGCGGGCTCGCGGAGGAGTTCGAGACGATGCTGGGCGAGCTGCCGAGCGCGACGATGATCGAGCACGAGCTGCAGTCGATTCAGGAGGACGCGACCGAGGAAGCCGAGCGGGAGGGCTTCTCGGAGCCGATCCTGTCGGACGAGCAGGAAGCACGCCGCGACCGACTGCAGAAGATGCTCCCGCTCGTGACGCTCGACCGGGAGCCAGCCGAGATGGACGAGACGGAGCTCACGAACCGGATTCTCGCGCTGCGGGAGTTCTGGAGCCCGGCGCAGTAGCGTTCCGGCCGAGGTCGCAGGACGACCTCGCGCCGTCCGGTGCCAAGGCACGCTTCGCCGCGAACGTCGAGGCGATCGAGATCTCGCGCCGCCTCGAGCAGGAAGGCCGGCCGGCGACCGCGGCCGAGCAGCAGACCCTGGCCCGGTGGTCGAGCTGGGGCGCGATCCCCGAGGTCTTCGACCCGGCCAAGTCGAACTGGGCGAAGGAGCACGCGCAGTTGCGCGAGCTCCTCGACGATGCCGCCTACGACGCCGCGAGCCGGACGACGATCAACGCGCACTACACCGACCCGGCCTACGTCGCCGAGGTCTGGGCTGCGCTGGACCGCCTCGGCTTCGACGGCGGCACCGTGCTCGAGCCAGGAAGCGGCGCGGGCACCTTCATCGGCATGGCGCCGGCCAGCGCGCAGATGGTCGGCGTCGAGCTCGACGGCACGACGGCCGCCATCGCTCGCGGCCTGTACCCGAACGCTGACATCCGCACCGAGAGCTTCGCCGAGACGCGGATGCCGCGCGGTCACTTCGATGCCGTGGTCGGCAACGTCCCGTTCGAGAGCGTCGCGCTGCACGACCCCCTGCACAACGCCGGCGGTCACTCGATGCACAACCACTTCATCATCAAGTCGCTCGCGCTCACCCGGCCGGGCGGCGTCGTCGCGGTGCTCACGAGCAGCTTCACGATGGACGCCACGAACCCGTCCGCTCGACGCGAGATGAACGGCATGGCTGACCTCGTGGGCGCCGTGCGCCTGCCCTCGGGCGCGCACCGCCGCGCCGCGGGCACCGAAGCGCTCACCGACCTCCTCATCTTCCGCCGCCGCGAGCCCGGCATTCCGCCGCGCGACGTCGCCTGGGAGACGGTCACCGCGCAGCAGGTCGACGGCAAGGTCATCAAGACCAACACCTACTTCAACATCCACCCCGACCACGTGCTCGGCGAGCTCCACGTCGGGCAGGGCATGTACGGCGGCGAGACGGTCTCGGTTCGCGCCGACGACCTTGCCGCCACCCCCGAGCGCCTGCACGGCGCGCTCAGGGACATCACCAGCCGCGCGATCGAGCGGGGTGACGTCTTCACCAAGGCATCCGCCGCCGCCGTCCAGGAGCGCGCGGCCGCGGCCGCCGCGCAGACCAGCCTCTGGGACGGCACGATCGTCGCGGCGGGCGCCGAGTTCAAGATCGCGCACGGCGGCATGCTCCGCGACTTCGCGGTTCCGAAGACGCAGGCCGTCGAGCTGCGCGCGCTCCTGAGCCTCCGCGACGGCTCCCGCGCACTGCTCGACGCCGAGGCCCGCTCCCTCGACGACACCCGCGAGCTCGATACGCAGCGCGCGGCGCTGCTCGCCGAGTATCGCGGCTACGTCGCCAAGTTCGGGCCGATCAACAGGTTCACGACGCGCGGCACGGGCCGATTCGAGCCGGTGCTCGACGAGATGACCGGCGAGGTCGTGATCGACCCGCAGACCGGCCAGCCGGCCCGCGGCGAGGAGCGCCTTGCCCGGATCACGCCGCGCGCGATCGCGACGTTCAAGCAGGACCCGCAGAGCGCGCTCGTGCGCGCCCTTGAGCGGTTCGACGAGACCGAGCAGACCAGCGCCCCGGCATCGCTGCTCCTGCAGCGCGTCGTCGTGCCGCGCCCGGCCAAGCAGGGCGCGGAGACGCCCGCCGAAGCGATCGCACTCTCGCTCGACGAGACCGGACGTGTCGACCTCGAGGTCGTCGCGCATCTGCTCGGCGTCGACGCCGAGGAAGCGCGCGCGCAGCTCGGCACGCTGGTCTACGAAGACCCGACGAGCGGTGAGCTCGTGCACGCGCCCGAGTACCTCTCTGGAGAGGTGCGCACGAAGCTCGACGCCGCGGCCGCGGCCGCGGAGACCGACGCACGCTTCACCGTGAACGTCGAGGCCCTGCAGGCGGTGATTCCCGACCCGATCGGGATCGAGCAGATCGAGGCGCGCCTCGGCTCGGTGTGGATCTCGCCCGAGATCCACGAGCAGTTCCTGCGCGAGCTGCTCAACGACCGAAGCATCCGGGTGGAGAACCCGATGCCCGGCGCGTGGGAGGTTCGCGGCTACCGCGCCGGCGTGCTCGCCACCGACGAATGGGGCACGATGCGTCGGCCGGCGGCCGACATCGCGCAGGCCGTCATGGAGCAGCGTCGCATCGAGGTGCACGACGAGGTGGAGACCTCGGAGGGCAAGAAGCGCAAGGTGCTCAACCCCGTCGAGACCACCGCGGCTCAGGAGAAAGCCGACGCGCTGCAGACACGATTCTCCGAATGGGTCTGGGAGGACCCGGCGCGCGCCGCCGAGCTCTCCGACGTGTACAACCGCAGGTTCAACTCGATCGTGCTGCGCGACTACTCGCAGGCCGGCGACTACCTCACCCTGCCCGGTCTCGCCGCGACCTTCACGCTGCGCCCCCACCAGCGCGCCGCGGTCGCCCGCATGATCGCCGAACCGGCCGTTGGCCTGTTCCACCAGGTCGGCGCGGGCAAGACGCTCGAGATGATCGTCGGCGCCACCGAGATGCGCCGCATGGGCCTGATCAACAAGCCCGCGATCGTCGTGCCGAACCACATGCTCGAGCAGTTCTCGCGCGAGTGGCTGCAGGCGTACCCGCAAGCCCGCATCCTCGCCGCATCGACCAACGAGCTCACCGGCGACAAGCGCCGGCTGTTCGTCGCCCGCGCCGCCGCGAACGACTGGGACGGCATCGTGCTCACCCAGTCGGCGTTCAAGAAGATCGGCATCTCGCCGGACTTTCAAGCCGAGTACATCAACGGCCAGATCAGCGAGATGCGGGCCGCGCTTGTCGAAGCGAAGGAAGCCGACGCGATGAGCGTCAAGCGCATCGAGAAGCGCATCCTCTCGCTCGAGGAGCGGCAGAAGAAGATGCTCGCGATCGAGCGCGACCACGGCGTCTCGTTCGAGGACATGGGCATCGACTATCTCGTCGTCGACGAGGCTCACATGTACAAGAACCTCGCCACCGCATCGAACATCCAGGACGCTGGTATCGAGGGCAGCCAGCAGGCGTCTGACCTGCACATGAAGCTCGAGTATCTCCGCGGCCGCCACGGCGACCGCGTGGCGACGATGGCGACCGCGACACCGCTCGCGAACTCTGTCACTGAGGCCTATGTGATGCAGCGGTACCTGCGCCCCGACTTGCTCGAGGCGGCGGGCGTGACGAGCTTCGACGGTTGGGCCGCGACGTTCGGCTCTCAGGTCACCGAGATGGAGATGGGGCCGGCCGGAGGGTTCCGGCTCAAGACCCGATTCGCACGCTTCCAGAACGTGCCCGAGATGCTGCGCATGTGGCACACCTTCGCGGACGTGAAGACCGGCGAAGACCTCAAGCTGCCCGTCCCGCTCATCCGTGAGCGACCCAGCGACGGCAAGCGCGAGATCGAGACCATCGTGCTCGACCCCACCCCCGAGCTCGAGGAGTACATCGGGCAGATCGCCGACCGGGCCGAAGCGGTGCAGAACCGCACCGTCACCGCCGACGAAGACAACATGCTCTGGATCGCTGGAGACGGCCGCAAAGCAGCCCTCGACCTCCGCCTGATCGACCAGTTCTCCGAGCAGTCCGGCGTCGTCAAGCTCGACGCCGTAGCGACGCAGATCGTGCAGGAGTGGGAGCGCACCAGGAACAACGAGTACCGCGACGAGGTGAGCGGCCAGACGAGCCCCATCCGCGGCGGAATGCAGATGGTCTTCAGCGACCTCGGCACACCGAACGACAAGCGGTGGGACGCCTACCACGAGCTGAAGGCGAAGCTCGTGGAGGCCGGCATGCCGTCCGACTCGATCCGGTTCATTCACGAGGCGAAGGACGACAAGGCCAAGGGCCGGCTGTTCGCGGCCGCGCGCGCCGGCCACGTCTCCGTGCTCATCGGCTCGACCGGCAAGATGGGCGTCGGAACCAACGTGCAGGCGCGCATCACTGCGCTGCACCATATCGACTGCCCGTGGCGGCCGGCCGACCTCGAGCAGCGCGACGGCCGCGGCATCCGCCAGGGCAACCAGAACGCCGAGGTCGGCATTTACCGCTACGTCGTCGAGCGTTCCTTCGACGCCTACTCGTGGCAGACCGTGGGACGCAAAGCGAAGTTCATCGCGCAGATCATGCGCGGCCGTCTCGACACCCGCGAGATCGAGGACATCGGCGACACCGCTCTCTCGGCCGCCGAGGCGAAAGCACTCGCCTCGGGCAACCCGCTCGTGCTCGACAAGGCCAACGCTGACTCCGAGTTCCAGAAGCTTCGACGCCAGGAGACCGCGCACCACCGTGCGCAGGCCGCACTCCGCCACCGCGCGCAGAACGCGCGAGAGTCGATCGGCGTGCACGAGCACATGCTGACCGCACTCCGGATCGCGGCTGGCCGCACCGTTGACGTCAGCGGCGATGCCTTCAGGATGGTTGTCGACGGCCGCAGCTACGACAGCCGACAGGACGCGGCTACCGCGATCGCCGCCTGGGCGGAACGCAGTGAGCTCGCGATCATCCGCGCGAACTCCGAGCACCCGCTGACGCTCGGCACCATCGCCGGCCACACCATCACGGTGCGCGCCGAACGAGTCACCGTCGAGTGGAAGACCGACGTTCGTGCGCACCTCGCGCTCGAGGGCGTTCCGTACTCGGGCGGCAACGTTCGGTTCGACGAACTCGGCGCCGGCACTATCGGTCTCGTGCGCACGCTCGAGAACAAGACGACCGCGATCGCACGCAACATCTCGGAGTCTGAGACGCGCATAGCGCGCTCGGTGGGAGAGGCGGAAGAAGCCGAGGCGCGCCTCGGCAAGGCCTTCCCTCACGCTGAGGCTCTGAAGGCTGCACAGCAGCGTGTCGCCGATGTCGATGCAGCACTGGCAGCATCGAACAAGCCGACTGACGAGGTGCCCTCCGAGCCAGCTCCCGCCCAGAGAAGTCTCCTCTCAGCGTCGTTCCCCTCCGGGCCGACGACGGCCGGAGTCTCGACGCCGACGACGCGCAACACACACGCGCCGAGCAAGCCCTACGAACGGGCCGAGATCGAGCGATAGAGGCACGCTTCCGCAGCACTCGATCCCACATCTTGCCTTCCCCCTGATAGCTGCCGCCGTACACACGAAGAGCCCCCGTCAACGGTGCGGCGCAGCCGCATCGCAGAGCGACGCGAAGCGCCCTTGACGGGGGCTCTGAGCGTGTAGTGATCACGGCTCTTGGGGGAAGGTGACCACGCACTTAACGAGGCCGTGCACAGGTCGCACTGAGCGCTACCGAAGCGTGCCCCTGGGAGGCGACGGTGCGACCTGTGTGCGGGCGGACGATCGGGGTCCCGCTGTCCACCTGTGGGCGGGACGAGCCCGAAGGAAATAGCTCGTGCCGTCCACAGGTGGTCAGGGGGTTGCGTTACTGGTCGGAGGCCGTCGCCTCGCTGCCGCTCGCGGCAGCAGGCGACGTCGCGGCCGACTTGCGTGCCGACTTCCGACGCACGCGAGCCTTCTTGTCGGGCTCGCCGAAGCCGATCTTTCGCAGAGCGTCCGGTGTCCACCCTGCCGCGATCGCAGCGCTGTACGCGCGCACTTCGTCGCCCTCAGCATCGGCGACGCGCGCCGCGGTCTGTCGCGCGACCTCTGCGAGTTCGCGCTCGGCGGCTTCGCGCACATTCGTGATGTTCTGGTGTGCGTCGGCGAGGACGTGGATCGCGTTGATGCGATCCGCCTCGAAGGCGCGCGCCCGCTCGACAAGTTCGTCTTTGCTCAGTGTCTTTGCCATATACACATAGTA